>JAKIVX010000020.1 GCA_022750335.1 Thermoplasmata archaeon | reverse complement strand
GGGCCCGGGAGAACGCGCCGTCGATCATCTTCTTCGACGAGATCGACGCGCTCGCGTCCAAGGACTCGATGCGGACGCCCGAGGTCTCCCGTGCGGTGAGCCAGTTCCTGACGGAGATGGACGGTCTCCGCCCGAAGGACAAGGTCATCATCATCGCGACCACCAACCGACCCCAGACGCTCGACCCCGCCCTACTCCGACCGGGCCGGTTCGACAAGATCTTCTACGTGCCGCCCCCGGACCTGACGGCCCGACGCGACATCTTTAGGATCCACATGAAAGGGGCTCCGGTCGAGGGACCGATCGATTTCGACCTCTTGGCCGAACGGAGCGGAGGGTTCTCGGGCGCCGACATCGCGAGCCTGGTGGACGAGGCGAAACTGATCGCGCTCCGCTCGCAGCTGCACATCGAGGCGCCCGACATGATCCACGCGGCGCCCGGCTCCGCGGCCGCTGCCCTCCAGGCGGTGGACGTGAAGGGGGTCCGCATGCAGGACCTGCTCGAGGCACTCGGCCGCGCCAAGAGCTCGATCACGGCGGAAACGTTGACGTGGGCCCAGGAGTTCATCCGCACCTACGGTACGCGCGGGTAGGACGATGGATGCCGACGGGGAGACGCCGTTCACCGCCGAGGACCGGCCGCCGAGCGGGGGGACCTCCCGGGTCCCTCCCTCGACCTGGGTCGGCGTGGCGGTGATCGGCGTCATCCTCCTCGCCCTCGGGGTTTGGCTACCGGCCTGGCGGGGGATCCCCGACGGGGCCGGTGGGCTCAACCTGGTCTCCGCCGCAGGCGGGGCCGTCCTGTTCATCGTCGGCGTCACGCTCGCGTGGCGCGGCCGCGTGGCCCAGCAATCGACCCCGATCGACCAGATGGCCGGCGTCGAGGTCTTTCGACCGCCCCCGACCAGCCGGGTGCGCGTGGTGGAACCGGTCGCGGACGAGGACGACCGGTAGAGGACGGACGATGGCGGCGTGGCGGTTGACCGTGAGTGTGGCGCTCGTCGTCGCGCTCGCGTTCCTCGGGACCATCCCGTCGGTGACCGCGTTGCCGAGCGCGTCGAGCTCCGCCCCGCTCTCCTCCGTAGCCGCGGGAACCTCCGCCACCCCCGTCGTTCCGGGAACGGCTCCTCCTCCTCCCCTCAAGTGTCCCCTCGGGTACCCCGGCTACGGTCAACTTCCGGGGAACGTCTGGCCCCTCGACCCGAACCCCAACCTCCAGGGTCCGTGCCCCCTCATCGCGGTGGATGAGATCCACGCGTCGTTCGCCTCCGGTTCGAACGGGTCCGCCGAACACTGGTCGATCCCCTGGACGCTCCCGGCCCAGGGGAGTGCGGGCCAACAGTACGTGGAGGAGGGCCTCTATGTCGGGATGGTCGTGTCGGGGGACCCGAACTCGACCTACAACCAGTCCTACCTCGAGGTCCTCGCGACGCCTTCGACCAACGCCCTCAACGAACTCGTCTGGGGGCTCAACCTCACCGTCCTCTCGTTCGTGAACTCCTCCCACTTCAAGCACGGGCTCTGCGCCGACACCGCCGAGAACCTCTCCTGGAACCAGTCCTACTACTGCGAGATCAACGACTTGGCCCAGAATCAAACGATCCCCCTCTACTCGGGTCTCGCCGCCGGCCAGTCGCTCGCGGTCAGCTTCAACGGCACGAAGGGAGCGCCGGGCGGAATGCAGGTCTCCCTGAACGGCACCGGGCTTACCCCGACGAACGTGACCCTGAACGCGTCCACGACCGGTACGTACGGGTTCCAACCGGCGTACACCGCCGCCTGCGCGGTCAACTGCTTCCTCGACTGGGGCCTCTCCTACGGTCTCGGGGTCGGCATCGACGTCTGCCCCTGGTTCACCGCGGTCTTCTCCCAATGCGATTCGTACAACGGGACCGCCTATCCGACCCTGCCTCCCGCCGCCTGGGGGATCCCGGAGTACTGGAACACCACGACCCAGAACTACACGGGAGACTACCGGTACTTCCAGCCCGAATCGGCCTCGGGGGTGTGCGACACCAACCCGCCGGGCGGTGTGCCTCTCGCCGGTTGCCAGGAGTTCACGACCGGCGGAGGCGACGGGTTCTACCCGTACTTCTCCCTCACCGCGGCCGGTCTCGACTTCGGCACGACCTATCCCGGATCCGCGACGACGTGGGGCGAAGCCTACGGGCAGTACCTCGATACCTCCGGCGTGCAGGACCTTGTCCCGCTCGTGGTGACCCATGTCGTCGACTCGAGCCTCGCGGGCTTCCTGGCGCCGTCGGACCCGTTGAACGTGACGTTCAACGTGACCGACCTCGGCTCCATCGCCACCGCCACCCTCGCGTGGGACCTCGGTGGGAGCGCGTGGACGACCGACGTGCTCTCGGGCGTCGGGACGGCCTCCGGCAGCGCCTACCTCGGTACGATCCCTTCGGGCGCGAACGGTCTCCTCCGCTACCAGGTCAACGCGACCAACGCCGCCGGCCTCGCGTATTCGACCCCCGTCCGGTCCGTCCTCCGGGGCCCGTTGCCGCTCTTCAGCATCACGGTCCTCATCGCCCCCGCGGGATGCGGGACGGTCCAGGTCGCCAGCGTTCCTTACTCCAACGGTTCGGTGCTGCAGCTCGGTCCGGGTCCGGTGTCGATCTCGGAGTCGGGGTGCTACCCCTACCGATTCACCGGCTGGTTGACCACCCCGGCCCTCGCTGTCAGTCCTTCCGGAGGCGCGGCGGCGACCCTGACGGTCGGCGGGAACGGGACCCTCACCGCCAACTTCCTGTACGTGCGGCCGGTCGAGGCGCTCGCCATCACCGTCCGCCCAGACGGATGCGGGAACGTCGTCCTCGACGGGACGCCGTACGCGAACGATTCGGTCGCGGAGCTTCTCTTCGGGATCTCCTACAACCTCGTGCCGAGCGTCCTCTGCGCGGGCTACGCGTTCGGCGGCTGGGACCCCGGGCCGAATGTCACGGTCCTCGGCTCCTCCCTCCTCCTGTCCAACAACGGGACGCTCGCCGTCTCGTTCGTCCCCATCTCGGTCACGTCGAACGTCACCTTTGCGACCACGCCTGCGACGTGCGGCGGGATCGGGCTCGGCGGGGCGGGGTACAGCACGGGCCAGTCCGTCTACGTCTACCCGGGGACCTACACCCTCACGCCGGAGCCGTGCCGACACTTCGGGTTCGATAACTTCACGACCGTCGGGAGCGGTCTCAGCGTCAGCGGGACCAGCCTGACGGTCACGGGCGCCGGCACCGTGACCGAACACGACTTTGCCCTCACGGAGATCTACGTCGAGACGAACCCCGGCTACTGCGGCGGGATCGACCTCGACGGCACGGACTACACGAACGGCTCGTACGTCCCCGTCGGCAACCACTCCTCCGATACCGTGACCGCGTACACCTGCGCCGGCCATTACCTCGACGGCTTCAGTGCCGAGGGCGGTCTGGTGCTCGAGGGCTCGCTCCTGACCGTCAACGGTTCCGGCACGCTCCTCGTGGTCTCCCTGCCCGGATCGCCGAGCATCTTCGTCGGGTTCGTGACCGAACCCGGCAAGTGCGGCGCGATCGACCTCGGCGGCGTCGCCTACACGAACGGCGCGTTCATCTCCCTCGCTCCGGGGACGAACGCGCTCGTCTCGGCGGTCCCGTGCACCAACTACGGGAACGTCGCCTGGTCGCTGACGGGGAACATCGCCATCGTCAACGGCGTGGCCTACCTGAACGGCTCCGGGGCGATCACGGCCGTTTTCGGGGCGCTGGTCCCGATCCTCATCGAGACCGAACCCGCCAACTGCGGCGCCGTCCTCCTCGACGGCGCATCGTGGGCCTCGGGAACGACCCCGACCCTCATCAACGGCCGGGTCTATTCGATCGTCGCGGCGCCGTGCGCCCACTACGAGCTCGAGGCGTTCGAGTCGAGCCCCTACGTCGCGATCGAGAACAACACGATCGCGCCGGACGGTCCGAGCACCATCACGGCCGTCTTTGTCCCGACCCCCTACTTCATCACGACGAACGTCCTCGGCAACGGCTGCGGCACGGTCGCCCTTGGCGGCGCGCCGGTCGGTCAGGGCGAGGTGTTCAACCTGACGGCCGGCAACTACACGCTCACCGAGCTCCCGTGCGGGACGAGCGATTTCGCCGGGTTCAACCTGAGCGGGAACCTCTCGTTCGCCGCCGGCCACCTGTTCGTGAACGGGAGCGGGAACCTCACGGCGACCTTCCTTCCGATCCTCCCGAGCGTGTCGCTCGGCGGCAGCACGGACGATTTCGTGGGTGGAACGGCCCTCTTCTATGCGGCCGTGCAGGTCCCGGTGGCCACCTCGGGCTACACCTACGACTGGAACTTCGGCGACGGGGCGACCAACACGACCACCGGCAACACCTCGACGCACGTATTCGAGCGCACGGGGACCTTCACGGTGACGGTCGAAGTGATCGACCCGTACCACCACATCGCGAACGCGACCCTGACGGTCACCGTGGTGGCGCAGTCGGGGACCAGCTACGCCGGTTCGCTCACGACCGCCCTCGTCGTCCTCGGGGTCGCCGCCGTGGCGCTCGTCGCGATCGTCCTCGTCGGCCGGCGCCGTCCCCCCGCCGCGGCCCCCGAAGGGGCGCCCGCTCCGCCGACGCCGGAACTCGCCGGGCCCCCCGAGGCTCCCGCCGCGCCCCCGTACTAGGGCGCCTCGGGCGGGTGGATGAGGTCCGACAGGACCCGGAACGTGGCGAGCGCGTCCGTCTGGCGGACGACGAACGTCGACTCGAGATGCAGGCTCATCAGCTCGAGGCAGTTGAGCCCGGCGCGGTAGAGCGCCCCGGAGAGGAAGGCGAGGACCCCGGGCGTCTCGAGGATCGTCTCGGGGCTATGGACGGCGACCGCGGCGAGGCCCCGGTCGGCCACGATCGTGTGGCGGCTTCCGAGCGCCCGCAGCACCGGGTCCACGAGGTCCTCTTCGCAGAGGACGGTGACCGCCGTGGGGCTCTGGAGGACCTGGAAGAGACGGCGCCGGTTCGCCGGCGGGGCGGGTCCGACCTCGACGAGGCGCGCGAGGAGCTCCCAGTTCGGAGGGGCGGTCACCAGCGCGACCCGGGTCCGCACCTCGATACGGCTGTCCCGGACGACCGCCAGCACCCGTCCTTCGACGCTCGAAGAGGCTCCGCGGTCGGGCTTCCACCGGCGGAGGGCCGCCTCGATCGCTTCCGGGTGCTCGAACCCGACCTCGTCCCCGATGCGCCGGGCGAGGGCGGTCACGTTGACGACCCCGTACGCGAGGCAGTCGGCGATGCTCGGGTGCCCGGCGACGTACTGGCGGGCGATCTCGGCGCCGGTGCGTGGGTCGACCTCCCCGGTCACGCGACTTCCCCCTCGGGGTGGCAGCGCGGCCGCGCTTGAATCGTTCTCGGCCGGTGGGAGGGAACTGGACGGGGGCGGGGAACGGCGCAGCCCGTGGAGGAGGTCGAAGATCCGGCGGGCGTCGGCGGCGGGCGCGAGGAACTCGACGCGGTCGCCGGCGGCGGCCAGGAGGCGGGGAACGAGGTTGTGCTCTCCGAGCAGGTCCGAGAGGAAGGCGATGACCCCGGGCGTGTCGCTCGCCGGCTCCTGGGTCCCCAGCACCACGAGGGAGAGGCCGTCCGTCACGGTGCGACGCACCCCGCGCGGGAGGGTCCGCACGACCCGCGCGAGCCCTTCGGTAGGCAGGGCGACCGAGATGTAGGGCGTTCCCTCCTCCACATGGAGGACCGTCCGTTCGGGTCGTCCCCGCGGGCCTCTCCCCAACGGGCCGGCGAGGAGCGTAGGGAGGACTGGGTCATCGTCCGGCACGCGCAAGATCGAGTAGCCGGTACGCAGTTCGAGCGTGATCCCCCCCGCGAGCAGCGCGATCGCGACCGCCGAGGGATCGTTCGCCGGGATCCCCCGTTCTGCGCGGCGGAGTGCGACCGCCACCGCCTCGAACGAGAGCTGCTCGCCGAACTCGGAGCGGATCCGGCGCGCGAGGGCGGCGTCGTTGATGAGCCCGAGGGCGAGCGCCCGACGGACGCTCGGGTGCTGTTCGAGATATTCCCGCACCCGGTCGGTCGCCCGACCGGTACGGGGGGCGGGCTCCGGCCGGCGGGGGGTCATCGGGGCCTCCTAGGGACGCCCTCGGCGCGGCGGGGGCGCCCGTCGGGTCGACCGCGGCGGTCGGAGGATCGGATGGCCGCCGGGGCCGGGTCGGACCAAGAGAGTGGAACGGACCCCGGGGAGTCGGGACAACCGGGCGCGGACCTTTCGCGCACGGGGGGCGAGCGTGAAGACATGCACATGGGCGCCGGCGTCGTGGGTGTATCCGGCGACGGGGGTCCCCGCCTCCCGGTTGAGCGCGCGGACCTCGCCCAGCACGACGCGGGAGGTCGTCGTGAGGTAGTCGAGCGTCGGGCGGGTCGTTTCGCAGACCTCCCGGAAGTTGTCGCACTCCTCCATGATGAGCGGAAAAAGGTGCTTGGGGTCCCGGCGCGCGATCGCGGACCGGATCGCGGCCAGGCGACCCGGCACGCCGGCGACCCGTCGGGCGTAGAGCGGGCTCGTGGCCACCGAGGATTGCATCGCGTCTGCGGAGCGCACTTCCTTGACGGGAGCTCCCTCCACGAACACGACCACATCGACCAGCGCGGGCCAGTGGTCGGCCGGATAGAGCGGGACTGCGTAGCAGTCGCGGCCGTCCGGCCGACGACCGGCCCGCCATTCGACGAACCCGCCGAAGACGGACCGGGAGGCGCTGCCGGAACCGAATCGAGCGAGCCGGGAGAGGTCGCGGTCCGAGAGGCGCAATCCGGCGGCGCGGCTCGCCGCTCCCGCGAGGGCGGCGAACCCGCTCGCGCTGGAGGCGAGACCGCTGGCCGTCGGGAAGTTGTTGTCGGAGACCACCCGGGCGCGGTCGACCAGAGCCGCCTCCGTCCGGACCCGGTCCAGAAATCGCACGACGCCGTCGCGAGGCCCTCCCACGGCCGGAGCCCCGTTGAGTTCGACCTTGTCCTCGAAAAGGGCGGGGTCGAAACGGACGTGGGTCCTCGAGCGGAAGCGGCCCAACGTCACGCTGAGGGAGGAGTTGAAGGGGATCGCGCGCGCCCGGTCGCGCATCCCCCAGTACTTGACGAGCGCGATATTGGGGGGCGCTTCGTAGGTCGCCTCGCGCGGCGAGGGTCGGTCCCGCGGCACGCAGGCGAAGGGTCCCGCGCAGTACTTATCCGCGACGACCCCTCGCCTCCGTCGTGGCCCGTCGCGCCCCCACGTCCGACCCGCGGCCGATCGTGCCCATGCCGACGCTCCTCCGCGCCGCCAGTCTCGGGGGGTTCCATCACGAGGTCGGGTTTCGCATCGACCCCGCCGCGAGCGAGCGGGGGGTCGTCACGGTCACCGGTCGCGTCGAGCACCGCCACTTGAACATCAACGGGGTCGTCCACGGGGGCGTGTACGCGACCATCCTCGACACGGCCATGGGGGCCTCCGTCGTTTCGCTCCTGCGGGAGGGGGAAACGACAGCCACCACCTCGCTCTACGTCGAGTTCCTCCGCGCCGCCCGCGAGGGGGACACGCTCACCGCCCGCGGCGAGGTCCTCCGACGCGGCCGCCACATCGCATTCGCGGAAGGGAACCTGTTCGGTTCCGACGGGAAGCGCCTGAGCCAGGCCCGCGGAACCTGGTACATCTGGTCCGCCGACGACCGGGCGCCGCCGCCCACCCCCGCCGAGAAACCCCGGCCGCGTCAACGGACTTCCGGTCAGTCAAGCCGGCCGGCCAACCGCTCGTAGACCTCGAGGCGCTGCAGTCCCTTCGCGATCCCCCGGCTCCCTTCGGGAAGGGGATGGTCCCGGAAGAACGTCCGTATCTCCTCCCCGCGGCCGAGGCCGATCATGGGAACGACCGACTCGAGCATCATGCCGAACGAACTCGACCCCCGGAGTTGCTCGCCGAGCACCGGCAGGTGGTCGCGGAACCATGGCCATAGGAGGGGGCGGCCGACCGGATTCGCCGCGACCTGGACCAGCGTCGCAACGATGTGGCTCCGGACGATCGCGCCCGAATCGAGAAGCCCGAGCGTCGCCGCGACCCGGTCCGGGTCGCTCGACCACGCGAGACCGCGTTCAAGCTGTGTCCGCTCGGCCTCGGGGGGCTGAAGGTCGAGGACGCGTCGCAGTTCGGCCCATCCCGAGGCGCCGTCCGCTCGGGCCCGTGCGACGGCGACCGCGCCGCGGACGTTGGGGTCCAGGCGCTCCCATTCCGGGAACAGCTCGGTCAAGTCTCGGGCAAATCCGAGGTCGAGTCGGGCCCGGGCGAGGCTGAGTCGTTCGCGCAGGATCCCATGGGTGGGGTTCTCGTCCGGAACAGCTGAGCCGCCGATGGCGGCCAGGCGGTCCGCGAAGAAGCCGCGTGCGACCCCCTGGACGGCACTCGCGGCCGGGTACATCAGCCCGAGTTGTAAGAGCGTGGCGGAGAACGATTCGACGACGAGCCGGTCGGTCGTTGCCCCGAGGATCCGCACCGCGCGTTCGTAAAGGGGCCAATCGATCTCCCCGGAAACGAGGAACGCGGCGAGGTCCTCGACCACGGCCCATCGGTCCGCGGGACTCCGCGACGGGAGGGCCGCAAAGAGCCGGTCGTACATCGGCGCATCGTAGCGGACTCGGTAGAATCCCACTGCTCCGGGGTTCAGGATCACCGTGGCCCTCTCCGGCGTCGGGAGGACCATCTCGCGGGAGTCGAACACCACCCGTTGGGTGGTCCCGTTGACGTCGAAGAGCATCGGGATCAGCCACGGGTCTTCCGACGGTGTCCCGAGCAGGGAGAACCGGTCCTGCCGGAGTGTCAGGCCCCCCGCGTCGGTCCGGACGTGGATGACCGGATGGCCGGGTCGGTCGATCCAGGGACTGATCATCTGGCTGACCGCCTCCCCGCTCACCTGGCCGAGCGCGTCCCACAGGTCCGCTGTTTGGGCGTTCCCGAACCGGAAGCGCCGGAGGTACTCGGTGACGCCCGCACGGAACCGCTCCTCGCCGAGGTAGCCCTCGATCATCCCGAGGACCGCGCAACCCTTGCCATAGGTGATCTCGTCAAAGACCTGGTTGATCTCTTCCGGCCGGTCGACGTGCGTACGGACGGGGTGGGTCGACGGGAGGCTGTCCCCGTCGAACGCCGCGGTCGTGCCGGCGACCCGGAGGAAGGAGTCGGTCCGGGCGTCCAGTTCCGGTGCGAGACGTTCGGTGATCCGCGTTTCGACGAACGACGCAAAGCTCTCGTTGAGCCACACGTCGTCCCAGGAGTCCATGGTGACCAGGTCGCCGAACCACTGGTGAGCGATTTCGTGGGCGATCGTCTCGAAGACGTCCCTTCGTGCGAAGGTAGTCGACCGGGCGTCGATGAGAAGTCGAACCTCACGAAAGCTGAGGGCCCCCCAATTCTCCATCGCTCCGAACGCGTGTTCCGAGACCGCGACGAGGTCGATCTTGGAGAGCGGGTAGGGGATCGCATAGTACTCCTCGCACCCCGCCACGATTCGCCGGGCCGCGTCCAGGGCGTACGCGCCATCGGCCGCCCGTCCCGGCGGTGTCAGCACGCGAACCGCCACACGCCCGGTCCGATCCTCGACCCGGTCGAATCGACCGATCCCGAGGTAGAACAGATACGATGCCATGGGCGGAGTGGGTTCGAACGACCAGTCCCGCACCCCGTCGTGCTCGGCGGAGGGAGTGCCCGCCGAGTTCCCGATCACCTCGAGGTCCGCCCGGGTGCGCACCGTGAGGTGGAGCCGCGACTTGCGGTCCGGGCGGTCGAGGCAGGGGAAGATGCGGCGCGCCCCGATCGGCTCGCACTGGGTCGTCAGGACGAAGTCGGCCCCATGCCGGCAGCGGTAGAGTCCGAGCAATCCTTTCGGGCGGACCTCGCCGTGGAATTCCACGAGGAGGGGGTCGGGCCCCTCTCCGACGGACGGGATCGAGAGACGACCTTGGTCGGGGGCCTGGAAGAAGTCGAGCGCGCGCGCGCCTCGTCGGACCGAGACGACCCAAAGGTCCTCCACGTCAAGGTCGAGCCCGGTGGTCGGGAGAGGGGAGGGGATCTCGACAAAACCCCGCCAGGTCGCCCTGTCAAAGTCCACGTCCAGATGCAACCGGTACTCGGAGATTCGGGGCGGGTCGGTCGAGTGCAACCTATCGCCTCACTCTTTCCGGTCGGCCCCGAACGGTCGAGCTGGACGAGCCAAGGGACGAAATGAAGGTTCGGTCGAGCGGTTCGATTGCGGCCCCAAGCCTCGCCGAAACCAACGTTAAATACGCCGTCTCCGTCGGAGAATTGGCTGACGGCCAAAGCGGTGGGGAAACACCCGGTCCCATTCCGAACCCGGCAGTTAAGCCCACTGGCGTTCCGCGCAGTACTGAAGTGCGCGAGCCTACGGGAGACGCGGAAAGCTGTCAGCCTCCGGGGTCCTGCCGAAGGACCCGGGCGTTAGGTTAATCCACCGAGAGCGGTCCCGCCCTCGATGCGACTGGGTGCCCACATCGGTATCGCGGGCGGTCTCCCCGAGGCCGTGCGTCAAGGGAAGGCCATCGGATGCGAGGCGATCCAGATCTTCTCGAAAAGCCCCCAGATGTGGGAGGGCCCTCCCGTAGCGCCGGACGCGGCCGCCGCCTTCCGTGCGGCCGTCCGTGCCGAAGGGTTGCTCGGTACCGCGGTCCACCACGGCTACCTGATCAACCTGGGAAGTCCCAAGGCGTTCATGCTACGGCGCTCGCGCCGGGCTTTCCTCGACGAGATCCAACGGGCGGAACTTCTGGGCGTGGACGGACTCGTGTTCCACCCCGGGGCCCATCTGGGTTCCGGGACCGAAGCGGGCCTCGCGAAGATCGTGGAGAGCGTGCGCGGTGCCCTGGAAGCGGTTCCCGAGGGGAAGGTGCGTCTGTTGCTCGAGAACGCGGCCGGGCAAGGCACCGCGCTCTGCTCCACGCTCGAAGAGCTCCAGACCGTGTTGGGGGCGGTCGATTCCGCTGCTCGGGTCGGAGTCACGCTGGACACCTGTCACCTATTCGCCGCTGGCTGGGATTTCCGAACCGCGGAAGGGTATGGTCAGCTGGTCGACCGTGTGGAAGCCACGATCGGTTCGGCAGCCGTGGGTGCCTTCCATCTGAACGACGCGAAGGCGCCGCTCGGCTCCCACCTCGATCGACACGAGAACATCGGGAAGGGCGAGATCGGCCGGGAAGGATTCACATCCCTCGTCTCGGACGCTCGGTGGAGCTCGGTGCCGGGGTACCTGGAGACCCCCCTGGATGACCACGGGTACGATCGATATGCAGAGGACTTGACGCTACTGCGTTCCCTCGTAGTACCCACTCGGCGCGGTCCACCTCCGGCCTTGCGCCCCGAACCTTCCCGCTCGGACCCTTCCGAACCGCGACCGAAATCCTCGCGAGCCCGGGCCTCGCGACCGAAGGGCGGAGGCGCCGCGTGACGGACCATTCGTCCACCGGGAGCCTGCGAACGGCGTACGGCCAGGCGTTGCTCGAGATCGGAGCGACGGATCCGAAGTTGGTGGTCCTCGACCCGGAACCTCCGGCCGATTCGGGGGCCGGTCCGTACGGTGCCCAGTTTCCGGACCGATACTTCCCTGTTTCCGAGAGCGAGCCCACCCTCTTGGCGGTGGCCGCCGAACTGGCGCTCGGGGGCCGGTGCGTGTTCGCGAACGCGTCGGTCCGGTTCGCGGCCGGCGAGTCCTATCGATTCCTGCGCCGCGCGATTTGTCAGTCGCGAGCGGATGTAAAGTTCGTCACGACCGACGCCGGGCTGTCGTCCTCCGAAACCGAGAACGATCGTCCCTGGGTCGAGGATATCGGGATCATGCGCGGTCTTCCCGGCATGACCGTTGTCGTACCGTGCGATGGCCCCTCCACCCGGGCCGCGGTCCTGGCGCTCCACGACAGTGCCGGACCGGCCTACCTTCGCCTCACCACGGAAGATCGACCCACGCTCACGGACGGCTCCTTCCAGATCGGGAGGGCCGCTGAGCTTCGTAGTGGAAGCGACCTCACGATCGTCGCGGTCGGAGCGATGGTGGCGTCGGGCCTCGAGGTCGCGGCCGACCTCGCCCGCGTGGGGGTCTCGACTCGCGTGCTCGATTTTGCATCCGTCAAACCGTTCGACGAGCCAGCGCTCTTGCGGGCCGCCCGCGATACCGGTGCGATCCTTGTGCTCGAAGAGCACACCGTGCTGACCGGGGTCGGAGCGCTGGTCGCCTCCACGACCAGCGAGAACCACCCGGTCCCCGTCCGCCGGGTCGGGATCCCGGACGTGTTCGCGGAGCCGGGCCCCCGGGAGACCCGGTTCGAGCGCCATGGTCTCGGGCCCCACCGAATCCGGGACGAAGCCTGGGAGCTCCTCCAACTCCGGGGGAAAGTACAGTAAGGGGAACTCCCTCGGGGCTCGAGAACATGTTGCCTCTTCTCCCTCTCGCGCGTGGCACGCCGCCCCCGCTTTGCGGCCGGCCGCCGTATCTCGAGCCAGCACGAGCGCAGAGTGGGCACGCGACGGACCACCGGTGCTGAACCCTTCGAAGACTTGGGACGATTCATGACGGACCCCCCTCTCGCAGAGAAGTACCTGCGCCTTACCCGCGAGGCGCTCGGCCGAGTTCGGGTCACTCCGCCGGCGCGTTCGTTCCTGGTCGGAGCGAGCGAAGATTTCCTCTCCATGGCGCGGGCCTATCTGTCCGATGCGGAGCATTTCGCTGCGAAGGGCGATCTCGAACGCGCGTTGGCCGCCGCCAGTTACGCCCACGGGTGGCTCGACGCGGGGGTCCGCCTAGGGTTGCTGGACGGAGGTGACGATGACCAACGGTTCACCCTCTTCCGGTGACGTCCCCACCTCCCCGGGAGTTCCGGAGGCCGTCCTGGTCGGCATCGAGACCCACCTTCGGCAGCGGGAACTGCGGCGGGAGGATCTGTATCAGCGCGCTCGCCGCCTGCGACGCCTGGCCCAGAGCACGATGACGCGGATCCACTCGAGCGGAGTCGTCCCCCCCGAGGAAGCGGAGATCCGGCGCAGCATGGCCGAGCTTTCGGATTGGCTCCGCCGGGAGGGCCGAGGCGACGAGCCGATGGCCGCCGACGCTCTCCAGGAAGCGGTCGAAGCGGTGCTCCTGGGCTGCGCCGCGACGCACGCGGTGTTTCCGGGGCCGGCCGACCTTCGGGTCGATCCCGAGCTCTATCTGCTCGGGCTGGGGGACGTCGTCGGCGAGATCCGCCGTCGGGTCCTCGACCGTCTCGGGCGGGACGACTTGCCGGCAGCGGAGTCCGAACTCCTCCTCATGGAGCGCTTGACCCAAGCCCTGCTCCGATTCGACACCACCCGCGCTATCGTGCCGCTGAAGCCGAAGCAGGATACCGCCCGCGCCTTGCTCGAGCGCACGCGGGGAGAGGTCGTGATGGCCCGTCACCTGGTCCGCGTGCGAACGCACTTGGACCCGCATCCTCGAGCGGAGGCGCCGTGACAGGGACCCCGCGCCGGGTGTTGGGCGTGATTGGCGGTTCCGGGATCGAGGGGATCTTGGGGAGCGGCACCCCTCGGTCGCACCGGGTCTCTACCCCCTGGGGAGCCCCGTCCGGGCCGATCGAGGAGGGCGAGGTCGGGGGCGTGAAGGTCCTGTTCCTCGCCCGACACGGACCGGGCCATACCATCCCCCCGCACCGCGTCAACTACCGGGCGAATGTCGACGCGCTCCGCGCGTTGGGCGCGGAGGCGATCGTCACGGTGAGCTCGGTGGGGTCGCTCCGGGCGGAGCTGGCTCCCGGCACGTTCGTCCTTCCGGACCAGTTCGTGGACTTCACGAAGGGACGCCCCACCACGTTCTTCGACGGCGGAAAGGTCTACCACGTGTCCCTGGCCGACCCGTTCTGTCCGGACATCGGTCGACGTGCGGTCGGGGTCGGGCAAGAGCTCGGTACCCCGTTCGCCGAGAGGAAGACGTATGTGTGCGTGGAAGGCCCCCGGTTCAGTACGCGCGCCGAGTCGACGTTCTTCCGAGGGTTCGCGGATATCATCGGGATGACGCTCGTCCCCGAGGTGACCCTCGCCCGCGAGCGCGCCCTCTGCTATTCCTGCCTCGCGATGGTGACCGATTTCGACGTATGGGCCGACAAACCGGTAGAGACCCGGGAGATCATCGAGACGATGCACTCCAATTCCGAAAAGATGGCCCGGGTGCTCACCCGTCTCCTCCCCCGATTAGCGGAAACGCCGACCTGTGCGTGCGGACACGCGCTGGACGACGCCGGGGTCTGACCCGACGGGCCTATTCGGTCAACGACCGACGTACGGTGATGGGGATGCGTCCCGCCGCGAATTCGATCTCGGCGATGTCGACGGGGTCGACCATGCTCGGAAGAATGTCGGTGAGGATCGGGGCTCCGAGAGAGATCTGCAGTGCGCGGGCGCCGAGGATGCGAGCCCGTTCGAAACGGGTGAATTTCTCTAGGTCCGGGGGGGACGACGCTGCACGGGTGGAGACCATAGATACTCGCGGGGCCGCGGAGGGTACGGCCGCCGTCAAGGGCTCGGGGACTCAAGGCACCCTATTTACGCTTTGCTCGTTCCGAGGCTTTGTCCGTAAAGCCGGTCCTGTCCGAAAACTCGGGATCGTGTCCGAAAACTCGATCACGCTCCGTTCATCCGTTTGGGTCGGGAAGTTCTCGGCAGCCGACTGCGTGGGGGTAAGAACTTCGCCCGTTTGTACCCAGTGAGCCCTACTACGGAGTCTGGGCTATTGCGCGGCGCGTATGGTGACTCGGCGAGCTCGGCGGGCCGTAGATCGGAGCCCGGGTTCCCCCTCGATCCGAAGTCCATGAATCCGGGCCTGCTGCAAGACCGACTCAAACGCCTCAAGTGGGATTGCAACCTGATATCCGCGAGACGGGACGAGTACAAATTTGTAGTCCCGAATTCTCCCGCTTCTGACCCTGTCACCCAGGGGGCGAAGGTCATACATCACCAGTCTGAGGTTTTTGCTCCCCCAGTAAGTCGACTGATCCTTCCGCCCTGGAGCCCCCGCAGTCACTAGGGCGTCTTGAGTTATGGTCAGTCGAGACGGCCCAATCTCACCGATGCGGTAGAGGAACGCAAATTGTACTCCAATCAGTAAGCTTCCAACAAGCAGGGCAAGACTACCGAACAGTACCTGAATGTTAGCCCCCGACGCATAACCTTGGTAGGTTAGATACCCTCCAATACCAGCAAATATTGCCATAATCGAGACAACTCCGACCGTCAGACGCTGAATCCTGCGACCCGCAGCACGCTTTGCTCGCGAGAGGTCAGTCAAGTCGAAAGTCCCGATGCTGGGGAATTCGGGGGGGTCCAGTGTTCTCATCAATAACCCTGATGCACTTCCCACGCAGATAGTCCCAGTGCCGTGCTGTCCATCCCGATGATTGCCACGCCCAGCATCTCGAAATCATCGTTCAGAACTTAACCTCATTGAGGGACCCGGGCCCTCTCGCAGTTCGGTTCGGTCGTCGGGGTGCTGTCCCCAACAGACTTGGTCCAACGCTCCGCTCGCAGTACTTTCGGCGCAGAGCCGTTGAATCAGGACAAGGTCGCCTGTGCTTTATGCCGCCATCGCGGGGGTAGTTTTAGGACAGAACGGTGCGTTTTGGGACCCCCGACGCTTTTAGGACAAAGCCTCGTTCCGAGGCTATACCCGAGAACTAGTTCCCGTGGAGGACTTAGTGCGCAGGACGCTCGGTTCTTGTGCAGGGAGGAGTTTTTGGACGAAGTCAGCAGTGATCGCGTATGGTTGCGTGTAACCTGGACGACGCGCGGTCGTTCTGTCGAGGACGGTTCACCTGCCCCGCGCGGGGCGTCCGGCGCGATAGTCCGCCTCGATGGCCGCGGCGAACCGGGCCCACGTCCCCGCGACCTGCGCGCGGAGCGCTTCGCGGGTCGGGAAGTTCGGGGTGACCCAGCGTTCGGTGACCAACAGCTGAAGTCGCGTCCGCGCGCGGCCGACGGTGCTGACCCGGTAGTCCAAAGCCTGCCGATCGGTCTCGTCGATCTGGTCGAGGTGCCAGGAGTGGGGGGGATTCAGACGAACCAAATCGACCGCGATCACGGGATTGCGACCGGACCTTTGGGCTACGCGAACGCGGAGCACGCGGCGGGGAGAAATTCGGATCACGCGGAAGCTCGGGCGGGGACGCCTGCTCGAGAATCGTCCGTCGTCGCTTCGGTAGTCCGTGCACCAATCATACACGTAGCGTGACGGGGCGTGAATTACTAGGGAGACACGCACCGTAGTGGTCCCGTAGACCCGGTGGCCCAGTTCGGGCATGCCCCGGGAAACCGGGGGGCGGCTTAAGCTCGGGCTCCTGGAGCGGCCGCGAAGTGGCCCGAGTGCCGACGGCTTTGCGCGAGAACCAGATTCGGTGCAGGGGCGCTGGCTTCTACGCAAGGAGGCGGTTATGGGCAAAGTCACGCTCCGAGACCTGGTCCTAAACGGGTGTTGAAGTCAGGGGTTTCGGGGCACGGCCCGGAGTCACTGGACATAAATCTCAGACATCCGGGGTCGGTTTGGGATGAGGCAGGGCCCCGGAGGGACGTTGCAGGTCCCTCGGGGACGCAGGCTCAAGAGTAAACGCGCCTCCCCGGAGAGGGTACCGACGTGGACTATGGCGGAGGCTCGCATCTCACTTCGCGTTGGCGGGTTCGGCTCCCTCCTGGGATCCTCGGTTGCCTCCTCGATCGGAGGGGCGGTGTCCAGCGTATCGGTCAACTGGCTCGTCTACCATTACACCGGTAGCACGCTGGACGTCGCGTACGTAGGGCTCACGGGAATCCTGCCAGGAATAGCGCTCGGTTTGTTCGCGGGCGTACTCGCCGACCGATACGACCGTCGTCGTATCATGGTCACCGCGGACCTGGTCCGGATGTCGGTGATGGCCATACTTGCCGCCACCCTCTTCCTGGTCGGGTTCTCCCTCTTCCTCGTTCTCGGCGCGATGACTCTCGTGTACAGCTTCTCCGCCTTGTTCACTCCCGCGAGTCAAGCGATCCTCCCTCGGATCGTGCCGACCCACCAGTTGGAGGGGGCCAACGGGCTCCTTTCAGCCCTGACCCAGACCGGCTACACGGTCGGCGCCGGAGCGGGCGGTCTCCTCATCGTCTTTGCGGGGGCGGTTACTGGGTTTGGCCTCAACGCGGCCACCTACGGCCTCTCCGCGATCTTCCTCTTCCAGATCGCGGCCACCTACGGACGACCGGCCGCGTTGGCCGGGGCCGCCGCCCGATCGTTCCGCAGGGAGTTTGGGGAGGGGATCGAGTACATGCGGGCCCATCGGCCGATCCTTGAGGCCACGTTTGGGTTCCTGCCCGCGAACTTCCTCTTGACGATGGTGATCAGCTTCTTCGTCGTGTACGCGGCCACGGTCTACGGGGGCGACCCGGCGGCCTACGGGTACGTCGTTGCGGCGCTCGCGGCGGGCGCGGTCATCGGGGCCCTCGCCGTCCCTCGCATGCGCGCCCGCCGGTTCGCGGGGCTCCTGATGGGAGCGGGCGTCCTCGCACAGGCCGGGACGGTCACCCTCCTGATCGTGGGGCGGAGCCTCCCTGTTTCGCTCGCGGGCGCGCTCGGTGTAGGGATCACGATCGGCCTCATCAACACGGTGTACTATTCGACCATGCAAGCGATCGTCCCGAACGAAATCCTTGCGCGGGTGTTGAGCATCGATTCGGTGGGGGCGTTCGTTGCGATCCCTGCTGGTTTGATCGTCGGGGGTCTCCTCGCTGCGTCGTTCGGCATTCTGTTCGTATTCGTAGTGGCGGCACTCGGGCTGCTGGGGAATGGTCTCGTCCTGCTCGCCCTGCCGGGCATCCGGTCGCTGCGGTACGAGCCCAAACCGGTGCCCTGACTGCGGCCTGGTTCTCGGCCGAGTGGGGATTCCCCGGCGTGAGTTTTCGAACACGCGGGAAGAATTTCGGAAAGACCGGCCTTTTTGGAGAGAACCCCGCTCCTAGGCTTTCCCAGACTGGCATCGGCACGCTCCCTCGAGGACCTGATCGGGCCCTTCATTGTTGGAATTGGCTCCCGTTCCGAAACCCTTAGCATGGGTTTCCCTTCCGGCCGTCGTGCGCTCTGCCCGCGTTGCCTACGCCACGCTTCTGATCCGGCGGTTGTGGAAATTCATCGCCGGATACGTCGGCCTGTACCTGTTCGCCACCTTTGGGTTCTTCCTGATCGAGGAGAACTCCGACCCCCACGCGCTCCTCAATTCGTTCTACTGGGCGATGGTGACGATCTCGACGGTGGGGTACGGCGACATCCTACCGACCACACCAGACGCGAAAATCTTCACCATCCTCATCATCGCGACCGAGGTCTTCCTCAGCGCTTATCTCGTTTCGGTGGTCCTTGGCGTTGTGTCCGAGGAGGCGCAGCACCGGGCCCTCGGAACGCTGGGAACGAACTTCTCCGGCCACATCGTGGTCCTCGGGTACGGGGGGGTCGGGAAGGCGGCGGTTCGCGAACTCCTGGTCCAGGGGGAGAAGGTCGCGGTCGTCACGGAAAACGTCGACGAGGTTTCGAACATTCGCTCGCTCGCTCACGAGAAACAGATCTTCGTCACGGTCGGCCCGCCCGCCGATCAAGAGATCCTCAAACGGGTCAACGTAGATTCCGCCCACTCGGTGATCGTCTGCAGCACGGACGACACCGTGAACTTGGTGGCCGCACTCAACGTCCGCGCGATCGCACCGGAGATCCGTATCGTGGTCTCGGTCTCCCGCCCCGAGCTCAAGGGGACGCTCAAGACCGCGGGCGTGACGTACGTCGCCTCCCCCCAAGACATGGGAGGGCGCCTCTGCGCCGACGCGGCCTTCCGCCCCGATATCGCGAATGCCGTCGAGGACCTCACCGAGTCGAGCACGGTCGCCGACATGACCGAGTACCTGCTGACAGAACGCACCCCGATTTCCTCCCAGACACTGCTCGAGACGGAGGCCCTCGTACGCCAGCAGACCGACTGTCTCGTCATCGGGTATGCACGCCCCGAGCCGGGCGGTGAGTTCCGGACCGTGCTCAACCCGCCGGGTACATTCCGGTTCCGACCGGGAGACGCGATCTTGTTGATCGGCTCACTCGACAACCTTCATCGCTTCCACAAGTGGTTCGGGACCCACCAGGGACGCTAGGCGGACGAGCGTCCGGGACCTTTACGCTGCAGAGTCATCTCTGGCATCGTTTCGAGCCCGACTAGGGTGGATCGAACAGCCAACTCGATTCATCCACCGAGTGTGCGTCAAGGTTATCAAGATGTATCGATATTCCGATATCGAAAATACGACCCATGTGGCACATGCGCAAGAAGCGAGGGCTCCGCAACTGGGTCCTCATCATCCTTCAACGGGAACCTCGGAACGGGGCCGAACTCATGAACGACATGGAAGTGATGACCCACGGGTGGTGGCGGCCCTCGCCTGGGTCCGTGTATCCGCTCCTAGAAGAGATGGTGCTCGAGGGGTCGCTCCAAAAGCGGGAGGACGGCCGCTACGTGGTTTTGCAACCCACGAACATGGGGTGGCCCGGTTTCACCGGCCCCCGGACTCCGGCGGACGTAGTCCGCGAACTTTCCGGCCTCACCGCGTACCTCGAAGACCTCAAGAGGTCCGAACCTACCACCACCCAATCGATCCAAGCCGAGCTCGACACCGTCGCGGACCGACTTCGACGACTTAGGAACTAAAACCAACCATGCAGGGAAAGGGAGCGATCGTCGCCGAGGATCTCGTCAAGGTCTACGGCGGAAAGGTGCGGGCCGTAGACGGAGTGAGCTTTGAAGTGGCGCATGGGGAGATCTTCGGCTTCCTCGGCCCGAACGGGGCCGGCAAGACAACCACCGTTTCGATGCTATCGGCCGGATTGCGCCCTACCTCGGGTCGGGGCATCATCGACGGACTTGAAGTGGGCCAGAACGCCGAGGCGGTCAAGCGCCGCATCGGCGTCATCTTCCAGGAGTCGACCGCGGACGGGGACCTGACCGGTCGCGAAAATCTCGAGGTCGCCGCCGGAACGTACGGCATCTCTCGCGCGGAGGGCCGCGAACGGGCCACGGCCCTGATCGCCGAGATGCATCTCACCGAGGCGGCGGATCGCTACGCGAAGACCTACTCGGGCGGGATGCGCCGACGCCTCGAGCTCGCCGTAGGGCTCGTCCACCGCCCGAAGGTACTCTTCCTGGACGAACCCACCCTCGGTCTCGACCCCCAGGGACGGGCCGGTTTCTGGGGTTTCGTTCAGAAGCTCCGAAAGGAGACCGGGATGACCGTCTTCGTCACCACCCATTACCTCGACGAGGCGGACACAATGTGCGACCGGATCGCGATCATCGACCACGGGAAGATCGTCGCCAGCGGGACGCCGAATCAATTGAAGGACAAACTGGGTGGGGATGTCGTGACCATCAAGACCGCTCCGAGCGCCCCGGACGTGACGGAGACCCTGAGGGCCCTCTCGGGCGTGTCGGCGGTCCAGCGCCAGGACGATTCGTATCGCGTCAAGTGCGCGAGCGGCGAGACCCTCGTGCCCCTCGCCGTCGAAGCATCCTACCGCGCGAACGCGGCCGTGACCGGCGTCACGGTCAAGCGACCGAGCCTGGACGAGGTCTTTCTCGAATTCACGGGCCGTGAGTTCCGGGAAGAGGAAGGCCCGACGGCGACCGACAGGGCCGTGATGATGCAGCGGGTGCGCGGCGCGATGCAGGGGAGGCGCTGATGCTGCGGGAACTGACCGCGCTCACGCGGCGCGAATTCCTCAAGCTGGCCCGGAACCCGCAAGCGATCTTCACGTCGCTCCTGCTGCCGCTCCTCTACTTGCTGCTGTTCGGTCAGGGATTCAACATCAACCCCGCCGGGTTCGCTCCCCCCGGGACGCCCCCGGCCGTCGTGCAGGGGATCGTTCTGTCCTACTTCCGCGGGGCCCCGAACTACTATTCGTATTTCGCTGCCGGCATGGTCGGGTTCGTCGCGGTCACCTCGACCCTGTTCATCGGGGCGAACGTCATCTTCGACAAGCTGTTCGGGATCTTCAAGAGGACGCGTGGGACCCCCGCTCCGTCCGCCGCGGTCTTCGGGTCTCGTCTCATCGCGGGGGCCGCCCAGCCCATCCTCCTCGCCTTCTTCGTGCTGGGGCTCGCGCTCCTGTTCGCGCATATCCCGGGACTCAGTGGGTTGCACACGACCGCGTCCATCGGGGTCCTGGGAGCGGCCGAGATCGTACTCGCGATCGTTCTCCTCTCCCTCATGTTCGCGACCATCTTCCTGACGATCGGGATCCTCCTGGACGTCCCGCAGATCTACTTCGCGGTCGTTAACCTGATCAACCTACCGGTGCTCCTGACCTCGGACGCGCTCTATCCGTGGGGCTCGATGCCCCTGTGGCTCCGAAACGCCTCCCAGTTCAACCCCATCTCCCTCGCGGTGAACGTCCTCCGGGAGACACTGTTCGGTGCGTCGTACTACCCCTACGGGCCGGGCGTCTACCTACTGGGACTCTTCACCTGGACCGCCGTTCTGGTCGGGATCGCGATCCTTCTGGTCCGGCGGGCCCTCCGCCCGATCGAGTGAGGGAGGATGGGACGGCGCGCTAATCCCCGGTGACGTCCGTCAGGAACTCCCGGATCGCCCCGAGGTATTCCTTCGGTTGTTCGAGGATCGCCATGTGGCTCGAGCGGGAGAGCACCCGAAGGTGCGCCGGCTCGATCCGCTGGTCCATCTCGACCGATGCGTTCAGGAAGAAGTCGTACCGTCCGACCAGCACCAGGGTCGGCAGCTCAATTTTGGAGTAGTACTTGCGCCCGTCCCAGCGGGCGAGAGTGCCATCGACCGCGAACTCGTCACCGGTCCGGCACATCATCGCTCGATAGACGGTTGGGTTTGCCCGGGTGGCCTTCCAGTCCGGGTGGATGCCCGCGAGGAATCGGGTCTGGAACGGCCGGAAAACCTCCTCCGCGAGCGCCTTGTACTCCGCGGAGTCGAAGGACTTCGCCCGGGTCAGGGCACGGAGGCGCGCCCGCTGCTTCGGGGAAGCCGTCGCGAGCACCATCCGGTTGGATTGGAGGACTTCTTCGGCGCTCCCGGCGGTGCTGCACATCAGCAATGACGTGAGACGCTGGGGATACCGGTGGGCGTATTCGAGGGCTACGAACCCGCCGGCGGAGAACCCGAGCAAGTGAAGTTCCTTGATCTTCAGCGCCTTGCGGATCGCCTCGACGTCCTCCGCCATCTTCACGACGGTGTACTCGGAAGTGCGTCGTGGAGCCCAGCTGTGGCCCACCCCGCGCGGGTTGAACAAGATCACTCGAAGGTGGGAGTTGGCGAGCCGCAGGAGTCCGCGCAGGTAGTGATAGGTGAGTCCCGGACCTCCCGGATGCACCAAGAGGGTCGCCGGGCCCTTCCCCTGGGATACGTACTCGAAGGACCTTCGACCGGGAATCGCGACGCGACGTAATCGGGCCATCGTCCGAGGTATCCTGTACGGGAGAAAAGGAATGCTCCTGCCGCCGCGGACGATGGAATCCGATCGGATCGGCCGCTCAGTCGCCGGCGGCGAGGCCGTCGCCCGCGTCGGCCGGCGCGAAGGCGAGCATGACGAGGTCCCGAGAGGACCGCGCGAGCTCGGCGCGGCGGCTGCCCGTGATCTCGGCGGGGCGGAGGCCGATCCAGATCATCGCGAACAGCCCGATCGCACCCCCTCCGTAGGCGATGGACGAGACCACGTTGTAGGTGAGCGGTGTGAGGAGACCGATCGAATCGAGGGAGGCGTTCATCCCGCTGAGCACGAAACAGACCACGACCAAACCGATCGCGACGAGGAAGTTCCGTCGCCGCTCGGGCAGAAAGACGATGTGGATGAGCCCTCGCTGCAGGACGCCCCGTCGGCGGAGCCGTTCCAGGCTGGCGAGGAAGAAAATGAGGATCGCGGCCAGCAGACCGAGGGTCAACAACAGGATCAGGAGCGATTCGGTCGCCCCTAACATTCCGGACATGACGGAGGATGGACCGTTCGGACCTTAGAGGTTCACTTGGAGCCGAACCCCCGCGGTCCCAAGCGGACCTCGCCACCGGTCGGACCGGTAGGCGACGATTCGAGGGGTGCGGGCACCGGGATTTGAACCCGGGTTATAGGCTTGGCAAGCCTATGTGATACCAGACTACACTATGCCCGCGTTCTGAAGGTCCGCCGCCCGGAGCGACGGCGAGCGCCACTTATCCGACCAATATAAACTACCGCCGGTCCGCCGGTCTGGGACGAGAAGGGGCAGTACGCCGAGGGTCGACTCGGGTAGCCGGCCCGCCGACGGGTCGCCGCTTCGGATGCTGCTCTTCCGGGGGGGTTATTACACCGGTCGCACCGTGACCGGCGAACCCGGAGCGCATTCGATGGGTGACGTATGGGTGGAGGGTGAGGCAGTGAGCCTCCTCGCCTCCCGCGAGCCGGTTCGGGTTCTGCGCCTCGCCCGGGGCCCCCAACGGATCGGGGACGAGAGCGTCCTCGACCTGACCGACCAGATCGGCCGCCCGGTCGGTGGAACCGTCCTCTGGCTGGGGACGAACTACAGAATGGTCCGCCCGTCGTTGTCGGACATGTTGATGACCTTGAGACGGGGTGCCCAGATCGTGACCGCCAAGGATGCGGCGCAGCTGATCTTTCTAGCTGGAGTAGGGCCGGGAAGCCGCGTCGCCGAAGCGGGCTCGGGAAGCGGCGCTCTCACTATGGTCCTCGCGAACGCCGTCGGCCCGACCGGCCGGGTCTACTCCTACGACCGGCGACCCGAGTTCCTTGAGAACGCCCGGTCGAACGTCGCGCGGGCCGGCTGGGGGGACCGAGTCACCTTCCGGGCGCGCGACGTCGCTAAGGACGGGTGGGACGAGTCGGAGTTTTCGAGCATCGTGCTCGACCTCGCCGAGCCGTGGGAGGTCCTGGAGGCGAGTAAGTCCGCCCTGGCACCGGGGGGGTACGTGGCGACGTACACGCCGACCTACAACCAGCTCGAGCACGCGGTCCGGCGTCTCCGGGAGGTGGGGTTCTCGGAAGTGCGCGCGTCCGAGATCATCGAGCGGGGGATCCACGTCGGAGACGGCGGAACCCGCCCGGAGTTCGAGATGCTAGGCCACACCGGGTTTCTCGCCGCTGGTCGGAAGGTCGATTGACCCATGGTGCTGCCTTCCCTATCGATCGGGGCTGCCGTCGGGGTGATCCTCTCTGCCGGATTCGTCTACGTGGAGGTGGGCCGCTACGCCACCCCCCAAGTTCCGGTCACGCTTTTCGAGGAACGGCGCGAGATCTTCGGCTACACCGCGGGCTTGTTCGTCGGCATCCCGTTCGCGGTCGTCTACATCCTCTATGTGCTGGCCATGGACAATGGCGCGCTGCCCGGGGCCCTGCTCTTCCTCGCGATCCTGGTCGGGGGGACCGAACTCGCCCAGTGGGCCGTGCTGAGAAGCCGGTACTGGGGTCGCGGCAGCAGCGGACCGTTCTATGCGCTCGGGTTCCGGGCCGCGATCGGCGGGATCATCTCGCTCGCGATCGTCGCCGAATACTTGGGCGGTCCCTCGCTCCGGTGGGATGGAGTCGTGCTGGTCGTCCTCCAGTCGTTGGCACTCGTGGCGCTTGAAGTGACCGGGGCGCTGTTCTCCTTGCCACCGGGAGGCGCCGAAGGGCGAACGGGCGGAGGGCCGCTCCCGGCGGGGATCTTCGCGGCGGTCGGTTTCTTCCTCCTGGGGATCGGTCAGCTCGCGGGCGAGGCCGGCAGTTTCGGCGGGGCCGCGCTGACCCTGCTCGGATCTCTCTTCCTCTACCGTCGACTTCGCCTACGACTCGCGCTGATCCCGGCACCGAGCGCGGGACCGAAGGTGGAGTTGCCGACCGGCCCCACGACCTACGGCCGGACCAAGGGAAGCGGGTAGGCGCACCGGACGCCGAGCGAGCGAGTCGGGCCCTAGACCGGTGGTACCTGCACCGACCAGTAGACGATGAGGACCACGAGCAGGACGCTGATCAGCAACAGGGCGAACTCGCCGCGGCGGCGGGCGAGGTAGACCCGGGTCTCTTCCGGGGTCGCACCCGACGCGGGAGACGGTCGGAACTGAAGGTGGAGTCCGGCTCCCGTCGCGAGACCGAAGAGGCCCAGCAGGATCAACAGTCGGGCCGCCATGATCCCGTAGGCGATGTTCATCTCCGTGCCACCGGCCCCGCAGGTGGAATTGTAACAATTCGGAGGGAACACCCCGGCGGTCACGGCCAGCAATCCGCCGACAAAGATGAGCAGCAGCCCGACCGATTGGGCGAGGAACGCGAGGAAGGCCCAGGGGATTTTGGCGCCCAGGTGGTCGGGTGCCAAGCGCTGGGACAGCGGCACCGAGGGGGCGGCGGGCGCCATCGGCGGATAGGCACTCCCCGGAGGCATCCAGGTGGCGGGCGGGGGGGGCGGCGCCGGCGGCATGGTCGCATTGGGTCCGGACATGTTCGAGGGGGCGACAGCGCATAGGTTCTTAAGCGAAACCGCTTCCCGCCCCCGAGATGACGGAGGAGACGACGCGCCCGCCGTTCGACCGCCGACTCCGGACCGCCATGCGGGTCCACCGCGCGGTCATCTCGGTCGTCGTGCTCGCGGTGGGGGCCTTCCTGTGCGTGCTGGCCATCGGGTTTTTCACCCCCCTCTCGAACCTCGGATTCTTCTCGACCATCAACAGCCAGACCGACCAATCGAACGCGAACTACAACCTCGTGTTCGTGATCGTCGGCCCGATCATCGCGGTCGTGGGCCTCTACCTGGTCGGGGCGTACTACTACGCCCGGCGCAAGTTCGAGCACCTCATGGTCACGAAGAGCAAGGCGGAATTCCTCCGGAACATCCCCGAACTCGAGGAACTCCTCTGGGACCTGACGCCGCACGACGAGGTCCGGTACGAGGACAAGCGGGCCGAACTGCGGGTTCGCCGCTGAATCGTTCCCCCTTCCGGCACGCGAGTTAAGTACCGACCCCGGATTCTCGGGCGTGGACCCGTCGACGAGCAACGCCGCGCCGACCGGTTTCCGCCTCCGTCGGTTGGAGAAACCCGAGGAGTTCCGACAGGTCGACGCGGTCCACCGCGCGGTCTACGGCGAGGACGCGACCGATTCGGTCCCCACGCCGCTCCAACGGGCGGTCCAGGACAATGGAGGACTCGTGCTGGGCGGTTTCGCCGACATCCACCTGGCGGGGTACACGGTCGCGTTCCTCGGCTGGGACGGGGCGACCCTTTACGAATATGTCCACGCCACCGCCGTGCGGCCGGAGTACCAGAACCACCATCTGGGCTTCCAGTTGCACGCAGAACTCCGGCAACAAGTCCTCCAGCTCGGTCTCTCCGAGGTCCGGCTCGCCTTCGACCCCCTCCAGAGCCGGAATGCCTGGTTGTTCGTGCACCGGCTCGGGGGCCGGCCGGACCAGTATCTGCACCACTACTACGGACAAATGCCCGATGCGGTCAACCGCGGCATCGAGTCGGACCGGATCCGACTCGTATGGACCCTCTCGAGCCCCCTCGTCCAGCAGCGGCTCGAGGGCAGCTACCCCTCTCGGGAGGAGGACGAGGCCCGCTGGAAGTCGGCCACTCCGCTCGTCCGGACGGAACCGGGAGAGAGCGGGGTCCGGCTCCCGGTCGAGGTCCAGGAGCCGGACCGACCGGTCGCGCACCTGGAGATCCCGTTCGACCTCGCTCTCGTGCGCGAGCATGAGTCGGCGGCGCTCGGACGATGGCGTCACGCCACCCGCGACGCCTTTCGGGCCGCGGCCGACCTCGGGTACTCCGTGGACGATTTCGTCATCGTGCGCGTTGATCACGAACGCCGCGGATTCTATCTGCTGAGCCCCACCGCGGCCCGAGAGGTCCCTCCCGTCCCGGAGGCCGCCCCCGGAAGGGGTTAATCTCGGCCCCGCGCTGGCCGAGGGGCGATGGCGCAGCGGACACGTCGCCCCCGACCTTCGGTCCTCTTGCTCGTGCTCCTGCTCTGCGCACTGGCCGTTGGCGCGGCGGTGAGTCTGCTCGTTTCGGCCCGGACGGCGGGCCCCCCGCCGCCCGTCGGGCCCTCGACGGAGCTCTACCTGCCCCCGTGGGCGATCTCGGCCGCGATTTTCGGGTTCGGTCTCGCGATCATCCTGCCGGTCGCGTATTTTGCGATCCGCAGCCCGAAGGGTCCGGGGTTGGACACCCGGTACATCGTCGGCGCGTTGTCGCTCCTGTTGGCGATCATCGTCGCCATCGCCCTCCTCCACCTGGCCGGCGGGGGGGGTGTCTTTTCGACCGGGGTCGGCACCCCCACCAATTCGACCGCGCACAACAACTCCTCGGCTCCCCCGAAGAATGCCACGCCGGTTTCCGGCGGGGGCGGCGTGCTTTCCAACTTCAATTTCCAACCGCCTCCCTGGCTCCTGTTCGCCCTCGTGAGCGTCGCGCTCGTCGGGGTGGCGGTCGCCGCCGTTCCCTCGCTCTCGGAGTACCTTGCGGACCGGCGTGAATCGAGGAACCTCCGGTTCCGCTCTGACGCGGTCAAGGACGCGGTGCAGCGTGCGCTCCGGGACGCCGCCCGCGACCTCGGGTCGGCCCTCGACCCGCGCGCGCTCATCTTGGCCCTGTACGCGACCCTCCTCGCCCGCATCGAACCTCTGGTCACCGACCTCGACCGGTCGACGGCGGAGGAGATCCGACTCCTGCATTTGACCCGGCTCGGGATCCGATCGTCGGCAGCGGAGGACCTGACCCGCGTGTTCGAGGAAGCGCGGTACTCGAGCCATCCGCTCGGACCCGAGGAGGTAGGTCGGGCGACCGTCGCCATCCGTACCGCCGAGCGGGACCTCGAGGGTTCGGAGACGGCCCGATGAACCTGCCCCGAGGGTGGGCGCTCCTCCTCCTTGCGGCTGCCGCGCTCGCGGCGGCGGTCTACGCCGGTTCCAACCAGGGGATCGCGACGCTCCTCGCCGCACTGGCGCTGCTCGCGATCGGCCTTCTGCTGCTCGCCCCGGTCCGGACGGTCGCCGTCGACCGCCGACCGGACGCTCCCGCGGGCCCCCCCGAACCGGCGTCCACTTTTCGAGCCGCCCTCGAGGCAGGGCGCTCCGGTCGTAGCGAGGTGGTGGCCCAACTCGATCTCGTGGAACGACGTACCGTACGCCCCGACCGGCCGACCACGCCCGCGACGGAACTCTCCCGTCTTCGGGCCCTCAACCGGTCGGAGTTTCGGGAGTACGTCAGCGGCCGGCTCGACGCGATCGAAGGGGCGTACCGGTGAGCGGAGACGCCGACGGGAGCCCCCTGCGCTGGCGTCCGGAGTCCCTTCTCCTCCTTAGTGCGGCGATCGTTCTGTTCGTCGTCGGGATCTTCGTCCGCAGCCCCGTGCCGATCTTGCTCGCGTTTCCGCTGTTGATCGCACCGGTGTCGGCGGCCTTGTTCGGGCCCCGCAGTGCTCCGCCCGTGCGGGTCGAAGGTCGGGTGGGAGGCTCGGGTCGGTCGGTCGCGATCTCGGCGAGCCTCACTCCCGAACCTCCGGTTCGGCCGGAGTCGCTGGAGGTCTATTTCCCCGTCCCACCCGGTGTTCGGCAGCTCGAACCGCCGCTGACGGAGATCGACGGGGACCACCTCCTCACGACGCTCACCTGGGTCGCACCGGACCCGACCGTCACGGCCGTCCCTGCTCCGGAGGTGACCTGGAGGGACCCGCTCGGACTCGTGGAGCGGGCGGCCCTGCTCACGCCCGCCGACCTCGTCGTGGAACGCTACCCGCCGGAGCTCCACCGCGTGGGCGCGGTCCGCCTGCGTCGCACCCTCGCCCTACCCGGGGAGACCCGGTCCCGTGCGATCGGTGAGTCGGGGGAGTTCTTCGGGATCCGCGAAGCCGCTCCCGGCGACCCCCCGCGTCGGATCAACTGGTGGGCCAGCGCCCGGTTCGGTCGACGGCTGGCGAACGAGTACTCCCTCGACCGGACCGGCGACCTGATCGTGGTGCTCGACACGCGTGCGACCGGGCTTGGTCGTGAGGTCGACGCTCGCTTGCTCACCGTCTCGAAGGCCGCCGCCTTCGGTCTCGCGGAGTCGTTCCTTCGGGACAAGAGTAGGGTCGGGATCGCCACGTACGGCGAGTTCCTCCATGCGGTCCCGCTGTCGACCGGACGTACGCAGCGGTTGCGATTGCGGAACCTACTGCTCTCGACGGAGGTCGCCGACCTCGCCGGACCCTCGGAACGATGCGCCGTCTCCCTCCGACGGTACTTCCCGTCGAGGACGAACACGGTCCTCCTTACTCCGCTGGTGGGCGAGTCCCAGGTGGACCTGGTCGCGCACCTGCGACGTCGAGGTTTCCCGGTCGTCGTGCTGAGCCCCTCCTACCTTCCCTTGATCGCCTCTCGACCGGGGGGAGCGGCCCCGGACGAGTCGCTCGTGCGCCGGTTCGCTCGACTCCGACGGCAGGGTGAGGTCGCCGAAGTGTGGAGGGACGCGCCCGTGGTCGACTGGGAGGATTACTGGTCTCTCGGCGCCTTCGTGGAGTTCCTACGACGCCCCCTGCCCCAGGAGCGTGGAAGGTGAAGGGGCCTGAGATCCGGCGAGCCCTCCGGAACGGGTTTGGTCTGGGGTACGGGCTGCTGGCGATCTCCTCGATCGCCCTCGCCGCCGTCGGCCCTTGGCCACTGATTCTGGGGGGTGGACTCGCCCTCGCCGGAGCGACCTCCGCATCCCTCGTTCGGGCGTCGGTGCCGCGAACGTGGCGCTATTTGGGGCTCCTGCCGGCGCTCGCATCTTTGGGAATCCTCGCCGCCTACAGTCCCCTCGGATTCCTTCCCGAACTGCTCGGCGGTATGGCGGGGCTCGCCCTGCTCCTCTGGTGTGCTGAGGAGCCGGATCGGCGTCCCGGAGCGATGGCGCGCGGCGTGACCGGACTCTTCGTGCCCGCGGCGGCGTTCGGAATCGCATGGATGAGCTCGCTGCTGCTCCCGTCCGGACTCGGGACGATCGGGATCGCGGCGACCCTTCTGGCGGCCAGCGCGACCGCCATCGTCCTACTGCTCCGGGCCCCTCAGGTGTTCGACCGAGACCCCGCGGCAACCTCATAGCGGAGCCCGACCTCCCCTCCGCTGGCGCGGGTAACACCGTGCCCGAGCACCGTCGAAGGGTCCCTCTTGACTCAACGCGGACGGGTCGTCCGCAGAGAATGACGTGAGGACAACCCCGGTGTCCGACACCCCCGGCCGGGGTCAGACCGCGGAGACGGCGTGCGCCCAGCCATGATGCGGATCGTTACGGCCGGGGAACAG
>JAKIVX010000032.1 GCA_022750335.1 Thermoplasmata archaeon | reverse complement strand
TGGATCCGCATCACCTGGCGAAGGGCGCGCTCGTCGGCCGCGAGGTCGATGAGGCGCTTGTGGATGCGCATCTCCCAGTGGTCGATCGTGCTCGTACCGCCGCCGTCCGGTCCCTTCCGCACGGGCACCTTCAGGCGCTTCGTCGGGAGGGGGATGGGCCCGGAGATCTCGACGCCCGTCTTGGAGGAGATCTCCCGGATCTGCTTGCAGATCGAGTCGACCTTCCCGGCGTCGGTCCCGGAGAGGGAGATGCGAGCTTTCTGCATCGATAGCCCCTCCCCTCCACGCGACGTTCGGGCGGTCCTACGCTTCGCGCTTCTTGAGGTCGATGACGACCCCGGCCGCGACGGTCTGACCCATATCGCGCACCGCGAAGCGGCCGAGTTGGGGGAACTCTTTGTACTTCTCGATGACGAGCGGACGCTTCGGGGTGATCCGCACCACGGCGGCGTCACCGGTCTTGAGCGTTTGGGGGTTCTCCTCCGCCGTCTGACCCGTCTTCGGGTCGAGGCGCTTCAAGAGCTCCGTGAACTCGCACGCGACCTGCGCGGTGTGGCAGTGGAACACCGGCGTATACCCGACCGTGATGACGCTCGGGTGGTTCAGGACCTGGATGTTCGCGGTGAAGCTCTCGACGACGGTCGGGGGGTTCGACACCGGTCCGGCCACGTCGCCGCGCCGGATGTCGTTCTTGTCGATGCCGCGGACGTTGAATCCCACGTTGTCGCCGGGAATCGCTTCCGTGACCGACTCGTGGTGCATCTCGATCGACTTGACCTCGCCGGACTTACCGCTGGGCAGGAAGATGATCTTCTCGCCGACCTTGAGCTTGCCCGTCTCGACCCGACCGACCGGCACCGTACCGATGCCCGTGATCGTGTAGACGTCCTGCACGGGCAGGCGGAGGGGCTTGTCCGTCGGCTTCTCGGGAACCTTCAGGTTGTCGAGCGCCTGGAGCAGGGTCGGACCCTTGAACCAGGTCATGTTCGGGCTTGCCTTGTTGATGTTGTCGTCCTTGAACGCCGAGATGGGGAGGAACGTGACCTGGGTGTCCAGCTTGAACCCCACGTTCTTGAGGAGCTTGGTCAGGTCCTCCTTGACCGCGTCGTACTTGGCCTCGCTGTAGGCGACCTCTTGTCGGTCCATCTTGTTGATGGCCACGATCAGCTGGGTGACGCCGAGGGTACGGGACAGGAAGATGTGCTCCCGAGTCTGCTCCTGAACCCCTTCCGCTGCCGAACAGACGAGCACGGCCGCATCGGCCTGGCTCGTCCCCGTGATCATATTCTTCACGAAGTCGCGGTGGCCGGGTGCGTCGATGATGGTGAAGTAGTACTTCTGAGAGTCGAACCGCCGGTGGGCGATGTCGATCGTGACCCCGCGCTCGCGCTCCTCCTTGAGGTCATCCATGACCCACGCGAACTCGAACGTCGCCTTGCCCTTGCTCTCGGCCTCGGCCCGGAACTTGTCGATCTCTTCCTGCCGGATATAGCCGGTGTCGAGCAGAATGCGTCCGACCGTCGTGGACTTGCCGTGGTCGACATGGCCGATGAAGACGATGTTGAGGTGGGGCTTGTTCGCCATGGAGGGGCTCCGGGCGCGCCCAAAAGGTGCCCCTATATAGGTGTTGTCTCGCCGCGCCTCCGAGAGACGGCAGCGCACGCGGGTCGTCGGCCCGGATGGGCCGACGTAGGCGACCGGGCCGCCGAAAGGGCGGAGGTAGGTGGTGCTAGTGCGCGGGGAGGATGCAGAGTTCGTTCCCGTCGGGGTCTTTGACCATCGCCCACCAACCCCACTCCTCTTTGGTGGCGGGCACGGTGAACGTGACCCCCCGGTCGGCGAGGGCCTTGCAGGCCGCTACAAAATCTCCCGCGAGATGAAAGGCGATCCCGGTGTTGCCGGGTTCGAGCGGAGCCTTGTCGTCAAACTCTGAGACCTGGCAGAGGTGCAGTTCGCCGGGTCGCCCTTTCTCGCCGACGGTCTGCCAATGGTCCATGTCGGTGAGGTGGTCCAACCCGAAGGTCTCGGTGTACCAGCGGACCGAGTTCTTCCGGTCGGAAACGACGATCGCCACGCTCGCGAACCGGGGGGATCGAGGGGTTTTCGCCGCGGGTTTCTTCCCCGGTTTGGGCGGGGTCTTCTTCGCCGTGTTCTTCGAGCCCTTCTTCGCGGTCTTCGGCATGAGTGCCTCGGCGCGGCGAGGCGTTCTCGTTGGATAAGCGGTGCCCTGAGGTCGTGGAACGGTCCGTGGCCGGCACATCCGCACTCGAGGCCGTCCCGCGCTCGAAACCCCTTTAACACGGGAGACCGTCGGAGCGACCCCCTCCACGAGGTCAATCGAGTGACGGACCCGGTGAGCGCGACCGTTCGAGCGAGCCGGGCTTCGGTTGTCCGGCTGATGGTTCCCACCGACGCGAACTTCACGGGCAACGTCTTCGGCGGTCAGATCCTGGCAGAGATCGACCGCGTCGCGTACATCACAGCCACGCGCCACGCCAAAGCGACGTGCGTGACCGCGTCGTTCGACCGGGTCGATTTCGTCGCGCCGGTCCATGTCGGTGAAGTCGTGGACTTTGACGCCATGCTCACGTTCGTCGGCCGGTCGTCCATGGAAGTTTGGGTCCGGGTCCGGGCCGAGGAGTTGCGAGGCGGAGGTCCGCAGCTCGTCGCCGCCGCCTTCGTCACGATGGTCGCGGTGGATGACGCCGGAACGCCCACCGCAGTACCTCCGCTCGCGCTCGAAACGCCGGAGGAGCGGACCCGATTCGAGGACGGACGCCGGCGCATGGAGGAGCGACGCCGGCTGCGACAACCGAACGCTCCGAACTGAGGAACAACGATGCTGTGCGAAATGTGCGGAAACGACGTCGAGGCGACCAGCCGCATCCGGGTCGAGGGCACGATCCTCGCGCTGTGTCCGGCCTGCTCGAAATTCGGCACGATCGTCGACCCGCCTCCCGCGGCCGCGCCGACCGCGGTCCGTACCGCGGCTCGTCCATCGGGCGCTCTCGGCTCGCCGGCGACGCGGGGCGTTCGGACCGGCCGCCGCCTTGAGGAGCGCGACCTCTACGTCGAGATTGGAGAGCTCGAGCTCGCCCCCGACTGGACCCGACGCGTCCGGCTAGCCCGCGAAGCGGTCGCATGGACCCCGGAAGACTTAGCCAAGAAGCTCAACGAGAAGAAGTCGGTCGTCCTCAAGCTCGAATCGGGCGGATTCCACCCTCCCGATCAGCTCGTGCGGAAGATCGAGCACCTGCTCAAGATCCGTCTTCGCGCCGACCCCGAGCCGCGCTCCTAGTGTCCCGGTCCGGGCGCCGGCGGAGCCGGCTGGGTCCGGCCCGACGGGGGACGGGTGTGGGGGGATCGCTGGGTCGGCAGTCCGACCGGCCGTTCGAACTCGACTGCGTGCCCCGCTTCGACCTGAAGCCATCCGTGAAGGTCCAAGTCCTGGGCCTGGCGCAGGTCCCCGGCGTACTCGCCGAGGATCCGATCGGCTCCGACGAGATACCCTCCCCCGACGAGGGCGAGGCCGATCAGCGTGGCCAACCCGAGCAGGGGGGATCCCGCGACGAACGTCAGGATCGAAACGGCGGCCACGAGCGCCAACACCGCCCAGAATGCCTCCCGGACGGTCCGCTCGGCACGAAGGTCGCGGTGCGAGAATCCCATGGGAATGCCGTTGAGCCTCGACGCTCTACACCGACGGCGCGTGAGGGAACAGCCGCATCATAATCGCCTTCTGGGCGTGCAACCGGTTCTCGGCCTGGTCCCACGCCGCCGACTGTGGCCCGTCCAGCACTTCGTCCGTGATCTCTTGTCCACGGTGGGCCGGCAGGTCGTGCAGTACGAAAGCTGCGGAGGCGGCGGTCCGCAGAAGTGCCGCATTGATCTGGTAGCCCGCGAAGGCCCGGGTTCGAGCAGCGGTTTCCGCCTCCTCTCCCATGGAGACCCACACGTCGGTGTAGAGCGCGTCGGCTCCTTCCGCCGCCTCCGAAGGTTCCTGGAGAAATCGGAGATGCGACCCCGACCGAGCGGCGAGCGTCTCCGCCGCGCTCACGATGGCAGGATTCGCGGCGTAGGCGGGCGGCGTCGCGACGGTGAGGTCGAGGCCGACCGCCGCCGCTCCCAGCAGGAGGGAGTGGAGGACGTTGTTCCCATCCCCGATCCAGGCGAGGCGCTTCCCGTGGAATCCGGTCGGCCACCGCTCCTTCATCGTCAGCAGGTCGGCGACGATCTGGCAGGGATGTTCGAGGTCATCGAGGGCGTTGATCACCGGGACGCTGGCCGTCCGGGCGAGCTCGACCATGTCGGCGTGGCGAAACGCCCGGTAGATGATCCCGTCGCAGTACCGGGAGAGGACCCGAGCCGTGTCGCCGATGGTTTCTCCCCGACCGAGCTGGATGTCCGACTTGGAAAGATAGATCGCCTGGCCGCCCAGGTCGTGGATGCCGACCTCGAAGGACGTCCGCGTCCGGGTCGAGGCTTTCTCGAAGATCATCGCGAAATTCTGACCCGAAAGGGAGGCGAGCTTCGGTCCGGTCCGCCGGGTTTGTTTGAGAAGTTCCGCTTCCTCGAGAAGAGACGGGAGTCGGTCGGCGATGTCCGATATCGAGAGCAGGTCTTTGGGGGGTGCCATCGGAGGAACCACGAAGTGTACGGTCCCTGAGAATAAAGCGTCAGGCCGACCTCTTCCGGCGAGGGGCCGCCATCCGGTCGGGGAGGCGGGCGCTACTCCTGGGGGGTGAGTCCGACCAAATCCAGAATGTCCCCGTGCCCGCGGCCGAAGGCGGCGCGCGGAGTGCTCCGCACGGCCACGTACTCGAGATCTCTCCACAAGGGGGATCGCGGAGCGAGGGGCGGACCGGTCACATTGTAAATGAAATGGAGATCCCAGTGCGGGTCGTCGTCCGCGGAACCCCGGAGCGCGTACGTATCGGAGACCACCTGCGGCGGGGGTGGCGAGCCGAGATCCATCCCGAGCTGCTCCTTCCCGATCCGTCGGACCGCCTCTTCCGGCCCCTCGAGGAGAAGCAGTTGGCAAGAAGGGAGCATCCATCGATCCCCCAGCCGTTGGATTCGGGCCGGATCCAAAGCGCCGACCTCCTCCCAATGGGGATCCGGCGATGGCCTCCCGACGAGCGCCCGATTCGGGTCGTCGGGGGAACGGACGACGAGAAAGGCGTTGAGGCACATGCCGTCTGAGGGAACGCCGAAGAATCCGGGGGCGAGGGGGGGCGCTCCCGCCTTGAAGCGAGCAAACCGTCGGGCCATAACGCCCGGTCCAATCCGGGAGCGGCTCTTGGGGATTGCGGCCCCCCGCGGCCCGGGCCCGAACTCGGGCACAGGGCTAAAACCCGGGCCTGATTGCCGAGCCCGAGGGATCCTCAGTGCCAGCTCGGAGGAAGGGAGCGAAGGGTACGAAGCGCGCGGCGCCGACCGTTCGGCGCGTCGGGAAATCGTCGTCTGGGCGACGCGTCTACATGGTGACCGGCGGCGTTACCAAGTTCGCGAAGGCCCATCCGGCGATGGACTTCCGCCTCATGGTCAAGCGCGCCTACGACTACGCGCTCAAGGGGATCCCAAACCTGACGGCAGACCGGATCGATGGGACCCGGATTTCCTACTTCTCCGACCACTTTTCCCGGCAGCTCAAGGCCGCGAGCATGGTCCAGGATTACCTCGGGATGAACCCGAAGGGCTCGGTTCGGATCGAGTGGGGCGGGGCCACGGGAGGCGAGTGTTTTCAGGCGGGCTACGAGGCCGTCGCCAGCGGCCGGATGGACGTCTGTCTCACGGCCGGCTACGAGACGATGAGCCGGGTCCCGACGTGGAAAGGGAACGAATTCATCGCCCTCGCCTCCGACACGAATTTCGACTTTCCGCTCGGGGGCTTCTACACCGGATACTACGCGCTCATGGTCATGCGCCACATCTACGAGTACCTCCGGCTCACCCGCTTTGCCCACGTGAAGGACGAACGCGAGGCCCAGCGCCTCGCCATCGCGGAGGGAAGCCGGATCATGAGCCTCGTCTCGGTGAAGAACCACCGGAACGCGCTGCACAATCCGTATGCGCAGTACCCGAAGAAGCTCACGGTGCAGGATGTGCTCGACTCCGAGATGATCAGCTACCCGATCACGCGCGAGCAGATCTGCACGATGAGCGATGGGGCGGCGGTCGCCGTGCTTTGCACAGAATCGCTCGCCCGCGAGTTCACCGACAAGCCGATCCGGGTCTCGGGGGTCGGCTGCGGTACGGACACGATGCGGCTTGCTGACCGCCCCTTCGGCAAGGTCCCCCTCATGCCGAACGAGAACGCGAAGGACTACGCCCATCTCCCCTACCCCGGGGTCCACTCGTTCCGGGCGGGCCGCGCCGCGGGCCTCGAGGCGTACCGGATGGCCGGGATCACCGACCCCAACCGGGAACTCAGTTTCGTCGAACTGCACGACGCCTACGCCTCCAGCGAGATCCAGACCTACGAGGATCTGGGGCTCTGCCGGTACGGCGAAGGGTACGGGTTCGTCGAGCGCGGCGACCCGTTCTTGAAAGGGATCGACTACGGATTCCCAGTCCCCCGCGCTGGCGCCATCCCCGTGAACCCCTCGGGCGGTCTCATCGCCTGCGGCCACCCGGTGGGCGCGACCGGGCTCATGCAGGCGGTCTTCGCGTTCTGGCAGCTCCAGGGAACGATCCCGAAGCATTTCGGCGACAAGACCCTCCAGCTCCCGAAACCGAAACGCGGCGCGATCCACAGCCACGCGGGGACCGGATCGGCCGTGACCGTCTCGATCCTCGAGCGGGGGTTCGCATGAGGCCCCGTCCCCCGAAGTTCCGGAAGTTCCGGGAGGTGCAGGCGGAGCTCGACCGCAGCGGCGCCGCGATCTTCGAGGACGCCCAAGGGGTCGAGAGCCTCGTCATCCGCTACCCGTACTCGATCACCTACATCCACAGCTACGCGGAGGACTCACCGTTCTTCCTCGGGCTCGCCGAGGGGCGCCTCCGAGGTTCGCACTGTACCAACAAGAAGTGCGGGTTCGTCTACGCCACCCCGCGGGGCCACTGCATGGTCTGCGCGACGCCGACGGAGTGGATCGACCTTCCCAAGAAGGGCAAGGTTCACTCGTGGACGACCTGCCACTTCGGCAGCGAGGCGTTCCTGAAGGAAACTCCGTACAACCTGGCCTTGGTCGAATTCGAGGGGGCGGGAAGCCTCCTCCTCGTCCGCCTCAAGGACGCCCAGGAGTCCGACCTCTACGTCGGCATGCCGGTCGAGGCGCGCTTCGAGCCGAGTCCGAAGTACTCGGTCACCGACGTCTGGTTCGTCCCCCAGACGTAGGCGTCGAACCGGGCCGGTCGCCGAACTCCGGCGACCGGGACCGAGGGACCGCCGAACTCGGAAGGGGTTGGGCGCTGGGCCGGGCGGACCCGGCCCTGGTCAAACGTCTTCCTACTGCGCTCCGGGAGGCGCCGGTGGGCTCGAACCCGGCGGGGATCCCATGGAAGGCTGGTTGGGGTCGGCCCATCCGGGTTGGCTCATCGGCTGGCCCACCATCGGCGTGGGGGTGGGGGGCTTCCGGCGCATCACGAGGACGAGGACGACCACAAGCACCACCACGATGACGATCACCGGGACGATGACGATCCACCAGTTGAAGGAGGACGACGACGTGCCGGAGGTCGAACTGCACGCCGTACCGGTGCACGTCCCGCCGCCGTTGTAGTTGGTCCCGAGCCAGCTGTAGGTCCCGGTCGATTGGGTGTATCCGTCATAGGCCAGCACGTTGAACGTGAAGCTCGACGGCGCCGGAAGGTCGGCGGTGGCCATGGCGAAGGAGAGGGTGGAGCCGCTCACTTGCGGGCTCAGCGTACCTTCCCCGGTGGGGGTCGTTGAGATCCAGATGGCACTTCCGTTCGCGAAGACGGCATACGCCGTCGCGTTCTCGTAGCTAGCTCCCCCGAACCAGACGATGTACCCTTGCTGGGCGGAGTTGTAGTTGATGGTGCCGCTCACCGAGAAACTGATGGTGAGGCTGGGGCCGCTGGTATACGTCGACGAGGCCGCTACGAGGTCGACCGCGCCGTCGGTGGCGTGACCCGCCGACTGGGTGTAACTTTGGTTGTACCCGCTCCCCGACGCGGCGGCAAACCCGCTCAACCCCAGTACGAACGCTAGCACGAGTACGACGACCAGGCCCAGTCCGTTCCACTTCGCTTCCATTCTTGCATCCCTCAGTGTGCGTCGTCCCGAACGTAGCCGAACCGCCTTCTGGTGGTTCCCCGCCCGGGAGACGATGCCCCAGCCGAACCATGGGTCTTAATCCTTCGGGCGGGGCCGGATAGGGTTCTGAAGGGTGGACTCGGACCCTTCCGGACCCGGTCCGGTCACTCGGACCGGTGAAAGGGAGGTGCCGCGGGCCGGGCTTGAACCGGCGGCTTCAAGATCTTCAGTCTTGCAC
>JAKIVX010000001.1:5349-213583 GCA_022750335.1 Thermoplasmata archaeon | reverse complement strand
GCAGGTGGCCGCCGAAGCGGCCCATAAGAGTACGGCGTTCGGACGCTGGGGTTGACTCGGATGCGCTGGCTTTCTGTAGTCGCGGTCGCCGTCCTGATGGTCTCGGTAGCCCTACTTTCGGGCCCGACCACCTCGAACGCGGCTTCGGCTGCTCCCCACTCGGTCGTCCCCTCGGTTCAACTCCTCGGCCTGGGTCGCCTCGGTGAATCGATCGCGACGACCTCTGTGTCGGCCACCGGGAATCCGCAAGTGGCGGACACGCTGGTTCTCTACAACAACACTTTGGTAGCAGGTAACTTCGTACCGGGGAACGGCCTCCTTGTGGACGGCGTCGCGTACGACCCCGCCCGAGGCGAAGTCTACGTCTCGGACGAGGGGTCGAGTAACCTCAGTGTGATCAGCGATGTCACCGACCTGGTGGTTTCGACGGTCTCTGTGAACGGGTACCCTTTCGGAGTCGCGTGTGATTCCGGCCGCGGAGCGATCTACGTAGCAGACCAGAATTCGAACAATGTCAGCGTGATCAACGACACGACCAACGCGGTCGTGGCGACGATCCCGGTCGGGACGCAGCCTACGGGAGTGGTGTACGACTCCGCCCGAGCAGAGATCTTCGTGACCAATGTCGGGTCGAACAACGTGAGCGTGATCCGGGACTCGTCCAACACAGTGGTAGCGAATATCTCGGTCGGAACCTTCCCAGAAGGACTGGCCTACGACAGCGCTCGGGGCGAGGTCTTCGTGACAGATGACTCGTCTGACAACGTCAGCGTGATCAACGACACGACCAACGCGGTCGTGGCCAGGATCCCGGTGGCGGCAGTTCCTATCGCAGCCGCCTACGATAGCGCGCAGGGGGAAGTCTTCGTCACCAACGCCGGCTCGGACAACGTCAGCGTGATCGACGACACCACCAACACGGTCGTCGCCAGTGTTTCGCTGGGAGGTGCTCCATTGGGAGTGGCCTACGACGGCGGACAAGGGGAAATTTTCGTCGCGATCCCCAGTGAGAACGAGGTCGCCGTGATCACTTCCGCCACGAATGCCTTACTGACCACGGTGACCGTAGGAAGCGACCCCTACTACATCGCATACGACGGGGGGCGGGGCGAGCTCTTCACGACGAACCAGGGCTCGAACAACGCTAGCGTCATCGATGACTCTTCTAACTCAGTGGTCGCCACTGTCACCGTGGGGAGTTTCCCCTATGCGCTCGCGTATGACAACGCTCAGAATGAGGTCCTGGCTGCAAACTACGACTCCAGTGATGTGAGTGTGGTGAGCAATGCGACCAGCACCGTGACGGCCTCGGCCCCGGCCGGAAACGCTCCTGACGCGATCGCGTATGACAGCGGCAAAGGAGAGGCCTTCATCGCCAACTACTGGTCGAGCAATATCACCGTGGTCAACACTTCATCGGACACGACGGTGGCGACCGTTCCAGTCGGAAGTAATCCGTGGGGCGTCGCTTATGATCCGGCTCAGGGAGAAGTGTTCGTCACGAATTTCAGCTCGGACAACGTGAGCGTGATCAGTGACGCGACGAACTCGATCGTGGCGAACGTCTCGGTCGGCAGCCCGACCTTGGGAGTCTCGTATGACAGCGGGACGGGGGAGGTTTTCGTGACCGATTATGACTCGGATAACGTGAGCGTCATCAACACCACGACGAACACGGTCGTGGCCACGATTCCGGTCGGAAGCTATCCGTGGGCCCTGACGTACGACGTCCGCATGGGGGAGATCTTCGTCGCGAACTACCTCTCCAACAACGTCAGCGTCATCAATGACACCACGAACGGAGTCGTCGCGACAATCCCGGTAGGAAACTATCCGGACGGACTGACGTACGACGGCGCCCAGGGGCAAGTGTACGTGGCGAACTACTGGTCCAACGACGTCAGCGTGGTCAGCGACGGGACGAACTCGGTTGGGACGACGGTCGATGTCGGGGTCACTCCATCGGACATCACGTATGACTCGGGGAACGGAAACCTCTACGTCAGCAACTACGAGGGGGGAACCATCTCCATCATATCCCCTACGGGTGCGACGGGACCCTCCCAGGGTGTCTCCTTCGGCGAGACCGGGCTTCCGAACGGCACAGTTTGGTCGGTGAGCTTGAACGGTACGACACGGACTTCATCGTCCGCGTCAATCGCTTTCTCCGAACCGTCCGGACTCTACAGCTATTCGGTCGGGCCGGTGGCCGGCTACTTAGCGAGCCCGATCTCGGGAACGGTGGTCGTAGCGGCCACGGGAGTCTCGACCTTGATCTCGTTCGTAGCATCGAGTCCCCCTCCGCCGCCGACCTACCGGGTGTCCGTGACAGAAACCGGCCTCGGCGCCGGCACCAACTGGAGCGCGAACCTAGCCGGGACGGCTACCAGCTCGCGGACCAACACGATCGTCTTCTTCGAACCGAACGGCAGCTACGACCTCAGTATCCCTGCGCTCGCCAACTATTCTTCCAATTACTCCAATTCGGTCATCGTCGGAGGAGTGCCCGTCTCCGTCGCCGTCACTTTCTCAAGCGCTACCTACCCGGTGACCTTCCTCGAATCCGGACTTCCAGCGGGATCTCCATGGACGGTCAGCGCAACCTCCGATGCAGTAACGTCCGGTCAATCCACGGGAACAACGGTCACGCTCCAGCTGGCGGACGGAACCTACGCACTATCAGCGGCCGGCCCTACAGGCTTTCACGTCACCCTTTCGGCCAGCTCGGTTAGTGTTCGGGGAGCAGCTCCACCATCCCTCTCGGTGACCTTCACCGCCGCCCCTCCGGGCTTGGTTACCTCGAACTCACTCCCGTGGCTCACGATCGGCGTTCTCGTCGTCACTTGTCTCGCGGCGGTCGTGGGAGCCGGGTGGGGCTATAGCCGGTACCGATTTGCGAAGTGGAAGTCCGAGGCGCAGATCTGGGAGCAAGAGTTTCACAACGGGAACGACCCTGCGGGCGACCTACCCCCTCGGTGACCGTCAAGGTGCCCCTGGATCGACCTCGGCGAGGACTGGGACGCGACCACACTCATTTCTATCCTCGGACCCTACTGTGACCGGGACGGAGGGACGTGGGATCAGTTGACCTTCTGCTAGCCGTCTCCGTCGCCGCGGGTGCTGGCGGCGGAGCGCTCGGGTGGCTCGGGCACGTCCTCTGGGGTCGTAGGTCAACCTCTCGGACCGTGCCGGTCGGAACAGCGGCGATGACCCCCGAAAGGCCGACCTCTTCCGTCCAACCAATGACCATGAACCGGCCCTCTGATTCGAGTTTAGAAGGCATCCCGGCGCAGGCGCCGATCAGTCCCCTCCAAGCTCCCCCCATCGTTTGGTCTCCACCCGAACGAGCGGCGCAAGCGAGTACCGGAGAAGCCAGCGCGGGAATCGGTTTGGCCGCTCGCGTGATCCTCCATTTGGCCCGGTTGGGAAGGCTCGGGCCCGATGACCTGGCCAAAGTGGGATCGACCCAGCAAGGGATCGCTGCAGCGCTTCAGGTGAGCCAGGGGTCCCTCGTCCGCGTCCTCCAGCGACTAGTCGCCGGCGAGATGGTCAGCGTCGAACGTCGCCATGTGGCCAGGATAAGCCGACGTCTCAAGGTGTACACGCTCACCGGTCGGGGCGAGTCGGCAGCGCGGGACCTCCGACATCGCCGAATTGATACGCTGCGGCCGAGGCCCCAGGACACCTGGGCCGCCGGCGGAGTCCCGAAGGACCGTTCCGGAACGGAGAAGGACCGCCTGGGAGCGTAGGCAAACGCGAGTAGAGCGACCTGCCGAGATAGCGGGTCGGCGTCATCGCGGACGATGGGGCGACCCCCGGGGCCTCTCACGCAGGGCTAAAGCGCTCGACCAACTTGGAGGACCGGGGTGGGAGTGATGGAGGGTCCACGATGCCCAGTTTGTGGAGCCCCACTCTCGTACGTTGGCATGCTGTGCACCCAGTGCGGGGCCAACAAGGCCCGGCTCGCCCCGGGGCCCACAAACATCCGCTCCTCCGCTGCACCTGCCCGACCCGAGCCGTGGCTGGGGTTTCGCCATCCTCGAGCCCGCGGACGGACCCTTCTGATCGTAATGGCCTTCCTCGCAGCCCTCTTCGTGGCCGGAACGGTTCTAGCCTTCATCTTCTATTGATTTCGTGAAGCGGTCCATGGCCTTGCTCCGCCCGTGACGGCACGGCGAGGGCCATCCCCCAATTCGCGAGGCGTCTCGGATGGAGCGCAGTGCTCGACCCTCCAGGTTTGCTCCCCACGAGGCCGGGGCCGGTGGAGGTAGGGGTCTCGCAGGGAGCTCCCTCGGGAGGGGATTCGCGGCTCCGGCGGTATAAGAGGGCCATCGGCCTGATGGGTCTCTGGTGACTCCCTCTGATGGGACTCCTCCACCATTCGAGCCGTACCGCACGAAGGTAGTCGAGCGAATCCCGAATCCGTCACCGTCCGAACGGCAAGCGGCCCTTGAACGGGCCCATTACAACCTGTTTCAATTGCGGTCGGATGAGATCCGGGTGGACCTGCTGACGGACTCCGGGACCGGAGCGATGAGCGACCGGCAATGGGCGTCGCTCATGCTGGGCGATGAGTCCTACGCCGGAAGCCGCAACTTCACCCATTTCGAATCGGTCGTTCGGGAACTCACCGGCTTTCCCCATATCTTCCCGACCCATCAGGGACGGGCGGCGGAGAATCTCCTGTTCTCCACGTTCTGCCGTCCGGGTAGCATCGTGCCCAACAACATGCACTTCGACACGACGCAGGCCCATGTCCTCCACAACGGGGGGCGTCCCGTGAACCTGGCCATTTCTGAGGCGTACGACCCGGAGAGCGAGATGCCCTTCAAGGGAAACGTCGACCTGTTGGCGTTGAAGGCCCTGCTCGAGTTGGAAGGGCCGGAACACATTCCCCTCATGATGGTGACCATCACCAACAATACGGGGGGCGGACAACCGGTATCGCTCGCCAACCTCCGGGAGGTGGCGAGTCTGGTGCACGGCCGGGGGATCCCGCTCTATCTCGACATGTGCCGGTGGGCCGAGAACGCCTACTTCGTCCGAGAACGGGAGCCCGGCCAAGGAGATCGAACCATCGCACAGATCGGACGCGAGTTCTTCGACCTCGCGGACGGCGCTACGATGAGCGCGAAAAAGGACGGTCTGGTGAACATCGGTGGGTTTGTGGCGACGCGCGACCCCTCGGTCGCCGAACGTCTGAACGAGGCGCAGATCCTCTTCGAGGGCTTCACCACGTATGGGGGCCTCGCGCGACGGGACCTCGAGGCGATGGCGGTCGGACTCGTGGAAGCAACCGACTTGGAGTACCTCGAGCACCGGATCGCCCAGATCCGCTACCTCGGCGAGCAACTCGCTGCCCGGGGGGTCCCGTTGCTCCGTCCGATTGGGGGTCACGCCGTCTACCTGGATGTGCGTCGATTCCTTCCGCACCTGTCTACCGAGGACCTGCCCGGGCAGGCACTCGTGGTGGAGATCTATCGAGAAGGGGCCATCCGAACGGTCGAAGTTGGCTCCCTCATGTTCGGGGAATCCGACTCGGGCGGAAAGTCCCTGGAGCTGGTACGACTGGCCGTGCCCCGGAGGGTCTACTCCGCCGCACAACTCTCCTATGTGGCAGACGCCGTGGGCCGGGTCTACGCACGGCGGCGAGAAATCCGAGGGATACGATACGTCCACCGCCCCGACCGGTTGCCCCACTTCACCGCCCGATTCGCACCCGCCCTCCCCGTGACCCCAAGCACTGGATAGTCGAACCATGGGGCCCTATCCCATCGGTCCACTAACGGCCCGCTTGCCGCTCGGCTGATATTGGGCCGTTTCGGCTTGGTGCCCGTATTCAGGTGCAGGGCCTAGTCCGACTCCACCGAGGCTCGAGCCAGGCCTAAGGGGAAGCGAACGGTCGGGCGCGGCGGAAGGCGCTCGACGAGTCGTCCCGTCGGCTCCCTGCGACACTCCGAAGTGAGATTGGGGCGCTAAGCCTCCATCGGGGTCGGCTGGACTTCGGAAAGGACGTGAGGGCCCCCGATGCGGATAGTCCTGTATCAGCTCTGTCGCGGGAGCGCGACATTCGGAACCTGCTATAAGCCGGTAATCTTAGGGGCCTTCACCGAGGGTTATACGGCGGAATCGTACCAGCCCGCGGTTCCTCGAGGAAAGACCCCCGAAGTTGCTTCCGAGTAGGGGGGAATTTCAGGTACCAATGAACTCTATTCAGAAACCGCTACCGCAGTCCCTGGATGCCGGGATCGATGTCTCCCGATTTCAGGGGGCGTTCGCTGCCGTCATCCTGCCGACCCTGAACGAAGAGAAGGGCCTTGAACGGACCATTTCCGAGTTCCCCCTCGACACCTTCAACGGGGTCGGTCACCGGATCGTCCCGGTCATCATCGACGGCGGATCCACCGATGGGACCCTCGAGGTCGCACGGAAGTGGGGAATCCCAGTTCTCAAGCAGACCAGTCGCGGGAAGGGCGGGGCGATGCTGGAAGCGATCCGGTGGGTCTACCAGCAAGGGATCCCGTTCGCGGTGGTACTGGACGCCGACGCGACCTATCCTCCCGATCGGATCCTGCCCACGCTGGACCTGCTTCGCCGCGGCACCGACCTGGTCATCGGCGTACGGCGACCCGTCTGGGGTCCCCCCAGCGACGTGAAAGACCTCGTCCACCGGGTGGGAAACCTGGTGATGAGTTACACCTCCTCTGCGCTTGCCCGCCGCCCGATCTTGGACCTGTGCAGCGGGTTCTGGGGTGTGTCGACCGAACGGTTCATGGAGCTGGGACTCGGCGATACAACGTTCGCGATCGAGGCAGAGCTCGTTCTCAAGTCGATCCGGCGCGGATTCAGTGTTCAGCAGATCCCGGTCAAGTACCGCGAACGCCTCGGGATCGCCAAGCTCCATGCCGTGCGTGACGGGGGCCAGATCCTCCTCACGATCCTGCAGTACGCCCGCGGGGCCCCCTCCTCCTCGAGCCCCCGTCCCGTTCGGTCGGCCTGGAGCCGCGATATCCTCTCGATCGGCCTCGCGCTCGGCGCCCCCGGCGCGGTCGTGGAATGTGCTCCGACCGACGCCGCCGAGGCGGCCGACCTTGCCCGGTTTTTGCTCCGGAACCTACCGGATACTCGGGTCAAGGTGGGGGACTTTCACCCGGTCCATCCCGCGCGTGCCGAGATGATCAGTCCCGCCCGGGATCCAAGGGCCAACGCTGACCTTGAGGCGTCCCCCCTGGTCGTCTCCATTCCCTCGGGTTCCTCCGAGGTCGGCGATCCGCGTTCCATGACCGTTTCGATCCGAAATCGCCATCGCCAGCTGACGATCGAGCTTCCGTCCGAGGCCGTCGAACCCCGGTCCGGATCTCACCCGAACTCGGCGTGGGCGCGGGCGGGCGGACGAATGGGGTCGAACGTGCCCCACCGGGAGACCTTCCCCTCACTCATGGTCGTGACCTCCCGTCTGAACTTCCAACTGGAGCACCAACAGCAAGCGCTGTTGGTGGCCAACGGCTTCCGTGTGGTGGCGCAGGCCCGGACGAAGCCCCCTTCCCTAAAGGTCGCTTCCAACGAAGCAGTGGGGGCATCCCCCTCCAGCAGCCAGTAGTTCGTTCGGGCGGCCTCTGCCGGCGCCGCGATAGCGACCTTCTCGAGCCCCCCTTGAGGGGGGATTCATCCCGGACGTTTGGCTTGCGGGGAACCGGTGCTTCGTCTCCGAGAGGTCGGTCGTGTCGGGGGAGGAGCAGAGCTCGCGGAGGGCGGATGGGACTCTTCCCGATGGGAATACAGCGCCTCTTCCGAACGGAAGATCATTCCGCAGTCGGAGCAGATCGCCTCCACCTCGTCGTACTCGACGTACGGCACAAGGAGGGAAGGGGACCCCACCTCAATTGGGTTTCGTTCGGGCGTTCACGGGGCCTTGGGTGCCTCCTGCCGGGTCACTGGGACTCCTGGGACGCTCGAGACCACGATGCGACCTCGCGCGACCGCGATGTGCGCCTCGACGAACGCCACGAGGAGCAGAAAGTACGAGACGAAGAGTGCGGACGCCAGGAAGTCCACGGGCGCGACGAACGCAGGGATCGTGAGGTGGGCGGTGCTCACGATCGACAGGACCGAGGGGAGGGTCGTGGAAATGACGAGGGCGATGGCGATGGAGATGAACAGGGCCCACGCGAGCGCCAACCCGACGACCACCCGGCCGGGGTTCGAAACCAGATGGAAGACGAGGTAGGCGTAGGTCACAAAGGTCCCAAAAACGAGGCTGGCCACCGCGGCCCCGTACACCGCCTCCGCCCACGCGGGAGTCCCGAGGGAAGGGAAGAGGAGGAGCACGCCTACCACCGACGCCGCTACGAGCGCCCCGAGGAGGCTCGCAGCAAACACTCGGTTCGCCGTTCGTACCCGAACAAGATGGACCGCATTCCACTCCTCCCGGCCAACCCAGACGAACAGCAGTCCAATCCCGGTGAGGACGAGCGGAAAGAGGTACAGAAGCGAGCCTCCGGGAGTCGAAGACCCCGGACTGAAGCGCGTGTAGGCTTCGCCGATCCCCTCGACTGCAAACCCGATCGAGAGGATCGTGAGGCTGATCCGTAGATTTCGAGTCATCCGCCGTCCGTTGAAGCCGGAAGAACCAGCCGTAGTTCAGGATACGTCTTGCCCCACCGCCCCCGGCGACAGGAGTTTCTTGGGATCCGCACGGGGCCGACCGTGGTCTGACGGGCTCGCTTCAATCTAGTGCGAGATCGTGTGGGAGTGCGGCTCGTCCGCGGGGGTCGGCTCGAGGACGGCCGCGCTGACGAGCTTGGCCGCGACCGCGACCGCACTGATCGCCTCGTTCGCACCCGCGCGACGCAACTTGGCGAGACTGCTGGGGGAAGTCGCCACCGCCACGATGCGGAGCCCCCCCACGATGCCCCGGGCGGTGATGACGGTGAGCAAGTTCTCCGCATCTGAGTCGTCGGCGGCGACCAACGCCCGGGCCCGATCGATCCCGACGGCGCGCAAGTCGTCCTCGTTCGACGGCTCCCCCAGGTGGGCGACCTCGCCCTCGCCGCGCAGCAGGTTCACGGCGTCCGTATCCGGAGTGAGGATGACCGAACGCACGCCGTCCTCCCGGAGCGTCGCGGCCGTGGCCCGAGCGGCGGCCGACGAGCCGCAGATGATGACGTGTTCGCTGAGGTCGTCCATCTGCGCTCGTTCCAGGCGCAGCGCGATGTGCTCCAGCCGGCGCTCGAGGAACGGTAGGAAAAGCACGACGATGGCGGATAAGAACGTTCCCACTCCGAGGAGGATGAGCACCACTACGAACGCCGCAGCGCCCGAGGTTTGGGGTGCGAATTCGGACCCGTTCGTGGAAATCGTCGTGACGGTGAAGTAGAGGGCCTCGGTCCACCCGTGGATCTTGGGCGTGAACTGGCTCCCCAGCCACCGGGCTCCCGCCATGCCGAACAAGAGAGAGAGGAGAGCGGCTACCACGACCAGGAGTTGGGTAGATTCCGGACCGGACGGGACGCCTCGAAAGAACCCGACCGAATACGGGAAGATCAGCGCCACCAGTCCGGAGGCCGCCACGGCCGACGCGAGCGAGAAGGGGTTGGGGCTGACGACGGCCGCGAAGATCGTGAGGGCGGGAGCGAGGAGCGAAAAGAGCCAAGCCACTACGCTCCGGTCAGGGATCCGGACCGAGATCGCGAGGAGCAGGACGCCAGCTATCGCGTCGAACGGGGGGTCGTATCCAGTGAAGACGTCGTGGTAAAAGCTGGGCAGCTGCGCGAACGAGGAGAGAAAGCCCATGGCCACGAGAAAGAGGCCGATCCCGGCCGTTCCCGCGGCCAACTCCAGCGTCCGATAGGCCGAAGCCCGTCGCTGTCGGGTCGGGGGGCGCGGCGAGCGGGTGAAGGGTAACCATCCCGCCCCGCCACCTGCCATCCGTGAGCCAAACTCGAGCGTCTAGAAATATCCGCGTTTCGTCCGGCCTCGCCTACGAGGAGTTTTCAAGCTCGTCCCCGAGGACCGGTTGTGCGATTCCCGGGACGTGGGTTAGGCGGTGCGCGCGATTCCGGGGATGGAATCGATCGAGCGAACCTGGCCCGAAACCACTCGAAGACCCGGCGGGGCTCGTTCGCACGCCAGACTTCCCTGCCGCCAGTCCGGCAGGTGCTGAGTCCGGACCTCAAACACGAAGTCGAAGGCCCACCGTCCCGGACCGGGAGGTCCAACGGCGGCGAAGATCGGGGTGATCTCCGCATGGAGCATCGAATCGATGTACGGTCGAACATCCGCCGCCGTCAGCGGGTAGTAGCTACGGGCCCGGTCGGCGTTTGCGATCACGAAGATGGGCCGACCATGGTCGCTCCGAGAACCACTGATCCCGTCTTGAACGGCCCGCGGCAGGCGGAGGAAATCCGTGAACTCGGCGATCCTCGACCGTGGTTCGTCCGAGCGCACCACCGTCCAGAGGGCCATGTTGGCCTCCGCGTTGAGCGGTCGGGCGTCCGATTCCACAACGGCGAAGAGGTGGTCGTTCGGGATCCACCCGCGCCCGACGGGGTCGTCGGGTTCGACGGTGTCGTGGGATGCCCGGATGTCAACCCAGTACGGGTTGGGGTCGTTGAGCTTCGCCAGTGCGAACGCCACCTGCAGGATCGCGTGGCGGTCCGTGCCGTACAAGAAGGTACCGAACCCTTCCCCGGCCAGGGAACGAAAGTCGGAGTCCGGAGCGCCCGTTCCCCAGGGACCCATGGAGAAAAAGGATGGGTGGGACCATGGATAAACATTCGGAGTCGGATACAAGGGTTACTACGGGTCCTCGTAGGAGACTATCGCCCTCCACACCCCGGCCGGGACCGCCCCGCGAGGGAAACCTCGGAAGTTCCGGGCAGGCCGGTTTGTCCGGCCCCAACGGGCGGCGAAGAGAGCAGGGCTACTTCCCCGGAGAAGGGGGTGGGGCGTCATCGGGCGGACCCACGGGGGGCGCGGACCGGTCGCCCGGGTCCGGCAGGGCCGCTTTCTTTCGCCGGCGCGCGGCGAAGAAGAAGAAGAGGACCAGCAGCGCCCCTACAGCGACAACAAGCCAAACCCACCACGGGAGACCGGTCGTCGACGATGTTGAACCGTGGCCCGCGGCGGTCACGGTGAGGGTCGTAGTGGCCCGCGCCGTGTGGCTCCCCGCGTCCGTTACGGTGACATTGGGGTGGAAGACACCCGATGCGGTCGGCGAGCAGATCAGGGTGGCCGAGTTCGAACTCGTACAGCCGGAGGGGAGGTCCGAATACTCATACTGGTAGGGCGCGACTCCGCCCGTAGGGACCGTGGTGAGGGTCGTCGACCCATTGACCGCGACCGAGGCCGGCGATGCGGTCAGGGTGGCAGAGAGCGTTGCGACCGACGGGAGCACGTCGAGCGCCGTGGAGTTGGAGGCCCGGTTCCCGTTCGAATCGATCACAAGGACCAGGACGGTGTAGGTACCCGCAGAGGACGGCGTGCAGGGCAGGCTCGACCGGTTCGCGCTCGTGCAACCCGTTGGGAGACCGCTGTAGCTTAAGTTGTAGGGCGACGCACCGCCGGAGGGAGTGGCCATCAGCGTCGTCGACTGTCCGAGGTCGATCGAGGCGGGCGACGCAACGAGGGAAACTTGAAGCCCCGAAGGGGACGCGACGACCGTGAGCGTGGTGGTGGCCGACCCGTGGCCCGAGGCAGAGTCCGTGACATTGACGCCGATCGAATACACCCCCGTGGCGGTGGGGGTGCAAGGGAGCGTGGAGATGTTCTGGGTCGAACAACCGGTCGGCAAGGTGGAGTACGCGTACGTCAGGGGCGGGGTTCCCCCCGTGGTCGAGGTCACGAGGTCCGTGGCCGCTCCCAGTTCGATGGTCGCGGGGTCCGCAACGAGGGAGGAGACCTGGAGGGGCGGCGGTGGGGCGGTCACGCCCAACTGGACAATGGAGACCGATCCGGGAAAGTAATCCGGAACGAACGTCACGTTCTGGGCCGGGTCGAACACCGTTCCACCGGGGGTGCTCCCTACGAGAATATTGCCGACGAATGACTGGTTGAGGGTACTGACGACCGAGAGGTATCCGGGTTCCTCGTCCGCCCCGGCCGCCGACGTTACTTCGAGGCTGTGGTTCTCTGCGTCGTACGAGGCCCAGTCCGGCGCCCCCGCCCCAAGAAGGGTGATGTTGGCGACGCTCATGTCGGTCGCACTGGAAAGAGCCGTGAGGTTGCTGTTGTACGAGTTCACGACGTAGACCTCCTCGTTGGCAGGGTCGTAGACCGAACTGACGGGGAACGAGCCGACTCCCGCCTCGCCGGCGACGATTCCGGTCGACCCATTGAGGATCGTGACGTAATTCTCGTAGTTGTCTGCGACGAATACCTGGTCGTTGGCGGGGTCGAACGTCACGCCGATTGGGCGGTCCCCGACGACCGTGGAGGAGAGGACAGCGCCGGTGAGCGCGTTGAGCATCACGACGGTATCGCCATAATAATTCGCGACGAAGATGTGGGCGTCCGTCGGGTCATAGGCGATTCCCGAGGGTCCGTCGAAATCAGTGGCGGAGAGATTCTGGACCACCGTAAAAGTCGAGAGGTTGACGAGGCTGACGTCGCCGGAGAAGCTGGTGGCGTACGAAACGTAGAGGTCACCGGACAGCGGGTCGAGGGCGAGACCTCCCACGTAGAGTCCGATCGTGTGGGGAGTGTACCCGACGAACACCGAGCGGGTCAGGAGGTCAGTCGAGTCGTTGATCTGGTCGATATCGCCCGAGCCCCCGTCGTAGGTGTAGATCGAACGCGTCTGGGCGTCGTAGACCGCGCCTTCGGGAATGAGCTCGATGGGAATGGCTACCACGGTCGAGTTGGTCGCGGTAGAAATCTCGGTAATATTCGATCCGGCATATTGGAACGCGTCCTCGCAGGCGACCAAAACTCGATGGTCCGTCGGGTCATACACCGCCGCGTCCGGCTGGGAGTAGATCCCAAGGTTCGGTTGAGCTTCGACCACATTCCCGACGGTGTCCACGGCGGAGACCGATCCGTTCGCGGTGTTCGCGATGTAGAGGGTGTGAAGCGGAGCGTCGACCGCGATGGCGGCGGGGTCCGAACCCACCGAAGCGTAGGAGATGTTTCCGATCGCCGCCGGTGTGGCCGGGTCATAGATCTCGACTCCCGTCCCAGCGTTCGCCACATAGACGAGGTCGTCCTGGCGGTCGAAGACCGCCGCCTTGGGATCCCCGCCATAGAGGGGGAGACTCCCGGTCACCGTCAACGTTGTGGGGTCGATGATCGTGATGTTGTCCGAGAGCGAGTTCACCACCCAGACCTGATGGGTGCTTGCGACGAACACTTCGGCGGTGGCTCCAGCGCCCACCGGTACTCCGGCTTCGACGACGAGCGTCGTCGCATTGATGACCGTGACATTCTCGAACCCCGGAGCGTTGTCGTCTTCCGTGACATACACTTGGTCGGTCTCCCAGTCGTAGATCACCGCCAGCGGACTGTACCCAACGGCGATGGAGGCGATCTTGGTATTGGTCAACGCGTCGAACGCCGAGACCGTGTCCGTCGCGTAGTCCGCCGCGAAAACACGGTCCGAACGATTATCGTAGGCGATCCCCGACGCGGTTCCGGCCGACGGCAAGTACGCGATCCCTTCACCGGTGGTCGCATTCGCGACTCCGACGTTGTTGCTCGCCGTGAACCAGACCGTCCGATCCGCCGCGTCGTACGTAACGCCGGCCGGAGTGAAAGTGTTGTTGGGAAGGAAATTGCCGGTGGTCAGCGTGTTATTGAACAGGCTCAGCGTTCGGATCGTCGCGCCGGGAGCGGGCGAGTCTCCATGGGGGAAGGGCACGCTCGTGCCTGACGCGCGGAGCGGAGGTTCCTTCGCCAGTCCGATATCGTGTGTGAGTCCCGACCCGCCCTTCGGGGCGGAGATCGTGGGCAGAACCGCTCCGAGGAGCAGAAGGAGGACGATGGCGACCGAACTGATGACGCGGCGGCTTCTGTATACCGGAGGCAACATTCTGACCTCGCCGCTCGGGGGTGCGTCACCGCGGGGAAGTAGATAGGCCCATTCGGTCCTCGACCCGCAATAGACGGAACTTGGGCCCCGTCCCCGCCGGTTGCCTTCAACGACAGTACGTGAATGGCGCTTCCCTCGCCCGAACGGAGGTGCATGGAACCGAAACGCGGACCGCCGAAACAGGGCGTGACTTCCCAAGAACACGGACGGTGCGCGAGGCCCGTCGCGTCGAATCATCGAGGCGAGCGCGAGTTCCGACTGTGAGGGATCCACGGATATCCCTCGGTCGTATGACCGAGGCGAGAGGTCCGTGCATGCAATCCCCCCGGCGGGCCGGGGAAGAAGCGGAGGCGTTACCGCTTCTTCTTCGCCTTGCCCTTCGCCTTGCTGGTCTTCTTCGCCATGGCAATCTAGGTAAGACTCCAACCTACTTCAACGAGCCGACTCGGGGGCTCCGAGGGGATTTTCCGATCCCGGCTCGATTTTCGCATGAAGACGAACCGTTTTTTCCCGCCCAGCCGGACCAAAACGAGTCACGAATTCGCCCCGAATCTCGTCAGTAAACATCGCAGTGCGGCCGCATGGACGTACCCGTCCGCAGTCAGGCCGACGATCGACTCACCAGCGGTTCGAGCGCGGTCTCGAGTGGCCGCTGTGTCCGCCGGAATCGCCGGATCGCCCTTCGCTCCGCCGGTCGCGACGGCCGGTCGAAGACCCACTGTTCCGACGTCCTTGGTACCGATCTCCCCTGTCCTGACCCCGGCCGCGGCCCTGCGACATCGGCGCCATCGGGGGAGGTGCCGCCGAATAGTCCCATCCGGGCAGGGTGGCCCGAGGAATGGTCTCGCCGAGCAGGCGCTCGATCCGAGAGAAATCCGCACCGTCCTCCGGCGCGATCAGCGTGATCGCGACACCGCGGCGTTGGGCTCGGGCCGTTCGTCCTACGCGATGCACGTACGTTTCCGCTTCGTGCGGGACATCGAAGTTGACGACGTGCGAGACTCCCTCCACATCGACCCCGCGCGCGGCGATGTCCGTCGCGACGAGCACGCGGTGATTACCGCTTCGGAAACTTTCGAGGGCGTGGACCCGTTGGCTCTGGCTGCGGTTCCCGTGGATCACGCCGGCCGAAACGTTGGAATGTTGGAGATTCCGTACGAGCTGGTCGGCCCGTCGCTTGGTGCGCACGAAGACGAGGACGCTCGACATGGTCTCGTCCTGCAGGAGTCGGACGAGGATCCCGGTCTTCTGGCTCGAGGGCGCAGCGACCGCGAGATGAGTGACCCCGACGGCCGCGACGGTCTTCTCGGCTACGTGCACCATACGCGGATCGCGCAGGAAGTCGCGCGACAGGCGCACCACTTCGGGGGGCATGGTCGCCGAGAACAGCATCGTTTGCCGGTTGCGCGGTAGGCGGTCGTGAATCCGACGGACGTCCGGTAGGAATCCCATGTCGAGCATCCGGTCCGCTTCGTCCAACACCAGGATTTCGAGGGAACGGAAGTCCACGTACCCCCGGCTCATGTGGTCAAGCAGCCTTCCCGGGGTCGCGATGATGATCTCCGCCCCGCCGCGCAGGGCCTCTTCTTGCGGGCGCATGCCCACGCCGCCGTAGACCGCTCCTCCGCGGAGTCCGGTGTGGCGCCCGAGCTGCTGAAGGAACCCTTCGGCCTGGATGGCCAGCTCGCGGGTAGGGGTAAGAACGAGGGCATAGATCCGGCCCCGGGGGCGATTCATCAATCGTTCCAGGATCGGAAGGAGGAAGGCCGCGGTCTTCCCGGTGCCGGTCTGGGCGGTGCCGATGAGGTCCCGTCCGTGCACGGCGTCGGGGATTGTCCCTCGCTGGATCGCCGTGGGCTCGGAGTAGCCCATCTCGCGGATGCCCGCGCGCAGGCGGGGATTCAAGGGGAGGTCGTCGAAGGTCGCTCTGGATTTGGCGCTAATGCCCACAGGGCTCTCGGGGTCGCTCATTTTCGCTTCGGGCGCCCCGATCTGGGTAGGTCGATGGCGGGTCCGGCTGTTGGTGGAAGGGAAGGCTCAGCTTATGAGCCCTCCCCTCGGGATGTCTTGGGCTGACACGGCGGTCGACCCTCACCCTACTCGGGCTCATCCGACCTCGATCCGCAGGGCCATCCCACCAAAGCCACGCGTCCAACGACGTCGCACAGCGGTGCCGAGGGAAGGGGCTCGAACGCTTCCGGTCTAGGATTTGCCCACCTGGAACAGCCCGACGATGTTCCCTTCGGTGTCCTTGAAGTAGGCGGTGAATCCCATGCTGCCGTCTCCGATCGGTGCCTTCTTCTGGACGATCTTTCCACCGTTCTTCTCGATCTGCTTCTGAGCGGACGCGATATCGTCGACCATGATAGTGATCACGGGTGCCGTCAGCGGATGCTGGCGTTTGGCCATTCCGCCATTGATCGCCCCGGGATTCTTGGGACTCCCCTCGGCGTCCGTCTCCGTGGTTTGGACCATGGCATAGTCCATGTCGGGGAGGGCGTTGACCTTCCATCCGAAGGTCTCCCGGTAGAACTTGTGGCCGCGTTCGACGTTGTCCAACGGTATCTCGAAGTGCACTACGCTCGCGTTCATGGGGCTCTCATGCTCCCCACAACCCGGGGGGGTCAATAATCGAGCCATGGGATACTGAAACACTTGGCCGACGTGAGTGGAGACTCCCGGTCCTACGCGAAGTGGGATGGGCGTCAGCCCGAGCACGGTAGTTGGCGGGAGGGCCGCCGTACGACGGGTGGGCGAGGATAGCCGGCCATGGGCTAGGGTGGGGGGCCGGAGGTTACCATGGCCTTTAATCGGGACCCCGAATGAGCGATTCGATGGGAATCCCGAAACAGACCGTGGACCTACTCCTCCGGGAGAATGAGCACCACGTATGTCCGGACGCGCCCGAGATCTGCGTCCAGATCAGGGCCATCGCGGAATTGCCGACGCGATTCGGGGACTATCAGGTGGTGGCGTTCCAGAACAACTTCGACCACAAGGAGCATGCGGCCTTCGTTCACGGCGACGTGTTCGAGAAGGAGGCCATCCCCGTGCGGATCCATTCGGAATGCTTGACCGGCGACGCGATCGGGTCGACCCGGTGCGACTGCCGGGACCAACTGATCGACACCCTCGAGAAGATCGGGAAGATGGAAGCCGGGATCGTCCTGTACCTGCGCCAGGAGGGACGGGGGATCGGCTTTGCCAACAAGATCCGGGCCTACCAGCTCCAGGACGCCGGAGCCGACACGGTCGAGGCGAACGAGATGCTGGGCTTTCGACCGGACGAGCGGGATTACGGGATCGCCGCCCACATGCTGGGGTCGTTGCACGTGCAATCCATCAAGATCATGACCAACAATCCCGACAAGGTCCGGGACCTGCAGATCCACGGTGTGACGATCGTCGAGCGTATTCCGGTCGTGGTCCCGCCCACCGTGCGCAACTTCGGGTATCTCGAGACCAAGCAGAAAAAGATGGGGCACCTCCTCAACCTGGAACAAAACGACGACGAGGCTTCGCCCTCCGAACCCACGATGGTCGAAGGCTCGACCTCGGGATCGGGGCGCGGGTAGGGCCGCGCTGATTGGTTCGCGACCTATAGATCGCGCAGGGCCTTCTCGATCTCTTCGCGCGCAGCGTCCAGGTCCCGGGCGACGCGCCGGGCGACCCGGGTGGCCGTCCCCTTGGGGTCGTCGGCGGTGGCCTGCATCTCTTTCGCGAGGCGTTCGGTCAGGCGGGAAGCGGCGGCTGTGAGGTCCTTTGCCGCGCGGGTCGTGTCCGCAACGACCCGGTCGAACGAGTCCGTCATCGGCGCCGATCGTTCGTTCGATTCGGAGGTCGGCTTGGAACACTGAGGGCAGGTCGCGGCATCCGCCGGCAGTAACGCTCCGCACCAACGACAGAACATCTTGGGCCTCGCGGGTACCAAGCCTCTGGTCCAGTTATCAGTTCCGCAGTTGGCCGTCGAGACTCGGTCAGTCCGACCGGCCGGAAGAGTGCGGGTACATCGTTCGCAATAGAGGAGGCAGCCCTTCCCTAAACGAGGGAAATCTCGGCTGCCAGCCGAGCCGACACAGTTTCTCATTCGAGGTGGGTCGGTCGGCCGCAAGATGGTGTGCGACCTCGGGGCCGAACACCCCGGCCGCCGCGTCGACCTCGATCGTGGGGGGGGCGCGCGCCCCCAATTTTCCGGCTACGAAATCGACGAACTCGCGAAGCATCACGGGGCTTCCGTCGACTACGTTGTACACTTCACCCCCGAGACCGGAACGGAGCACGGTGGCAAACGCCCGCCCCGCATCGGGGAGTGCGACGAACGACCAGCGGTTCTTTCCGTCGCCCACAACCGAATACTCGCCGGACCGGATCGCCGTCGCCATGCCCCGAAACCAGGACCCGTCTCCGTAGACCATCCCCGGGCGGAGGACCGACACGTCGAGTTTCCCGGCGGTCTGGGCAGCCAACCCCACGCGCTCGGTCTCGTAATTCACGCGGGACTCTCCCCGAGGATCCACGGCTGCGTCCTCGTCGATAGGCTTCGGTTGGCCCCGGTAGACCCAGTACCCAGAACCGATGAGAAGCCGGGAGACCCCCGCCGATCGCGCCGCTTCGACGAGCCATCGCGCCCCCTCGACCCGAACCTGCATCGCGTCTTCTTCCCGGGAGGGGTTGGCCGCCAGGTGGACGGCGGCGGTACACCCGGCGATCGCCGACGCGAGCGAAGGCGTGTCCAATATGTCCCCTAGGAACGGAATCCCGCCGTTCTCGCGGATCCGTTCCCCCTTGGCAGCGTCCCGGGCGAGGCCGCGCACCTCGAACCCATCCTCCGCCAGCGCCCGAACCACCGCGCGACCGAGAAACCCGCTCGCACCGACGACCAGAACGCGGCCCTTGACAGACTCTCTCGTACGCGCAGGGCTCGGGTCGGGAGAATGGCTCACGAGGGTACCTAGTCCCAGAGTAGGCGAATCGCCGCATAACGCCTCGTGGGGAGGAGCGCCCGTGGCCCGGATGTTGGCCCCCACCGAGGTCCGGGGCCCGTCCCAGTGAATTCGACGTACAATCGGGGTTACGCAGGTTGTCCGGCGGACACGGGAGTGGTTGTGCTGGCAGCCTGCGGCATGCTGATCAATCCAAAGAAGAGGAGGATGATTCCCAAGAACTCGGCGTAGTACAACGCCACCGGGAAGGAGGCGATGTAGAGGGTGCCTCCAGCTCCCAAGATGAGTGCGCCTCCGATCATGAGCAAGGTTTGCCAGCGCCAGCTTCGGCGGAGGGAGAGGTAGGAGGCCGTGAGGAGGACGATAGTGGCGGGGAATGTCACGAGGGACGACAAGACCAGAAGCAGGAGTGGGGGGTCTCCGGTGATGATGCCGGCCGAGACCATCGAGGGGGGCGGGAGGGGGGTTAGGAAGCTAAAGACCCCCACCAAGGCGCACGTCGCGGTGATGTAGTAGGCGTACGCCCGCTCCACTTTCGGGCTCCGAAGGATTCGGGTGGCTCCGAGCGACAGCACCCCGACGATCGCGGCGGAGAAGAACACGTAGACCTGGAGCAGCAAGCTCGACCCCGCACCCAGGAACACGACCGACTCGACGAGCATCGCCCCCGTGGCGAACAAGAGACCGACACCCCACATGAAACGGGCACGGGTCGGCAAACTCCGGAATTGCAGCAGGGCCCGTACAGAGAGCGCCAATAGCATGAGGGATAGAATGACGAGGGATCCGGCGATCCCATACGACACCGCGTTCATCAACGGGCCTCGCCCCGCGAAACGGATGTGGCCACGCCCGCGAGAATCATGGGATGGGGTGAGAGCCCATGGTGCGGGAGGGTTAATCCCCCGAGCGTACGAACAGTCGTGCCCGCAGGGCCGAGTCTCCATGCCATCGTCGACGGAACTGCGGGAAATCGGGGCTCACCTCCGACCGTACCGCCCCCCGCCCGGGCTAAGTAGGGGGTCTCATTGGGCGCGCCGCCATGGCGGCAGCTCATTGTGCGCGGTGCGGGGGCGACAGTCCCCCCGGCGCGGCGTTCTGCCAGTACTGTGGCAGCCCACTTACCGGCGCGGCGGGTACCCCGCTCGCCCAGGGCCCACCACCGATGACCCCTCCCCCGATGGCGCCTGCCTACCCGAGCATGGGAGGATATCCCCCCCAACCTCCTCCTCAGCGCTCGGCGTCCCGCGTCTGGAAGATCGTCGTCATCGCGGTGGTCTTGGTCGTTATCATCGGGGTCCTTGCGTTCGTCTTGTTTCCTTCCGCACCCGCCATCCAGGTCGGACAGATCAACGTCTGGTCCTCCGACAATGTCTGCGGCCTCAATGACGCCTCCACCTACGGCTTCAACGCCAGTACCGGAGACGTGGTGCCCCTCTCGTTCGACATCACGGGGGCGCCCTACGGAACGGGGAACGCCACTTACGCCTGCACGATCATGAGCGTGACCACCAACAGCTCCGGATTCAGCGTTTCGGATGTGAACGTGCCGCTCGCCGTTCCGGCCAATGCGACCGAGGTCCTCAACTTCAATGTCCAGTGTCCGAACTCCACCTTCTCCGGCGACCTGAACCTGGTCATGGCCTAGCGGGGGCGGGCGACCCGCTCGGATTCCTCGGCATTCGAAGAGGTCCGCGATGCCTCCGAACCGTGTCCTTGAGTGGTTGTTGGAGGAGACCGAGCCGGCCGCGCGCTACCTGGCCCTGAGAGAACTACTCGATCGACCCGCCAACGATCCCGAGGTCGAACGAGCCCAGAAGCGGATCCCGACAATGGGATGGGCGGGGGGGCTCCTCGTCGGTCGAGACCCGGCGGGCTGGTGGGTGTCCCCGGAGAGCCTCTACCGGCCGAAGTACCTCTCGACGAACTGGCGGATGCTGGCCCTTTCGGACCTAGGGCTAACGCGGGAGGTACCCGCGATCCGCACGTCCTGCGAACTCTGGATGAAGGAGTTCGCGGCCAAGGACGGTGGTCTGGGGGGAAATTCGGTCGGGACCCCCCACCATTGCGCAGCGGGAAACCAGGCACGAGCGCTGATCCGGATGGGCTATGCGGAGGACCCGCGGGTCCGTCGAACGCTCGAGTGGCTCGTGGAGACCGCGCACCCGAAAGGGGGATGGTCCTGCTTCTCCTCGGGCCGGAACCTCGATTCGTGGGAGGGACTCAGCGCCTTCGCCGCCTATCCACGGCACCTGTGGACGGAAGAAATGACGCGCGTTGTCGGCGCGGCCTCCGAGTTCTTCCTGGAGCGGGAACTCCACCGCCAAGGGGCCCGGTACGCTCCGTGGTTCCGGTTCCATTATCCGGTCCATTACTACTACGACCTGTTGGTCGGGCTCGACCTGCTGACGGCCCTAGGGTATTCAGCGGACCCCCGATTGGCGTTCGCACTCTCCGTCCTTCGGAAGCGGCGCCGAGCGGATGGACGATGGAACCTCGACGCGGAGCACCCCGATGTGGAAGGGGCGATGTCGACGTGGTTTCGAGCCCACCCGAACCAGCGACCGACGCCGCTGACCCTGGAGAAGCTTGGACGCCCGAGTAAGATGGTGACGCTGCGCGCGTTGACCGTGTTGAAACGACTCGACACCGCAGGCCGTTGAGGGACTGCCCCCGGTGAGGGGTGGAAGCGGCCTCTTCGGCTCAGGCGATGGTCTCAGGCGCCGGTGCTCCCGGGATCCCTGAATCCGTCGGTAGGAGGGGGGCCGCGTCGGACGAGCGGAGGCGGGTCCGGTCGATCACGAGCCATCTCCAACCGTCCTCGACTTCGACCGGGGCGACGACCAATTGATTCTGCGTCAGTTCAGAATGGAACTTGAGGAGCGAGCCGAAGACAGCGTCCGGGTCTTCCCGTGTCATGCGGCCCAACTCGCCGAGGGTGCCCAGCCAACCTCCGCCGGAGGCGAGACCCCGCAGCACCCGGAGGTAACGCGGGAGGGTCTCTTCCGTTGCCGGTGGGCGCGCCGCCCCCGAGAGGGAGGGATTGAGCGAAGCCAGCGGAACTCCGACCTCGGGCAACTCGGAAGGCTCTTCTTGCCAGGGAGCGGAACCAAGGGACTCGCCGACGGGGCCACCGGACTCCGCCCGAACGGCGTCGACCTCCTTCAGAACCTGAGCCAGCTCCGCCTCGAGACCACTCGGATCCGCAGCGACCTCGTCGACGGGAATCGAGGTCAGGCTTACCGGAGGCTCCGGGGCCACCGGGGCCCGTTCGATGGAGTTCAAGTCGAACATCGGCAGCCGGACGTCGGGGTCCGAGATCCGGGCCGAGATCACCCGGGTGAAATCCTCGATGTCCGTCTCGGGAACCGGTCGCAGGTTGCGCCGCATTCGAAATCGATCCATCGCTCCGCGCAATGCCATTCCCGGAACCCGAAAGCTGCGTCGTCGTTCTCCGTCCTTCATCTCGACCCAGGGATTTCCTTCCGAGTCGCGCAGCAGTCGGAGCCCGCCATGGGCGACCAGGTCCCGATAGAGTTCGTGCGCCGGTGGACCTCCCATCGCGCCGATCGGGGGTGTCCACTCCGACGAATTCGGGCGACTTAGGTCCCGAATCTTGACTTCATCGACCGTCAAAGAAATCCCACCCTCCGACCCGAGGGCGACCGTGCAACGTGGTGCTGCGAGGGTGGTTCACGGAACTAGGTTGGACTCCGGGGTATAGTTCTTTTCGAAGCACTGGAAGCGGTCCCGCCGGTTCGGGTCGCCGGGCCGGGAAGCTCAGGTGGGGTTGCGACCCACCATCGTTTCGATGAGAATCCCCTCGCGTACGGCCCCGCTCACGGTGCAGAAGTCCTCGAAGATGGAGACACAGTGGTCGAACCGGGCTTGGTCTTCCGGTTGAAGGGGGGCCGTCCGGATCTGGACCGAGAGCCGCCGCACCCGGAGTCGTCCGCGGTCGTTCCGGCCGACCTCCACCTCGACGAGCGTCCGCAACGGGGTGACCGGAACATGGGCCCGTTCGAGGGTGTTCACGAGGGTGGAACTCAGGCAATGCCCGACCGCGGTCGCGAGGGACAGAACCGGACTCGGACCCGCCCCACCCCCCACGGGAGGAGCCTCGTCGACGATCAACGGTCCGAACGGCTGGCCGGGATACTGCGCCGTGAATCGGTATTTCTCCACCTGCTCGAGCTGGACGGCCGCCGTAGGTTCGGTCATGATCTCGCCGACCCTAGAGCACCCGGACCGATAATTCTCGCGCCCGAGGGTTCCATCGCGGGGGCGGGGCGAGCCCGTGCCTTGTCGGGGCACGGTGTGGCTACCTCTCCCACCCAAAGCTCAAGAGACCTCGCCGACGTATATCGACCATGAAGCGCGTCCACGTCTGGGAAAACCACGTCTCGATACCCCATCTCGACCTCGTCCTCGTCCGTCCTGCGACCGAGACCCTCTCGCACACCCTCGGCTCTCTGTCTCGGATGGGTATTTCGGTCGACACCGAGGAAGTCGAGATCCACGGCCACGTCCTGACCGACTGAACCTACCTCCGGGCCGCCGGGCCCTTCCCATCGGTACCGTCGGCAGCCGAGGGCGCTCTTCCTAGAAATGGGAGGGCCCCCTAGCGGAGGGTCGACCTCGGGAACCGTTCATATCCGCGGGCGGGATGGCGTCCTCGAGGTACCACCCATGGTGCAACGTGTTACAGAAGTAGTCGGGAGTGACCCGGAGAGCTTTGCGAATGCCGTCCAGAATGCGGTGACGACCGCCTCGAAAACGCTGCGGGGCCTCAAGTGGTTCCGCGTCTCGGAGCTGGAAGGGTCGATCGAGGGGGACAAGGTGAGTGAATTCCGGGCGTTGGTCCGGATCTATTTTGACTACGAGGTCAAACCGTAGGGCCCACCCTCCAACTTTCCGGAAAACTCGAACCTCCAAGTCGGCCCGATGGGCTGAGCGCATCACGGGGGCGACCCATCTCGCCGCCCACGGCACGCGCCCTGGTCCTCGGAGTTGGATTGGGACCGGGTGAGGTGCCTTATCCTTCCGACCGCGTAGCAGGACCGCATGAGGCGAACGGCGGCGCGGAAGGCTTGGCCGGCGAGGGTCCGGCGCCGCCGCTCGACCTCCACCCCGACCTCGAAGGCTCGTCGGCGGGCGAAAGGATCGTCCCGCACCCGACCGAACTCGCCCGATGACGTGAAGGTTCGGCATAACGCGGGAAAATCGCTCCGGTTGCAGGTTCCCCGCACCGCGCACGCGCGATGGAAACCGGAGGAGGACCGGCCCGACCCCCTCCGCCTGATCGCGGAGAGCAATGCCGGCCGACAATCGGACCTCGTCCCGATCCGGAATGCCCGAATGGCGGCCTCCCTTTTCGGATTCTACCGTGGGAGCGCCACCGTGATGGCCTGGGACCTCGCGCGGACACCCGTCTCCGGCATCGAGGTTCTGATGGACGGGGACGCCCACCTCGCCAACTTCGGCCTGTTCGGCACCGTCGAGCGGGATGTCGTCTTCGACCTCAACGACTTCGACGAGTCCGAGGCCGGACCGTGGGAGTGGGACCTGAAGCGGCTGGTCGCCAGTGTCAACGTGGCGGCCCGGGACCTGGGGTGGCCCCGGCGGGACCGGCACGCCGCGGTCGTGGGTTGTGTGGAAGGGTACCGCGGCGAGCTCCGCCGCCTCGAGGCCGCCGGGGCCCTCGACCTGTGGTACCAGTTCCTCTTCACCGGTCGGACCAGCCCGCAAATGCGCCTCGACCCCAGCACTCGGGACGTTCTGCGGGGGGCGGCGGAGGACGCGGTCCAACGGACCAGCGAGACCCTCCTTACGCAGTTGGCCCGGCGGTCCCCGAACGGATCGTGGCGGCTTCGAGAACTCCCACCGATCCAGGTCCGGATATCGGCGCAGCGCGCGCGGGAGGTCATCGAGGGATTGCGCCCGTACCGCAGCACGCTCCCGCGAGGCCGCCGCTACCTCATCGAACGGTATCATCCGGTGGACGTGGCCGAGCATGTGGTCGGCGTCGGGAGCGTGGGAGCGCGGGCCTACCTCGTCCTCCTGTTCGGGAATGGAGAGTCCGACCCGCTCCTGCTGCAGGTCAAGGAAGCGCTGACCCCGGCGGCGAGCGCCTACCTTCCACGACTTCCCTCGGAGTTCCGGGGGCATCAGGGGAAACGGGTCGTGGCAGCGCAGATGGCGCTGCAAAGCTCGCCCGATCTCCTGCTGGGGTGGACCCGCATCGAGGGCCGCCCCTTCTACGTCCGTCAGTTGCGGAATCTCAAGGGTGCCGTGCCGCTCGACGCGCTCCGGCCCAAGCAGTTCCTTCGCTACGTACGCGCCTGCGGCGAGGTCCTAGGACACGCGCACGCCCGAACGGGCGACGGCGCTCGCATCGCCGGATACTGTGGTCGCTCGGGGGTGCTGGACGAGGCGCTGGCCGAGTTCGCCGAGTCCTACGGCGCGCAGGTGGTCCGCGACCACGCCCGGCTGGTCCGCGCGATCGAATCCGGGCGATGGGAGGCCCGCGGCGAGCCCCCGACGGGGCGGGTCCGCAAGGGCCGACCGCGCTCGGCGGCCTCCCGATTCGCGCCTAGTCCACCCAGTCGTGATACATCCGCATCCCGAAAGAGACCCACATCACCGTGAGGGCGCCGACGAGCGCCAGCACGGAGATGATGACGAGCACGACGTCCTGGAACACCGTGAATCTCGGGGCGAAGAACGCCACATAGACCAGCGTGAGACTGATCCAGGCCACCGGGACGAGGACCGAGAGGACGACCCGGACCAGGGCACCTCGAACGACATCCGTCAGAGGCGAACCATGGGCCGATTTGAGACCGTTCTGGGAATGCGACATGGAGGACCCATCGACCTTCCCCCATATTCGATTAGGTCACCCGAGGTGTGCACCGGGCGGGTGTGGAGTTTGACCGATCGGCCCCGCAGGTCGGGGGCCGGTTACGAAACGAACGCCCCTGTGCGGGAGGCCCGGCCGGGGTTCACGACGAGACTGGAGGGGGGACCGCCGGCGGGGGCGGTACCTTTCGACTCCGAAGCCAGAATAGGACCGACACCGGCACGATGACCGCAACGGCCAGGAGCGCGAGCAGCTGTTCGTCCGAGAGGGAGAAGGGAGCGGGGCCCGACGTTCGGTGGGCCGAGACCGTGACGGCGATCTGCAGCGAGTTTCCCCGAACCTGCAGCGTCTCCGAAGCGGGATTTGCAGTGAACCCGCTCGGGACGCCCACGGTCAAGGAATAGCTCCCGTTCACCTCGTGGAATTCGAGCGGACCGGACGTTCCGTTGAGGGTTTGCCCGTCCAGCGTCGCCGACCAAGAATCCCCCGTCGGAAGTCCGGTTTCGGTGACGGTCACCGAGTAGGCCTTGAGGGTCCAGTGGACGGTCACCGCATCCTTCCCATGGGGGGAGACCGTGACGACCCCCGTGAAGTTGGACGTCGTCCAGCCGGGAACGACCCCGAACTGGAACGAGTAGTTGCCGGGCGACTCCTGCCAGGTGATCGTGGTTGAATTCGAGACCTGCGGCGTACCTCCCTCGATGACCACGGACCAGTTCGTGCCGGCCGCTAGACCGGTCTCGGTGAACGTCAACGGATAGCTCCCGAACGTCCATTTGATCGATACCGACACGGTGGACCCGTCCACGATGATCGTACCGGCGGCCGGCGCCGCAGTCCAGCCGGCGAGGGTCCCGACCACGAAGGAGTAGCTGCCGTTGGGTTCCTGGAACGAGAGGGTCGCGTTCGGGCTGGTTTGCGGGGCGCCGTCCAGCGTTACGCTCCAGTTCGTGCCGGCGGGGAGGTTCAGTTCGGTGAAGGTCACCCCGAACGTGAAGGCGGTAAAGACCACCGAAACCGAGGCGCCGTACCCCGCCACGGGGACCGACCCGTTCTTGGGTGTCGGGACCCAACCGGGGACGGGCTCGATCACGAACAGGTGCGTGCCGTTGGCCTCCGGGAACGAGATCGTCGCGCCGAACGACGACTGGAGGTCGCCGTCCAGAGCGACCGACCATTGGGTGCCCGTTGGAAGCCCCGTCTCCGTGAACGTTACGGGCCACGTCGGTTTCCCGAACGAGAGAATCACCGTGACGTTGGCTTCCTGTACGAGGACCGACCCCCGTCCGGGGGAGGGCAGCAGGCCGTTGACCCCGGAAACGGAGAAGCTGTACGTCCCGTTGGGCTCGATGAAGGAGATCGCGGTGCCGTTTCCGATCACGGGAGTTCCGTTCAGCTCGACCGACCAGTTGGAGGAGGGAGGGAGTCCCGTTTCCTCAAAGGTCACCGCGAACACCATCGAGAAATTGAGCTGGATCACGATCGGGGTTCCGGTGACGGTGAAGTTCCCGCCGGGAGGGAGGAGGTCCACCCACGGGATGGACGTCGTGGCGCTGTAGGCGTAGGTCCCGTTCGAAAGATTCTCCTCATACGTACGGTGAACCTCGAAGTTCACCTGCGGCAGCTGTCCCGTAACGTATACGGTCCAGGTGGTCTCGCCGCCGTACGCCCATAGGCCCGACCAGACGAACGTGACCGGGGAAACGGACACGGACCAATCCACGGTGCGCAAGGTTCCATTGCCGTCGACCGTCGCCCAACCTTCTGTCGGGCTCGGCGTAAAGCCGGGCAGTCCCTGGACGTCAAAGGCGTAGGTCCCGTTCGTTTCCAATACCGTGAGGGTGGACGTGAACGACGTGTAGAGCGTCCCGTTCAAAAGTACGGACCAGCCCCCAACCAGAGTGGAGTTGGGCAGATGGGTCTCGTCAAAAGTCACGTTGTAGGTCACCGGAGTGTAGTTGATCGGGACGACCACGGGGGTTCCTGCGACGGGGACGTTTCCGAGGTAACTCGGCGGCGCCCATCCCGCGCCCCCACCGAGGACGTAGGGATAGGTTCCGTTCGTTTCATTGAACTCGAACGACGGGCGGGGGCCGCTCTGGGGAGTTCCGTTCAAGGTGACATTCCAGGAAGTGCCCGGAGCGAGACCCGTCTCGTTGAACCAGATCGGGAACACGCTCGCGTTCATCCCCCACGTGAGCGGGATGAATTTCGGGTACCCCCGCACGGCGACCGCGCCGGAATTGGCGTCGGGAGTGTATCCCGGGACCGGTCCGACGCTGTAGGGGTAGGTGCCGTTCGGGTCAACGAAATGGATGGACCCTCCCGAGGCGTTGTACTGCGTTGAGCCGGCGAGGTCGACCGACCAATTCGTGTGCCCGAGGAGGCCGCTCTCGTGAAAGGTGACATTGTAGAGGACCTGGGTCCAGTTGGTGGCCACCCAGACCGGGGCCGCGCTCACCACGACGGACCCCTGGGCTCGAGGGGGCCGGAAGCCCGGCACGAGGCCCAGGACGTACGCGAACGTCCCGTTCGGTTCAAAACCGGTCACGTTGGTCGTGGCCGATCGGAGAACCGTGCCGTTGAGGTTGACGGACCAGTTGGTCCCGGCGGGCAGCCCGGATTCGTTGAAGGTAACCGGATACGTGTAGATCGTCCAGGGGACCTGGATGGCGGCGGGGGTGCCGTTCACGATGACGAATCCGCTCCGGGGAGTGGTCGACCATCCGGGGACCCCCCCGACCTGGTACGAGTAGTTCCCGTCCGGCTCGGGAAACGTGATCGTCCCGCCGGTCGTCCCCAGGGTGGTGGGCCCGACGGTCACCGACCATGGTTTCCCGGTGGGGAGCCCCGAGGCGCAGAAGGTCAGCGGGTAGAGTCCGCCCGCCCCGAGGGACGCATTCGACCGACAGGCCGAGACGAGGATCACCCCGAGGGGGGGAACGACCCAGCTCGCGCTCGACTGATATCCGAACGTTTGGGAAACGGTCCCGTTCGGGGCGCTCGTGGAGTTGCCCTCCCGCCAGACCGCATACGTCCCGTCGCCCGGAAACACTCCCCCGGCGACATCGAGCTCTACGGATTGGGTCAGGTTGGTGTTGACCGCGAGCAAGGTCATGGAGTTGGAGCTCGGCGACTCCGACACCCCGGCGAAGATGCCCCCCGTGGTGCCCGCAAGAGAGGTGTTGAGAGGGAAGATGTCGTAGTGACCGAGGACCTGGCTGTAGAGAGAGTCGAGCGGGAAGGGGAGTCCCAGGGGTCCGAACAGGGATCCATTGTATCCCGATCGAAGTTCGAAGACCTCCGCGTTGCTGACGTTCGACTCGCTCATCATCAGGAGCTCGGCCGTGATGTACGGGACCTCGGCGTACGTGTGCATGAACGGCTCCCACGTGCCCCCCCGCGTGCCCGCCCCGAACTCGTCGACGAAGAATTGAATGTGGCAGGTCGTGCAGCTAATGTTCGCCTCGGAGGTCCTCAGCTGTCGTTGGTCGTTGGCGATGCGCGTGACCATGTAGGTTCGGGCTTTGGTCAGTGTCTGGTAAAATCCGAACAGCGTCGCGTTGGTGGGCCCGCTCTCGCCAGGGTAGTCGTGAATGGCGACCGCCGAAAGATTGGGGCCGTTGATCTCGACGGTCGCGTTGATCCAGGGCTCGTCCGGGTGGGTGCCGGCGCCGGTGCCGGGCAGGCCGATGAAGCGAAGGGTGGGATCGACGAGCTTCATGGACGCGATGTAGGCGTGGACCACCTCGGCATAGGTCACGTTGGATGGAGGCCCGGTGGATGTACTGTTCCACTGGGGCCAGGCCTGGCCGAAGTGTTCCCACTTGTACGGCTCGTTGCCGATCTCCCAATAGGCCGGGTGGAAATTGAGGACCTGTTCGGTGTACCAGACCTCGTACGCCCCAAAGGAGGGGTCATTGATCTCGCCCGGGACGGTGAAGATCGCGTGGCACGAGATCGCCCGGCAGGCGGTCACGAATTGCGCCTCGTCGTTCAATATCGGGGCAGACACCCCGTTGGTCCAGAGGGTCCCGTTGACCATATTGTACTGGTCGGCGACATCTCCGGCCGGCCAGACCACCCAATCGATCGGAGTGCCCTGCGTCTCATTCGATACGTTCGTGAGGTTGTAGCCCGGGTTCACCCCCACCCCCCAGAAATTTGAGAGATTGCCGATCGTCTGGTTCCGGACGGTGAGCGTTTCATTCGGCAGGACGAGGGGGGCCGCACCCGCGACCGCGAGTCGGGAGGAGGGGCTCGCTACGGAGGGGCTGGCCAAACTGAGAATTCCGAGCGGTAGGCCGGAAAGGAGCAGAGGGATGACCAGGATCGCGAGCTGGAGGGGCCGGAACGTGCGAACCCGCCTTCCCCCTCGAAGGCCGGCTGCTCCCCACCGCATACTCCCCTAGACCGTGTCCGAGCCCCTCCTAAAGGTGTCGGGCGAGCGAGCCGGGTATCAGATTGGGGGATTTCCCGAGAACCGCCGGCGCGCGCGACTCGCGCGGTGCCGGTCGCGTCGGGCAGTGCGGGGACCCCGCCCGGGCGCTGGGCGCCGGTTCGAACGGCTCACTGGTTACTCGTCCGGAAACCTCGGATGAGCCTCAAAACTCCGTAACGGACTTTGAGTCGTAGTTGGACACGTACGCATCCATGTTCGAGGTGTCATACGCGTAGCCGGTCGGGTCCTTCCCCACTACCTGGGTGCCGACCACGGCGGGGTTCCCCGATGTGGGAGAGGAGACGAGCGTCAACTGACCGGCAACGGTCGCCGCCGTCTGCTGCACGAGGACCATGTCGGTCGTCCCCGGGTCGTAAACCATACCCCCCGGATTGCCCTTCGTGGTGAGCGTGGTGAGCAAGGTCGTGCCCGAAATGATGGCGGTGAGGTTCGATCGGGACTCGGTGACATACATCTCATGGTTGGCAGGGTCGTACGTGGCGTAGTACGCTCCGTCTCCCACCTTGATCGCCTTCTTCGCCGCATTGCCGGAGGTGATGGGAGTGACACTGCAATTGACGGAGTAGCCGTGGGTCGATAGCGTGATGTTGACGACATACACGTCGTGAGTGATCGGATTGAGCGCGACCGAGATCGGGTGACCGCCGACGGACACCGTCTTCACGATCGTATTCGAGGACCCGAGCACCGTGACGTTCCCGGCCTTGTACGGAAGAGCCAGATTCCCCTCGTCCACGACGTAGAGGTCCTTGTTGGTCGGATTGTAGACGGATACATCCGGATAGGTGCCGGTCTTGATCGCGACGGTCTTGACCACGTTCGTCGAACTGTTGACGATGGACAGGGTGGAGGAGAGCTCGTTCGATACCACCACGTCCGTGGTCGACGGATCGTACGTCGCATAATCGGTGTAATTCCCGACCTTGATGGTCGTGAACGTATAGGGCGACGCGGTCGGCAAGCGGTACATCGTCGAGGCCCCGCCGGGGCCGGAATCTGAGAAGAGGTACTCCGCGCCGTTGCTCGGGTCATAGACCGAGATCGGGTAGAAAGCGCCGAACCCCGAGATGGTGCCCTTGAGCTTGTCGGTCGAACCGTTAATGACCGAGACGTTGTCACTACCGGTGTTCACCGCGTAGAGCAGCGTGTTCTTCGCGTCATACAGGATCGTCTCGGGATCCTTCCCGATCGATATGGTTTTCACGACGGTGGTCCCGCTGATGACCGAAACGGTGCTCGAACCGTAGTTCGTAACAAATATCTTGGCCGTAGCCGGGTCGTAGGCGACGGCCGTCGGATTCTTCCCGACGGTGATGTTCTTGGTGGTGCTGGGAGGAGGCGGGACCCCTATCCCCCGGGCCCCCGCGTCTCCGGGGTGACCGGCTGGAAGTTGAGCGGCTGCGATTCCCGAGAACAGGAAGAGGGCCACCGCAGCCGAGGAGAGCACCATCGCGATCGCGTCCGCGCGTGAGTTCCGGACCCTGACTCCACTGATTCCGAGCACGCGCGCGGGACCTCGCACCGGTTCAAAAGGATTCGGTTATACGACTCGCTCGTGTCTCCCCGTGGAACCCCCGGAGTCTCGGCGCCGAGCCCCGAGGAGGGGCCAGCGGATCTCCGAGTTACTTCGCGACGCGTCGCGCCCGGGGTGGTTTCGGACGGCGAAGGTCGGATGGGAGGAGGCCGTACATCACCGTGTTGTGCCAGCGGCCCCCCTTGCGAACATCCCGTCGAGCCAAACCTTCCCGAACAAACCCCGTCTTTAGCAGGACGCGGCCCGAGGCCGAGTTGAACTCAAAGGTCCCCGCCGCGATGCGATGAAGTTTCAAATCCCGGAATGCGACGCGCGCGAGCAGATGCACGGCTTCGGGGGCAAAGCCCTGACCCCAGGCCGACGGGGTGACCCAGTACCCGATCTCCGCTTTCGACCGGTCCCAGTCGAACGCGAACAGACTGACTCCGCCGACGATCTGGCCAGAAGACCGCTCGACCATGAGGAGACTTAGTCCCTCGCCACGCTCCCGCCTCCGACGGCTGCGGATGATGAAACGCAGGGCATCCGACTGATGGTAGGGGAACGGGATATTGAGGGTCGCCCGCGCGATCCTGCGGTCGCTCACCGCAGCGGCGATCTCCTCCGCATCTGTGCGTCGCGGGAACCGCAGGAGCAGGCGTCCGGACCGGACCGGACCTCGGATCGCTCGGAACCGGCGGGTCATCCCATCGGCAGTTTCGGTCGAAGGCGATGAGGCTTTCGGCCCACGGACCCGGAGACTGTGTCCCGCGGATCGGGCGCGAACCAGTTCGGTGCGGGGGGCGGGTCCCTCGATCGTCCTCAACCGGGAGTGAACTCGAGAATCGTGAGGCTGAACGCCCCCCACATCTGGTGAGTGGAAACGAGGCGGGGCTGGAACGATTTTCCGATCGCCCCGGCCAGGACGAAGAACGGTCCGAGATCGCCTTCCGGTTCGATCAGGGACCATTTTCGGGGGTCGAACTTCGCCACCTCCTCGTAACGTCGTTGCATGATGAGGTCGAGGATCTCCTTCTCCACCCGTTCCCCCTCGGGCCAGGTTGCCGTTGGAGCCGTTCGCATTCGGGCGAAGGAATGCGTGATCGAACCCGTGGCGAGGAGGGCCACACGCTGGTCCGATTCGGCGAGCACGCTTCCGATCGCCTTCCCCCACGCCAGGTGCTCGCTGGGGGAACCGTGCTTTATCGAGAGTGGAACGACCGGTATTCGAGCGTCCGGAAGGAGATGCATGAGCGGCGCCCACGCCCCGTGGTCCAGCCCCCATTGGGTCGTACCGGTCACGGGGATTCCGCGTTCGACACCTCGAGCCACGAGCCGGGCCGCGAGGGCGGGATCGCCCGGTGGAGAGTACATCACCTCCCCGAGCTCCGGGGGAAACCCGGAAAAGTCGAACACCTGGGGAATACGTTCCGATTGTTGGACCAGGAACCGCTTCTCCGAAACCCAGTGAGGACTCACGACCACGACCACGTCGGGCTGCACCTGCCGCCCGAGGTCGAGACCGCGCAGCTCACGGACCGTGTCGGCTCCGACTCCGCCGAACACCTCGGGCGCGATGAGGTTCGGCGCGTTGGGAACGTAGAGCGCCTCGACAAGCGGCATGGGTGTGTCTACTTTCGAGGACCGATCGGGCCTCGGACGACGATCTCCGCCAGCGGTCGACGCGCACTGGGGACCTCGCGGGAGGCCAACGGCTCGGGCAGGGTCGACGGGGCCGCCCGGTGACCGATCGCGATCGCGATCAACGCGTCGTAGTCTTCGGGCGACACCCCGAGCAGCCGGAAGGCTTCGTTCCGGTCGATCCCCCCCATCGCATGGGTCGAGAGCCCGACGAGGTGGGCCTGGGCCGCCAGGGACATCCAGGCGGCTCCGGCGTCGAAGAGGGCGGTCGGGTTGGGGTGGCCCTGGAAGGGGCCGGGCTGGGCGAATTTCTTCCGCGCAAACAAGAAGACCAGCACGGGCGCCCGCTCGGCCCAAGTTCGGTTCATCGGAAGGATGGCCGGCAGGATCTGAGCCCGACTTTCCGGGGTGTCCGCATAGACGAAAAGCCACGGTTGCTCATTGGCGGAGGAAGGAGCCCACCGCGCGGCCTCGAAGAGGGTGCGGAGCGTCTCAGGGGCGACGGGCTCTGAATCGAAGGCCCGGGGGGACCAGCGTTCAACGAAGAGGGGATATACCTCCGCTTCGACCGGGCGCATCGTGCTCGCCCAGGAACGGGCGGCGGGCGTCGGTTCGAACGGCCGGGCTGTCCCCTCGAGGCTCTGGATATCGGACATGCCATTAGTATCGAAAAGAAAGTATTTAACCTTCATCAGTTGAAGCATTAGCACGGCCCATGGGCCTTCCGCTCACGGATTACCTCACTGCCTGGCAAGGATGCGCCCTGCTTGGAGGAATGCATTTAACTTTCGAAAATGTAGGATAAGGTACAATGACGGTTCGGTCAAGCGCCACCGCCCCGACGGGGCCGCAACGGCGTACGGGGGCGAGGCCCTCCGGCGGGTGTGACGTGTCGGAGCTGTTCGCCCTGCTGGGCCAGCCCCACATGCTCCGGATCCTCTCCGCCCTGAATGAGTCCGACTCGGACTCGCTTCGGTTCACGGAGCTTCAAGTTCGACTCCAGATGTCTCCGAAGACATTGAGCCTGCGACTTCGGACCCTCGTGGAAGGAGGGTTCGTCACTCGTCACGCGTTCCGGGAGATACCCCCCCGCGTGGAATACCAGCCCACGGCCAAGCTGGTCGAGTTGAGCACGCTGTTCGGCTTGCTGCGGGAATGGGCCACCGAGAACACGATGCACGCGACCCCCATCCTTTCGGTCATCGGCCGGCACCCCTCCCGGACGACCAGGGCGACCGACTAGACCAAACGTTCCGGGATGATGGAACCTCCCATGGCGGGAGCCAGCGGTTCAGAAATTCGCGATCTGACCCAGGCGGAGCGGGAGTTGGCGGTCCCGGTTCTCATTGACTCGTTCACCGGAATCTATCGCTGGCACGCGAAGCGAACCTTGCGTTCCATTTCTCGGGTCCGCGGGGCGTGGTCGGGCGAGGAACTGGCTGGGGTCTCGATGCTCGAATTCCTGGAGCCACCCGTCGGCTACGTCTACTATATCGCCGTTCGCCTCGCCCATCGGCGTCGGGGCGTCGCACGTCGACTGCTCGACGATGCACTGGAACTATTCGGTCAGCATGGGGCCCGCGTGGTCTTTGCGGCGGCTGAAGAGGACAATACGGCGTCCCTCCGGTTGTTCACCGAGCGCGGGTTCCGGCTCACCGAACCGAAGGAACAGGGGTGGCGCGAGGGAGGCTTGGGTGCCTGGGGCCTCCGGAGCCGCATGATGGTCGTCTCCGGCGAGGTCCTGCTCGGGCTGCGCCTGCACCCGGAACCCCCCGTCGAGTAGCGTGCCCCGGTAGCTCCGAGAAGGAATGATCCCGCCTGCCCCGGGGCCGACCAAAGGGCTATAGGACTCCTCGGACGCTCGCTCGAGCTGTGCCCGAAATCCCACCGGCCGCACGACCGACCCTCGAAGAGAGGCGCTGGCTCCACGACAAGTATGAACGCCTCGCCGCGGAGGAGGGTCAGCTCTCGGGAATTCGGACCGCCTACTTTGCCACGATCGGTGCGGTGCTCCTGACGGGCCTGGTCGTCCTCATCGCGGACCTCCTCGTGATCCCCCTGTTGTTCACGGTCGCGGCCACCCTCATCGCCTCCCTCGGAATTCTGGTATGCACCGTCTGGACGGTACTGCTCCATCGGACGAACGACGCTCAAGCGATGTGGCGGGAGGCGGCGCTTCGGCTCGAGGACGCGTCGCCGCCGATCCCCGATCCTCTGCCGACGCAGATCTCGCTTCGGTCGAAGGCGACGATCTCGGTCGACCTGAATGCGCCCTATCATATGCACAACGCCCGGTTCGAGGCGGGTGGGCGTATCTCATTCTTCGACCGAATCGACCCGAACCGGATGATGGAGATCATGCCAATGAGCCTCCTCGTCATCTGGGGGACCGTCTTGATCGTCGTCTGGTCGTGGTATCTGTTCGGACGGTGAAACCGGCGGGCGGACGGGCCGTTCCCGAGTCGCAGAGCGCGTCCGACTCGACTCGCTCTAGCGGGGGCCCGTCCAAAAGCCGGCCAGATAGCTCGGCGATGCCGGCGTTCGGACCCCGGATCGTCCGAGTCGCGACTTCGGAGTGTCCGGTGTGGCCGTTGGCCGAAGGCCCCCCCGAACCATGTAGTAGACCCGGCGAGGAAGACTCAACGCCCGGGTGGCGAGGTAGAGCGTCAGGCCGATGAGGGGGAGCGCGGCGAGCGCGCCGAACCAGGCGAGACCGAGTTGCCACGCGGCGCCGAAACTGGACCCGTGGGCGAGAAACTCGGAATGCAGTTGGATCCAACCTACCGCAAACATCCAGAGGGCCGCGAGGGTGATCGAGGAGAACGCGGTGAATCCGACCAAGAGGTCCGCAACAGCGAAGGCGAGTGCGCTTGCGGCGACCCGTTGACTTCGCCGCGCCGGCTGCAGGATCCCGGGACTGCGCTCCGTGATGTAAGAAGCCCTTCGAAGAACTATATAGACCATATTCTCGACTTGTGGGCCGCCCGGTGCCGGGAGGCTCGGGTCGAGGAATTGGGCCGCGTAGGCGCGAAGGAAGTTTATCCCTGAGGGGCGATCGCCCCGGCGCGTGATCGATCGAGCCGCGCTCAGGGCCCTGTATGACCGAGAAATGAGGGCTGACCCTCCCCCAACCTCGGGCGCGGAGTTCGACCGGTCCCCATCCTTGGTCCGAGAACGAGGACTCCAGGATACGATCCTTTACGCGCAATTCCCGTCGGGGATGGCCCCTGCTGTCGTGAAGGCCGAAGCCGAGCGAGCTCGCCGCACCGGCCGGATTGTCGAATGGAAGGTCTACGCGCACGACCTACCTCCCGAACTTCCGGAGCTGTTGGAGCGAGAAGGGTTCCTCCCCGACGAACCCGAGACGCTGGTCGTACTCGACCTCCGGACGCCGTGGGGAATGGGAGAGGTCTCCGAAGCAGTGACCGTACGCGAGGTGAATGATTCCATCCGGTTCGCCGACGCTCTCTCGGTGAGCGCCGCCGCGTTCGGTCCGTCCGGATCGGAGACGCTGCTGACGTTCCGGGACCGCCTCTCGGACCCGACGGCTCGTCTGTTCGTAGCGTATATCGGTGGCCGGCCGGTCGCCGCTGGGAGGCTCGAACTCCCCCCGGGTCGGTCCTTCGCTAGCCTCTGGGGCGGAGGTACGGTCCCGGACGCGCGACACAAGGGAGTGTACCGCTCTCTCGTCCGGGCGCGCGCGGAATTCGCCCTCGAACACGGTTACCGGTATCTGACCGTCGACGCTCGGGAGACGAGCCGGCCGATCCTCGAGCGGCTAGGGTTCGTAGCGCTCAGCGGGATCCGGGGGTGGGTGCTCGCGGGGAGCGCCTCCCCGCCGGCCGTCCACCCGTGAGGGCGAGGTGTGGAAACAGCCCCGTTACGGGACGACGGCGATCTTGCCCGAGCGGCCCATCGATACCTGGAGCTTCCCACGGAAGTCCTTGACCCATCCGTCGGTGATCTGAACTTTCTGACCCACGGAATAGCGTTGGATGTCTTCGCCCCATAGGGTGAGGGTGGTCGTGCCGGTCTCGTCCTGCAGCGTCGCGTCCGCGACCTGAGAGGCTCCCCGCGAGGTCGTGACCTCTCGTGGAGCGGAGATGGCGGTGATCGTCGCTAGGAACGTGGCGTTCTGGTTCGCGCGGAGGGTTGCAATGCCTGGCATGGCATTTCCCCGAGCCACCGGGGGTTAAGCCCCTTCCCCCTCGGTCGGTCGCTGGCCCGGAGGCCCTATTCAGCGCGATCTGACCAGGGGAAGGGCATCGAGTTAAGCGGGCCGGCCGCCCCCAGTCGGCACCGGCAGTTCTCTTCCTATTCGTCCCCGAATTCGGCTTCGAGGCGTGGGGGGAGGTGCATGCGCGCCCGATAGACCTCCGCCACCGAAGGTCCTCGGCCCGGAACCGGCCGGTGTATCAAGCGTTCCCCGACGTGGAGGCGGCCGGCTTGCCGAACGGCCAAGTAGTAACCGGAACGACCGGCCGCCGCGAATCGCCGGACCATGTCTTCCCTCTCGAAACGGAGGTTCATTTTGTAGCACGGCGTGCGGGGATGGGTCACTTCGAGTGTGACCTCGCTCCCCTCGAGGAAGTCCCCCTCGGAAACTCGGCCCTCGGTGAGACCGCGGAGCGTGAGGTTCTCGCCGAAACTGCCCCAGGGGAGCTTCGCATCGGGCAACTGGTCCGCCCAGAATGCATAGTGCTCGGCGGGATAGGCGTACACCGCTTGCCGCGGCCCGCCGTGCGCCTGCGTGTCGGCCGATGCGTCTCCTTCAAGTCCCTCAAGTCCGACCACGACTGGCCCCTTCTGGGGGGCCTTGAAGAATCCCGTTCGGACCGTTCGGCCCCGCCACCCCACCTCGCGGGGAAGGGCTCGGTTGAGGGAGACGACGATCGCGGCCGTCCCGTCATCTTCCCGACCGTCCTCCATTCCAATCTCCCGGGGCCCGGGGGCGAGGCTCGCTCGCGGAATAACGGTGCCTAGGACGCCGGGCGCCGAGACCAGAGTCGGCGGGCCGCCACCAGGTGCATGATCTCGGAAGACCCGTGGGCGATCGACCCACTGCGGACGTCCCGCCATCGCTGTTCGAAGGGCAGCTCATTCGAATAGCCCCGCCCCCCGTGAAACTGGATCGCGTGATCGAGCGCCTGGAGAGAGACCCGCGTCGCGATCGATTTCGCGAGAGCGGCCTCGGCGTCGACCTCCTCCGCGCGGTCGAGCCGCTCGAGAACTTGACGGACGTACAACCAACCCGCGGCGAGGTCCCCCTCGTCGTCCACCAGCGGAAAGGCCACGGCCTGGTTGGCCGAGAGCGGTCGTCCGAAGGCCATCCGCCGGCCCACATGCTTCACCGTGTCCACCCACGAGGCGCGGGCGACCCCGAGGTAGACGGCCGCCAGAAGGGCCCGTTCCCGGGTGAGCTCGGCGCGCACGTAGGAGAAACCCTCGCCCTCCTCGCCCAGTCGCGATTCCAGTGGCACATGAACATGGCGGTAGGTCACCGACCCGCGACGTTGCCACCGTTCTCCGAGGTCGGTTCCCACGACCTGGCGCAGGATTCCGGAGCCCTCCTGGGGGACCAGGAAGGCGGTCACTCCGTCCGTCTCCCCTCCCTCGACCCGCCCGTAGACGAGCGCCGCATCCGCCTCCGTCGCGAAGGCGACCTCGGTCTTTTCGCCGGACAGCGAGTAACCGGTCGGGTCGCGCCGGGCCGCGAGTTGGAGGGCCTGGGCGTCCGAGCCGGCTCCCGGCTCCGTGATCTGATTGCCCACGAGACGGCGACCGGCCACGAGCGGACGATACCATGTGTCGAGGAGCGCCTCGGAGCCGACCTCGTGAAGGACGGAGGCGAATTCCGGCTGGAGGGAGAGTTTGGCGAAGGTGGTTCCCGAGCGGAAGGCGAGCCGGTGCAACAGCACGCCGGCCCGCGCGATCGAGAGTCCGCGTCCCCCGAACGAGACGGGAGTCGTCAATCCCAGCCAGCCCGCCGCACCCATCGACTCGAATTCGCGCCGCGGAAACGCCGGCTCCCGATCCAGCAGTCGGCCGCGGGCGCTCAGTTCATGCGATTCGATGAAGGCGTCCAACTCGCCGGCCAGGGGGTCGGGCGGCAGTTCGTAGGGCTCGGACATCTACTCCCCCAACTCCCGGCGGTAGAAGGCGGGTTCCCGGCGCGGCGGACCGTTGGGGGGATGGGCTCCGATGACCCCGGCCCGTTCGAGCTCGGAGATCCGTTCGGGAGAATAATGGAGGATCTCGGAGAGGACTCGCTCGTTGTCCTGGCCGAGCCAGGGCGCTCCCCGCCACACGCCCCCGGGAGTGGCGGAGAATCGGGGGGCGACCCCGGCCCCCTTCACGCGTCCGGCCACCGGGTCCTCCCATTCGAGGAACATGCCGCGCGCCGCGTAGTGAGGATCGTGCGCGATGTCCTGGATGTCCATGACGCGGGTGATCGCGATATCGTGTTCTCGTCCGAGTCGTTCGAGCTCCTCGCGCGACCGAGTTCGACAAAACTCAGCGATCGCCCGATCGACCGGTTCCCGATGGCTCAGCCGGTAGTCGCGGTCGTCGTACGCCGCGTCCGTGAATCCGATCAGGTCGCGCACTCCCGCCCAAGAGTCCGGTGTGGGGGCCGCGACGACGACCCAACCGTCGGCGGCCCGTTGGACGTCGTACGGGTGCAGCCGGGGATGGCCCACGCCGTGCCGTCCACGAACCACCCCGCGAAGGAAGTAGTCGAGCGCGAGGTTCTCGAGGAGGACGAAGAAGATCTCGTACTGGGCCACGTCGACCGACTGACCGCGGCCGGTCTGTTGGGCGCTGAAATATCCCATGAGTCCCCCCATCGCCGCGGCCAAGCCCGTGACCGTGTCGTTCAACGCCGTACCGGCCCGCATCGGCGGCTCCGGCTCGGGGGAACCCTGCAGAGAGAGGAAGCCGCTGTACGCCTGCGCGGTGAGGTCGTAGGACGGAGCCCGCACGCGGGCCGGCTCCCCGTTCTGGCCGGCCCCGGACACATGAACGATCGTCAACCGGGGATTCGCCAACCACATATCGGCGTCCGAAAGACCGAGCCGGTCGTACGTTCCGGGTCGGGAGGACTCGACCCAGATATCCGAAGCCCGGACGAGGTCCAGGAAGACTTCCCGACCCTGCGGCGAGCGAAAGTCGACCCCGACCGAGAGTTTGTTGCGGGAGTACTGCACCCACGACTCGGAGACTTGGTCCACAGGATCGCTCCCCGAAACCAACGGGCGCAGGCTCCGGGTCGCGTCGGCGTACGGCGGCTGGAACGGGGGTCCCTCGACGTGGACGACCCTGGCTCCGAACTCACCGAGATACGTGGCGGCCCAGGGGCCCGCGACGAACCGGGCCGAGTCGAGGACCCGCAGGCCCGCCAGCGGTCCGAACGGGGGAACGATGGGATCGGGACGAGAGGGGCCGGGCACCCCCGTTCACCGCGTCCGGAATCCATAACTCGGGGGGTTCAGGGCGAAACCTCGGGGACCAAATAGACCGGCCCGCTCCTTCGGCCATGGTGGAGGCGCCGTGGGACCGTTTCGAAGGGGAGAAGTTCCGGGACGAGCTGACGCGGTACAAGCTCGCCCATCACCCGTTCGCGACCCATCCCTTCTTCGCGTCCGTGGAACGCGGCGAGGCGCCCCGACCCCTCGTCCAGGCCTGGGTCAAGCAGTTCTACCCGTGGCTGGCGTCCGTCCCGATCGCGATGGCCGAGCGGTTCGCCAACTGCTCCTGGGAGCCGGTTCACGACCGGTTCCGACGCATGATCCTGGATCAACTGCTGGAAGAGGCGGGCGACCCGAAGGGAAAGGAGCCCGGACATCCGGAACTCTGGATCCGGTTTTGCGAAGGAATGGGGGTTCCGAGGGCCGAGGTCCAGTCGGCTCCCCTCCTCCCCAACACGATGGTCGCGATCGACGATTTCCTCTACACCAATCGGAACCAGCCGTTCTACGTTTCCGCCGCCGGTTCTTCCGAACCGCCGAACGTCCCGCTCTGCGCCCGCCTCCTACCTGCGTTCCAGACGCACTACCACGTGGACGACGCGCATCTCGAGTACTACAAACTCCACGTCGTGGCGGACGTCGAGCACAGCGAGTGGATCGGACAGATCGTCGCGCACTTTGCGACGACGCCCGAAGTGCGCAAACTGATGTGGGACCAGATGATGCGCGGGTTCGCGATCCATGCGATGTTGGTCGACGGGGTCCTCGCCGAGGCCAACCGATCGAGCCCGCCGCTCAAGTCTAAATAGGTCCCGGAGGTTCACAACGGAGATGACGGAGTCGGTCCGGGGCCCTCGGTTACCGCTGGGCCGGTCGGCCGTCAGCGCCTGGCTCTGGTGAACGGGAGGCGCCGGGAGGGCGCCATCCCGACGTGCCCTGCACGCTTCCGGGCTCGACCCTCCTAGCGTCTTCCTCTGAACGGAAACAACGGAGGAAAAAGAATGTACGGAAAGTCGATCCGAATGCGCCGCCTGTTCCCGAACCCGGCCCGACGGCTCTTCTCGGTCCCGCTCGACCACGCGGTGTCCATGGGACCGATCGACGGCCTCGAAGAGCTCGCGCCCCTCGCCCGCGAGCTCGAGGATGGGGGCGTCGACCTGCTCATCGTGACGAAGGGCGCCGTGCGGGAACTCGCCCCTGTCCTGGACCCGGAGGTCCGCCTCGGCATCCACGTTTCGGCGTCCACGAGCCTAGGCCCCTCGGCGAATCGGAAAGTGTTGGTCGCTAGCGCGTCCGAAGCCGTCAGCCTCGGCGCCGACCTGCTCTCCGTCCAGGTCAATTTTGGAATTCCCGAGGAGCCGGACATGCTGACCGACCTGGGAGTCGCGGCCGATCAATGCCGCCAACTCGGCCTTCCTCTGTTGTGCATGGCCTACGTAAAGAAGGAAGGCGGAGGGAGCCCAGACGAACTCCGCCACGCCGCACGGGCCGCGGCCGACCTGGGGGCCGACATCGTGAAGACCAGCTACCCCGGCTCCCTTGACGAGTTTCGACGCCTCTGCCGCACGACTCCCGTTCCACTCCTGATCGGTGGCGGGGTGCGGGTCGAGCCCGAAGCCTCCTTCCTTCGCCTCGTGGAAGAGAGCGTCCAGGCAGGTGGGGCGGGGATCTGCATCGGTCGAAACTTGTTCCAACGTCGCCCGGTAGCCCCGCTGGCCCGGCGGATCGCCGCGATCCTCCACGGGGCATCGTAGGAGCATCGCACGTGTCACGGGACCGCGTTGCCATTCGTCCGCGGGGGGAGGGCGCGGCGACGCGTCAGGCGATCCGGGCGCGCGCCCGTCAACGCGGGTTCCGCACCTTCGTCCTACTCCCCACGGACCTCCCGAACGTGTCGGCGGACGAAATGGACATCCGCGAGGAAGGTGGCTTATTGCATCCCCCCTCCGGTTCGGCCATCCCGGTTCATCGGGTCGAAACTCTCGACTCGCTCGCGGAGTTGCTCCGCCTCGCGCCGGCGGACTCCACGCTCGCGATCGAATGGCCGCTCGACCGCTTGATCCCGCTCGAGAACGCGGTCGCCGCCCGCGGCCGTCGCTTCCACCTCTGGACGATCGCCCGGACCCCGGAGGAGGTCCCCGGGGCGCTCGGCGCCCTGGAGCACGGAGCCGATCTCGTGATCGTCGATGTGCGGCGCCCCGAGGACGTGGACCGATTGGAAGCCCTGGTGGAGGGTCCGCTCCCTTCCGACCTCGAGTGGACCCGACTGCCGCTCCGCTCGGTCGGCCCCGCCGGTGTCGGGGACCGGGTGATCGTCGACACGACCTCGCTCTTGACGCCGGCCGAGGGCATGCTGGTCGGAAGCGCCGCGGCGTTCCTGTTTCACGTCGCGAGCGAAGCCGAAGGGTCGGCCTTCAGCCGGCCCCGACCGTTTCGCGTCAATGCAGGGGCGGCCCACTCCTACATCCTTCTCGCGGACGGGACCACCCGGTATCTGTCGGAGCTCGCGCCCGGGGACGCGGTGCTCGTTGCGACCTCGGACGGAACCGCTCGTTCGGTTCGGGTCGGTCGGATCAAGATCGAACGCCGGCCGCTCGTTCTCCTCTCGGCCGAGGATCACGGGGCGATCCGCACGCTCTTCGCTCAGGAAGCCGAATCGGTCCGTATCACGAGCGACGGAGGCCGCATCCCGACGACTGAAATCCGGGCCGGGGCTGTCGTCCAGGGGGTCCGCCTTCCCCCGGCCCGTCACCTCGGTCTAGCGGTGTCGGAGACGATCGAGGAACGATGAGCGACTTCCGCCCGAAGCTCGTGGTCTCCCTTCCTGCCCGAACGATCGCCGAGGCGGCGCGCCAGGTCGGGGCGGCCCGGGCCGCGGGAGGCGACCTTGCCGAACTTCGCTTGGATCGCTGGTCTCCGGCGGAACAGGAGCACGTCCACCAGCTCTTCCCGTCGGATCTCCCTCTGGTCGCCACGCTCCGCTCCCGAGCAGAAGGAGGTTCGGGACCGGATGCTCCGGGCGAACGAGAATCCCTCCTCATGAACCTCGCGAACGAGCCGTTCGCGTTCGTCGATCTCGAAGTCGCACGAGACCGGCGGCTGGAAGAGAGGGTCACGAACCTCGGACGGAACATCGTGCGATCCTCCCATCTTCCTGAGGGAATCCCGATGGACGAAATCCGGGGGCGGCTCTCCGAACCCCCGCCGCCCCCAGGGATCCTCAAGGTGGTCGTTCCCGCGACCCTCTCGACCGCCGTCGGAGAGCTGCTGCCGCTCCTCGACCACTTGCCCGACCCGCGACCGGCTCTCATGACCACGGGTCCTTCCGGCGCCCTCGTCCGGGCCCTCGCCCGAGAGCTTCGCGTCCCGTGGGTATTCTGCTCCCTTCCCGAGGCCGGCGCACCGGGCACGGTCGAGGCGTCGCAGATCCCGGTGGACCGAATGGCCCGTTTCGATTCAGCGGACGGCGCCCCGTTGTTCGCCGTCGTGGGCCACCCGGTCGCGCACTCGCTGAGTCCGCGGATCCACCACGATTGGATGGCTCGGGAAGATCGGATAGGACTCTACCTACCCATCGACCTTTCGTCGCCGGAGGAGTTCCGTCGCGCTCTGGAGTACTTACCGGCTCACGGGTTCCTCGGCCTCAACGTTACTCACCCTTGGAAACATCTCGCGTACGAGGCGGCGACCCTACGTTCCGCCGATGCCATCGCCTCGGGCATCGCCAACTGCCTATCGTTCCGGGACGGGGGAATCTTGGCCGACAACACCGACCTCGAGGCGATGGTCCGTCGGTTGACCGAACTTCGGGAGGCGGGGGACTGGGATGGCACGGCCCTGACCGTGCTCGGGGGTGGCGGCGCGGCCCGAGCAACGCTCGCGGCGGCGCAGCAGATCGGGAGCCGGGCCACGGTGCTCACCCGTAGGCCGTCGGTGGCCACGACTCTCGCCGCGGAGTTCGACGCGCGGTCGGCCCTTCCCGAGGGTGTGTCCTCCCTCGTCGTGAACGCCACGAGTGTCGGCCGGGCCGCGAACGGTCCGTTCGAGTTGCCGTTGGGGTCCTTCCTTTCGGGTGAGTCCTACGTGCTGGACTGGGTCTACGCCCCCGACGACCCGCAGGTGGGAGAGCTGGCCCGTTCCGTGGGAGCACGATACGAGGACGGGCGCCGACTCCTGGTCTACCAGGCGGCGGCGACGTACCGCGTGTGGTGGGGCGAGCCGCCCGAACCCGAGTCGGTGGAAACCATCGTAAAGGAGCTGACATGCGGGGCGTAGGCCGAAGTACGTCGGCGGTCACGATCGTGAACGCCCTTACGACCGGGGTGGGCTGCGCGATCGGGATCCAGCGGTTCGTCACCGCTTCGGTCGACCTAGAGGTGGCGGCGAGCCCGAGCCTCGATTGCACGCCTCCGGGCTCCGATTCGGCCCTCGTCCGAGCCGCCGTCGATGCGGCACTTGGGCGGTTCGGCCGGGGGCAACGTTTCCACGCCTCGCTCGACCTGCGATCGGACGTACCGGTCGCGAAAGGGTTGAAAAGTTCTAGCGCGGTCGCATCTGCGATCACCATCGCGGTGGCTCGGGCCCTGAAGGCGAGCCCGACCCCACTCGAAGTGGCCCGGCGAACGGCGGAAGTCACCCGCGGGGTTGGCCTGAGCGCCACTGGGGCCTTGGACGATGCGTTGGCCGGCCTTCGATCTGGCTTCGTGCTGACCGACAACAGAAACTCCACCCTGATCGCCGAGCAGCGGGCTCCCTCCTCCTGGACGACGGTCGTCTACTTGCCGCCGGGCGTCCACGCGCCTTCGCCGGACTGGAAGTCCCGCTTCGAGGCCGTCGCCGACCAAGGACGACCCATTGTCGATGCGGCACGAGCCCACCGGTACCCGGAGGCGATGGAGCGGAACAGCGTGCTCGTGGAGTCGGTCATGGGATACGATTACACGGAGTTGCGCACGCGCATGAGGGCGGCGGGTGCGGTGGCGGTCGGAGTGAGCGGTCTCGGACCGGCCCTCGCCGCGTTGGTCCCCCGCGACCGAGTTGCCGCCGTCGCCGCTTCGCTACCGACCGACGTGGGGGAGCACTTCACGGCGGAACTCACGACCGACGGTGCCGAATGACCGTCCGAACGGTGTACCCGAGCCGAGCGAAGGGTCGCGTCGCCGGGCCTCCGTCCAAGAGCTACACGCACCGTGCGATCGTCGCAGCTTTCCTCAGCGCGCACCGATTTTCGGTCGAACACCCCCTGGACTCCGACGATACACGGGCAACCGCCACCGCGGTGGGTCGTCTCGGCGTGGCCGTATCTCGTTCGCGCGAGCGATGGACGTTCCACCCCCGCCGCCGTCCCCGGCTGGGCCGCCCGATCGAGGTGGACTGTGGGGAGTCAGGGACGACCCTTCGGTTCGTCACCGTATTGGCGGCGTTGGGCGCGCGGAGGGTCCGCTTCCTCGGCTCGGGACGCCTGGGGAGTCGCCCGATGGCCCCGCTCCTCAACGCGCTCCGCGCCCTCGGCGCCGAAGTTCGGGCCGAGCCGACAGGCTTTCCGTTCATCCTCCGTGGTCCGATCCACGGGGGCCGGGTTCGTCTCGATGCATCCGAAAGTTCCCAATTCGCCTCCGCCCTCCTCCTCGCATTACCCACCCGGGCCGAGGATTCTCGGATCCTCCTCGATGGCGAGATCGTTTCGGAGCCGTACGTCGAGGCGACCCTCGCGACGCTCCGTCGACTCCGGGTGCACGTGACACGCCGCGGCCGGGAGTTCCGGATCGCCGGAGGACAGGCGATCCACGGAAATCGATTCCGGGTTCCGGGCGACGCGTCGTCGGCCGCGTACCTCTGGGTAGCGGGTGCGATCGCCGGAGGTCCGGTCACCGTGACCGGAGTCTCACCCGAATGGCCTCAGGCGGACCGGAAGGTACTGGAGCTCCTCCGACAAGCTGGGGGGGAGGTCCGCGAATCCGCCCAGTCCGTTACGGTCCGTACCGGGTCTCCCTGTCCGTTCTCGATGGACTTCACATCGTGTCCGGACCTGTACCCGCTCGCGGGCGTGCTCGCGGCCACGCTGCCGGGACGATCCCGATTGCGAGGAGCGGCGCACGTCGTCCATAAGGAATCGAATCGTCGTACCGAGACGGCCCGGCTCGCGCGTGCGTTCGGAGCCCGAGTGGAGGTCGTCGCGAGCGGACTCGTGATCGAAGGACGGGGGCCCCCGCGGGCCGTCGACCTTCGTACCCTCGCGGACCACCGGCTCGTCATGAGTGCCGCGGTGGGGGCCTTGGCGGCGACCGGGCCCAGCAGGATCGGGGTGGCCGAGTCGGTCCGGAAATCGTTTCCCGGTTTTTGGACGGCCCTGAGGGACCTCGGCACGGAGGTCTCGGGGCCATGATGCGGATCGGGGAGCGGTTCCGCGTCGCCGTGTTCGGCACGAGCCACGGGCCGGAGGTGGGCGTGACGATCGAGGGAATCCCGGCCGGTACGCCGATCGACATCGACCGGATCCAGGTGGAACTCGACCGTCGTCGCCCGGTCGGACGACGCCTGGCGACCAAGCGTCAGGAAGAGGACCGACTGGTGATCGATTCCGGGCACTCCGGGGGACGGTCGGACGGTTCCCTCTTTCGCGCCCATGTCGCGAACGAGGACGTGCGTCGCGAACCGTACGACCGCTTGGCCGATACGCCCCGGCCCGGGCACGCGGATTACCCCGCCCGTGTGCGGTATGGTCCGACGGCCGACCTCTCGGGCGGCGGCATCTTCTCGGGCCGGATGACGGTCGGCCTCGTCATCGCGGGGACGGTCGCTCGGTCGGTACTCGACCCTCTCGGCATCGATGTGGTCGCGTTCACCCGTTCGATCGGCCAGGTGGACGCCACCGTCCCGGAGGGGGCCGACCTCGCGACCCTTCGCGCGCTGGCGGCGTCGAACGAAGTGGCCGCGCCGGACCCGGTCGCGGCGAAGGCCATGGAGGAAACGGTCCGGTCAGCCCGCCGAGAAGGAGACAGCGTCGGAGGAGTGATCGAGGTCCGCGCCGACGGACTTCCGGTCGGCCTGGGCGAGCCGTTCTTCGACCCGGTCGAGAGCGTCCTCGCTCATGCATGGTTCGCGGTGCCCGCGATCAAGGCCGTCGAGTTCGGGGCCGGGTTCGGGGCCGCCCGGATGCGCGGAAGTGACCACAACGACCCTTTCGTCTGGGATGCGGGCCGGGTCCGCACGACGTCCAATCACGCGGGCGGGATACTCGGTGGATTGACGACCGGCATGCCGATCATCGCCCGCGTGTCGGTCAAGCCCACCTCGTCCATCGCCCGACCTCAGCAGTCCGTGAATCTCGCGACCCATGCTCCGGAGACCATCGTCGTCGCCGGCCGCCACGACCCCTGCATCGTACCGCGGGCGGTCGTGGTGATCGAGAGCGTGACGGCTTTCGTGTTGGCCGACCTCGCGCTCCGCGGAGGATTTGTTCCGTGACCGAGAGGCCGATCCCAGTGGCGATCCTCGGAGCGAGCGGCTACATCGGCCAGCACTTTGCACGGTTGTTGGCCGAGCACCCCGACTTTGGGGTGCCCCGGTTCGTTTCCACCGAGCGCTCGGAGGGAAAACGGCTCGGAGAGGTCTGGCAATTGGCGGAGCCACCTCCGGCCCCGATCGAAGACGCACGCCTAGAAACACTCAGCCCCGGCGCTTTGGTCCGGGCCGGGATTCGAGTCGTTTTCTCGGCCCTTCCCTCGGGTACCGCGGGACCGCTCGAGAGCGAGCTCTCGCGGCGTGGCGTAGCCGTCTTCACGAACGCCTCCGACCATCGCCGAGACGCCGACGTGCCGTTGATGGTGCCCGAAGTCAACGGAGAACATCTGGCCCTCGCACAGAACCGACCTCGAGGACGCGGCCTCCTCGTCGCTAACCCCAACTGCTCCGCCGCCGGTCTCGTCCTGGCCCTTGCCCCGATCGTCCATCGGCTCGACCCTCGGTCGATCCATGTGACCACCTATCAGGCGCTCTCCGGCGCCGGATATCCGGGGGTTCCCTCCCTCTCCATCACCGACAACGTCGTCCCGTTCATCGAGGGCGAGGAGGAAAAGCTCGCCCAGGAATCCGCCCGCATCCTCGGCACGCGTCGCGGCCGCGGCGTCGCTCCGCTCGCCGTCCCTATCCTCGCACACTGTGCCCGGGTAGGAACCCGCGAGGGCCACCTCGAAGCCGTAACGATCGAGACCGGCGTCTCGGTTCGCCGAGCCGAAATCGAGGACGCCTGGATGGAGTTCGACCCGTTGCGGGGTGACGCCCTCCCGACCGCCCCCCATCCCCCGATCGAACTGCGACGGGAGGCGGATCGGCCCCAACCGCTCCGAGACCGCTGGGCCGGTCGGCCGGCCCGGGCCCGGGGGATGGCCGCGGTGATCGGCCGAGTGCGATGGGACCCGCCGTTCCTCCGATTCTTCGTTCTCTCGCACAATGCGGTCCGAGGAGGCGCTGGAGGTTCGGTCTTGAACGCCGAACTGGCCCTCGCCCACGGGGCGCTGGACCGAGCGGGGCGGAGTCGAAGATGAGTCGACGGCGAGCGCCGCTGGTCCTCAAGTTCGGGGGGGCGTCGCTTACCGATTTCGATCGTGTGCTGGGCGATGTCGTTCGGACGCGAGCCGAAGGGCGACCGCTCGTCCTCGTGGCCTCCGCCCGAGAAGGCGTCACCGATCGACTGACCGATGCCCTCGAACATCCCCGATCCGCGGCCCGACATCGACGGATCCTGCTCGAGGTGCGGGCTCGTCATCCGGGCCTCTCCCCCGCCGGACGACGGCATCTCGCCCGTCTGGCCCGAATGTTTGCGGCCCTCGAAAAAGGACCGGCCCCGGACGGACCGATGTCCGATCGAGTCCTCAGCCAGGGAGAGCGGCTCTCGGTCGATTGGTTGGCTCGCCGTCTGGAGGACCACGACATTCCCGCGGTCGCGGTCGAGGCGGACCACCTGGGCCTCATCACCGACAACACCTACGGCGCCTCCTGCATCCTGTTCGACCGCTCCGGCCCCGCGGTGCGGGCGGGCCTGGGACGCCTGCTGAGCCAGGGGAAGGTGCCCGTGGTGACGGGGTACTTCGGGCGGAGCCTCGAAGGTCGGGTCGCCACGCTCGGGCGAGGGGGTTCGGACTACGCGGCGGCCGGGATCGGTGCGATCCTTCGGGCCGAACGCGTGGAGCTCGTCAAACGGCACGTCGCGGTGCTCACGGCCGACCCGAAGGAGGTCCCCGGAGCGAGGCCGATCGCCGAGCTCTCGTACGAAGAGGCGGAAGAGCTCGCCCAATTCGGCGCCCGGGTCCTCCATCCCCTGACCATCGAACCGGCCCGCGCTCACGGCATCGTCCTCCGCGTCCGCTCGCTGGACGATGCGCGGATCGCGACGACGATCGGTCCGTCACGTTCGGACCGCCACAATCGTGCCCTGACCCTTCTCCGCCCTCTGCGACTCCTCCGGCTACGGGTCCCCGGTGGCCGACAGCGACCCGGGATCGTCGCGGAGGTCTCCCAACGCCTCGCGGCCGCCCAGGTGAATCTCGTCCAGCTGTACACCTCGTCGGCTCTGCTGTGCCTCGTGCTGGCGCCCACCGAGGTCCTCGCGGCCCTGCGCTCGCTCGCTCCCCTCACCCGGGAAGCGGCCGTCATGGTCGAGGGACCGTTCCGCGTCGCGCTCGTGACCGTGATCGGGGACGGAATCCTGGCCGACGTGGACCGCGTCCCGAGCCGCGTGGTGGCGACTGCGGAGGGGTTCAGCGCGACCCCGCGGGCCCTCTCCATCGCGGTGCCGGAAGAGGAGGGACCGCGCGCGCTTCGGGAGCTCCACCGGGCCCTGGTCGAGGAGGCCCGCTCCTCGTGACCGATCCGTGGACCCAGTTCTCACTGAGGGCCGAGCGGGCGGAAACGGCCGGATATTTCGAACGCACGGCGGGACACTCCACGTCTGACGGGATCGCGGTTTGGTTCGACCGGGGCGAGTGCCTCGCTCCGTTCACGCCGCGCACCGATCTCGAGGACGTGGCGCGAACGACCGCCCACCACCTCGCTTCGGGGGGGCGACCGGTCGTGATGGGGTACCTGGGCTTCGACGCAGTCGGCCTCTTCGAACCGGCGCTGGCTCGTTTCCCCGCGCTCTCCCCGTTCCCGCTCGGGGAGTTCGTCCTCGCGGACCGGGCCCATCAGATCTCCGTCCGCCGAACTCGCGCGTTCGAACGGCCGACCTCGAGGATCCGGCCGCCGGCACCGGCGTCCGATTCCCTCTCTCGCGTCCAATTCTCCCGCGCCGTGAATCACTTGCGTGCGGCGATCCGGGCCGGGGAGGCCTTCCAGGTGGTCCTCGCGCACCGGCGCGGTTGGCCGCGTCCCTCCGACCTCCTCGCGCGGGCGGGTCAGCTTCGACGGCTCGAGCGATTCGCATTCTTCTACTTCCTCAAGATCGGTGACCGGGAGATCCTCGGGGCGTCGCCCGAATCCGTCGTGGAGGTCGACGGTACCTCCGCCCACATCAACCCGATCGCGGGGACGATCCCCCGTGCCCGTCCCCGCCTCCGGGTCGACCTCGAGAAGGACCCGAAGGAACTCGCCGAACATCGAATGCTCGTCGACCTCGCGCGCAACGACCTGGGCCGAGTGGCGCGGCCGGGGTCGGTCCGGGTCGTCTGGAAAGAACGCCGTGTCCGGTATGCCCGCCTCGACCACCTCGTGAGCCGGGTGACCTGCCGACTCGTTTCGGGGTCGGATGCGTGGTCGGTCCTTCGGGCGACGTTCCCCGCGGGGACTGTCAGTGGAGCACCGAAGATCCGCGCCACCGAGTGGCTCCGTCGTGAAGAGGGCACGTGGCGGGGACCGTACGGCGGGACGGTCGGCCTCTTGCGGCCGGGAAATCGGGCCGACTGGGCCCTCGCCATCCGAGGCGCGTTCGCGGCCCGTCGACGCCTCTACACCGCCGCCGGCGCCGGCATCGTCTACCGGTCCCGGCCCGGACAAGAATACGAGGAGACGCTGGTCAAGCTGGCCCAGGTCGAGTCCACGCTCGTGGACGGCTCCCGATGAAGGTCCTCCTGGTCGACCACGAGGACTCGTTCGTGTACAACATCGCGCAAGCGCTCCAGGCGACGGGGGCGGACGTGGTGACGCTCCGCGCGACCCGGTCCCTCCGGGACGCCGTACGCGTCGACCCGGACGCCATCGTCCTGTCGCCGGGACCGGGTCACCCGTCCGATGCGCGGCTCACGGCCGTCGGACGCGGGTTGCTCCGGCGCTGGGACCAGGAACGCGCGTTCCTCGGGGTGTGTCTCGGCCACCAACTCATCGGCGAGTACTACGGAGCCCGGATCCGAAGGGGGGAGGAGCCGGTACACGGGGAAACGACGCGCGTCCTCCACGACGGGCGGGGGGTCTTCGAGCATCTCCACTCCCCGTTGACCGGTGCGCGCTACCATTCGTTGGTCGTGGCAGAACGGTCGCTCCCGTCGGAACTGGAGGTCTCGGCCCGGGATCCGGAGGGAGTCGTAATGGCCCTCCGTCACCGACGACGTCCGGTCGAGTCGGTCCAATTTCACCCGGAATCCTATCTTACTCCACAGGGCCCGAGGTTGCTCTCGAACTTCCTGCAGGGAGCTCGACGGTGATCGGCGCGGTCCTGCGCCGCCTCGTCGTCCCCCGCCGACTGTCACCCAGTGATGCGCGCATGGTGTTTCGGGTGCTCGTCGACGCGCGCACGACCGACGAGGATCGGTGCGCAGTCCTGGTCGCATTGAGCGCACGGCCCGACAACGGGTGGGAGTGGGCCACTCTTGCGGGCGAGATGCGCCGCCGGGCCCTCCCGTTCCACCCCCGCGGAGTCGAGCGGGCCATGGACCTCTGCGGTTCCGGGGGCGCGCCCCGGCCCTCGTTCAACGTCTCCACGGTCAGCGCGTTCGTCGTGGCCGCCAGCGGGCAGCCCGTGATCAAGCACGGCAACCGGAGCTCCCGCGGACCGTGCGGGTCGAGCAACCTGTTGCTCGCGCTGGGGCTCCCGATCGACCGGTCGACCGAGTATCCGAGACGGACGTTCGCGAAATTCGGGATCGCGTTCCTCCACGCGCCGTTGTTCCATCCGGCCACCGCGGCGGTGGCCCGGGCGCGACGGCTCCTCGGCGTCCCCACCATCTTCAACCGATTGGGCCCGCTCTCAAATCCGGCCCCCGTTCGGGCCCAGCTGGTCGGCTGGAGCGATCGTTCGCAGGGGCGTGTAGTGATGGCGGCCCTACGCCGATTGGGAATTCGACGGGGACTCACCATGACCTCGGACGAAGGGTGCGACGAGTTCTCCCCCCGGAGACCGACCTATCTCAGATGGTGGGTTTCGGCGCGGACCGGGGCTCGCTCCGTCGATCCCCACGGTCTGCTCGCGGCCGAGGATCGGCGGGGAGCGTGGGGCCCGTTGGAACCCCCCGCCGCTGCCTCGGAAACCGAACGGATCCTCGCGGGAGGGGGGGGAGCGCGTCGCGGCTCGGTCCTCCTGACGTCCGCAACGGCGCTGTGGATAACGGGTCAGGTCGGCTCGATCGGGAAGGGGCTCGAGCGGGCGATGGACGTGCTGGATGGGGGTGCCCCCGAGCGCCTGCTCGAGAATCTGCGCGAACTGGGTCGCCCCTTCTTCCGAGTTCCGGAGCCGTGACGATGGGTTTTCTCGCGAAGATGGTCGCGGCGACCCGCGCCACGGTGGCACGCCCCGAGTACCTCGATGGGTTGCCGACTGCGCCGCTCCACGTACGTCCCTCTCTCCGAGACGCGGTGAACCGGGCCGGCCCACGCGGGGCGATCCTAGCGGAATTCAAGCGACGGTCCCCAGGGGCCGCCGCTCCGGACCTCGGCCAGCGCACGATGGAGTCGTTCATTTCGCAGACCGCGGCCGGCGGGGTCGACGGCTATTCCTGCCTCGCGAGCGGTCCCGAATTCGGCGGCGCGCCGAGCGACGTCGCCGCCCTCGTCGCCCAGACCGATCGGCCCGTCCTGTTCAAGGACTTTATCGTCGAGCCGGTGCAGATCGAGGCGGCCGCCCGGGTCGGAGCGAGCGCCGTACTGCTCATCGCCCGCCTCGAAGTCGCGGGGCTGTTGACCACTCCGCTCCGGGCCCTTGCGACCACGGCGCACGACCGTGGGCTGGAAGTCCTGCTGGAGTGGCACGGGCGCGCAGAATTAAGACCGTCCGAGGACGTGCCCGCCGACATGTACGGAGTGAATGTTCGTGACTTGGATACGTTGGAGATCCGCCGCGAGGTCGGCGAAGAGACGTTGCGCGCGGCCCATGCGTTCCATCCGCTGATCGGGATGAGTGGGGTCGAAGGTCCGGAAGGAGCACGACGCTTCTGGGACGCGGGCGCCGACGGGATCCTCGTGGGCACGGCGCTGGCCCGGACCGACGACCCCCGAACGTTTCTTGAGAGCCTACGGCGGACGAACTCGGAGGGACGCTCGTGAGCACCTTCGTGAAATTCTGCGGACTCAGCCAGGCCGACTCCATCGCCGAGATTCCCGCCGGGGGAGCGGCCGGCTTCGTCGTGGGGGTGCCCCAGTCGCCCCGGAACATCACCGCCGAACGGGCCGCCGAATTGGTCGGGCTGATCCCCAGCGAGGCCGAAGCGTGGGGGGTGGTCGTGGACCCTTCGGTGGACCTCATCCATCAACTCTTCGAGGAAGTGGGAGTCGACCGGATCCAGGTGTACGGGACCGTTCCCGACGGGCTCGATTTCCTCGAACTACACCACCTCGTGCCCTCGGTCCCGGTGGCCCCATCGCCGGCGGGGGCGCCCGACCCTGTGGTCCCCGCGGCGGAAACGTACCCCCGGATCCACCTCGACGCCGCCGGGGGTCCCCTTCCGGGCGGGAGCGGGCTCCGGCCGGACTGGGAAGTCTGTGCCCGGCTGGTGGACGCGAATCCGGGCCGGAAATTCATCCTCGCCGGAGGGCTGACGGCGGAGAACGTCGGTGACGCGCTCGCGACGGTGCGTCCGTGGGGCGTCGACGTCTCGTCGGGCATCGAGAGTGCTCCCGGCGTGAAGGACGTGACCAAGATCCGGGCGTTCCTCGCCGCTGTCACTGATTTCGAATCGAGCCATGGGTAGACGGTTCGGTCCCTACGGCGGGGCGTACGTACCCGAGACCCTCGTCCCCGCCCTCGAGGAATTGGACCGCGCGTGGCAATCCTCTCGTCACGACCGTGCGTTCCGGACCGAACTCGACCGGATGTCTCGGACCCTCGGGGGCCGACCCACTCCATTGTATTTTGCCCGCAATCTCACGCGTCGAGCCGGCGGGGCGGAGATCTGGCTGAAGCGCGAGGACCTCGTCCACGGCGGGGCCCACAAGTTCAACAATGCCCTCGGTCAGGGACTGCTCGCGCGCCGGATGGGGAAGCCCCGGCTCATCGCGGAAACTGGAGCGGGACAGCACGGGGTCGCCACGGCAATGATCGGGGCCGCCCTGGGTCTCGAGACCGAGGTGTACATGGGCGAGGTCGACATGGAGCGTCAACGCCCGAACGTCGATCGGATGCGGCTCTTGGGGGCCAAGGTCCACCCGGTGCGGACCGGGAGTCGTACCCTGAAGGACGCGATCAATGCCGCCCTCCGGGACTGGATCGCGAACGTTCGAACGACCCACTACCTCCTGGGCTCGGCCGTCGGTCCCCATCCGTTCCCTTCCCTCGTCGCCGACTTCCAGGGAGTGATCGGACGCGAGATCCGCCGCCAGTCGGTCCGCTCGTTCGGGCGCCTGCCCGACCTCGCGGTCGCGTGCGTGGGAGGCGGCTCGAATGCGATCGGGACCTTCCATCCGCTCCTTCACACGAAGGTCGCGTTCCTCGGGGTCGAAGCCGGCGGCTCCCGGTCGGGAGGCGTTGGCGCGGCCTCGCTCTCCCGGGGGAAACCCGGAATCTTGCACGGCAGTTTTTCCTACGTACTTCAGGATCGGGACGGGCAGGTCGCCGACACCGAGAGCATCTCGGCGGGGCTCGATTATCCGGGAGTGGGTCCGGAGCATGCCTGGTTGCACGACCGGGGTCGAGCGCGCTACATCGCGGTCCGGGACCGGGACGCACTGCGGGCGTTCCACTGGCTGGCCGAGGAAGAGGGAATCTTGCCGGCGCTCGAACCATCGCACGCGATCTTTGCCGCCGTGGGAGAAGCTCGAACGCGACCCTCCTCGGACCGAATCGTCGTCACCCTCTCGGGACGCGGGGACAAGGACCTCGGGGTGGTGCTCGGTGCGTCTGGGTAGCGCGCTCCGAACGGATCGGACCGACGGTCCCCTGCTCGTCCCGTACGTGCTGGTCGATCGACGGCGACGGGCGCACCTTCGCCCCCTGGTCGCGGCGCTCCGCGCCGGGGGAGCTAACGCGCTCGAACTCGGGTTTCCGTTCTCGGACCCGATCGCGGATGGTCCGGTCCTGGAGGCCGCGTCCGGGCGTGCCATCGCCGCCGGAACGACGTGGGGGGACTTGCTCGATGCGGTGCGAGTCTCTTCCCGGATCCTCCCGACGGCCGTGATGACGTATGCGAATCCGGTCTGGTCCCATGGGCTGTCTCGAGCCGCGGCGGAGCTTCACGATGCGGGCGCCTCGGGCCTCATCATCCCCGACCTCTCCCTCGAGGAATCGGCGCCCTGGCGACACGCCACACGCGCCGCGGGGCTCGACCTGGTCCTGCTCGCGGCGCCGGGGGTCGAACTGGAACGCGTCCGGCGGATCGCGCGGGAGTCGCGAGGCTTCCTCTACCTCGTTTCCCGGTACGGTACGACCGGCGCCGGTCGGGCCCAGGGGTCGGCGGAACTGGCCCCGCTCGTGCGGGCGGCCCGCGCGGGGAACCCGACGCTGCCGGTCCTGGTGGGGTTCGGAGTTCGGGATCGTTCCACCGCGAACGCCGCGCGGGCCACGGGGGCGGATGGGGTCATTGTGGGCACCGCGCTTGAGGAGAAGATCGCGACGGGAACCCCTCACGCCCAGATCTCCCGTTGGGTCCGAACCCTTTCAGGTCGGCCGGCCCTCCACGGCGGATTCGAGTGAACCGCCTCCGGTGCGATCCGCCTTCGATGCGCCCCAAGAATCTCTGAGAAGGGCGGCGTACTCCGCCGACCCTCCTTGGGGCCGCGGGTTGGTCGTCGATCCGGAACGCCCAACGTCGCTCATCGGCTAATATGGCTGGACGGAGTGGCCGACCGATGCCCGGGAGACGTCTCTCCGCCACCGGTTGGGTGCAACTCGCACAAGCACTCATTGCGCGTGAGCTGGTCGTCTCGTTCGGACTTCCTGAACGACAGGCCGCGGAGCTCCTCGGAATCGCGCCGTCGGCGGTCTCCCAGTACCTTTCGGGGAAGCGCCTCGGGGCTTCGACCGGAGCGAGCCGAGCTCCCGAGCGCGAGCGGGCGATCGCACGGACCGCCGCCCAGCGGATCGCAGCTCCGACCGGGCGCGCCGCCGAGAGCGTCGAAGTAGTGTTCGATGCGGCCCGCGAATTGGCACAAGCGTCCGGCACGCCGCCCGCAACCGGCCTCGACGGCCAGTCCCTCCAGGACGCCCCCGACCCGCATCGGGACCGGGAGGTTCGGCGATACTTGCGGCGGCGGATCGCGCTCGAACAGGCGGCGGTCGGGGAGTGCATGCGACTGGCCCAGCGGTCTCGGGACGAGCTGACCCGGGCCGTGTTCCGCCAGATCGCCTCCGACAGTCTCCGTCACGCCGAGATCGTGGCGTCCATCCAAACCTATCTTGAGCGGGGACTCCGACGGTCGTTCGCCTCGGGGGTCCGGCGCGAGGACATCGCTCGCCTCATCGAGCGCGAACGGGAAGCGGAGGCGGGCCTCGACGATTCTTTCGGCCCCGAGTTCGGAGGGATGATCCATGTCCTCTGGGAGAGCATGGAGGCGGACGAGCGAAAGCACGAAGCGCTGCTCAACGCGATGCTGCTCCATGGTCTGCCGCCGGAGGAGAAGCCCCGCCCGCGCCCGACGGCCACACGAAAACACTAGGGCCGGATCCGTTCGAGGGACAGGAACCGGACCCGGTCCTCCGGCCCCACGCCGGCCATCAGGAACTCCTTGCGGACCCCCTGCGCCACGCGTACCCCGCCGGCGACCGTCGGCCAGCGCGCCCGGTGGGAATCCGGGACCGCGTGGACGAGGTACCGGGCGTGGGCGTGCTCGGGGTTTCGAGGGTAGGCGCGGAAATGGGCCCCGTACTTGAAACCGGTCTTGACGATCAACTGACGTCCGCGCAGGTCCCGATACGCCGCGAGACGTTCGGAGAACCCCGGGTCGAGACGTCGCGCGCGGGCGAGCAGCCGATCTAGGGGGACCGCCCGGCCGGACGTTGCGTCCCGGAGCGTCAACTGGCCCGTCGAGGCGAGGTAGGCCGACTCGAGGAGGCTCAACTCGAGCCGGTCGCCGATCCGGCTCCCGTAGGCGAGGGCCTTCCCCAGTGCCTCGGCAGCCACCGAGTCGTGGACCGTCACCCGGTCGACCGAAAGCCACCCCTCCACGGACGCCGCGAGCGGTGGCGACGGGACCGCACCGGTCGGCGAGGGTCGGCGGACCCGGTAGTACGTCAGGTCCGACTCCTCGTCGACGACCGCGAGCAGCACCACCTTCTTCGCCGACTGACCCCGATCCGCGAGTTCGAACAGGCGGGTCAGGTCGAACGGTTCGCGTTCGCTGATCGCTTCGATCCAGAACCGGGACGGGGTCTTGTGCAAAATTCCGCCGCGGGGGAGGACCGCGAACGCCACGGGTGGGCCGCTCGCCCGCACGACGTACCCGCGTTGGCGCAAGTCGCGATAGACCAGGTACCGCACGGAAAAGCCGCCATCGGACCGCACGGCCCGGCGGAACACCTCCGGCCAGGGTACGGGGCGCCCACGCAGGCCGACGATCTCGGCCCGGGACATTTCGGCCAGGTACACCGCCTCGTACCGGTCCAAGGTCAGACCGCCACCCGACTCGGGGGTGCCGAAGAACCCCTTTCCGTAGATGTTGGAGGCTTCGGCCGGATCTTCGAACCGGACGGTCGCGTCGTCGCGGAGGCGGCCCGTCACGTGCGCGCCCTGCGCAGGTCGCTCAACGTCGCGAGCGGTTCGAGGCGTACGCCGATCGCGGCCAGTCGCTCGCGCGCACCGGCCTCTCGGTCGATGACGACGAGGGCGCGGTTGACCACGCCGCCGGCCGCGCGGAGGATCTGCACGGAGCGCTCCGAGCTCCCGCCCGTGGTCGAAACGTCCTCGATGAGCAGGACGCGGTCGCCGGAGGCGAGGTCGCCCTCGTAGGCCTGGCGGGTCCCGTGTTCTTTCACGGACTTGCGCAGGATCGTGAACGGATGTCCGGTGCGCAGGGCGGTCGCCACCACGAGGGGGACCGCGCCCAGCTCCATGCCCGCGAGGCGGTCCGCCGACCCGACGCGGGCGGCGAAGGCCCGCGCGAGCAGGTCGAGACGGTGGGGGTCCGTCCACGCGCGCTTGACGTCCACGTAGACGTCGCTCTTCTCGCCCGAGGTGAGGGTGAATTCCCCGAATCGGACCGCGGACGCTTCGAGCAGCATCCGAAGGATAGCGTCCGGGGGCGGAGCGGTGTCGGGGGATGGGTCGATCACCACGGTACCTTCTTCAGTCCGGCCTTGTAACCGACCCAGTTAAAGACCGCGTGCAGCCCGAGGGTGAAGATGAGGAGCCAGGCGACCGCGTACAGACTGTCGAAGACGCCGACGAAGAGCGGTTCGTAAAAGACGAGTCCGAGTGCGATCGGAACGAGGACGAACGGCATCTGGTCGAGGAGGAACGTCCGCGCCCCGCTCGGGCGGTCGAGCCGCCTCTTGACGAAGGACCCGAGAGCGTCCCCGGTCATCGCCCCGAAGGTCAGGATCGCCGCGAGGGGGATCGCGGCGACGACCGTCGGCGCGAGAACAGGGACGAGTTGGAGCGATGGGGGGGCCAACAGAATGAGCCACGCCTCGAGCAACCCGAAAGGGAGGGCCGCGAACCCTGCGAACAGGAACCCGGCCCACGTCTTCGACGGTCCCAGTATGCGTCGTCCGTCGCGCGACCAGGTGCGGCCCCCATCCATCGGGGGCCCTCGACCCCGTGGGAGGGTCGCGAACGCGTTGGCGATGTACGCGGGGAGGAGGATCCAGAGTACCGCGAGACCCGCCGACAGGAAGGGATTCAGCACGGGAAGCACCCGTCACGGCTCGCGGACGAACCGCTCGATCGCGCGCGCGACCCCGGCGAGCAGCCGCGGGTCCACGCTCTCCTCGGCGTCGTGGATGTGCGCCTCGACGTCCATGCTGCCAAACACGAGCGCCGGGAGCGGACCTCCGTTCGGGGCGAGGAGGCCGCGGATCGCGCTCGCATCCGTCCCTCCGTACTCGCCGAAGATCCCGGGGGAGTCGACCGTGTCCGCGAGGATCCGCTGGAGGCGTAGTACCTCGGGCGCCTCGGGAGGGAGGGCGTAGCCGGACCGGCACCGGGCCGGGGGAGCGTCGATGCGGGCGTGGGGGGAGCGGTTGGCCACCCCGGCGCGCACGAACCCGAGCGCGGCCCGAAGCCCTTCGTCCAGTTCCATTTCGGGTGGCAGTCGCAGGTCCAACGTGTAGGTCGTGGTTCCGCGGCTCCCGGGGTCGACCCATCCGCGATCGATCGCGGCCCGGAGAAGTTGGAGAGCGACTGGGACCGGATTGTGGCCGCGGTGGGGATATCCTCCGTGCGCCGCCTCGCCGACGACCTGGAACCCCCGGGAGGGGGGCACGATCGTGAGCGCTGTCGAACCGGCGGGCTCGAATCGGAACGGGCTCGGGAGGAGAGGAGCACACCGCGCCGCGAGGGCGTCGAGCTCTGCGGGCGGCCCCAAAAAAACGAGGGTGACGGCTCGCGCGATCTGGTTCGCGGCATCGCTCTCCGCGTGCGCTGCGACGAGTTGGAGCACCGGGGGTCCTTCCGGGGTCGATCGGAGGTCGACTCCAGTCACGGTCGCTCGCCCCGTGATCACAGCTTCAGGAGCGTGGCGCTTCGGCCAGTCCGGAGAGGGGAGCGCGGACTTCCACGTGCGGGCCAGGTCGTGGAGTCCGACGAGCACGTCACCGTAAGCCAAGACTTCTCGAAGTGCGACCGGCTGGTCGAACGACCCCTCGAGAAACGCAACGCCGCTCGAGCCGGCGGTGGTCTCCGGACTCCCGTCGGGGATGAGCACCACATCTCCGGCCAGGATCCGGCTCGGATCGTCCGAGGCGAGCGTCGAGTCGTGATGCTTGACGGCCTCGACGCCCCCCTCGCCTCCCGTCTCCTCGTCGCAGCAGACGACGAGCCGCACGTTGCGGGGCGGCGGGTCGCCTTCGGCGAGTCGGCCGAGTGCGAGGAGGGAACCGACGACCCCGCTGCCGAGGTCATCGTTCGCACCGCGTCCGTAGAGACGGCCGTTCGCACGCGCCGTGAGCGAGTGCGGCGGGCTTTTCCATCGGGTCAACTGCTCCGCCGGGATCGGGACGACGTCGTAGTGGGCCAGAATCAAAACGGTTTCCGGCGCATCGACGTTGAGCTCCGCGATGACGTTCGGTCGGGCGAGCCCGTGCCAGTCGCCGGGGGCGTCCCCGGCGACGACCGGGTCGTAGATCCGGGTCTCGAGTCCCCGGGCCCGGGCCGCGCGGACGATGATATCGGACGTGCGGAGATAGTTCGGTTTCTCCCAGCGATGGTGACCGGGGTCCTCGAGGTTGGTAGGAGCGGCGGCGACGAGTTGGGTCAGGAGACGGAGGCTCTCCTCCCCGAGGACCGTCTTCGCGTCCGGGGCGAGGGAAGATAGGGTCACCGCCGACCCCTCCTACTGGAGCACGAACACCACGACGAGCGAGCCGGTGAGGAGCAACAGGAGGGTCGCGGCCAGCATGTACTCGAACATCGAGAGGGTGTCGCCGAGCGAGGTCAAAAGCCGTGCGGTGAATCCCGGTCCGAGGACCTTGACGGAGGGCACCTCACGGGTCCCGAATCGGAGTTGGGTCGGGGCTAGGTCCTGGAGCGCCGCCTGGACCGCCTGCACGGCTCCCGCCACGAGCCCGTCAGTCCCGAGTCGTTCACCGACGGGGTTGATCCCTCCGTCGACCTCATGGACCACGTGATTGTCGGTCGTCATCACTTCCGCCGCGTCGACCAGCTTTTCGAGCGCCACCACGATCGGCGCCCGTCGGCCTTGCACGAGGTTGTTCCCGTCGATCAGCACATACGCCGTGGTCTGACCCGCAGCGCGTACGACCAGCGCGCGCATCCCCTGCGGGCCGATCCCGTCCCGGCCGATGTCGTATCCGGTGCGGACCCCGACCCCGACCTCGACCGGCCCGTCGCGCGCGGCCGCCGTCGCCGCGGAAACGGCGGCCTTCGTGTCGCGAAGGAGCTGCTCGGCCGCGGGAGTACCATAGGTGATGTCCCCGAGACCTTCGATGTACGAGTTGTGGGCGTCAATGAGGGCGAGGCGAGGCCCTCCCTCGGAGGTGATCTCGCGCACGATCCGATCTGCGACGCCAAATGCGATATCGTCGGTGGGGTCCGGCGCGCGGCTGACCGTCACGAGGGCCACGTCCCCGAGGAGCTGTGCTCGGGCGAAGCTGCCGGCGTAGGGGGACACGAGGGGGCTCGCCCGCGAGGGGAGTTCGGGGCCGAGATCCGCCAATAGGGAACGGGCCGCGGCGCCGACGAGTCCGAGCTCCGATTCCGAGGGCAGGTCCAGGTCGTGGTCGGACGGCGTGTGCGGTACGAGGACCGTCCCCGCCGCCGGGCCGAGTTGCTCCGCCAGCTTGCGCGGCAGGTCGCTCGCGCCGAGCGCGGCGAACGGTCCCGGGTGCACCGTCGGGAGCGCGACGGTCGCATACGGCCGGCCGGACCGGGAGAAGCCGAGGAGGCTTACACGAAGGTCGGCCGGCTGCGCGAATTTGAGGAAGAAGGCCTCGAGCGCGCGGGTGGCGTCCGGGTCGCGCTGCCCGACGTGATCCAAGAGTGGGCGGATCAGGCTCACCCCCGAGCTCTGGAATTCGCGGCGCAGCGGGCGATCCGCCGCGCGGACCAAGGCATAGGCGCACCCGAGGCCGATCAGCCCACAGATCACCATCGCGGTGATCTCGGGTAGGGAAACGGGAAGGAGGACCAGGATTGCGACCGCGTAAAGGACGGGCTGCACGAGCGTCGCCGGCAGTACTCGCAGGTGACTGGGGCGTGCGATGCCGAACAGACCCACCTGCCGGAACCAGACGGAGGGGCCGATGAGGAAGGCCGCCAGGAACAGAACACTCGGGGTTGAACCCGGCACGACGGAGAGCGCCAACCGCCACGCGGCGGCCAAGGGGATCGCCATCAGGAGCGCGGTCAACGCGAGTAGGCAGGAGCGATGGAATTCGAACCGACCCCCCATCGCCTTCGCGATCGGTCCCGTGAGAACGGCGGCCGCCAAGGCCGGGAGGGCGCCCGCGAGAATCCACCCTTCCAGGAACGGTCGAACGGAGACCCCAAAGAGGAGCGCCCCGACGGCGGCCGAGGCGACCACGATGAGGCCGACCGTCATCGGCGGAGCGGGGGATCGGAAGAGAACGTGGCCCCGCCGGACGTCCGCGTGGGGAGACTTCCCGGAGCTGTTACCGGACACGAGCCCTCCGAACTTCCTCCAGGATACCGCGGAAGGCGGGTCCGAGCCCTTCCTCCTCCGTGATCGTCCCCGTCACCAAGGCGTTCGCACCCGCGCGCAGCAGCGCCCGGGCCTCGGGGGCCGTGCGGATGCCCCCACCGACCACGACCGGTACCGAGACGACCGCCTTGACGGCCTCTACGAGGGGTACCGGGACCGGGGCAGGAGCCCCGGATCCAGCTTCTAGATAGACGAATCGCATCCCGAGGTACTCGGCCGCGAGCGCATAGCCGGCAGCAGCGGCGGTATCGTCGCGCGAGACCACGTCCACTTCCCCGACCTCGCCGACCCGCATTCCAGGGGCGATGACGAGGTAGCCGAGAGGAATCGGCTCAAGACCCAAGGCGCGGACGACGGGAGCCGCCTTCGCGTGGGCCCGGACGACCAGGTCGAGGCGTCGGGAGTTGAGGAGGCTCATGAACAGCACTGCGTCCGCGTCCCGGCTCAAGGAGCCGGGTCCCTCCGGGAAGATGATCGCCGGTACCGGGACGGAACCCTTGACGGCGCGCGCCGCCGCCCCCATCTTCTCCGGAGACATTCCGGTCGATCCGCCCAGCAAGATGGCGTGGCTCCCCTCCGCCACGGCTCCTTGCGCGACGCGCCCGGCAGTCGCACTGGGGGACTTGTCGGGATCGATGAGTGTGAAATGGATCGGGCCCTCGCGCATGAGGTCCCGAAGATACCGCTCGACCCGCCCCGGTCGCTCGGCCTCGGTCACCGGAACGCCACCGCCAGGAAGGCGAACAGCGCGATCGTCATCCCCAACTTGCTCATCGTCTGCTCCCAGTGGAGTCGGTTCGGCAAGTACGCCACGGAGAGTACGAACACCCCGTCCGCCGCGAGGACCAGGGCGAGGTAGATAATCCCGGCGACGCTCCCCCATCGAAGGAACCAGAAGAACGGGACCGCGCTGAGGAGGAGCGCTGCGGTCACCGCTCCCCGCGCGAGTCCCCCGGCGGCCCCCATCCCATAGGTCTTGGGGAAGGTCGAGCGGCCGACATCTCCCGCCACATCTTCCATGTCCTTGATCACCTCGCGGCTCAGGGTCGCCAGGAAGGCCATAGCCGCGAACGGGAGGAGCAGGAGGAGGTTCCCCGCCGCCGTCCCTCCATAAATGAACACCATCCCGGTCAGGAAGCCGACCGTCAGGTTTCCCACGAATCCGCGGCTCTTGAGTCGGAACTCGTACCCGAGCAATGCCCCAATGGCCAGGACGAGCAGGACCCCGATCCAGGGGGCGATCCAGAGCACGGGCACGACCACGACACCCCCCCCGACGAACAGACTTGCCGCGAGGGTGCGCGCCGTGGAGTTCGAGATCTCGCCCGTCACCAAGGGCCGATGAGGGTGGTTGGTCCGGTCGCCCTCTTGGTCGAGGAGGTCATTGAGCACGTTACCGCCCGCCGTCACGAGCGAGGTCGAAAGGGCAGCGAGAAGTACCGCGATCCAGATCGGGAGGGGGAGCGAGAGCCCCGTCCCCCGGGCCACGAGCCCTCCGACGAGAGTGCCGACGAACGAGACGCCTAAGTTGCCCACCCGCACCAGTCGGAGCGCCGGATGCACATCGCCCGATGGCGGGGGGTGTCGCTTAAGGGTTGGGGTGGGCCGGTTTTTCTTGAATTCTGAGGAGAGCGGCTGGGTGGATTCGGGGAATCGGAACAACCCCTCCCCCAGAGAGCAGACGTGACCGTCACGCGGTGGGTCCGGTATCGAGCGCTCGCAGCGCCAAGGACCGATTCAGGTCCATCATCCGAAGGAGCGGGAGGTCGTCTCGACCTACCCATCGGAACTCCGAGTGCTCCCCCGGAACGATCGTAACGGGAGGTCGGGAAGGAAGAGCGAGATGGAACGCCGCGAGTTCGAGGATCGGTCGGCGAAAACCGGGGGGAGCGGGACCCCGTTGGTGGTGGATCTCTCGAAGGACCGACGTCCGGATCCCCGTCTCCTCCGCGAGCTCACGTCGGGCGGCGGTCGGAAAGGTCTCCCCGGGCTCGACCCCCCCGCCGGGAATCTCCCAGTATCCGGGGAGCGAGTCCTCCTTGGCTCGGCGAAGAACGAGAATGGACGCGTCTGCGACCACCCCGACATTCACGATTTGTATCGTCCTCGAGCCCGCCATGGCGTCGGTCCAGGCATGGAGGTCCTTGACGGCTTCGGCCGAGGCGTGGACCTCTGGTGAAGCCGGGGTCACCTCGAAGTTCCGAGTTATATGGACGGGCGTCCCCCAACTGCCCCATGCCACGCGGTGCGGGAGCCCGGCCGAAACTTGAGTCGTTCGAGCTCAAGAACGGACTCCGGGTGGTGCTCGCGCCCCTCGTGGACAGCCCCACTTCCAGCGTCTGGGTATGGTACCGGGTCGGCTCCAAGAACGAACACCCCGGAATCACCGGGGCATCTCACTGGGTCGAACACATGCTGTTCGAAGGCTCCCCTCGGTATGCCAAGGGCGCGATCGACCGGGCCATCATCCAGGTCGGCGGGGAGCTCAACGCGTTCACCGACACGGACTTCACCGCGTACTTCTCGACGGTCCCTCGCGACCACCTCTCGATCCCGCTCGACATTGAGTCGGACCGGATGACCCGGGCCCTGCTCGAGGACGGAGAAGTGGAACGGGAACGGACCGTCATCCACTCGGAGCGAGAAGGGAACGAGAACTGGCCCGAGTTCCGGGTGGAGGAGGAAGTCTACCAACTCGCCTTCCGGGTGCACCCGTACCGGTGGGATGCGCTCGGTCGACGCGAGGACATCGAGCGGTTGACCCCGGCCGAGCTCCGGGCCTACTATCACAAGTTCTACGGGACGCGGAACGCGGTCCTCGTCGTCGCCGGCGGATTCGACCTCCGCAGCACGGCCGCTGAGATCCGTCGAAAGTTCTCCAAGCTGCCCGACACCGGGGCCGATGTGACCGTCGGCCATCCCGAACCCGCGGCCCGCGGGGAGCGCCGGGCCGAGCTCTCGGGACCGGGGACCACGCCGTACCTTCAGATGGCGTGGCGGTCGCCGGCGCTGGATGACCCCGCGACCCCAGCGACCATGCTGGTCGATACGATCCTCGGAGGGGAGAACCGCCTTTTCTCCGCCGGACCCGGTTGGGGCCGTGCGGGGGAGCACCCGAGCGCCCGCCTGTGTCGGGGACTGGTAGAGACGGGCCTCGCCGTCCGGGCCACCAGCGAATGGAGACCTCGGGTGTACCCCGGACTGTTCACGATCCAGGCTCAGGCCGCCCGAGGAGTCCCGCTCGACCGGCTGGAGCCGGCGGTGGACCGCATCGTGGAGCGCCTTTGCGAGGCGGGGCCGACCGCACGGGAAATGCGCGACGCACAGACTCGCATCCGTCGCGGCGCTGCCCTCGCGTACGAGGGTGCCTCGCGCATCGGGTTCCGGCTCGGCTACTTCTCGATCCTTCACTCTCCCACCTTCGAGGACCAGATCTACCACCGCTTACTCTCGGTCCGCGCCCGGGAGGTCCGGGAACGCGCCCGCGACCTCTTCCGTACGGACTCGCGAGTGGTGGTCCGCTACGAACCCGTGGGGGGAGGCCCAGATGAGTAGTGCGAGCGACCCGCTCCGCATCGAGTATGCGGACGGGCCTCACGGACTCCGAATCGCCCGCCAGTCCCCTCCTCCCGGGGCGGCAAGTTTCTCCGCCACCTACATCGGGCCGGGGGGTTGGGCGTACGACCGCCCCGGCGCGGAAGGGACGGCCCGAATGACCGCCCATCTCCTCCCGAGTGGGGCGGGCTCCCGCGACCGAATTGAACTCGCCCGCTACCTCGACCGGGCGGGAGGCACCCTCAACGCACAGTGCGATCCCGAGTCCGCGGAGGTCACGGTCTGGGGTCCGGTCGACTCGACCGACGTGTTGATGGGAGTCTTAGCCGACGCCGTCCTGCGACCACGGTTTGACGCGACCGACCTCGAACGAGTCCGACGGCAGTTGATCGAACGCCAGCTCCGGGAACTCTCCCAACCGGGGGCGCGGGCCGATCGCGAACTCCACCGGGCCATCTTCCCTAGCGGTCATCCGTATCGGTCGACCGGTGCCGGGGATCGGAAGACCGTGAGCCGGGTGCGGCCCTCGGATCTCACGAAGTTCCACCGGCAGCATTTCACCGGAGAGGGCGGAATCTTGGTCGTCACTACCCCCCGGAACCTGAGTTCCGTCGTACGATTAGTGGGTCGGAGATTTTCGGACCTTCCCGCTCGCGCTCCACCGCCCCTCTCCGTGCCGAAGCCTCGACACGGGTCCCCGCGCGACGTCTCGATCGATCTCCCCGGCCGAAGCCAGGTCGAGGTGCGTTTGGGAGGATCCTCGATCGCGCGCGACGACCCGAGCTACGCGGCGGCCTACCTCGCCGACGAAGTGCTCGGTGGGGCGACCTTGCTGAGCCGGCTCTTCACCCGGGTGCGGTCGAAGGGAGGCCTCGCCTACCACGCCTCCAGCCACCTGGAAGCGATGAAATTCGGCGGCTACTGGGTGGCGCAGGCCGGGACGGGCGGCGACCGTTGGCGGAAGGTCGTTCCGATGCTGCGCCAAGAGGTCGCCCGGATCACGCGGGAGACGATCCCCTCAGCCGAACTCGACCTCATACGGGAGAGTCGGATCGGAGAGGTCGCGTTGGCTCTCGAGTCGACCTCGGACGCTCACGAACTGGCGCTCGAGGTCGCGTACTACGGTCTCCCCGGGGACTACTGGGTCACGTGGCCCTCGGTCCTCCGGGGGTTGAGCCCAGCCGAGGTCCGCCAGGCCGCAGAAGTGGCCCTCGACGGTCGTCGTGCCGCGTCCGTGGTCGTGGGTCCGCTCGGGGGGCTCCCGTAGTCCCACCCTCCGAGCGGGCGCGCGCACCCATACACACATATACGCCCCCGGGGGTCGGTTCTCCATGGCCGCGCGCGGGAAGCCCGAGTCTCCGATCCACGGGATGCAGAGGAAGAACATCACCATCACCCCGGAAGAGAACGAATTCCTCGACCGACACCCAGAGATCAACCAGAGCGCGCTGTTCCGCCAAGTCGTGGAAAGCCTCATGATCGCCGAACGGAGCCCGGGGTCCATCGGGACGCAACCCGTCCGACTCGGCCGCGCTGTCTATCGTTCGGGCGCGATCATGTACCAGAAGCGGACGTAGCGTCCGAACTTCGCGTCGGCGCGTCTGAGTCGCGCATCCTTATTCCGAGGCCCCGAAGGGCCGGGTGGCCAGCGTCTTCTTGCCGGGCGGGGAGCCACCCCTCAGCGCCGGCGGAACTTTCGAGTGCGCTGCGGGCCACCTCGGGGGTCAACGTCGCGAGCACGTGTCGGGAGAGGATGTGGCCGAACGCCCACCGTCGTTTGAGGGCGAGGTCCGTGAAGTGCGGGGCGTAGTGGCCCCCGCCGACGGCCAGAGCGACACGGTCCCCCACGACCGGAGTGAGGTGCGGGATCGTCTCGGCGAGGACCCGTAGGCCGGGCTCCGGAGGGTCGGGTTCGGTGCCGTACCCGATCTCGACAAAGAACGCCGGCAGCGCCAATTCGGGACCATGGTGCGTCGCCTCGAACGTGGCCTTGAGGCCCAGTGGGCCTCCCCGCTCGGCCAAGGCCCGTAGGGCGGACACCATTCGAGGCGGATCGGCAGGAACAAGCGCCGCGGGTCGTCCTCCCACCTCCGCTGAGTCGCCTGGGTTGCCGAGCGGATGGACGGTGAGACACGGGACATTCTGTTCGCTCCGATGGATCGAGGGGAACACGAGGGTAGTTCGGGCCGAGCGAATCGACTGGGGAAGTAAGTCGTCCAGATGTTCGTCGTGGATGTGCAATCCGGGCCGACGGAGCACGAGAGCCTCGGGAGACAGAACCCGCAGGGCCGCGCCCTCGACATGATCTCCCGTGGAAGGAGGGGTACCCCAGTGCCGAGCCACACCTTGAGCGACTGGGTCCTCGGCCGAAACGACCACCAGGTAGCGAGACGAGGCTGCCGAAGGGGCGGGGGCTTCGGTCGTCATGCTTCGGCGCCCACCCGTTACGGCCTTTTAATCCACTGGAGCTAGCTTCGGAGGCGCCCGGCCAAGCACCTGGCGGAGGGACCAGCATGGTGAACATCGAAGATGTGGCGCTCTGGGCCACCATCGCGACCTGGCTCTTGGCCATCGGGACCCTCGGGTTCCTTTACTGGCAGACCCGACAAGCGGGGCTACTAAATTCCTCCAATGCGGTCATCACGCTGCGCGAACGGTTCGACTCCCCCCGGATGCGGCGCGTCCGTCGCGCGACGAGCGAGCGGTTGCTGGACAACCAATTGGGCGAGATCGCCAATCTCGAGGTCCTCTCGTTCTTCGAACTGATCGGGGCACAGACGAAGCGAAAGATCCTAGACGAGGAAATGGTCTGGGAAGCATTTGGGGGATGGATTACGGCCTACTACACCGCGATGCACCGCCCGGTCGACCGGATCGGAAAGCTTCGAGAGAATTCGCACGATCCGCTTCTGTTCAAGAAGTTCGAGTGGCTGAACGACCGCGTCAATGCGCTGGATCGGAAGCAACTCGGCGCGGAGTACCAAGCTTCCGTGGAGGCCACAGACGATGTCGGGCTCTACCTCCGACTCGAAGCCGCACTGGAGATCGAGTAGCCGGGTTCTCCGACAGCCAGCAATAGTATCCGAGTGGGCCGGCCATCCACCGCAAGGCGCGTGCATTCGGGTTTTGCAACCAATGCATATTCGATTCTTGGGATGCTCCCGGCGGGAGTTTCCCCGGTCGACCCGGTGAGTCGGCCGGATTTGAACCCGCGTCAAAGGCTCGAGAGGCCTCTATCCTTGACCACTAGACTACGGGAGCGCCCCGCTTCCGTATCGGGCCCCCTCTTTGAGCCTTTCGCGGACCGCGCGCCTCGAGAAGCCCAGCAGGGATCGAGTCCAGCGGCGCGGAAGAGGTAGGCGAAGTCCCTAAGAGGTCGCGGTTCTTTCTGGGTCAGTGACTCCCCCCGTCAAGGCCCGGAGCGGCCACATCCTGCTCGAACCGAAGGGCTCGTACATCGACCTGGTTCGTGTCTACCCCGACATCCACCGGCGGGTCGTCGAGATGAATCGGCCGTTCGTCAAGGACTCGGATCCCCTCCTTCCCGATGTCCTGCTCGATGAGAACCTGCGCGACTTGAAGGGAGACCGAAAACCGGCCGGGTACAATCGACAAGATGCGTTTGGCCTACGCCTGATCTTCCCCCTGGCGGACGAACGTCGCGTTGAGTTCTACTTCACCAAACCCGCTCGATGCCAGGAAGTGGTCCAGATCACGGAGCAGGTTTCCCAGCTCCTTCGCCGCCGGTCCATCAAGCATACGGTCGAATACGACCGCCTGGGGCTCGGTCCTCCGCGCGGTCTTCCGGGCCTAGGACCCGGCGTTCCGGCCGGTTCGTTCGCCTCGGCCTAGGCGCCGATCAGCTCGGCGGCGGGCTCCGCCGGAACGGCCAGAAGGGAGTCGACGAACCTCCTCCGGTGGTGGACGGGGCTTCAGACACTGGAGCGGCGGCCGGGGGGGGAGGGGTCTCGGCGGGAGGCGACGGAGCGGTGGGTGGCACCTCCCCTTGGAGGCGGCGCAGCGCGTCCCGGGCCTTCTCCAGAGCGGCGGGATAATCCGTCTCGCGGAGGCGCACCGACTCGGCCAACAGAGCGCGGGCCTCGGACGTGTCGGTTCGCCGCTCGGAGGCCCGCCCGAGGGCGGCGTCGATGAGGTAGTGCAAGTTCATGAGTTCCCGATGGAGGGACTTGCGCAGGGCCAGGTCCTCTTCCGCCGCGAGCAGCATCCGACCCGCTTCGAGGTGGTGTCCGGCCTGCGCCAGGGCGGTGATCTCTTCGTAGCGCCGGCGCACGGGGCCGACGCTCACGCGCAGACCGTCGGAGGCGAAATTGATCTCGGTGAGCAGGTCGCCGAACCGACGGTTGAACAACTCCACGATCGAGTGTTCGAGCGCCTCGGTGGCCCGGTGAGAGAGCGCCTCGCTCTCGTTGAGACGACCGGCATCGAGGGCGACGCGAGCCTCGCTGAAGGTTTGCATGGCCGGTGTCGTGTCGACCCCGAGTCGTTCTCCGACCCACAACTGTTCCTTCAATCGGAGGAGACCGGCTTCGATCGACTCGCGACGCCGCCGCCGCGCCGCCTCGAGTTCCTCGCGCACCAGGACGAGAGCGTCTCCGAACTCCCCGCGCGATCGGCGCCCGGCCAAGGTTGCGGCCACGTCGGCTCGTCGCGCGACCTCGGCCTCGGGGGGAGCTGGGCCTCGAGCCAGTTCTGATTCCACCTCGCGCCAGCGAGTTTCGACGACCGCTTCGAACACCTTCCGGCTCGCGGAGTCCGCTCGCGCGATCGCCTCACGGGCGATCTTCCACTCGCGCGCTCGCAGGGCAGCTTCGGCCTCCATGACGACCGCCTCGACCGAATCCACTTCGCCGGTCAGACCCTCCTTGCGGGCTCCGTCGACGAGGCGCCGCATCTCGCCGATCGGCCCGGCGAACAGGCGTTCGATGGCCCAGCGACCGAGTTCCGTGGCCTCCCGGGAAGCTCGAATCGCCTCGGGATACTGCCCCTTCTCGACCATCAGGCGGGCTTCTCCCAGGCGCCCTTCCGCCTCCTGGACATTGGCGCCGAAACTGGCGGCCTCCCGGACCTGCGACTCGGCGCCGCTGAAGGCCTCCTTGGCACGTCGGTGGCTTTCCCGGCCGGCGACCAGGATGTCGGAGGCGAGGATCGCATGTTCGAGGACATCGGGATAGGCATGTTTTTCGAGGAACTTGCGGGCGGCTTCGACCTCGGCGAGCGCGCTCGGGACGACCACACCGTCCTTCGCCGCTTTCGCGAGGCTCCGTTCGGCGGCCTCGATCGAGCCATCGGCGATGCGGCGCTGGAGTTCCGCCCGCTCGAGCTCGGCCTCGCTTCGGGACGCGAGCTGGACCGCATCGACCGGGCGACTCTCGTCGAGGGCCATCCGAGCCTGGTGGAGCAGGTTCTCCGCCATCGTAGTGTCACCGCCTTCGTTCCGGAGCCGAGTGACTGTCGCACGGAACCCGGCGAGGGTCTTCGACACGTGATGGTACGTAGCCTGGAGGACCTCGCGCTCGAGCGGCCCCCCGAGTTCGATCGCTCGGGCGTACTCGCGACGCGCGAGAGCCGTCTCGACCTGCTCCATGACGGTCCGCGAATGGCCGATATCCACGTGCAGGAGGTCGGCCTCCGCGATCGCCTCGCGCGCCCGTTTCGCCACGCGCTCGGCATGCTCGACCAGACCCCGCGTCCCGATGAACTCGGCCCGAGCCGCGTCGAGCAGGGCGGCTGCCCCGACCGGTACCGGGAGGGCGATCCGGCGGCGAGCCTCGGCCAACGGAGCGACGATGCGGTCGAGGTCGACCCCCGCACCCCGGGCGATGTCGAGGTCCCGTTCGAGGGACTGGAGATTCTCTTCGAGGATGGGGATGAGGATGGCCACGAGCTCCTCATGCAGGAGCCGGGTCGCGGTGCGCGTCGCCTCGGCCGGGGCGGTCACGCGCTCCGTCCGGAGCGCGTGCAAACGTGAGCTGAAGGGGTCCATGGGAGCGGAGAGCCGGCGCCCGTCCTCGACGAGCCGTTCGATCTCCCCGAACAATCGGTCCGTTTCGGCGCGGGCGGCGGCCTCGGAAAGCTTCTGCTGGACGATCTGCATCGTCGCCCGCGCGGCGTCGAAATTGAGGGATTGTACGGAGAGCCGGGCGGCGCGGATCGGTTCGTAGAACGGTTCCGGATCGACGCCGATCTCACGCAGGTCGCCGAGAATCTCCTGGGCACGGGCGACGTCGTCCGTGATCGACTGCGCCTCCGTGCGAGTACGGATCGAGTTCGATTCGAGCGTCTGGGACAATCGGTGGGCTTCGGCGTAGTGGCCCGCCCGGGCCGCGGATTGGGCCTCTTCGAGGTCGGAACGGAACTTCCCGAGGTCGAGGCCGAGCGTCTCGAGCTCGACCAGGGCGAGCTTGGCATGGGAGATCGCTTCCTCGCCGCGGAGGAGTTGCTGCTGCTGGGCCCGCGTGCGGATCTCCTGCGATGCGCGGGAGGCCTTGACGAAATCTCCCATGTTGAAGATCTGTTGGACCTCGTCGATCTGGCGCTGGATCTCGTCGCCCGCGCCCCCCATCGACTCCAGTACGCGGCGCTCCTCCTCGAGGAGGTCCACGAGGGCGCTCGCATGGACGGCGAAGACGGAGGCGAAATCCCGTTCGGCCTTGCGCAGGCTTTCGATCGCGCCGATCAGGTCTCCTTTGACCCGCAGGGTCACGTCGGCGTCGGCCAGGAGGCGGCGGACCGGGGCGGTAAGCGCGTCGTCGGGAATGTCGATGAACCCCTGCTCCATCTCCTGCACGCGTCGCTCGATGTAGGGGGCGGCCGCGTTGCGCAGTTCCACTTCGGCTCGGCCCAGCAGTTCGGCACCGCCTCCCAGATCGCCCTGGTCCAAGAGGCCACGGACTTCGTCCAAGGTGGTGCCCGCATCGGTGGTCAGGAAACCGTGCTCCCGGGCATACTCGCGGATCCGGTCAAGGGCGGTCCACCGGTCGAGGAACATCTTCAGCGCCTCGCGTCCGAGCTGTACGACGGTCTCTTTGAGGAGCGTCCGGGCCGGCTCAACCTCGGACCGTTCGAGATGTCCGCGCGCTCGGCTGAGCGCCGACTCGAGTCCTTCGGGGGTGAATCCGGATTTGTGGAACCGCTCCACCATCCCCTCGAGCGCGAGCATCTCGTCCCGGGCCGCGTCGAGGTCTTCGGTGAGCGCGGTGACCCGTTCGGCGGCCTCCTGACTCGCCGCCAAGGCCTCGGAGTAGATCTTCAGCCGGAGCGCCTCACGGGCCCGATTCATCGCGGCGAAGACCTCACTCGGGTCCCGCCCCAGGCGACGCGCTTCAGAGATCCGGGGGCGGACCTCGTCGAGCAGCGCCGCGACCACGGCGACGATCGGTTCTTCGGCGGCCCGACGGGCTTCTGCGAGCAACGCGGGGATCTCGGCAGCGGTGACGAACGGGAGACGGGATATCGCCGCATCGACCGCGACCCGCGCGTCGGTCGGATCCGTGCCGTATTCGGGGAGCGAGTCGAGCGACAGGCGGAGGGACCCGAGAACTTGGGCCGTCCGTTCGCGTAGGACCTCCCCCAGCCGCTCGACCGCCTGGTCGATAGCGTCGACGGTCTCCGGCCACCGCTCGGGTAGGAGCCCGACGTCGGCATGGAGGGCCGTCTCGACCTCGCTGGTCGACGCGCCGAGTTCCTTGGCGATGGTGACCCGGCTTTCTGCCGCTGCTCGCGACACGTCGTGGCGCGCCCGGGCCTCGGGGAGCTGGTCCCGCTCGAGAGTGGCGAGGGCATTGAGTGCGTCCGCGACCAAACCCTCCTTTGCGGGCTCCACCGCCAACTCGACCTTTCGGACGAACTCGGTCAGACGGTCTCCGCTAAGGCCGGCCCAGTCCGCCAACGCCTTCGCGCGGCTCTGGGCCACCGAGATGTTCTCGACGCCGGCCCGGGCCAGCTGCTCCTCGACGCGGACCAGTCGGCCCAACGTGTCGGCCCAGGGAGCGTCGGGGGAGGGGTGGGCGAGCGCCTCGATCTCGGAGCGGGCCTCCGCCGCGACGGAGACACCGGCCGCGGTCAGCCGTTCCACGGATTCGACCGTTTTTCGGCGGCGTTGTTCGATCGCGTCGGCGACATGACTGGCCAGGTAGTCTAACAGGGCCCGGGCCTGGAGCTCGACGGCTTCCCAGTCCGAGCGACGGACGAGTTCCCGTAGATGGCGCGCCCGTTCGGGGACCTCCGGGAGGGCAATCCCGAGTCGCTCCAATTGAGCCACCCGTTCGTCGGCCTCCTTTTGGAGGATCTCACCAGCCTGGCGTTTGCGCTTGAGCTCCTCGGCTTTCTCTTGGAGAATTCGAGTCAGCCGGGACGACGGGACGGCCCCGATCCCGCCCGGTCCTGACATCCGTCCCGCCCCCTAGAGCCGGCCCACTGAGCTGTGCGGCCCCGAGGGTTCCGGTAGACGATTCATGCCCGGCCCCCCTTATTAATCAACGCCGAGAGAGGTCAGGGCGTTCGACGCCCTTCCGGCGACCCGCGACGTTACGTCCGGGTGATCTGGCGTTTCCCCATGGCGTCAAGGTACTGGACCTCGCCACCCGGGGCGATCTGGGCTTTCGTCTCCGCGTCGACCGCGAGGCTGAACGTCTCATAGGACTCGAGGTCCATCAGTTGCACCTCGGTATCGGTCATCGATAGGACCTGGGCCTGGCGTTTCCCGATCATCGGGACCTGGACCTTGTGGGTCACCGGGAAGACGACGCTGCGCTTTCGGCGGTCGAAGATCCCGACCGCGTCGATCCGTGCCTTGGCTTCGCCATGCTTCCCGGGTTTGGACGTTTGAATGCTAATGATTCGGCACGGCTCCTCGTCGATGAGCATGTACCGGCCCTCCTTCAACTCGCGGACCTCTTGCTGCGTCCAGGCCATGGAGATTCTCCTCGGGAGAGCGGGGACCGCGCCGGGTGGATAAGAGTTGCTTGTGCCAGTTTCGGTGGGTCTCCCGGCGTTCGGGAGAGAGGGTTTATTCGACACCCCGACCCTCGTAGTACCTCGATAGCGAGGGTCGGAACCATGGGGGTCCTCGCGGAGAAGTATCGGTACGGAGAGGTCGAGCGCTCGGCCCGGGACCTCTGGGCAGCGCGCGGATTTCCACGGCCGGACGGGGTCGTAGGACGTTCGACCGCCCCGATCGTTCGTCAATTCGAAGGGTCGCTCCTAGCGGGGGACGACCCGGGCCTCGTGGCGTTCCGGGCGGTGGCCGCCGACACCGATGCCCGATACCTCGCCCTCGCGGGCCGCCGGGCGATCGGAACCCTTCGTTCCGTGGCGGGTGCGAATGACGATCCGGCGGTCGTACTCCTACGGGACCTCTCGGTCTGGACCGGGGGCTCGGGGGGACTTCCGGTCGACTCCGCGGACCGCCGGGGCGGAGTCGAGGCGATCCTGGGCCGGATGGCGTCTCGGGGACTGGTCGCCACTCGGGACACCTCGCTCCGGATCTGTCCGACCTGCGCCCAACCGCGGAGCCCGGAGCGGATCATCTATCAAGAGGAGGACGGGGACACGTACCTCGTCCGCTTCCCGCTGCCGTACGCGGACGGTGTCGTGAATGCGATCGTCTGGGTGGACGCGCCCTGGCGTTTGCTCGGGGCGAGTGCCCTCCTGGTCAGCCCGAACCTGCCGTACGTGGTCGCACGGTATCGTCGACGGGGATTGGACGAGAAGATCCTGACCTCGCGACCGTCCCTGTCGCGTCTGCTCGAATGGTTGCCGGGAGGAGAGGTCGAGGTGCTCGAGGAGAGCCCGGGCTCCCGCTGGCAGGGCCAGACGTACCAGTACCCTCTCCGGCACGAATTCCCGATGGGCGGCGACCTGACCCCGCCATCGGGAACCATCCTCGCCGTGGCCGACGTGGGGGAGAGCGGAACGGGGATCGTGCCGCTTGTCCCGGGACACGGAGGAACCGACGCCCTGATCGCCGACCGACTCGGTATCCTGGGATGGCCGCTCGTAACCGCCCGAGGGCAGCTCGACTTCAACATCGCCCACAAGTATTCCGGGCTCGACATTCCGACCGCAAGCGAGTTCGTCGCGCGGGATCTCGGGGAGAGCGGGGCGCTCTTCGCTCGCCTTCGGGTCCGACGCGGGGTTCCGCATTGTGCGATCTGCGGCACCCCGATGGTCTGGGCACCGGGTCGAGCCTGGTGCCTCGAACCGTCGCGTCTCCCGCCGGAACGCAGGGATCTCTACCGACGCCTGCTCCCGAAGGACCCGCCGGTGGGCCAGGTCGAGGTCGCGGCCTGGCCCGTGAGCGAACCCACCTCCGCGCCCCCGGGTCCCTTCACGGTCACGCTCCTCGAATGCCCGAGCTGTGAACGCCTGGAGCCGTTGGGAGCGGCCGACCGATGTTCCTGTGGAAGTCGTCGAAATCCGGTCAGTCGTCGCCTCCTCCCCTCGATCTCGGGAACACTGGCGGCGTGGGCCCGGTTCGACCCGTTCCCGGCGGGAGATTCGGTGTGGCTGTATCTCAACGAACGCCGGCGCTCGCCGGCCCTCGTCCATCATCTCGCCGTCATGTCCGGGGTGGCGGGGGTGCCGAATGACCTGGGCGTCACCATCTTACCGGGAATCCCGGAGGGAGGGGTGCCCGAGTTGGTCAAATCCGTGGGGGCGGACGCCGTGCGCGCGGCGCTCATCGGTGGGGAAAAGCGCGAGAGTTCCGGACCGACCTTCCCGGATCGGTGTCAGCAGGAGGGGTACCGGTTGGAGCGGTGGTGGTATCTTGCCCAGGCGACACTGGACCGATGCGACCCCTCCCAGTTGGCCGCGTTTGCCCAGTCGATCACGGGCTCCCTCGCAGAACTCGAGACCGAGGACCGGGCCATCCTCGCGCGGTGGGAGCGCATCCGACTCGCGGCGCTGGCCGACTACGACCACCAATCCGCCGGGACCGCGTTCCGCAGGGTGGCCAACTTCCTCTCCAACGACCTCGAAGCCTACGTGGGGCGGGTCCGTCCCCGCCTCGACCTGCCTGGGACGCCGCCGACCCGGCGGGGCGCGCTCCGGACCCTGCACCACCTCCTGCGCGAGAGTGCCGTCATCCTCGCCCCGGTCGCGCCGCACATCGCCGAGGTCGTGTGGGGCGGGCTCGTGCCGGGACGGACCAGCCTGTTCGAGTCCGCGATCGACCCGCTCGATTCGAGCCTTCTCGATGAGGAGGCGGTCAAAGCGTGGGATCGATGGGCGTCGGTCGGGCGGGCCGTCGCGGCGTTCCGTCGTCGGATCGGGGTCGGGCCGTCCGTTCCGATCCCTTCAGTGATCGCGATCCTTGGGAGCGATGAGCTCGCGGCCCAACTTCGGGCGGATCGGGCCACCCTGCAACGACTCGGCCATGTGGGGAGGTTCGAGGCGTTCGGACCCTCCGCCCCTTGGACGGGGCGTGAACGTGCGTTCGAGCCCGTTCTCTCCGAAATCCAGCGGGTCTACCCGCAGGAGGCGGGCCAGATCCTGCACCTGTTGAAGCGGATGCCGGCACGCAAACGGACCGAGGGGGCCGCTCCGGACGAGCTCTCGGTCGTGGTCCGAGGACTCTCGCGTCGGATCCTCCCTTCGATGGTCGAGTTTGTCGAGCAGCTCCCCGACCGGGTCGTCGCGGTGCCCTGGAACCTGGGGGAATTGTACATCGAGCTGCCCGCCCAACAACCCGTTCCGACCCGGAACCCCCCGCCCGGCTCTCCGGATGCGTTCCGCCTTCTCTCCCGTGTCGAGCACGAACTTCGGCGAACCGCCACCACTCCCCCGACCGACCGGGGCCCCGTCGTCGTCGCCACGCTCGACCCACTGGCCGCCGAGCTTCGGGCGTTAGCGCGCCCGCTCGCCGCCTACCTCGGCGTTTCCGAGGTGCGGGTTGTCGACCCTTCGGCCGAATTCCCTCGCACCCGGTGTTTGTTCGGGCGCACGCGCACGGGAGTTCATTGGTGGGCACTTCTTCCGGGGGAGGTCGCACCTGCGGTCCGGACCAAGCATCGCATGGCGCGCCCGCGCCTCGCTCGTGTCCGGTCGAGCCCAACCAGCGGAATCCATGCCTTCGGCGAAACCGACTTCGCCAGCGAAGCCGCCATCGCCCACAGCGAGGAGATCCGTACCCTCATGCAGGAGCTGGACGGAATACTCGAGGCCCCCCTCTTGGGGCCGACCGCCGTCGAGGGGGCATGGAGTGCCGGTTTCCATTCATTGGCCTCGTTCGGCCAGGCACCGTTCGACCAGATCAGCGCGATTCCCGGATTCGGCCGGCCGCTCACCGCCGCGTTGGTGGGCAAACTAGGGGGCGTCGTCCCGCCGAGGCCCCCCCGACTCCCAAGCACCGGCACGGCCGATCCAGCCGCGGCCGCCCCACTCACCGCGGATACGTGGACCGAACCGACTCGAGACCCACCCGAAATCCGACCTTCCGCTCCGGTCGCGCCCACTCAACCCCGTTCGGTCTCGCTCGCCGCCACTGCTAGGCAGCCCGATCCTGGTCGAATGAGCCCTGTATCGTCTCCGCCGAGACAGCTGTCGGGAATCGACTCGACGAACCCGGTTCCGCCGCCGGGTGCTTCCTCCCCCACGCCGTCTCCCCCGCCAGCGATTTCTGCTCCCACTGCGGAAGTTGCCCCTCCTCCACTCCCCGTCGAAACCGCCACCCTTACGGCCCCGAGCCGGGAACCAGAAGACTCACCGGCCGCCTCCCCCGAGTTGGCCTCCGCGAGGCCGGAGAATCCGCCGGAATCCCCTCCCTCGTCGGGGGTTTCCACACCGGTTCCAACCTCAGAACTAGAACCGCTCGCGGGGAGTTCCCTTCCCGAACGGGATCCCGACCCCCCGATGGGCACTACCGCCATCGTCCCGTCGGACGGAGGGGATTTGACGGTGCTCCCGTTAGGCGAGAGCGCGCCCCAGGAACCGGCAGTGGATCTGGGATCGGGCGAGGGCGCTCTGGACGAAGTGCCAGCCCCACCCCCCGAATTCCTCCCCGTCGACGAGGTCGCCGAGGAGCAGCCACTACCACCGGCGAGCTCGACCCTCCCGGAATCGGACCCGCTTGTTTTGGATGCGGAGTCGGCCGACGGCGAGAGTATTCCCAGATCTTCACGAGCGGAATCGCCCGAAAGCTCCTCTACGAAGGGGGCGCCTGAGACGGGGACATCCGCAGACGTATCGACAGCCCTACCCTCGGGCGAACCGCCAATCGACGTGGCCCAAGGGATCGACGCCGAAAACGAACTACGCTCCGAACCCTCGTACACTCCGACCCGGCCAGAACTCCTGCCACCTTGGGGCTATGCTTCCCCCGACGAACCAACCGCCAAACGGGAAGGAGTGCCCGATCTCTCGCCCGCGCCGGAGGTCGCGGAACGCGAGCCCGCCGCTCCCCCAGACCCCGCTATTCCGGACACCATCCATCCTGAGTCCATCCCCACGTTACACGAACTCCCGAGCGCGATCGACGAACCGGCAGCGAAGGAGGAAGAGTCTACCCCCTCCGCTCTCGCCCTGCCGGAATCGATCGAGCCATTGGGCATCGAGACCACGATTCTGGTCCCCGGCATTCCGGGGGCCTCTCCATCCCCGGCCGAGTCACCGGCGCCCGAGAACGTTGAACCGGCCTCCCACGAAGTTTCTCCATCGGGGGTCGGGTCGGTGGAGTCGATCGAGACGGGCCCTCCCGTTGCGGAAGGTGCCCGCCCAGAACTGACCGTTACGCCGCCGCCGGTGCTGGACCCTGCGGGACCTTCCCCTCCACCATTGGAATCCCAGCCACCTTCGCTCGAACTCGAGCCGTCGTCCGGCGTACTCGTTCTGCCGGAGCATGCTCCCCCACAGGACGAATCTACCGCGGGGTCATCGGGGGATTCCCTTGCTGACCCAGCCATGGCTACCGCCGCTCCGGAAGTTCTAGCGGACACGGCGTCTGAGATCCCGCTCGAACCTCCCGCACCGGAGCCTCGCCCAACGGAGGAGCAAGTCGCCCCGGAACCGGTTCCCCCCTTGGCCGAGGCCATCGTTGCCCCGGTACCCCCTCCCACGCCGACCGGAGGGATCACCCTCACCGTCGCACCGTCGTACCTGCCCGCCTTCGCCCACTTCCTGGATGCGACGGCGGCGGGTCACCGGGGGATCTGCGTCGTCCGGGAGTCGCCCGACCGACTGCGCACCCATGTCGGTCCTCGCCCGGTCGAGATCTATTGGTTGAGCAACGTCGGACGGGGTCTCACCTTGCGCCCGAGCGACCTCGAGGGCTACGGGAGCTTCCTCGCGAATGCGGTGGAGCAGGATCGGGTCACCGCGATCTTCCTCGAAGGAGTGGAGTATCTGGCCCGGATCCACGGAGCCGAGCGCGTGATCGAGCAACTCGCGGGACTCCACGTGGTCGCCCAAGCAGGCAACGCTCGCGTCTGGGTGTACGTCCACCCGGACCTGATACCTCCGGCCGACCTCACCCTCTTCCTGGCCGCGTTTGGAAATGCGCCTCCGATTGAATAGAGAGTGACCTGCGCTGACACCGCCGCACTCGGGTGCGTGGGGCGCCGGGAAGAAAAGGTTGGACTCTTCGGATCGGGCCGTCCGCCTAGGGGCACGCACCGATGCCGGTGCACTGCTCGCTGACCTGGGTCACGCTGTTGAGCGTGATGGTCGCGGTAGCCGGTGATCCGAGGTCGTACCAGAGCGTGAAGGTCAGCGCCGCCCCGGGGGCGGTGGCTTGGGTCTCGATGTACACCGCCACGTTGGTGACCGTCGCGGGAGAGCCGGTCGATACTGCGATCTGCAATTCCACTTCGGTGCTCACCGGAGCGGTCGTCGCCTCCGTGAATTTCCAGAAGTGGCCGATGTCGTTGAGGGTCCAGGCGTTCACGGCATAGTTGGTGGCGGCTGCGGCCAACACGGTCGGAGTACCGACGGTCACCGAGAGGGCCGTGGGCGCGGTACCGGGCTGGGTCGCGACTCCGGCGGATGCTTCCGTCCAATAGGTCAGCGCCGTCGTGCCGTGGTACACGCCGCTCCCCGTTTCGGTCGACCCCTGCGTGATCGCAAAGGACGCCGCCATGACCCAGCTCCCACCGATGATGAGCAGGGCGACGATGGTTCCGCCGAGGACGTGACGCGGCTTCAGTCGAAGTGTTTTCCCGGTTCTGCGATTTGGTTGTGCCATTAAAGGGCACCTCGACCCGTCGTTCGTGGGTGCACGTAGAAGAACCTGTGCTTGGGTGGGAAGGTCGAGCGCCCGACTGAGAGGACGAAATGGGTCTCGGAGGTCCGCTGAGGCTCAGGGGCAGTGACCGAGGCTCGTGCAGGCCTGGACCGTCACCTGCATCGTCTGGACCGTGATTCCGGTCGGAGCGAAGGCCCCCGCATCCCAGTACAGGAAGTACGCGAGGGGCGCGGTCGGGGCGGTCGTCCGGGTCTCGAGGTAGACCGTGATCACGACGGCCGTCCGAGTGAGACCGTCAGTGAACCGTAGCTCGAGTTCGGTCGAAGTCGGAGCCGCGGTCGTTTCCTCGAAGGTCCAGCGAACGGAGGTGTTCGTCGCGGTCGCCGAGTTGATGCTGAAACTACCCGAGAGCGCCGGAAGAAGGGTGGGAACGGTCGCCGTCGTCGAGAGCACCGTCGGGGCCGGGTTCGGGATGTGCCAAAGTTGCGCACCTTCCCACAACCAGTACGCCGTGGTCTTTTCGCCCACATCAGCCCCCTGACCTTGTTCGGTCGTTCCGGGTCCCACGGTGGCCGGGGCGGCCTGGGTCCATCCCACGATCGTCACGACCAACGCGAGAGTGGCGAAGGTCACCGCAAGCACGACCCACCCACGCCCAGATTTTTCCCGAGAAGGACGGGCACGGGGAACCGTCACGGACACACCCCGACCGCAGTGCACGCCTGAGCTACCTCGAGTTGGTTGACGAAGCTGACTCCGGCGGTGTATCCTGAATCCCAGTAGACGGTAAACGCGAGCGGTCCGACCAGGGCCCGACGCTGGGTCTCGATGTACGAGGTGATCGCCACCGAAGTCGTGACGGCACCCACGGAGTATTGGATGTGGAAACTGACCTCGAGTTCAGTCCCGGTGGCAATCCCCACCGTTTCGTTGAAGACCCAGAGGAGCGCCACATCCCCGGACACGACTGTGTTGATCGCGAAGTCTCCCGAAAAGCGGGGGAGTCGGGACGGAGTTCCGACGCCCACACTCCACACCCCGGGGGTTGGCGCAGGGACCGTCCCGGCTTCCGAGCCGACCTGTTGCCAGTGGACCAGGAACTGGGCCGGCGCGCGGATCCCGACCAGGGTTTCGGTCAGGTGGGTGACCTGGAGCGGCAGGGCCACGGCCGCCCCGAGAGTGAGCGAAATCAGTGCGAGTGCGACGAGCGCGGCCCACCCCCTTCGACGGAACAGGGACCGGCGCCGGGTGGTCCGGCGGAGGCCGAGGGATGCGTTCATCGGGGCTCGAGCGCGAGGTCGGTTGCGTGCCTCCTCGGGGGCGTGTTCGAACTTCGGGTCTTAACACCTTCCGGCCACTGGAAAATCTTACCGCGTCGGGGCCGGGGTCTCCGTGTCCGACGACAACCACCGGCCGAGTGATTCGTGGGCTACGGGCCGTACGATCGGGTCGGAGGATCGATCTCGTCGGCACCTTCGGAGGCGGGCGCGGGTTCGGTCGTATCATCATTCGGCCGGACCCCACGTCTCCACAGGAGCAGTCCTGCGAGGATGACCGCCCCGGCGCCCGCGGCCCCCCAAGCCCACAGAGGGACCGGTCCGGTGCCCGGTGCCGTTACTGGGCTGGCGGCCGGCTGAACGACGAGGGTCACGTTCGCGACCGCGACCCGGTCGAGCCCGTCTCGGACCGTGAGCCCGATGTCGAACGACCCACTGATGTTCATGGCACAGACGAACGTCGATTGGGCCGGGGCGCATCCGGCGGGAAGATCCGTCCAGTCCGAATGGAACGGGGATTGCCCTCCGGACAGGGAGTAGGTGAAGCTCACGGTCGATCCGAGCGGAGCGGGGTTCGGAGTGATCGTGACCACTGTGATCTGAAGCAAGGGAACGACGGTCACCGTAACGGTCGCCGTACGGACGGTGCCAAGCGCATCGGTCACGGTCACGGTCGTGTTGAACGCTCCGGCCTCGGTCACCTCGCAACCGATGGTCGGGGTATCGGCCGAGTCGCACATGGGTGGGAGTCCCGCGTAGGAGTATGAGATCGGGAGCGCCCCTCCGCCGACCGTGACGTTGAAATCGAGCAGGCTCCCCACCTCGATTTGCTCCGACGAAGGTGCGAACGACGTAATGTTGGGGGGCTCGACTACGGCGAGCGTGGCACTGTCGACCGTGACGGCGAAGGGAGTGGAGTCGGTGACGGATACGGAGACAAGCGACGAACCGATCTGGTCGACGACACAGTTGAATCGGGCAGAATCCGGGGTCGAACAGTTCGTCGCGGGCACGCTCCAACTGAATCGGTACGGAGGAACCCCTCCCGATACGGAAACCGAGAAATTGACCGACGTTCCCACATAGGCGCTCGGAAACTCGACTAGCGGCCCGGCCGTGACGAGCGCGGGGGCGACTTCGAGAAGAGCCGACAGATCGACCGTCGTGTTGTTCCCATCCGCAACGGTGGCGTGGATTGTGTAGTTGCCGGCAACGGTGGGGACGCAGATGAACGACGATGCCGGGGACGTCGGACACCCCGGCGGGAGCCCCGTATACGTGTAACGAAGAGGGGGAACTCCCCCCGTCGCGGCCACCTGGATGGTGCTCTCATTTCCCACATCGACGGGCGAAGGAGACGCGGACAGGAGGGCGGTCAGTGGAATTTGACCGAGGGCCCAGGTCTGGGCGTCGTACCCCCCGGACATGTACATCAGATAGCCGTCGACCGCGTCCCACACCGACAGCGGGTCGTACCCGAGGGGCGGTAGGATTGAGAGGTTGGCCGTCGCGTTGATCCAGGCGCCACCGGTGAAATCCCACTGCTGGTACGTCGGAGTTCCATTAGCGGAATAGTACGCTGCGGGGGCGAGGAGGTCGACGAGTGCCGAGGCCGCCCCGTCGTAGGCCATCGACTCGATAGAACCCGTCGCAAAATCCGGCCCGGCTACGTGGAGGTTGGTCCACTGGCCGGACCGGAACTCCCACGTCTCATTCGTCGCGTTCGCATATCCGGGTCCCGGCAATGAACCTCCAAAGAAAATCGGCGCGCCGAGGGCCGGGTCGTAGACCAAGAGACTGTCCGACCCTCCCGGGCCGGGCGGGGGAAGGCCCGCGGAAGCGGTCAGATTCGTCCAGCTCCCGGCCGAGTAGGCCCAAGTTTGCGAAGTGTTCGTAGCGACCCCGGGCTCGAGCAGGAGCGCATATCCCGCGGCAGGATCCGACGCCATCAGCGGGTCCCCCGAGGTGGGAGGCGAACTGGAAAGGTCGGACGTGATATTGGTCCAGGTCCCTCCTTCCAGCGCGTAGGTAGCGTTGGTGGAAATCGTGTTTCCGAGTTCGTTCGTGACGGGCGCCTCACCTCCGAACGCGACGAGGTCGGAACTCGAACTGTCGTACCCGAGGGCGGCGTACTCGTCCGGAACGCTCACGGGGAGCGACGACCAATTGTAGTGGGAATATTCGAACGACGCGGAATACTTGGCGTAGTCGAAGCCGGACGCGCCAAGGAACACGGTGGCGTTGATGCCGGGATCGAAGGCCATCGCCCCACCGAGGGTTCCGGCGGGTGCGCCCGCGCCGCTGGATGAAATATTGGACCAGTAGCTCCCGCCCATCCCGGGGCGGGGGTGAGCCCCGGCCGGAACTCGGCCTCCCCCGTGAACAGCGAGGGGTACGTTCCGATTATTGGGACTCACACCGGCCACGGGACCGCCGGTGAACGAACTTGACCGGCCCCCCGAGCGAGAGTCCACCCCGAAGTTCGCCGTGGCCACAGACAAAAGCGCGGCCAGCACGAGGGCGCAGCCGACGACGAGGGCGATGTAGGGCCCAGGCCCCTGCGGACGGATCTTACCTCGGAACATGAGGGTGCGGGTGACCCGGACGATACGGCACTCCTTATTGTCCACTGCGCCGCCCGACGGGAAGGTACGGATGGCTCCCGAATGGGAACCCGATCCACCCTCCGACATCGGAGCCAACCCGGCGCGCCGCGGATCGCCCGCTCACCAGCGGGTACTGCCTTCGGCCGTGCCATCAGTCGGTGCGGTCGATCGGCCCATTCCGAAGATGACGAGCCCAGGCCTCGGGGAAGCGCGGGCCGTAGACAACTTCTCGAGCACCGACAAAAGCGGCGAGTCCCCGAACCGCGCGATCGACGGCCTTCCCTTCGAGATCGTTCGACCTGCCGACCGAGAGCGGGTGGCCCTGATGCACGGCGAGCTTCATTCGCCTCCGGTCGAGCTCGGTCTCGACCGTTCCGATGATTCGATCACCCGCCAATACTGGTAAGGCAAAGTATCCGAGCACCCGCTTCGATCGGGGAGTGTAGATTTCGATGCGGTACCGAAGCCCGAATAGTGCCTCGGCTCGTCCTCGATGAGCGATGAGGTTGTCGAACGGCGAAAGGAGGGTCGATCGATTCCAGTTCCCGCGTTTCTCTCCCCCGAGCAAATCCGCAAGATCGTCCCGTCTCACGTACCATGTTTGGGACCGCCTCCTCGGGGCCCCGACCAACCCGACCGGGGCCAATCGGCCGTCGCCGACTAGGTCATCGATGGCCTTCGGCACGCCCCCAAAGTGCCCGGCGAATCCGTACTGCGAAATCATCCGGGCGGTGGCGACTCCGAGCGCCCCCATCGCCCGTTCGACCGCCCGGCGGGCCCCTTCCCGGGGGTCCACTTCCTGGACCGGCAGCATCGTGGAGTAGTGTCGTTCCGCGAGGTCCCAGACCCTCCGACCGGATGTTCGACGCGTGACGGCGACCTTTCCTTTCAGCCATAGGATGAAGAGCATTTGGCTGAAGTTCCGGCCGGTCGGTCCTCCGACCGAAGTCCAGCTTGTGTGCTCCCGGTCTTCGAATGCCTCGAGGCCCAGCGGCCCGTCCTTTTGCAGGCGTTCCAGAATCTCGTGGCGCAGCGATGAATTCTGGCGAGCCCACTGCCTTACTCGGCGTCCCCACCCATTCTCGGGAAAAGAGTAGTTGCGCATGAAGTGACGGTGGAAAGCGAAATCGGCCGAGGGAACAATTGCGGCGGCGTGGGCCCAGTACTCGAACAGACGCTTGTCCTTCTCCAGAAGTTGATCGACCAGCCCGACATCGAACTCCCCCATGCGACTCCAGAGAACGAGCAGGTGGCTGCGGAGGACGATGTTGGTCGGGTCTAGTTGGAGATAGCCGATCTTTTCGACCAAGCGGACGATGTCCGCTTTCCGGGGACGGGTCCGGCGAGCTTCCCGCCGGAAGCCCTGGCACTCGAGTGCTAACTGGCGCGCTCTCTCTACCGGAATCTCGACCGGCCCGCCTCGAGGGGCTGGGAGTTTTTTTCCCATCTCAGTCGGCCCCAGAACGGATTGCGCTTTGGGCCTTTGGGGGAGCGGGGGGCTGACTCCGACCGGTGGCGGTTCGGGGGTTAACCGCCCACTCAGTCCTACGCCGACTTGGGCTCGCCCTGACCCGCTATTCCGAAAGACTCTCACCCCTCGCCGGTACCCGCGAGCAGAGTTGACCGAAGCCCGTGGCCCTGGGAGGCTCGAGTTCATGGGCATGATGAAATGGTATTCTGGATCGACCACGTTCCCGGTAGGGAGCGAGCCACCCCTCTGGCTTCCCGAACGGAACCCCTCTCCCATTCGGGGCATGGTAATGGGACCCAACTCAGATCCCAGGCCGTCCGACACTTACTTACCTCTACCCCGGGTCGGGCGCGCCGTGGTGAGGACAACGGCGAGCAGAAGGGGTGGCCCAATGACCTGGTGGGCCCCGACGCTCGTGATCGCTGTCGCACTCGTCATGACATTCCCTTCCGTGAGTCTCGCGGGTACGATGTCCTCGGGCCCGCGGGAGTCCAACCGTTCGAGCGGACTCGCTACGGCCGGCCGCGCGTCGGCATTTCACACGAAAGTCGTCCTGAGCTCGAGGGACGATTGGCCCGAACTGCACCAGACTCCTCAGCTTACGGGGTACGCGTCCAACAGTGGGCTTTCCTCGCTCACCGCATCCACTCTCGGAGTGGCCTGGGATACCAATCTCTACGGCTCAGCGCTCGACTCACCCGTGGTCGCCTACGACCCGACCCTCGGCGAAACCCTCGCGTACATCGGGACGGAGACGGGAAACGTGCTCGCGCTCAACTTGGCGAATGGCCAGATTGTTTGGGGCGTCTGGCTCGGCTCTCAGATTCGTTCCTCTCCGATAGTCAGCAACGGCGCCCTGTTCGTCGGGACGTTTTCGAATCCGGCCCTGTTCAAACTCAACGCGACCACCGGGGCAGTCGATTGTTCGATCGTCAGCCCGAAGCCTTTCGAGGCGACTCCAACGATTGCAACGCCGCCCGGCGGAGTCTCCTCGGTCTTCATCGGCTCCCTCGACGACGGAAGTGGCCCCGGCCCCTACCTGGCCTACAACGCCGGGAACTGTAGCCTCGAATGGCAGTTCACCGGTTACAACCAGACCGCCGGTTCCTGGGACTCGGCGTCGTATGTGGTGAACCGGGCCGGAACTCCGATGGTGCTGTTCGGAACGGACAACCCCGATTCCTCCGTGTACGCCTTGAACGCGCTCACCGGAACGGAGATCTGGCACTACCAAACCTACAGCCCTCCGGGGACGGATTTTGACGTGGCGGCGGGGGCGGCGATTTCTCCGCCGGGAAAGAACCACTTTTCCCAGGGGGTGGCCTACGTGACCAACAAGGCGGGTCGAGCCTATGCCCTGGACCTGAACAACGGGACCCTCCTGTGGCAGACCAACTTCAACGCGTTGGCTTCGATTCCTCCTGGAAACGGCATCCTGGACAACCTTTCTCGCTCGACCCCCGCGCTCGACGGGTCGAATGTGATCTTCGGGTTCGCGGACGGGCTCTTCGACCTGAACGGCACCACCGGCGCGGAGATCTGGATGTACCAGGATCCCACCTCCACGGAATCGATCGCGTCTCCCGCAATCGCGGGTGGCCACGGTCACGGAATCGTGATCACGGGAGATGTCGGCGGCGACCTGGACGTGATCTCCGTGACCGGTGGAATGCAACTCTACACCTATCCGACCGGCGGCTACATCACGGGATCCCCCGCGGTGTCCGGGACGAACATTCTGATCCCGTCATCGGACGGCTTTCTCTACGACTTCGCTCCCGGCGGTGGGAACGATGCGACCCTTCCGACCACGACCCTGAGCTCCCCCGTCCAGGGCGCTGCGTTGACGAACCCCAACGGAAATCTGAGCGTTTCTGGCAACGCGACGGACTCGAAGGGAGTGGTCACCGTGAATGTGGCGGTTCAGGCGAACGGAGTGGGGGGTCCATGGTGGGATGCTTCCTCCCGTACGTGGACCGCGGGACCCATCAATAACCCGGCCCAACTTGGGAGCACGGGCGCGCGATCCACATCGTGGAACTTCCAGTTCCCTGTACCGAAGAGCGGGGGAACGTACGAAGTAACCGCGAACGCGGCCTCCTCCTCCGGCCAATCGGATCTGGTCGGCGCGCGCGCGGGGTTCGCCGTCACGTTCAGCACGGTCGGGCCGCACCTCGAAACCTCCTCCGCCTTCGTCGCTCCCGGGAGCACCGCCGTGCTGAGCGGCGGTGGATTCGCCACTTTGGAGAAGGTCAAGTTGGAACTGTATGGCAAGACCCTGGCGACGGTCACGGCCACCTCCAACGGTTCCCTCCCTTCCAAGACGGTGACCGTTCCGACCACCGCGGCGTTCGGATTCACCTCGTTCCTCGCGGTCGGGATCATGTCCGGACTCTCGAGTACGGTCGCCGTGACGATCACGAACAGCTGGGACCAGCTCGGAGACGACCCGGAACACACCGGACTCGAACCAAACGACCCCTCGCTGACCAAGGTGATCTTCCCGGGCGGAAATCAGTGGATCGACCTGGCTTGGCACTTCGATGCGGGAGCGGCCATCAACGCTTCCCCCGCGGTCGTGGATGGGGTGGCCTACGTCGCGGACACCGCAGGGCAACTCTTCGCGATCGACGTCTCCAACGGGGGGATCCTTTGGACGTTCACGCTCACGTCGGGAGCGGCGATCGACGGAAGCCCGGCGGTCGACCCCGGGCTGGGCCGGGTCTTTGTCGGAGCGGACGACGGAACGGTCGACGCGATGTCCCTCTCGACTGGCCTCCTGGTTTGGAACGCGACGCTCGGTGGGGACGTCAACGCGCCGGCGTTGGTCAACGGTGACGTTTATGCGACCACGAGCTCGGGAAAGATCGCCGCGTTATCCGAGTCCACCGGCTCCGTCTCCTGGACGAAGACCCTCCGGGGCACGATCACGGCCGCGCCCACCGTCAACCAAACGGCCCACTTGCTGGTGGTCGGCGTTTCCAGTGGGGACGTGGTGGCGGTGAACCTTTCCACCGGAGCTACCCTCTGGAAGTTTCTGACCGGCGGTCCGGTCACCGCTGCGGCGATAGTCTCCGGTGGGGTCGTCTACGTGGGGTCGAGCGACCACAACGTCTACGCCCTCAAACAGAGTTCGGGCGGGTTGATCTGGAATTTCACGACGGGAGGCGCCGTGCAGGACACGGGAGCCTTACTCTCCGTCGGAAGCGCGAGCGGGCTCGACCTCTACATCGGTTCCAACGACGGAACGCTCTACGTGCTCCGGACCTCGAACGGAGCGATGCTCTTCAACATCTCGATGGGATCGCCGATCGTCGGAGTCTCCACTCAGAAGGGGCTGGCCGTCTTCGAGACGGCCTCCGGGTTCATCAGTGCCACTCGGGCCAATGTGGCGACTGACGGCTGGGTGTATTCGACGGCGGCCGGGCTCGATACCTCGCCGGTATTGCAGGATGGGGCGGTCTTGGTGACGGCTCAGGACGGAAATTTGTACGCCTTCACGCCGAATGGACTGCCCCCCGAGTAACGGCGGTCGCACTGGCCCCCCCCAAGTCGAAGCTGCCGGTTAGTCCACGAGGACCGAGTCCGGCCACCTCCGGTGCGCGGGGAGTTTGAAGTACCTCCGCCGAGGATGTCGCTACCACGGTGGGAGCCCTGGCAGGGAATCTTCCGGGTCGATCGCCCCCGAACCCACCCCACCGGCTCCTCACGTTTCTGAGGGCGAACCCGATCCTGTGCTTGGCCATCCTAACGCCCGGCATCCCCGAATACCTGTCGACCTCGAGCTCTCTCCTTTCGGCCGTCACCAACCCCATCTTCTTCCCCCTCCAGCTCGCCATCAACGTTGGCCAGTACACCGCCGGCGCGCTCCTCATCCGAGAGGCGATGATCCGTTGGCACAAGGGTTGGGGATCGGTCTTCCTCCTCGGGTTGGCCTACGGGATCACGGAGGAGGGCTTGGGCGACAACACGCTCTTCAATTCGGCCCACAGCGCCGACGGTATCCTGGGTTCGTTCGGTCGGTTTGACGGTGTCAATTGGGTCTGGTCGACCGGCGTCCTCGCATTCCATGTGATCTATTCTATCGGACTTCCGATCCTGCTCCTCGGCCTGGCCCTCCCCGCAACCCGGGGTCGCTCCCTCCTCACCCGTCGGGGCCTTGTCCTTGCGTTGCTGTCGCTCACAGCCGCCACATCCGTCGAGACGGTCCTCGTCTTCGGAGAGTTTCATTTCTGGATGGGGCCCTATCTCCTCGTCGGGAGCTTGCTGGCGATCGGGGGGCTGGTGGCGCTCGCCTACCGGGCGCCCCCAACCCTCTGGACCCCCGCGAGCGAACGACCACTCGCCTCCGTCGTAGAAGTCGGGGTGATCGGCTTCGCGTTCTTCCCGCTCGCGTTCCTGCTCGAGTACGGACTCGCGTACTCCGTCGTGCCCCCCGCGCTGGTCGTCGCGGTCGAGCTCGTGGTCTTCGCTCTACTGCTCGAACGGGTCCGCCGCCGGATCGGTCGGGTCCAGAACGAGTTTCTGCTGGTCAACCTGGCCTTCGGTTTCGTGCTCTGGCAGTCCTTCTTTGGAGTGCTCCTCACGCTCGGTCTTCCCTACACCCTCCCACTCGTAGCGGTCGCGATCCTATTCTTTGCTCGGTTACGACGAGCCTACCCGGCGGCGTCGGCCCCCCTCGCGAGTTCAATCCTTCCTCCCCCGATCCCGCCACCCGCGCCGATCGTCTGAGGGCTTTCGAGGCGAAATCGCCCCAAACAAGGCGGGGCCCCCTCCGAGGGTGGGGACCTTGAGGGCCCGGGGCGCCGGACGGTGGGCGCTCGGACTCCCCGTGCGTCCGACCATGAAAGAAAGGGGAGAAAGGGTTGTTCCGGGCGCCGGGGTCGGCTTCGCCGACCCCAGCGCACTCTAGTGGCACCCTACGTGTAGGTGATGGTGAAGTGGGCGTTCGCTCCACTCACCAATACGGCTCCAACCGCCGGGGTCGCCGTGTAGCCCGTGACCGCGCCCGCGCTCCAGGCATACGCCGCTCCGTCCGCCATCCAGAACCCGACGCCGGCCCCGGTCGTGCTCTCGGTGAATCCGTTCACCGTGACCGACCAGCTGGTCCCGCTCGGGAGGCCCGACTCGTGGACCCACACTCGGTAGAGCGTGACGAACGTCTGGGGGAGGTGGTCCTCACCCGACTGGATCAGCCCACCGTTGTCGTAGGGGTGACCGTAGGCGTTGGGGAAGGTCCCGTAGTTGTTCCAGTAGTTCCCGCCGACCCAGCTGAGTCCGAGGATGTCCCCCGAGAGGTCCCAGCCGTTGACCACCCGCACGTTCGTGGCGGGCTGCGAGTGCACGTTCCAAGTGTCGAACCAGGCCGCGCCGGAACCCGTGTAGAAGTTCTCGTCGAAGCTCAGCGCAGTGTTGGGCGTGAGGAAGGCGTTGTTGTAGATGACGTCGTTCGACTCAAACTCCCAAAGACCGACCGTGTTCCCCGCGTTCAGGACGGCGCCGGGGTTGACGGCGACTGTTGTGGTCGGGTAGAACACGTTGCCCCAAATGACATTGTGTCCGCCGAGCCCCGTCGCATCGACCATGTTGATCCCGTTGGACTCCACGTAGAACGTGTTGCCCGCGATCAGGGTCTGGCTCGAGTCCCACACGTAGACCGCTGCCGGCTCTCCGAACGAGTCCGCGTTGTAGAACCATCCCGAGAGGTCCGGGTTGTCCACGACGGAGACATGCGTTGTCTCGAACAGTTCAATGTTGAGCTGGTTCGAGAGCGGGGATCCGAAGCCCGTGTTGGGGTACGAGACTCCGAAGCTAGGCATGTCGTAGATGTTCACCCGGTCGGTGGTGTGGAGCAGATAGACTCCCGGGAAGACGGGGAACTCATAGTCGTTGAACGACGCGAACAGCTGGTTGATCGTGCCCGGATTGTTCAACAGATAGTACGGGTGCAGGGTATTGCCCATACCGCCGGGGATGGAGATCGCGGCGAGCTGGCTATTCGACTGGGCCCACAGCGGGGTGTATACGCCCTCGTTCGGGTTCCAGCTCATCGAGACCGTCAGAGTGGCCGAGCTCCCGCGAGCCACATGGGCGACCACGGGGGTGTAGTCGCTCAAGAGGAACTCGAACGTGTACTTGTTCGGGCTGAGCCAGTAGGTCGTCGGACCGCTGACCGCCGTCGGTCCCCAGGCGGAGGCGCTCGCAGTGAACTTTCCGCCCACGCTCGCGAAGACGAACGCGTTGGTCGGGGCGAGGTTCACCGTGATCGTCTCGACGCCCTGATGGGCGCCCTTGATGCCCCAAAGCGGGTAGAGGATCGAGGGTCCCGCGTTGAGCTCGGCGACCGGGTTGCTGCCCGTGGTCGCGTACTCCGCGATCCCTTCGGAAGTCTCTCCCGTGTCCGTCCCGAAATCGTAGGCCGAGGCCACGGACTTGTAGGTAGCCGAGCCGTTCGGGAGCGTCCAGAGTCCCATCGAGCCGCCGATGCCGAGGAGGGTGGTCGTAGACCCGCCACCGGGCCCGCCGAGCATGATCTCCGCATCGTTCAGCAGGAAGTTCGTCGGGCCCGCGGACTGTCCGTTGATCTGGAACGAGGGGGTAGGGGCCGGGGACGTCGGCGGGGTCGCCGAGGAGTTGAACTCGACCTGGTCGTAGGAGCCGGAGATCGAGCCGCTGCCGCTGACGACGGTGTAGTTGAAGAACACCGTCGGTCGGTCATTGATGACCGTGGCGTTGTTGTAGACCTCCACGGTGAACGGCGTCGGGACGTGGTAGGACGGCCCGATCGCGTAGTAGAACACTCCGGGAACAGTGTACCCGTCCCCGCTGTAGATCGAGTTCGCCTGCAAGGACGTGGCGGGGCTCGAGAAGTTCCAGATGTTGTCCTCGAACGAGAGGGTGCCCGAGAGGGGTTGGTAGACGGGCACGTTCTGGATCCAGAACTGGTAGGACGCGCTCCCGAGGATGTCGGTGTGGGTCAGCACGGTGTTGAGCTGCATGGTGAACCCGTCGGGGTCGGACGAGGTGACGTAGACGGGGTTGACCGAGTTGAGGGTCACGGCTCCCTCGACGCTCTGGGTGTAGCTGATGGTCCCGACGTTCACGCCGTGGACCTCCGAGACTCCAAAGTCACCGAGCCCCATCGGGGCGGGAGCTTGGGAGTAGAGCGGTGTGATCACGTTGCCCGCGGTGGTGAAGTGCGCCCCGAAATTCGGAAGGAACGCTTTGCTCGCGGCGATGTGATCGGACTGCAGGGAAGCGAGAATGCGGCTCTCGGTCGCTGCCGCACCCTTCTCCGCCGGACTCACGGGGTCCGCCGCGGGGGCCACCGGAGCGTTGTGGAGTGACGCCGGAGCCACCGAATGTGGCATCGCCGTAGGGGTCGGAGCGGTCGAGGCCGAGCCCGCCGGAAGCAGCATGATTGCCGCGATCGAGAATACCAACAGTCCCAAAAGTCGCTTGTTATACACCATGTCTAGACCTTGAGCGGTCGATGTTCCGGGGGGCCTTATACCGCTCCCTTAGCGCATTCGTACGTATCCATACATCGTGCCGCTGAGGGACCGACGGTCGCGCGAACTGCCCCCGATGCGCTCGATTGGGATCTCGATTGAGACCGGGCGAGCGACCCTGTCCGCGGCCGTGCGGCGGCACGCGCCGCTGCGGCTGAGGCCCTAGCTGTCAGAATGGTCGGGGGCCGTTTCCACGGAGCTGACCACCAAGCTCGCGATCAAAAGCGCCACCACCGCGACGCCGAGGGGAGCGGCAACTGCACCGGCGAGGGCGATCGAAGTGGAATAGGACCCGAGGGGCGCACCGGACGTCAGGTGGGCCCCGACCGTGCGGAGGTAGTAGTAGACGGTGACCTGAGGCAAATGCCCGGGGAAATTCTGGAGGACGAACTCCCACAGGAAGGCATAGACCAGCCCGAGCACTACCGCGCTGCGGGTAACGAGACCCATGAGCAGGTAGACCGCGAGATAGGCGACCGTACCCAGCAGGAGGATGGCGAGGCCCGCGGCGATGTACCCGATGGGGAATCCAACGCCATTGGCGCCGGCGGCCGTCACGCCGAGGGCCACGAGGAACGAGGGTAGGAGGAACGTGAGAGCCGCGGCCAATCCCCCGAGGTACTTGCCGATCACGATGGACGGTCGAGCGATCGTCCGCAGCGTGAGGTACGGGAGCGTGTCGTCTTCGATCTCGTTCCGGAACAGACCCACGCCGATGATGAGCGTCGTGAGCGGGATCTGGACCGACAGGACGAGCGTGACCAGGATCGCCCCCCAACCGTTGATGAGGGTCGACCCCGTCACCCCGTAGGAAAGGAAGGCCGCCAGCAGGACGGGCGGCAGGGCCGCCAAGAGGGCGGAGATCCAGAGTCGGCCCCCGACGAAAATGCTACGGTACGTGATCGCTGCAATGACGCCGAGCCGGCGGAGTTGCCCCGTCACGTCATCACCCGGCTAGGAGGCGGAAGACTGCTTCGAGATTGTCGTCCACGCCCCGGACCCCGCGTACTTCGATGGCCCCGGATCGAGCGAGTTCCCCGAGGGATCGGTAGAACGCGTCGGGCGACCGAGTCTGGGCCAGCACTTTGTCCGGCGCGGGGAAGGATACCTCGGTGACGTGATCCCAACCTGCGAGGGCTCGACCCAGGTCCCGGGGGGCTCCGGTGGTGACCTCGACCGTGAGCGGACGACTGTCGATGAGGTCGCGGATCTGGTGCAGATCCCCCTGGGCGATCGCCCGCCCGTTCGCGACCATCACGATCTGGTCGGTCAGCCGCTCCACCTCGTAGAGCACGTGGGAACTGAGGATGATATGGCGTCCCGACTGCGCGATGCGCGCGAACAGGTCGAGCAGGTGCACCCGACTGACCGGGTCGAGGGCGTTCAGCGGTTCGTCGAGGAGCAGGAGCGCGGGTTCGTGGGCCAGCGCCTGGGCGATCTTGACCCGTTGTCGCATCCCGCGACTGAATCCGGCGAGTTTGCGGTCCTTCACGGAGAGCAGATCGACCGTCGTCAAGGCGTCCTCGCATCGACGTCGCGCCTCCGTCGCATCGAACCCGTCCAGGAGGAGGAGGGACCGCAGGAACTCCTCCGCGGTCATCCACTCGTAGAGCGTGGGCGATTCGGGACAGTACCCCACTTCGCGATTCGACCGCACCGGCGCGGACGTTGGCCGACCCATCACCGAGACGGTCCCGGCATCGAGATGCAATTGGCCGGCCAGGACGCGGAAGAAAGTCGATTTGCCGGCGCCGTTCGGACCAACGAGACCGGTGATGCCCGGCCCGAATTCGGCGGTGAACCCGTTCAGTCCCAGCACTTCCCCGTACCGCTTGGTCGCCCCCACCGCGACCACGACCGGAGTCGTCAACCGACCACCTCCACTTGGCGCACTCGCAGGTAGGCGACCAGGAGCGAGACCGCGGTCAGGACGAGGACGATGACCAGCGCCGCCGAGGCGTTTATCGTCGGGGTCACCCCGAACGTGGCCTGCCCCACCGCCAGGAGGTCTTCGATGGGGCTGACGTAGAGGGATTGATTGCTCCGGGTCACGCCTTGGACGAGGGCGGCGAGGACCTCGGCGCTGACGAGGACGCCGAAGATCGAGGCGCCAGCAAAGATCGGCCGCCGGGTCAGGCTGGACATGAACAGGGAGAGGGACGTGAAGACCACGGCGACCAGAAGACCGACTGCGATGAACGCCCCCATCGCGAGCGCCGCCAGGCCGATCGAGACGTTGCCGACGATATAGGCGAATAGACATGCGCCGACTCCGGGAACGATGAAGAAGATGGCGAGGACGAGTCCGACCGCGGTTCCCTTGCCGATCAGGTAGTCGAGGGGGGTGATCGGACGGCTCAGGTAGAGGGCGATCGACCGATTCGCGACGTCGCCCGCGATGGCGCCCGCACCGGCCGACGCGACCAACAAGGTGGCCAGCAAAAGATACGCGACCGATCGGTAGGGAGTCGCGAAGTTGGAGAGACCGACCGACCCGCCCGCGTTGAGGATTTCCACGAACGCGGGCGTCGTGAAGATAACGACCTCGACCCCGACGATCAGGGATCCGAGCACGATGAGCACAATGTTGAGCGCGGCCAGCCGTCGCATCAGGCCTTCGAATACAATGACTCGGACCCGGTTCCATCGCGGTTCTCGGGCGATCGATCCGATCGTGTACCGGGGAGCGTTGATGCTCATGGAGGGGCCACCCTCGTTCCGCCCGGGACCAACTGTAGGAACAGCTCCTCGATGCTGCGGGTCGCCGGCCCCAGGTAGCGGATCTGGCACTCCGCTTCTGCCGCCGCCTCGAAGAGGACCCGCTCGCCGCCAACAGGACGGTCGATGCGCACCTCATGTCGCGCGGGGCGGGCTGAGACGCCGTGGTGGCCCAGTGCCAGGACGAATCGGGCGAGGTCTCCCTTGACTCGGAGGACGAGCTCCCGCGCGTCCCCGGAGAGGATTTCCTTGGTCGGGGCCGCGGCGAGCAGCCGCCCGTCATTGAGGACCACGAGGAAATCGCACAGACCTTCCACGTCGGGGAGTAAGTGGGTAGAAAGGACGAGGCTGCGGTCCTTCGTATCGCTGAGGACCTTCAAGAGGGCGAGCATTTCCGCCCGGCCGGTCGGGTCGAGCCCGGCCGTCGGTTCGTCCAACAGGGTTAGTGCCGGATCGTGCACGATCGCCTGTGCGAGCTTGACTCGTTGGCGCATGCCGACCGAGTACTCCGAGATCTTCCGGTAGCGTTCCTCGCGGAGTCCCACGAATTGCAGTACGTCGTGGGCGCGACCGAACGCCTGACTTTTCGGGAGTCCGCTCAACCTCCCCATGTAGGCGACGAAGCCGATCCCGGTCATCGCCGGGATGAGGCAGTCATGCTCGGGCATGTAACCGACCTGTTCCCGGAGGGCGACGCCCTGGCGTGTGATTTCCTGACCGAGCACCTGGGCTGTGCCCTGCGTAGGTTCAAGCAAACCCAAGAGCAGACGGAGGAAGGTCGATTTTCCGGCCCCGTTGGGCCCGACGAGGGCGATCGTTCCCGTGGGAATCGTTACCGTAAGCCCCGAAAGACCGACGATCGACCCGTAGCGTTTGGTGAGCGAATCGGTGCGGATCAGGTCCACGAGATCACCCTTCCCAGTCGTGTTTTCCCGAGTCGTGGAGGCTCGAACGGTCCCGCCGGCTCCGAACGGTCGCCGGGGAGCCGAACGAGAGGCACGGGTGGACGACACCGGCTCCCCCCGATAGACCTAGCGATGCGCAAGCAGAAGGAACGTCCTGGACCTTCCGTTCCCGGGTCGCCCGCGTCGTCCCCCGAGGATCACGCGGCGTCCGTCCGGTTGGATGCCCCCCGGGAATGTCTGGACTTCCGGAAGCGCCCCGGGACCAGCATCACCGGGAGGACCATCGCCCTCGCTCGATCAGAGGAGCCGGGACTAACGGTTCTTGCCGCCGAGGGGAACGCGGCGACGTCGCGCGGCGATCCGCCGTTGCCGCTGCTTCGCGTTTCGTTTCTTCGCGCCGGGGCTCGGTCGCTTCCTCGGAGTGCCCGCCATGGGATTTACCTGCGAGGCGAGAAGGAGACCGAGGGATAGCACTACCTCACCCCCACTGGAGGCTCGGGGCGCTTGTCCCACCCGTCCTGCGCACCATTGTGAGGCCGCCGAACCGCACGTCGGCACGAGCGGGAGGTTTGGCCATACGGCTACTGAACCGGTCCAAGCTCCAGCCGGTTGAACGACGCCACGGCCAGGACGAATGAAACCACCGCGAGTCCGGTCAGGACGGCTCCCGCGACTAGGTCGCCGGCTCCGAACGAGTGGGTGAACGCATCCCGCACCGTGTTGGCAGCGTAGGTGAGCGGGTTTGCGTAGACGATCGCTCGCAGAACGAGCGGAGTCTTGGCGGAGACGGGGTAGTAAACGGTCGATATGAACACCAGAAAGTACTGGAGCACCGATTGGATGGTGAAGTAGAGGTTTGCAGACCGGATCCTACCCCCGATCGCGATCAGAAGTCCACCGAAGAACAGGCTTCCGAGCGCGATCGTACCAAGAATGACCGAGAGCTCGAACCCCGAGAGTCCGGGTACCCCGATGAGGGGGAGGGCCACCAGGACCATGATCCCGACGCCGACCAGGGAAAAGAGAAGAGCCGTGATGAGGAGGGCGGCTAGGTACTCCGCCCGCAGGAACGGTCCGGAGAAGATCTGCTCCACCATCGCCCAGCGGCGGTCGAGCCAGAAGACGCGGCCGCAGAGGACGGCACCGGTGATCATCTGCGAGGCGATCATCCCCGGGACCAGGAAGGCGATGTACGACCCGGACGACCCGACCGACGAGATGAGACCGCTGAACATCGTTCCGAGGATGACGATGAGGAACGCCGGCTGCCCGAACATGACGAGGAGGGTGATCGGGTCGAGGTTCGCCTCGAAGTTGCGAACGACCAGGCGCACCACCGGCGGGAGCTTCACGCGAACTCCGAACGTGGGCCGGGGTCGGCCGGTGCGTCATCGGAAACAAGGTTGACGAAGGCCTCTTCCAGGGTGGCTTCCCGCACGGAGATCCGGTCGACGTCGAGGTCCCGTGGCGAGGCCCAACGGGAAATCTCAGCGACAAGATCTTCCGCATTGCCGGCCTGGAACGTGAGGACGCTCGGTTCGAAGCTCACTACTTTGAACTTCTCCCCGTGGCGCGTCAGTAGCCCGAGGAGGTCGGTCCGCTCGGGATCCGTGAGCGCCCGCTCGAATCCTGCCTCGACGGTCCGGGGGCCGCGGTATCGTCGCTTCACCTCGGCCGGGGGACCGGAGGCCCGGAGACGACCCCCCTGCAAGACCCCGATCCGGTGGCAGAGCTGGTCGGCCTCCTGGAGGATGTGCGTCGTGAATACGATCGACAGCCCGTCCCGTGCTCGCCGCGCGAGATACTCGAGGATCCGCTTCCGGGTGAGCGCGTCCAACCCGACGGTCGGTTCGTCGAGGAAGAGCAGCTCCATCTCGTGCATGAGTTCCCGAGCCACCTGGAACCGCCGTCGTTCTCCTCCAGAAAGGCCCCAGGGTTTGCGATGTCGAACCTCGTTGAGTTCGAAGAGCGCCAGCATTTCCTCGGCTCGGCTCTTGGCGACTTCCCGGGGAACGCCCCATAGAAATCCGTAGAGAGTGAGGTTGCGTTCGACCGACACGAAATCCAAGCTCTCGGCCTGGAGCACCACCCCGATCCGGGCCCGTTCGGCGCGCCCGCACCGATGCAGGTCCTTGCCGAAGAGCTCGGCCGTCCCTTCCGTCGGCGGGAGCAGAGTGGTCAGAACCCGGACGGTAGTAGTCTTCCCCGCACCGTTGCGTCCGAGAAGGCCGAATACCTCTCCTCGGCCCACCTCGAAGCTCAGGTCCCGGATCGCGAACCGCTCGGGGGAGTACGCATACCCCAACCGTTCGACACGCAGGACCGTCTCGCGCGGGGAGGTCGGGCCCGGCACGGATAGAGACCGCCGGCCTGACTCAACACTCGCGATCGGTCTCACCCCTGCCGCGGACCCACGGTCCGGCATCGGAGGTAGGCGAGTCCAACCCCTCGGGGGATCTCGCGCGACGGAGGGGCGACCTTCCCAATCGGGGCGGAAATGGAGCCTCCGTTCGTAGTCTCATGGCACGAACGATACCACTGCTCATCAAAAGCGCGCAGGGGGAGCGGTACTGATCGAGTCAAGGGTTCGCGGGTATCTCGATTCGGCGTTCAGGGAAGAGAGAGAGGGCTGCTCGTTCCGGAATACGATCCGGTGCCGATGAGGACAAATGTGTAGCCCTGGCCCATCGGGTCGGCCCTTCCCATGTCGACGACAATAGAGAACAGGTTGGTCATCGGCGTCGAGGGGGCGACCCCGTCCGAGTAGTTCCAATCGGAGGCCGCCATGAATAGGGATCCATTCATCGAGGACCAAGCCGCCGCGATCGTTCCGTTGGAGTTCAAGATGGCGAATCCGGGTTCCCCGCTCGAGGCCGAATAGACCGAGAAGCTGGCGGTCTGCACTCGGAACGCGACATTCTCGAACTCTTCCGTGGAACTCTCGACGGTAAGTGTGTAGACGTAGTCCCCCGAAAGGCAGCTCGGGGCCTGGCTGGGAGTTCCCTGCCCGCAGATTCCCAAGATCGGATTTCCAACCGTGACTCCATGTGGACCCGTCGGCCCAGTGTCGAGCGCCCGCGGAGCCGGCGGGTTCGGCAAGATTGCGGCCGCTAGGATTAGAGCGGCGGTCGCCACGACGACCGTCATGAGAAGTAACTCTCGTGGGAAACCGGGGGCCGACCGGCTCTGCACGAGGTTCTGCGGAGCCGGAAGCGGGCTGACCGATCCCCGAGGATCTGACCGCATCTGACCCCTCCGGAGCGCGAACCCCCTACTTGAACGGCAGGTCTCGGAGGTCGCGCCCTCGCCCGAGACGCGACGGACGGACAGGAACCCGAAACTACCTGAGGGCGCTCAATCGACCTTGCTTGTTCCGGAGCGGGGTCGCCCTCCTCCTCCCGGCGGGGTCGGCGTTCGGAGGACCCCCACGAACAGAATCGCGACCGCCACGGCAAGGACGGCGCCGAAGAGAATACCGGCCTCGGCGAGTCCGACCCAGTCCGAGGCTTCGGCCACTCCGATAGTCGGGATGGCGAGCGCGAGGTATCCCGCGCAATAGTATCCGGCGAGCAGCTCCCCCCGCTGCGCCTCGGGAGCCACTCGGTCGACCAGCGTGACGCTCCCCATGTACGTCAGGCCCACGGCTCCCCCCATCCCTGCGGTAACGAGGACCAGCCACGTCATGGAGCTCAGTGGTAGGATCAGCACGAGGGCGATCAGCGCACCCACGAGCAACGGGAACCCGACTAGGAGGGCGCGTCGGTCGCGGATCTGACCCGTGACAACTTGAGTGAATGCCGCCGCCCCGAACATGAGGGCGACGACCCCGGCGGCGGCGAGGGGGCTGTTGGCATGGAGCCCCACCCGAATATACGACGGGACGAGTGCCGCGAAGAATCCGTAGATGGAGTAGCACGCTGCGATTCCCCCCGCGGCGACCCAGAAGGGGCGGCGGAGTTCACGCGGGACCGAGATTCGTTGGATCCGCCACGGGAGCTTCGCCCTGATCGCCGTGGCGGTCTCCGGAGTGGCACGGACCGCCACGACTCCGAGCACGCTGGCGAGGATTGGGAGCACGTAGACTACTTGGCTCGGATCGGCACCGAACTGAGCGAACAGACCGCTCAGGGTGACGCCCAGTGCGACCCCACCGAAATTAGCGGCGACGGCGACACGCGCGACATGGTGCTGGTCTCGGTAGGGTTCGAGGTCGGTCATGGCCGCGGTAGCCACGCTGGTGGTGGCCCCGACGGCCATCCCGGCGAGGACTCGCCCCAACGCAAGCCAAAGCACCCCGGTCGCTAAGGCAAAAACGAGCGCACCGACTGCGGTCAGTGCCATCCCGAGATAGAGCAGATTCCTCCGACCGACCCGTTCCGCCAATGGGGCTACGAAGAAGAGCGTCAACAGAACCCCGGCGGCATACGCCCCGAACACGACCCCTAGAATCCCAGCGGAAAATCCGAAACGCTGTTCGTAGAGGGGGTAAAACGGGGTAGGAATCCCGCCGGCGAACGAGGTAACGCCCAGGACGTACGCCGTCCAGCGAAACGCGCTCCGGGGACCTCGGAGGAGGCGTCCCGAGGCGCTCGGGAGGTCCGTCGAGCTCACCGATGCTCGCACTCCGTTCGGGGAGTTGGAGACCGGTTCCGGACCGTTGCCGCAGTTCCGAGCAGCGAGTTCCCTCGTGGAGAAGGACCTATGGGGACCAACGACCCTCCCCGGTCATGGCCCTCGAGTCGAAACTGAAAGTCCGGATTGAACGTCATGCCCCGACCCAACTCTACCGCTTCGAGCGATTCTTTCGAGGATTTTCCGAGGTCCCTACGGTCCGCGATCTTTTCGGTCCGCAGACCGCGCGGATACTTCGAAATCTGAAGGTCGAGTTCTTCTCGGCGAGGTTCGGTTACATGAGCACCAGCGATCTGGACGGGCATCTCATCATCAGCAGCCATTACTTGAACGACGGAGATTTCCGGAATGTCTATCTCGACATCGTTCACGAGCTGTGCCACGTGAAACAGTTCCGAGACAAGAAACCCTTGTTCTATCCCAAGCTCAGCTACGTCGACGCCCCGTCCGAGATCGAGGCATACTCGATCACGGTGCGGGAGGGAAAGCGGATCGGGATGACCGACGACGAGTTGATCGAGTACCTGAGGATCGAGTGGATCCAGCCGACCGAGCACCGACGCCTGTACCGCCGGATGGGGCTTCGACCCGGAGCCTCTGGGCAGAAACCGAGACGCCGCCGGCTGAGAAAGTAGGCGGCCCCTGCCGCGGGGATCCAGCCGAGGTTCGACCCGAGTTCGGGAAAGCTGACACGCCGCGTGAGCGGCCCTCGATTGGACCGGTGTCCTATGCTCGACGAGCCCGGTTATACATCACTCCTCATTAACGTCCGTGGCTTCCGCCCGTGGCCGGGGGGGGTTACTGAAATTGGATCCCACCGACGCAGCATTTCAAAGGCTCGCCATCATCGGGCCCGTCCGCCCAGAGCCACCGAAGGGGCCAAGCAGGGTTCGACGACTGTTCTACATATGGCTCTCGATCGAGTTGGCGGCCGGAATAATCGCGCTCGCAGAGATCGTCTTCGCGCTCCCCTCGATCATCCTCCTTGAGCTCGGGCAAGCCACGATCGATCGGGCCCTGCCCCTCATCGCCGTCAGCGGCACCGTCGCCGTCTATCTTGGAAAGTCGGCCCTCCCGTTGGTGGCCGAAGTCGCCCGGTTGGCCCAAAGCGCCTCGTAGGACCGAGGCTGCGCGCGAAAATCGGCAGGTCGACCCGGCGGGGTCGTCCTCCAACCTCCCTCTCGGCCGACGATAGCGTTTGGTAGACCCCAATCCGTTCAATCCGGGTGGACGAGCCACCACATTTCTGCGGCCTGCCAGGAAACGTGCACCTGGGTGAAGCCCTCGATACACGGCGTTACGTCGGAGCTTCCGTAGACGGAGATTCCTCCGTACCCGTCCACCACCACGGACGCGTTCCCCGAAGGCAGTGCGGACTGGAAGAGCGGACTGCTGTCCTGCGAAACCAGGATGCCGGTGTTGGAGCCCGAGACGTACAACCAGCTGACCGAGAGGACCGTGCCCATCGGAACGTCTAACGACCCACTCCCGCCGGAGCAGGGGGAAATCTGGAACGACGAACTTTGGCTAGTGGGCAGATACGCGAGCAGGACGAAGACGGCGACGGCGACCCCCAGCACCGTGAGGACCCAGGGTAGGCGTAGCCGGCGTGCCCACGACCGCGGAGGAATCGTTGAGGGTTGGCCCGCAATCTCGTTGACGAACGGGTGCTGGCCCACGACTGGACAACCGGATCTAAAGGTTTAACTTGACTGGGGGCCCAGGACGAACTTCGAGTTCCCTCCCAGGGGGAAGATCCGCTGGTCTCCTACCCGCCCAGGAACAGAGACCCCAGCAGAGCGACGAGGGCTCGCGGGCGTGGCCACGTTCGGCACCAGGTGCATCCAATCCGGAGTCCCATCGACTTTCGGGGAAAACCCTCTGGGCTTTCAGACACTATTCTCCCCGATGTTTTACAAATGGGGGTATCCCCGCCCCCGATGTTTTACAAATGGGGGCATGGTGTCTCCAAACCCTGCAATGCGAAACCGGCGGGAGGGGGCGAGGACCTTGGTGCGCTCGGGCGTCTCCTGGTGATGCGCGATCTGCCGAGGTCTCCAATCGTTCGGAACGGGCTCGCGCCAAGAATGTAGTGCGGAGCCGCGCGGCCGACGGCTGTAGGACCCCGCCCTGGTTTTGGCAGATGGGTCTATGTCCGGGCGAGCAGGTCGGCGATGAAGTCCCACTGTTCGGAGATCCCGCCCTTCCCTCCGACTCCCTTCATCCGGTCCCGGTCCTCGCGGGACGGGTACTTCCATCGAATGGTGAGCCGCGTGGACTCTCCTACGCGCTCGAACTCGTCAGTCTCGACCGCCCGGACGCCGGGCCACATGCTCACTTCCCACGTGTTGACGATTCGCCGCGGCGGGACGATCTCTAGATACTCCCCCTGGAAGCGGTACACGCCCCCGTCCCCTCCGCGGGTCACTATGGAGTATTTTCCCCCCTGGCGGAATTCATACGTTTCGACCGTGGCCCGAGTCGGGTCGGTGGTGTACGTCAACGCGAACGTGCTCGGGTCGGTCCAGAAATGGAAGAGCCGCTCCGGCGGCACGTGGAAGAGTCGGCTCACCTGGTTCTCGAGGTCGCTAGGGCGAGAGAAGGCGGTCAGCTCCGGAGACGCGGTTCGTTCGCTCACGGATGCTAGAGGACTTTCCCGGCGCGGATAACGGGAACCCCGTCGATCGCGATCTCGGAGCCGGCCAGCGAGAACCAGGTAAAGAAATTCGATCCGTTGGTGCCCCCAAGATACCGGTTTCCCCCGAGCTGCAAGGAAACGGATCCGCCTTCGACCGTCTCCAGGTTGGGGACGTCCTTGACGGCCGGGTTCAGCCCGAGCTTGAGAACGCTTGTACGGTCCTTGCCTGCCGTGCCGTGCTAGTACTGACGGGCAAACTCCTCCCCTCCATGTTCGAATGAGTACGACGAAAGCTTGCCGTCCGTTAATTCGAGCTTGCCCCCCGAGTGCACGGTCCACCAGATATTGGTCCGGCGGTTCGCGTGGAAGGTCCCCTCCGCGGTCTTCGAATCGAGGGCCACGTCGAGGTTTCCGCCGGGGATTTGGGTCAGCATACCAAACTGGCCATATTTCTTGTCCCTGGGGTGGGGTCTCCCGTCGTACGGCAGCGGTGCGACCCCCGCTAGAGCGACTTCCAGGTCGGTTCCGTTGGAGTGGGTGATCCGTACCTTCCTCCCCCGGGAGAGTACTTTCGCCAGCCGAGCCGCGGTCCTGGCCAGTTCGTCCGGGCTGATCAGACAGGCCCGCCAGACGTTCTCCTCCCACTGCCCGCGGTCGAGGCCCCACTTCCTGGCCCGACCCTCCGTGACGAATGCGGCCGTCATCCGGCCCCCGCGAAGATTCGCCTTCCGGGCCACCTCGTACCAGGGCGAGTTCCAGGCGAGCGCTTCGTCGAACGTCTTCTCGGACAGTTTCTCGATCCGGTCGGTGTCGCCCGGACCCCAGAAGTTCACGTACACATCCGCGGCTTTCAACGCGGCCCATTCCGGGCCGCTCGACTGGCCGAGGAGCCGGCTCTGCTTTCGGTCAATCGCGCGCCACCACGCATCCTCGTTCTCATGGATGAGAACGGCATGGCCGCCCACGCGGCGGACCTCATCGACCATCGCCGTGGCCATCGGCATTGTGTGGTTCCACGATTCGATGATCGCGTTCTCTCCGGCCCGTACCTGGAGGTACTTGGTCACGATGTTGCGGGCCGCGTCGCGTTGCAGCTTCGTGGGAGGGACCGGTGGCACATAGAACACATGGGTTGCCTGGGACTCGAGGTCCCGGCGAATTGAGAAAGCGGTCGGCCCGTCACGGGTTTCTGCTTCGCGCACGGAAATTTCCAAGTTCATTCCCTCCGCGGATTCTTCGTTGCGGGGCGGTAAGAAGGGCCGGTTTCCCCGACCAATTGACCGAGCCGGTCGAGTCGGGCCTCGACCAGATCCCGATAGTCGTGGATCCACGCGTCGAGGGCGCGGAACGGCTTCCGCTGGAGCGAGTAGAGGCGCCGCTGGCCGTCGGGGTGGGACTGGACAAATCCGGCTTGGTGCAGGATGCGCAGGTGCCGAGAGACCCCCGGCTGGCAAACTCCCAGTGTGGAGACGATTGATCCCACGGATCTCTCACCCCCACGCAGCTCCTCGACGATCCTAAGTCGTGTCGGATCCGCGAGGACCTCGAAGGCTTCGGAGAGATTCGACATGGAATTGACATATCTATTGATTTATATAAAGTACACGATATGTTTGGTGCGGTACCGCGCGAACCCCTCCCCGAGCAGCGCACCGCCACCTTACAACTCGCCGGTTTGGAGACACTATGCCCCCCGTTTGTTAAACCGTAGGGGCAGCGCCGCCGACCACCGACCCCTCCCTTCGTGCGATCTTTCGAGCGGCAGACCTAAAACTCTCTCGGGAAGGCGCCCGATCGGCCGCGAGGGGCTGGTGTGCGCATCGAGGACAGGTCGGGAATTGAGACAATATCCGACCCCTCTTGTACGACGGATCGCTCTGCTGCACTCACGGTAGGGTTGGTCGTAGGGACTGCTTCGTCCTTTGGCGTCAGAAGAGAGGAAGTAAGGACGTGTGGGCAAAGGGAGGCCGGCACCAAACGCACCAAAAACCGCGGATCGTTTTCCTCTGTCTACCAAAGGAGGGCCAGTCGGAAAGACCAGAGGACGGGGGTCGACTTTGACCAAACCGGACCGCGCTCGCCAAAAGGGGAACGATCATTCGGGTCTTGCGGGTCGGAGCGCTGAAGGCGGCCCGACTCAGTTCGCCCTCTTCCACGCCACGGAGAAGCCCTTCTTCCCCGTCTGAAGCGCGGACGGGACGGCGAGTGGCTTGGTAGAGGTCGTTTGAGTCATCGTTAGTTCGAAGACGCTCGCAAACGATCCGATGCCGCCCGAGACGGCACTGATGGTTGCCTTGCAGGAGGAAAACGTCACCGTGCCAAAATTTGCGAGATGCAGCGCGCCGGAAATGGTGGTGGGTCGCGCGACGATGCATTCTGCGGAATCGCGGGCGTCCCCTGGTTGGTAAACCTTCTTCGAGAAAGTGTGGCTACCGTCGGTGAGCTTGATCGTGAAATTGCCCGATGAGTAGACGATGGAGGCCGAGATTGTGTCGCCCGGGTGGATCGTGATCGAAGAGATCGGCCCGCCGGCGTAGGTAAATTGCCATTCGGCCAGGTACGAGGCAGTTCCGCCGGAGCACTGAGCCGCCGTACCAATATCCTCAATGTCCGATAAGGAAGTACCGTCAACTCCGACGAAGAAGAGTGCATACCGTGTGGCCGAACCGCAGGTCACCGCAGGTTGGGTCCAAGTTCCGGACACTTTCGTCACCGAGCCGGCGGATCCGAGGGCCACGTAGCCGGCCCAGACCGTGGTGGGAGCTTGGGTCGGAGAGCCCAGCGGTCCATGACCGGCCGCAACCGCCGTGGGAGCGGCTGCCACGGCCGGAGCGAGGAACGTCGCCACTAGGACCAACATGGCGACCAGACCTCCGAGGGCCAGGGTGCGCATGTCCTCGCATGGCGATGGGATAGTAAACAGTTTGGATGGGGGCAATGGCGCCGACACGGCTAAGGGATCGCGCATTCGCCACCCCCCCCAGCAGGTCGCATACGACCCTGTCCTAGAGGAACGCACCCGGTGCCCACTCCGGTTCAGACCCCTGCTCTCGAAGTCTGAGGACAGGTCGGCCGTTTCTGATCTTTGGTCACGACGAATAATTGGCGATCACCAAGGGTTTCATGGGGCCTATACCCGCGCGCATCTGCCGCCGGATAAGGCTGGCTGAGTTTGGAGAGACCATAACCCCGTTTGTTTAACCAAGGGGGAGACGGCGTCTCCAAACCCGACGAACATCATCCGTCGGTAGGAGGCCGGGGTGCGTGCGCCCGACGCAACTACGGATGACGTGCGATCGTTCGTCGTGCTTCAGAGGCCGAGCTGGCAAACTTCTCTGCAGCCGCCAATTCCAGAGCGCTGACAAGAATGGATCCCCGGGTCTTTCCCCGATGTCCAGGTCGACCGCAACCCGCTCCGTCGTTTCGCCGCCCCTACAGCGCCTTGAAGGGTGATCGAGGTGCGGGGCCTTCGAGGACGAGCCCGCGCCGCCAATGTTTTACAAATCTACATAATGCATATATATTGGTTAACTTGTCGTTTAACACGTGCGGAATGCTCGGGCCTCAGCTCCGGCGACCTACTTTCTCGGCGTGCGTCTCAGCGCTGAGGAAGAGTCGCTCCTCGAACAGTTCCGAACAACGAACGAACTCCCGAACCGCTCGGAGGCGGTCCGGTCGCTGGTTCGGGGCGCGGGCGGTGCTCCCGTCGCCTCGGTCGAACTACCGACCACGCTCCGCGCGGAACTGGAGGAGATCGTCGAGGACGGCTACGCCCGGGATCTGGACGGCGCTCTCGCGACCGTCCTGACCCTCGGGCTCCGGGAGCTTGCGCGGACCCATACCGAACGGATGCCGGCCCTGCGCGAACGGGCGCGGTCGACCTCCGAACGGCGGAGGGACCGACGCCGAGCGGACCGCGAGGGACGGGGACTCCTCGGGCCATAGGTCCTCGACACAAGGTGGGGTTGCAACATGGAACAGATGGGTATCGCCTGGAGCGAGCGGAGCGGATTTATTTGCCGACTGTGCCGTCAGGACGCCAAGCATAATGAGGTGCTGCACATCTCGTTCTGCCCAGTCCACGGCCTGAGTTCCCCATTGGACCAGCTGCCCTGGCGACCGGAGGCGAGAACATCCCGCGTCTCTACACCCGCACGGGGGACCGCGGAACGACCGGTCTCGCCCATGGGGCGCGGATAGACAAGGATTCGGCCCGGATCCGGGCGTACGGAACCTTGGATGAGCTCGGGGCCCACCTGGGGCTCCTCCAGGCAAGCCTTCCACCGGCTCTCGAAGAGTTGCGCGGTCTCGTTCGCCGCTTGGAACATGAGCTGTTCATCGCCCAATCCGAACTCGCGGTCGGTCCGGGCGGCCACGCGCCCGAGCACCGGATTGAAGCCCGCCACGTGGCGGGGTTGGAATCGGAGATCGACCGATGGGATGCGGCCCACCCCCCGCTCACCACGTTCGTCCTCGCCGGAGGCTCTCCGGCGGCCGCCGAGTTCCATGTAGCTCGGACTGTTTCGCGTCGAGCCGAGCGGGAGCTGTGGGCCCTCCACCGAACGGACCCTCAACGGGCCGAACTGCTCGAATGGACCAATCGGCTGAGCGACCTCCTGTTCGCGGCGGCACTCGCGGCGAATCACGCCCTCGGAATCCCCGAGGTCGCCCCGGACTACTCGGTCTAAGGAAGGCGGTGGACATGGAGGTCGGATTGGTCGGAAAGCCGAATGTCGGAAAATCGACGTTCTTCAACGCGCTAACCCTTCTCGACGTTCCGATGGCCCCGTATCCGTTCACCACGATCGAGCCCAACCGGGGAGTCGGCGCAGTTCGGACCGCGTGCCCGCACCCGGAGAAAGGCGTGGCGTGCACGCCGGGGAATGCGAAGTGTGTGGACGGAATTCGCTGGGTGCCCATCAACCTGGTCGACGTCCCGGGCTTGGTCCCCGGGGCCCACGAGGGAAAGGGGCTGGGTCACAAGTTCCTAGATGACCTGCGGGCGACGGACGGGTTCATCCAAGTGGTTGACCTCTCCGGCGCGACGGATGCGGAGGGGCGCTTGGCCGCCCCCGGGAGTCAGGATCCCTCCGAGGAGGTGCGCTGGCTCGAAGAGGAGTTGGTCGCATGGGTCACCGAGATCCTCGGTCGGGACTTCCTGCGTCAGGCCCGCAGCGTCGAGCTGGAAGGGAAGAAGGTCGAGGATTTCCTGCTCCAGCGGTTCACGGGTCTTGCGGTGACACCCGCCGACATCGCCGCCGCCCTGCGGGCCAGCCCCGTGGACCGGGCGCGCCCCAGTCACTGGTCGACCGAGGAGCGCGTGGATCTCGCTCGGGGGATGCTCACCGCCTCCAAACCCCGGCTCGTGGCCGCGAACAAGCTCGACCACGCGACCCGCGAACAGGCGGCGGATCTGGCCTCGAAGGTGGAACCCATTCCCATCGTTCCGACGACCGCGGACGCGGAGCTCACACTCCGCCGCGCCGCGCGAGCAGGACTCGTCGACTATCGGCCGGGCGACCCCACGTTCACGGTCCGGGACCCGGGTCGGCTTTCGGCCCCCCAGACCAAGGCCCTGGATGCAATCCGGACGACAATGGGAGTGTGGGGTGGGACGGGCGTCCAGACCGCGCTAGAGCGGATGGTCTACGACCGACTGCACCAGATCGTCGTCTACCCAGTCGAGGATGAGACACGTTGGACCGACGGACGGGGACGCGTTCTCCCCGATGCGCTGCTGGTGCCGGCCGACACGCCGGCGCGCGTGGTGGCCTATCGAGTGCACACCGACCTCGGCGAGAACTTCATCCGGGCGATCGACGGACGGACCCACCGGGCCATCGGGGCCGAGCAGCCGGTCGGGGCCAACTCCGTGATCCGGATCGTGTCCCGAAAATAGGCGGCCGCCCCCTAAGAATCCGGTTCCGTCACGAGGGCAGTGCCCTGGACGGACGGTCGGACGACGAACGGGAGTCCGCCGGCGCGCGCGAGTCGACGGACCAGGTCGACCTCCTGACCCTCCCGGGGCAACACGACGATCGAACCGCCTGCGCCCGCCCCCGTCAGCTTCGCTCCCTCCGCGGCCGGCCGAGCCGCCTCGAGCAGCGCCTCCAGACGTGGGTGGGAGACCCCGACCGTTCGGAGCAGTTCCTGGTTCCAGACCATCGACTCCGCGACTGCCTTCCGGTCGCCGGCTTCGAGTGCCCGGATCCCGGCGGTCGCGACCCGGGCGAATTCGGCGAGCAGTTCCGGCCCGTCCGGTTTGGCGAGCCGGACACCGACCTCTCGGACCGCGTCGCCCGTCGACCGAGGGATCCCGCTGTGCGCCACCACCCAGATCCACCCCGGATCGTCGACCCGTCGGACCTCCCAGTCCCGCTCGCTCCCGTGAATCGACCACAGTCGCTCCCCGCCTCCCCCGTTGATCGTGATGAACCCGCCGGCCACGACGGTGCTCGTGTCGCCCGGACTTCCCACGCCCTGGGCCCCCTTTTCGACATCATAGCTCGCCTGCGCGAGGGCCGGCCGATCGATCCCGCCGCGGGCCGCGCCGAGGGCGGCAACCAGGGCGGAGCAGAACGCGGCCGAAGAGCCGAGGCCGGCGCCGCGAGGGATCCGCGACGTGGACCGCACCTCGAGGGGTTCTCCCCCCGGCCACCGGCGCGCGAGCGCCGTCCGGAAGTACGGATGCTCCTCCGCGGCGTGCGGGTCGGCGTTCAGGGAGAATCTCGGGCCGGAGCGGACCCCGACCTGCGTGTACAGGTCGATCGCGAACACGAGCTCAGGAGCGCCGTGGACGACCGCATGCTCCCCGAAGACGATGCATTTGCCCGGAGCGCGCCCGGCGAGAGGCAGGGGCGTCGACGGGATGGCGTCCTCGATCGCATTCATCGTGAAGTTCGGCCCCCCACGACCCGTTTGCCGCGAGCCCTCGGGAAGACCCGCTGACGGGCACCGGGCTCCCGATCCGGACCGGGGAGACCCAGCAACCGCTCGAGCGCGACCGCGAGCGCAGCGACCTCGCTATGAGGCTGGTGGCCAACTGCTACGTTGTACCCCGCCAGTCGATATAGGTCCGGTGGGACCTTCGCGCCCCCGACCACCAGCAAGATACGTCGAGCCCGAGCGAGTCGTGGGAGGACCCGCTCAAGCGGGAGACCATACATCGTCAGGTGGACGACTTTCCCGTCGAAACCCTTCACGGCCGCCCGCCACTCCGCCGCGGGAAGCACCTCGAACTCGCCGCCCCATCGCTCGGCCACCGCGGCAATGCGCGCCGCCAGATCCGGGTCGGGCGGATGGAGGAACATGCGGCGGGCCCCGAAGGCGCGGGCCGCGAGAGCGAGGTGGGTCGTCAGTCGGGGATCGCGTCCGGCCCGATGTCCCACCCGGAGGACCGAGACCTCGGGACGCGACCTACTCGACGGTTTCCGCCTGGAACCGTTCGATGCGATGGCCACGGTACTCCAGTCGCTCGGACCGCTTGACGAGCCCCTTCAATCGGGTCGGGGACATCCCGAGCTCCTCGGCCACGTCGGAGAAGAAGCGTCCTTCGTTGCCGACCGCGTCGTGGATCTTGGACTCGATCTTCGTGTAGTCCTTGAGAGGCATGGTCGCGATCGCGAGCACTTCGGAGATCTCGTTGAGCGGCGAGGTCGTGTTGATGTTGATGGTCGAGTAGTAAAAATGGTAACTCTTGTCCGGCTGCTTCCGGTTCTCGCGGGCCACCCAACGGGTGTCGATGAGGCGTAGCTTCTCGAAGAAGGCGAGCGTCTTCACCCCCTCCTTGCCGAACTCGGCCTCCACGTCCTCGAGCGTGAGCCAGGCCTCGCCCAAACGGTGGACGAGTCTCAGCTTGAGGGGCGAATCGACGGCCCTCAGAATCGGTACGAGATCGCTGACGTCGTTGACGACCTTGATGCGGTGGATTGCTGCGGACACGCTGCTTTTACTCCGACGGAGCCGGGACCGGGCCCGACGCCCGTAACATACGCCGGTACTTCCCGTACCGGTCGGTCGGGTTATACCGCGCCGGGTGGGGGGTACGGGTCCCCGACTTACACTCGGGGCACTCCGCCTGGAACGTGTATCGACCGCAGGCGCGGCACACCCGGAGCATGGAGTCCGTCATGGCCGGGTGAACGCGCCCTCGCCGCCGGCGGCCTTGATCGACTTCAGAGCCGCGTCGGTGGCGCGCTTCATCGTTTCTTCCGCCTGCTTGTATTGGCTGGCCGCGACGCGGATCCGGTAGCGGGGGGCTCCCACGTACTGGACCTCGACCGATTCCGGGTCGACCTTCTCGGCCGCGAGGAGGGCAGCGCGCACGTGCTCGAGGCCGTCGGGCGCCGGGTCGCGGATCTCGAGGATCCCGAGGATCGCGACATGCGGAGGCTCGATGTTCTCTTGGGCGACCTTCAGGAAGGCCGTGACCCAGGGGGCCTTGTCGTTCTCCTTCTGGAACCGGGGGGCGTCGGCCGAGGCGACTTCGAACGCTTGGAAGAGGGAGCCGTACTTTTCGATGAGCCCCGCCCCGAACAGTTCGACGGCGGCGTCGGCGGTGGTCTTCAGCGAGACACCCACCTGCTCGACCAATCGCATCGCGCGCTGTTCGTTCTTCCAGCCCTGGACCTTTTCGCGGCGCTGGTGGTCGTTGATCCGTTTGAGCGACAGGTCGATTTGGTTCTTGGCGAGGTCGATGCGGAGCACCCGCGCTACGATCTTCTGACCTTCGCGGATGTGGTCCCGGATGTACTTGACCCAACCGGTGGCGACCTCCGAGAGGTGGATGAACGCCTCCCGACCGGCATACTCGTCCAGCGTGACGAACGCCCCGAAGTTTCGGATCGATGTGACGGTCCCGATGATCAGTTCCCCTTCCTCGGGGTACTCCGCCCGGAGCGGCACGTTCCGGAGGCCTTCCTGCTTAGCTCGAAACGGCGCGAACGAGTTCGCCCCGGAGCTGAGCCTGCCCGCCGGTCGGCGTCGCCAGGGTGGCGCCGCAAACCGTGCAGACCACGGTGGTCGCCGGACGGCTGAAGACGGTCTGTTCGGTCGAGCAGTCAGGGCACTTTACGATCCAGAAGGGCGAGGGTGCGCGTGCCGCCATGTTTAGTGGTGCTCCACGAGCTCGAGAGTACCCGCTCTCCAGCTCGCCGGCTTGACGGTGTACTTGCACTTCTTGCACTTGAACTTGAGATTCACCCTTCGGACGGCTTTCGCGCGGCCTTCCGGCTTGGGGCGGGGAAAACCTCCGTACCCAGCGGTGGCTCGGCGGAATCGCCGCTGACCCCACTTCATCTCGGAAGCGGGGCGTTTCTTGTCCTTCTCGACATCATGGTCCGTGTGCACTTTGCACTTCGGACAATACGTCGAGACGACCTTAGGATAGTGCATCGGGCGCGGCGGAGACGAGTTCGGTATATATGTCTAGGGGCGCGGTTGCCCGGGTGTGCCGAGGGGTGCGTTCCCGAGGGGAATCGGGAGCTACTTTGAGTCGCAAGCTCGGCCAAGCCTTAAGTAAGGAGGCCTTCTCGGCGCGCCGCCTTCTCGGAGGGTGCTACATCGATGCCCGATCGTCCGTCCGTTGAGGCTATCACCGAGGCGCTGGAGAAGGCGCCTCCTCGGAAGTTTCCCGAGTCGGTCGAGCTCTCGATCAATCTCAAAGATCTTGACCTTTCCATCCCCAAGAACCGTCTCGAGGACGACATTCCACTCCCGAACGGTCGCGGAGCGACCGTCAAGGTCGCCGTCTTCGGTTCTCCCGAACTGCTCCAACGTGTCCGCGGCGTGGCCGACCGGGTCATGACCGGCCCCGAATTGGAGGAACTCGCGAAGGATCCCAAGGCCGCGAAGCTGCTCGCGTCCGAAATCGACTTCTTCCTCGCCGAGGCCCCGCTCATGCCGACGATCGGTAAGCGGCTCGGCGTCGTCCTCGGTCCGCGGGGCAAGATGCCGCGCCCCGTCCCTCCGGGCACGGACCCCACAAACCTCGTAAACGCACTCAAACGCTCTGTCCGTGTCCGGACGAAGAGCAACCGGACCTTCCATGCGCCCGTCGGAACTCGCACGATGCCCGCCGAAGAGTTGGCCCAGAACGTGGACGCCGTGCTGCAGCGGATCATTGGCAAGCTCGAGCGCGGACGCACCAACATCGAATCCGTTTACGTCAAGACGTCGATGGGACCCGCGGTCCGGATCTGGTAGGAAGCACGATGCCGGGACGCGGATCGGTCCGACCGGAACAGCTCGCCCACGTCGAGGCTCTTTCGCAGTCCATCTTGGCACGGCCGATGACGGCCTTGGTTGGCTTGCGCGGGGTTCCCGCATCGGCCCTCCAAAACATGCGCCGGGACCTGCGCGACCGTAAGCAGCCGATCGTCGTGGCCACGAACAGTGCGATCCGTCACGCGCTGGAGAAGGCGGTCCTGGAGCGGCCCTCGCTCGCTCCCCTGCTCGCGCAGGTGCAAGACCAGACCGCGGTCCTCGCCGCCGAAGGCAACCCCTTCGCCCTCTTCCAGCAGTTCCTCAAGACCCGCTCTCCCACCCCGGCGCGGGGCGGAGAGATCGCTCCGGCCGACATCCTCGTTCCGGCGGGCACGACCAGTTTCAAGCCCGGCCCGATCGTCGGCGAACTGCAGCACGCCGGCTTCCCGGCGGCGATCGAAAAGGGCAAGGTCGTTCTGAAAAAGGACACCACGATCGTCAAGGCCGGTGGTGTGATCTCGCGCGAGGTTGCCACCATGCTCACGCGGCTCGACATCTTCCCGCTCGAAGTGGGGCTCTCGCTCCGCGCCGTCGTGGAGGGAGACACCTTCTACCCGCCCAGCGTCCTCGCGGTGGACCTGGACGCCCAACGGGCCGAGCTCGTTCGAGCCTCCCGCCGCGCGCTCGGACTCGCGGTCGCCCTTGGCTACGCGACTCCGGCCACCGCCCCGCTCCTGCTCACGAAGGCCCATCGCGCCGCCCTGGCGCTCGCGATCGCGGCCGGCTACGCGACCCCCGAGACGATCGAACCGCTCTTCGCGCAGGCGATGCGCGAGGCCGCGGCGGTCTCGAAGGCCGCCAACATCAAGGGTACCTGAGGGTCAACCGCTGTCTCGGAGGGAGAAAGATGGAGTACGTGTACGGAGCGCTATTGCTCAATGCCGCCGGTAAGCCGATCGACGAGAAAGCCCTGTCCGGGGTTCTCACTGCAGCGGGCTTGAGCCCCGACGCCGCCCGCGTCAAGGCGCTCATCGCGTCGCTCGACGGCGTGAACCTGGCCGAAGTCCTCGCGAAGGCCGAGACCTTCGCCGCCCCCGCCGCCGCACCCGCCGCCGCCGACAAGAAGGACGGCAAGGGCGAAAAGAAGGAAGAGGAAAAGAAGGAAGAGAAGGGCGTCTCCGAAGAGGAAGCGGCCGAGGGCCTTTCGGCTCTCTTTGGCTAGGTTCTCCTCGCCAGGGCCGCACCCGTTAAGACCCGTAGCCGGGTAGTGTCGATCAGAAGCCGCTCTGCGGCGTTCTGGTCGACCGATGCCCCCGCACGAGTTCTGTGGCATCGTCGGGGTCTCGCTCCAAGGCAAGGGAGCCGCCCCGTACCTCTATCGGGGACTCCGCGCTCTCCAACACCGCGGTCAGGAAGCCAGCGGAATGGCAACAGCCAGCCACGGGGTCCTCCACGTCCGCAAGGGAAGCGGCCTCGTCCACGAAGTGTTCAATCAAGACCTCCTCGACTCGCTGCGGGGCTCCACCGGGATCGGTCACAACCGCTACCCGACCACCGGTTCCTCCGATATCGAGAACGTCCAGCCGATCGTCTTCAAGCTCGGTACCGAGGAGGCCGCACTGGGAGCCAACGGCGACCTCGTCAACTTCGATCGTATCCGGCACCGGTTGCAGGCCCAGGGAGTCGACCTCCTCGGAAACGCCGACACGGAGACGATGGCGCAGACCATCGCGCTCGAGTACCGCCGGACGCGTGACGTCGAGGCGGCCATCCGAAGGGCCTCGGTGGAGCTGGTCGGGGGATATTCGGTCGTCATGCTGGTCGGCAATCGCGTGTTCGCGTTTCGTGATCCGCTCGGGATGCGTCCGCTCGTCTTCGGCACCGTGGAGGGAGGGGTCGCGGTGGCGAGCGAATCGGTCGCGCTTGAACTGATGGGGGGCACCACGGTGCGTGACGTCCTCCCGGGGGAGGTCCTGGTCCTCGAGAAGGGCCAGCTGGCCCGCACGTCGCGGGTCCCGAATTCGGGAAGCCGAGCTCACTGCATGTTCGAATGGGTGTATTTCTCCCGACCGGATTCTATCGTCGAGGGACAGAGCGTCTACGACGTCCGCCACCGGATCGGCCTCCGCCTGGCCAAGGAGAGCCCGGCGGAGGTCGACATCGTGGTCCCCGTACCGGATTCCGCGCGCCCGCAAGCGCTCGGATTCGCCGAAGGGACGGGCGTGCCCTACGCCGAGGCGCTCATCAAGAACCGATTCGTCGAACGGACGTTCATCATCCCCGACCAGAAGCGGCGCGAGTTCGAGGTCCGCGTGAAACTCCACCCCGTTCCCGGGCTGCTTAAGGGAAAGCGCGTCGCCCTGGTCGACGATTCGATCGTGCGGGGCACGACCCTCCGGGAGATCGTCGGGATGGTTCGGGCCGCGGGGGCGACGAAGGTGGAGGTCCGGGTCGGATGCCCGCCCATCATCGCTCCGTGCTACTTCGGGATCGACATGAAGGAACGAAGGGAGCTCATCGCCCACGAGCGGAACGAGGACGATGTCGCGCGGCTGATTGGCGCGGATTCCGTTCACTACCTTTCAATGCCGGGTCTCGTCGAGTCGATCGGTCATTCTCCGGACGCTCTCTGCCTCGGATGCCTCACCGGCCGATACCCCCTCGAGGTCCCCGAGGAGCGGCATCGGTTCCAGAAGTCGCTCGCGGAGTTCTAGGGCGTGGGGACGGCGGTCGTCGTCGCGGACGGGCCTCGCCTCGACCTGGTCGATCTCGCAAGCGCCGAACCGAGCGCCTCGTACCCCCTCGACCTCGACCTGCTCCGGGCGGCGGAACGGTTCCTGGAGCTGCGCCCCGCCGACATTCCGCCGGGACTCCTCGACGCCCTCGCCCGGATTCCCCCCTCGGCCCGGCTGGCAGCGGGGGATGGAGGACTCGCTCGAGCGCTTACGGTCCGGATCGGTCGACCCGTGGGTGCGGCCACGACGGACGAGTTGCGCAGCGCGCGGGCCCTCGTTGGACGCGGGCCACCGCACGACGACCGGGCATTCGTCCTCGTCCTCGCCCGGCTCGGCCTCGAACGCGCGCTCCGTTCGCCGGAGGAGGTCCTCATCTCCCTCGCCCGCGAGGAGGAACGTCTCGAACGGGCTCTCGGTCGGGAGGAGCGGGCGGCCGCCGCCTTCCTTCCCGTGAGTGGAACCCCGCTCGCGGAATACCAGCGATCGTGGGATGCGAGTCGGGAAGCGCTCGCCCACCATCACGCCGGACTCGTTCGATTGCTGGAACAGAGCGCGCACGCGCTCGTCCCGAACCTCTCCGCCGTGCTGGGTGAGAAGGTGGCGGCCCGGCTCGTCGCGGCGGCCGGGGGTCGGGGCCCGCTCGGACGGATGACGTCGTCGCGACTGCAACTTCTGGGCACCCGGCGCCGGCCGTCACCGGAGCGGGGCCCTCGATTCGGTATCATCTACCGGGCGGTCCGCATGGAAGAAGTGCCCGTGGCTCGTCGGGGGGCGTACGCCCGAAGCCTGGCCGCCCTGGGTGTGATCGCGGCCCGCGCGGATGCGACGACCGGTCGCCCCCTCGCTCTTGCCCTCATCGCACGACGCGATCGCCGCGTCGAGTCGCTCCGCCAGAGGAACCGATGAGAGAGGGCCGCTCGTTCCACTCCGCACCGGACAGCCCCCGCCTCGCCGTCCTTCGGCGGCCCGACCGCACCGAGTTCTGGACCGAGACCGTCGGACGGGAGCCCTCCGTGTACGGAGAACGTTGGACGGAGTCGGACGGACGATCGTACCGATCCTTCGAACCGGCCCGGAGCAAACTTTCGGCGGCGATCGTCAAAGGGTGGAGCGGTCCCGTGCCCACGCCGGGGGAAGGCTGGTTGTACCTTGGCGCGGCGAGTGGGACCACCGCGTCCCATGTCGCGGACCTGGTCGGGCCGACCGGACGCGTCTACGCGGTCGAGCGGAGTTTGCGGCCGTTCTCGCGACTCGTTTCCCTGGCCGATCGGTGGCCGAACTTACTCCCGATCCTGGGTGATGCGCGCGAGCCGACCGTCTATGCGGGGCTCGTTCCTCCGGCGCACGGGATCTACGCCGACATCGCGCAGGCGGACCAGGTGGAGATCGTGCTCGCGAACGCGACCCTCCTCCTCGAGGGTGCCGGGGCTTCGGTCCTAGTCGCACTCAAGACGGCCAGCATGGGCCGGGACGCGACCGCGCCGCAGCACGTGCGTCGCGCGGAGGAGCTCCTCGCCGACCTGCTCGACCTCGAACCGACCGTTCGCCTTGACCCGTTTCACAAGGGGCACTATCTCGTCGGCGGTTCGGTTCGGGCGGGGCGTCTCGGCCCCGCGCGGCCTACGGTGCTTCGGCCACGGCGCGAGCCGTCCCGCGAGCGACGACGACGGTGACGATGTCCTCGTCCTCCAGGACGTGGTCGCGGCCGACCGTCTGACCCGGGAAGCGGGCACTCGGTCCCCAGATCTGGGCGGCGCGGAACGTCCGATGCAGGTCTCCCGGAAGCCGGCGGAGCAACTCCGTGATCGTGTCGCCGTTGCGGAGGATCAGCGGTTCCTCCTTGTCGGGGGGCAGCCCCGGCGGTTTCATGTAAATCCGGATGAACTTGAGCGACCCCCCGATCCGGTCGACGAGCGCCTCGAGCCCCTGCTTTTCCCGCGCGGAAATGAAGATCGGCTCGGCGGGGGCGAGGTCGACGACGAGCTTCGCGCGCTGGTCGGCGGTCAGACCTTCTGCCTTGTTGACAGCGTTGAGTGCGACCACATAGACTCGGTTCCCGGCGAGCACGTCGATCAACTGGTCGGCGGTCGCGTCCTCCCGAATGACGATCGACCCGTTGTGCACGCCGAACTCCCGGGCGATCTGCGCCGCAAGTCCGCCGGCCAGGTGCGTCAAGCGCACGGTGCTCGACACGGTGAGGCCACCGCGATCCCCGCGCTGGACCACGATGCGGGGAGGCCGCTGGTTGATCCGAACTCCCGCCCCTTCCAGTTCCGCCTGGAGGGCCCGAAGGTTCGAATGATCCGGGTCGATCAGAAAGAGGATGAGGTCGGTCGACCGGACGACGGAGATCACTTCCCGCCCCCGACCCTTTCCCTTCGAGGCGCCGGGCACGAGCCCCGGCATATCCAGGATCTGGATCGAGGCCCCGCCCCATCGAAGCATGCCGGGGATGATCGTGAGCGTCGTAAAGTCGTAAGCGCCCGTTTCACTCTCGGCCGCGGTGAGGCGATTCAGGAGCGTCGACTTACCGACCGACGGGTAGCCGACGAGACCCACGGTCGCATGCCCGCTCTTTCGGACACTGTAACCGGTCCCGCCTCCCTTGCCCTTGGCTCGGGTTTCCCTCTCCAGTCGGAGGACGGCGAGCTTGGCCTTGAGACGGCCGATGTGGAGTTGGGTGGCCTTGTTGTACTTGGTCCGGCTGATCTCGTCCTCGACCTCGGTAATGTGCTCTTCGAGGGATGACATCGGCGCAGAGCCTTCCTTCGCCGGTGGTCCCCGGATTACTTGAGACTGACTCGTGGCCAGGTTTCAACGTTCAGCCGCACCGTGGAGCTCATCGTGTAGGCCCCGGGGGAGGACGGTATGCACGGTCGATCGACCGGTTCCGCCCCAAGAGCCGACATCTGGAGATTCCGTCCCGGAGCCGTCGAAGCCGTGGACCCTCGCGCAGAAGCCCGGTTCCGTTCCACCCTGGTCGACGCCCTCCGGTCCGGCCAAGGGCTCCGACCGAATCTCGAACTGGCCCTCACGTCGGGTTCGACCCCCGTGCTTACCCTCCGAACGGTCGACCCGGGGTCCACGCGTTGGTTTTCGAGGGTTGTGACTGAGACGTACGCCCCGCACCAATGGGAGCTGGTGACACCGGGACGGAATGAACTCAGTGCCGCGCCTCTTGAGTGGACAGCTCGACGCATCCACGAGTGGCCCCAGCCTCTCGGTCCCGAAGGGTGTTCTTCCCTGCTCGACCGGTGGGTCGATACACTTCGAGCGACTCCGCCCGGGGCGCTCGTGCGAATTCGGGCGGAGGCCTGCCCGGCCCGCACCATCTACTGGTGGACCGGGCCACCTCGTGCGAGCGAGCGGGTCGACCGGGTCGGATACCGAGGAGACCGGGACTCCCCCCGGGAGCGCCCAAGGTCCCCCGAGATCGCCTCGGCCGCCCATCCACTATTTTGGAGGTTGGAGGTCCACCTCGAGATCGCGGAAGGGAGCCCGGCCGCACGAAGGTCAATTTCACTGGGAGACGCACTTTCGGCCGCGAGTCGGACGATCCAAGGGAACGGGATCACATTCCATCGGGGAAGTTCGCGCTCGTGGAACCGACCGGTCCGGAGTCGATGCGTCACCGTAACGCTGGAAGAGTGGGCCACCTTCTGGCCCGGTCTCTTCAGTTCGGTCGGGGGGGAGCTCCCGCTGGAAGGTTCTCTCGGCAGTGTGCTTCCGTTCGGTCGGACGAATGCCGGTACGGTCGTGGGTCCGGCCATCGAGCCCCGACAGGGGCGGCACATCGCCATCCTCGGGCAGACCGGGATGGGGAAGAGTTCGCTCCTGATCGCGCTGGCCCGGCGTTCGTTCAAGGAATCGGGAGGGACGATCTTCGACCCGCTCGGAGACACGGTCCGGTCGCTCTTCGAAGGGATGGGGGCGGGCGAGCGGGCCCGGTGCCTCTGGATCTCGCCCGGGTCATTGGGAGTCGAGCTGAACGCCCTCGAGGGAATCGGGGGTGGGGCCGAGGACGATTCGGTCCGTTCCGAGCGGCGACTGAACGACCTCGTACACGCCTTGCGTCGGGTGCGCTCCGGACGCTACACGGACTCCGGTTACTGGGGGCCCCGCCTGGAAGAGATGGTCACCCGCGCGCTTCGCGCGGCTTCCGCACTTCCAGAAGGAACGCTCGTCGACGCGCACACCCTTCTCTCGACGTCGACGCGCCTAGGACGCCCGATTCCTGGGGTCGCGAGCGAGGTGGTGCGCGAGTTGGCGGATCGTATCCGCGATCGACCGGAAGATGCCGATGGGGCTCGTCGGCTCCTGCATGAGGTAGTGCGCAGTCCCGTGCTCTCCCGGATGCTCGCCGCTCCGCATCCGACCCTCCGGGCTCGGGATCTGGTCGCACCCGGGCGAATCGTGTTGATCTCGGGCGACGCGGCGCGCGTCGGAGAGTCCACCGCGCGCTACCTCCTGTCCGTGTTGCTCGCTCTCGTCTGGTCCGAATTGCTCGCCCGCGCGGAGACGCCGAAGGCCTTCGTGTTCCTTGACGAGGCCCAGTGGTTCTCCCACGAGAGTCTTGCGGAGATGCTCCGCCTGGGGCGGGGAAAGAACGTTCACGTCGTCCTAGCGACCCAGGCCATCGCCTCGCTGCCCGAACAGGTCGCGGAATCCGTCTGGACCAACGTGTCCGATATCGTCGCATTTCGCGGATCGCCGGAAGAGGCCCGCGAAATGGCCCGGGTCGCGCCGGGGATTAACGCGGCGGCCCTCCTCTCCCTCCCCCGGGGCCGGGCGGCCGTGCTGATCGGTAAGGGCGAGAGCGTGCATTGGTTACGAACGGCCCGGTTCCCAAATCGGGGGCTGTCGGCGGTGGGGTCCGGCTCCCGAGCGGAACCAGGTTATTCGCATCACGATGGGGCGGGACTGGGGTTCGTGGCGCCAACGGTCGATGTGAGTCCGGAGGACGATGGCGTTCCGGCCCCCGAAGATTTCGGGGGAGTCGGACGCGTGCTCGAAGAAATCGACCGAATCGGCCAAGCGACCCCCGAAGCCGATCCGTTCGTCGTCGAACTCGCGCAGCTGCGTCGGCAGGTCGATGCCGGGGCCGGGTGGGTGCGGACAACGGGGTCCCTGCTCGCGCGAGAGGGGGCTCTTCTTCGAGTGGAGCGTTCCAAGGCGGGCCGCTGCTGGATCCTCGATCGCGAGCGGTTCCTTCGACTTTGCACGAACCGGAGCTCAGCGGCCCCGATCGCCTCGGCTGCTCGCACAACACAACCCTCTTAGGGGGGCGTCGGCTCATTTCGTCCGATGGCAGTACCGCCGGCAACGCCCCCGGTCGGGGGTGGCCTCATGGCTCCTGCGACCCAACTCGAGCGGTGCGTGACGGGCATCGAAGGTCTCGACAACATCCTCTCCGGAGGGATCCCCCTCGGCAACATGGTGCTCATCGCAGGGAGCGTCGGCACGGGGAAGACGACCCTCTGCCTCGAATTTCTCGTTCGAGGCGCCGAGCGCGGCGAGCGGTCGCTTTTTCTTTCGGTAACGGAGGCTTCGGACAAATTGATCCAGAACCTATCGACGTTCGAATTCTTCCGTCCGGAACTCGTCACGAACGGTTCTCTCGTCTTTGTCGACCTCCCGGTCCTGTACGAGCGTTTGGGGCTCGAGCATGAGGAGCTGTCCGAGGACGAGATCGGCATCCTCATCCGTACCATCCGCGACCTGGTCCGCCAGCTAGGCGTGAAGCGTCTCGTGCTCGACAGTCTTACGTCGGTCGGGTACCGGATCCGGCGGGACGAGCGGATCCGTGATTTCATGCTCCGCCTCGGTCTCGAGTTAAGCGATGCCGGCTGTACGTCCCTCCTCGTTTCGGAGATCGGGCCGACCCAGGGCCGCTACTCCCTCCATGGGGTGGAGGAGGCGATCGTCGATGGGGTCGTGCTGCTCTGGAACGCACGCCGCCAAGGCGACATCCTCCGCGTCCTTCAGATCATCAAGATGCGGGGAACTTCCCATTCGCAGGCCCAGTACGTCATTGAGCTGACTCCGATCGGACTCCTCTTGGCTCCGCACTTGAAGGGCGGACAGATGGAGGGACAGTAGGACGTGCCGCCGGTCGACATCGGTGAGCGCCTGCGGGCGCTCCCGGGGGGAAGTGCGGTGACGCTGAAGCTCGACCCGCAGGAGTACGCCGACCATTATTTTGCGGTCCTGAACGCCACATTGCGCGACGTCGGGACCGAGACCGACGCCCATACGATCTACGTCACCGTGACGAACCCCGCCTCGTTCGTGTGGGGCCTCGCCCAGGCCCTGGACGTTGCGCCCGACCGGATCTCCTTCGTGGACGCGATCAGTCACATCATGATGGACTATCGCAACCCGCTCCCGAATGCGACATACATCGAGAGCCCCCGGGCACTCGAGGCGATCATCCTTCGGGTCGAGTACCTCCTGCGGAAGAACCCGCACCCGCGGGCGATCGTCGTGATCGATTCCGTGAACTCGCTCGCGATCCACAACCCGCCCGAGCTCCTCACTGAGTTCTTCCACATCTTACTGAACATGTTGAAGAGCCGTCAGGTGCTGACGGTTGTCCTGGACGTGGGCGAGGAGCAGACCAGTCCCGTCGAGATGATGCTGAACCTCATCGTCGACGAGACGATCGACGTCGCGCGGGAGGGATCCTAGTGCCTCCCGACGACGACCGGATCCTCGGGATCCCGGAGTTGGACCCGGCGCTCGCGACCGCCCTTCCGCCGGGATGGATGGCCGTATTGACCGGCCCGAGCGGTTCGGGCGCTCCCCTCTTGGCCAAACAGTTCGCGAACGCCGGCGTCGGGAAAACCCCGGTGCTGTTCTACACGACCTACGAGAGGACCCGGGACGTGGAGGAAGCGTTCGAAGCGTTCGGGTGGGACGCATCCGCCATCAAGATCGTCAATCTGGCCGACGAGTACTACGACCGGGTCCTCATGCGAGGTCTCGAGATCGCGCAGGCCCGGGAACAGGGACTCACCTTGGACCAGATGCGGGTGGACCGACCCAAGGACCGCGTCGCATCCCAGTTCAGCCTCACCAGCCGCATGCTCTCGGACCTCGCCTCCATCGACACGCCCTTCCGGCTCGTCCTGGACTCGGTCGACTTCTTTCTGGAGGTGCTCGCCCCGGCCGAGGTCACCACGGTCGCCCGCCAGATCCGCTACCGATGCCAGACGGTCGGAGGCCAAGCCCTGCTCGCCGTCCACTCTCCGAGCCATGGCAGCGCGTTCACCGGAGCGTTGGAGGACCTCGCGGATGTCGTCTTCCACCTGAAGGCAGAACCGAAGGGGAACCGGTACGAGACGACGCTCTTCATCGAGAAGGTTCGCAACCGTCCCGACCTTCAGCGGATCGCCCGCGCCCGCATCGGGCAGAGCGGCTGGACCACCGAGGACTTGCCGGACGGTAAGGGATAGCCGCCTACCCCCCCGTAACCTAACCTTTATCGCCGCCGTTCCGCTGCTCGGACGAGGGCCACAGTGGAAGACGTCGTAATCCGTACGCTCGAGAAAGTTTCCCTTCGCGACCCCGTCCTGATCGAAGGGCTCCCGGGCGTCGGGAACGTCGGTAAGCTCGCCGCCGATTATCTCCGCGACCAGCTGCCGGCCAAGCCCCTCGCCACGATCCACTCGAAGTTCTTCCCCCCTCAGGTCTACGTCAGCGAGGAAGGCATCATCCGGCTCGTCTCCAACGAACTGTATTACTGGAAGGCGCCCGCGTCCGCCCAGCGGGACGTCCTCGTACTCGGCGGAGATTACCAGGGCATCAGTCCGGAGGGCCAGTACGAGATCACCGAGCGGGTCCTGCGGTACTGCTCTGACCTCGGCGTCAAGGACGTCTTCACGCTGGCGGGATTCGCGCAGGGCAAGGTCATCGAAACCCCGCGGGTGCTCGGCGCGGCTACGAGCTCGCAGCGCGTCGAGACGATGAAGAAGTTCGGCGTGGTGTTCTCGCGCAACGACCCGGGCGGCGGACTCATCGGCGCGAGCGGACTCTTCCTCGGTCTCGGACGCACCTTCGGCATGGAGGGGGTCTGCCTCATGGGGGAGACGAGTGGCTACTTCGTCGACCCCCGCAGCGCGGAAGCGGTCCTGAAGGTCCTCTGCAAGGTCCTCCACCTCGACCTCGACTTCGCCGCCCTCGAGTCGAAGGCGCAGGAGATCGACCGCATCGCCACCAAGATCCACGAGGCGGAGCAACGCAGTTCCGACTCGCCCGGTCCCGGAGCCTCCCCTTCCCGGGAAGACGTCGGCTACATCGGCTGAAGCGTCCGAATCCGTCCGATGGACCCGAGCCCGACCCCCGACCCGGCTCCGGAGGACCGGCGCGCCCGACTCCTGAGGCTCGCCCGCGACGGCGCGGATGCGACCGGATTCCTCCCCTTCGACCGCTGGATGGACCTCGTGCTGTACACCGAGGGCGCGGGGTACTACGCGCGTCCCCGTTCCCCGCTCGGGCCGACCGGAGATTTCTACACCGCTCCCTACGTGCACCCTCTCTTCGGGGCCGCGTTCGCGGAGCGGATCCGAGAGGTCCGCGTCCAGCTTGGGGCCGACCGGCCGTTCACGCTGCTCGAGATCGGGCCGGGAGACGGCACGCTCACGGCGGGGATCGTCACGGCGCTGGGAGCCCACTGGACCGACGACCCGAACCTACGGATCGTCCTCGTCGAGCGGTCGACCCCTCTCCGTTCGGCCGCCCTCCGCCGAGCGCGTCACGCGTCCCAGCCGTTCGGCTTTCGGGTCTCGACCGTCGAATCGGTCTCGGAGCTCGGTCCGTTCGAGGGCGCGATCGTCGCGAACGAACTGCTCGACGCCCAACCCGTGCGCCGGGTGCGATGGTCGGGTCGCGAGTGGCGGGAGTTGGGCGTGCGCTTGACGGCTTCTGGCCTCCGGGCGGACGAAGCTCCGCTCGTCGATCCGATTCCGCCGCCCCCCTTGCCGGCGGTGCCCGACGAGGGCACGGTCGTCGAATTCTCGCCCGCGGCCGAGGGCTTGGTCAGGGAGATCGCCGATCATCTTGTGGCCGGCGTGTGGCTCATCGACGACTACGGCCTAGAGGAGACCGAGCTCGTGCGCGCCCACCCCGAAGGCACCCTCGCCACCGTCCGGGGGCACCGCTCCGGTGACGAACCGTTGGAGTCCCCGGGGGAGCACGACCTCTCCGCCTTCGTCAATTGGACCCGATTGCGGAGCGTCGCTCGCGCGGCGGGCCTCGAAGTGGTCGCCGACCGGTCCCAAGCGATGGCGCTCGGAGCGTGGGGATATCCTCGTCTGTTCGAAGAAGCGCTAGCCCGGACCCGCTCGTCCGAGGACGAAGTGAAGCTCCGCCTGACCGTCAAGAATCTCTTGTTCGGGTTCGAGAGTTTCCGCGTGATCGAACTGGCGCCCGCTCGAGTGGCCGACCGGTTCCGTCCGTCTACGTAACGTTGGGACGACCGTCGGTCGACCCGACCGATTCCGCGATGCGAGCCTGAATGAGCAACTGCGCTGTCTCGGGGGGCAGCGAAAGGACGTCCTCCTTTCGGAGGTCGATCGTCTCCGCCCCCACCTCGATGGGGCGCCCGTCCTGGAGGATTCGGACGAACACCGGCGCCGCGGAGCGGGCCGTCGGGCTGGACGGTCGGGAGGCGACCACGGCGGGGATCGCGGACGGGGTCGACGGAGCGGGAAGCGCTACGGGGGGCGTGAGCGCGGCCGTGGGAGTCTCCAGATACGGTGCGTCCTTGCGCCGGTGCTCGAACAGCACGGCAAGGACCCGCTCGTAGACCTCGCGCTCCTCGGGAAGGGCGTTCGGAAGTTCGCGGGCACCGCCGATGCTCGTCTGGAAGGCGAATGTGAGGATTTTCTGGGTGCGCGCCTCCACCACGTCCCGCGCGATCTGGCCAGCCCGCTGGTACGTTTGGCGGGAGATCTCGCCCTTGCGGCCCGAAGGGTTCTCGCGGAGGTCCGCCTCGTACGACCGCCGGACCTCCAGGAGGTAGGCCGTCGTTCCAGAGTAGAAGTCGTGCGGGATCTTCGCGAGGCTTCGGGTGGCCGCTTCCGAGCGACGCCATTCGAGCAGGAGAGAGAATTGGTCGGGCATGCCGCACCGCGGGAGGCTCCTCAGCGCCGAAGGACTATAGGAGGTGTGCGGTCTCCCCGGCTTGGCGCGGGGGATGGTCATGGCGGACCCCGGCCGGCACGACCGATGGTACGAGGCGCGGAGGCCGCCGACGCGCTCGAGGAGTTTGTCGAGCTCTGGCAGCGTCTCCGAGCCCAGACGGCGGCTCCGGGCACCTTCGTCGTGGTCGAGGGTGAACGGGACCGCCGCTCAGTGGCCCGTCTCGGCCTTCCGGCGACGATCTTCGTGCTGCACGGAGGTCGGACGCTGGCCGGCAGCGCCGAGCGGCTGGTCCGGACCGGAAGGCGCGTCGTGATCCTCACCGACTGGGACACGGAGGGTGGTCATCTCGCCCATCGCCTCGCCGTGTTCCTCGAGGCGGAACGGCTCGACCTCGATCTCGAGACGCGTCGGCGGTTGGCGCGGATCCTCCGTGGCGAGCTCGTGCACGTCGAAGGGCTGTACAGCTGGGCCCGTCGCTTGGCGGAAAAGGGGGGCGACTCGCTCGAGGCGCTGCTCGGTCCGGTCGAGCCGGCCGACGAGCCTACGGGATAGCCTTGTACTGGGTACGACGGGTGTCCCGTCGGTTGGCCGCATAGGAGGGGCGGAACCGTTCGGCGCCCTTGCCCTTCCAGCGGAGTCCGCGGCCTTCCTTGCCGGCACTGGTGAGACCCCGATAGACCCGCCCTTTCTGGTTCGGAGCGGCGATCCACGCGATCTTGTTGTCCGCCAGGATCTCGGGGTGGGCGGGGTCGACCAAAACGATCTCGTAGAACTTCTGCTTGCCGTCCTCGCCGACCCAGTAGGAGTTCAGGACTTCGAGGTTGGGGTAGTGCTTTTGCGCGCGCTCCTCTGCGATCCAGCGGAGACTCTTCGAGAGGGTCATCTTGTTGATCCCCTTGTGCTTCGGGCGTCGACCGGCGATGATCGCCCGCTTGCGTTGGCCTCCGCGGCGCACGCGCACGCGGACGACGACGAACCCCCCCTTCGCACGAAAACCGATCGCCCGGGCCCGATCGAGACGGGTGGGACGCTCGAGTCGGGTGACGGTCTGCTCCCGACGCCAGGTCAGCAATCGCTCGTGCCGGCGTTCCGAGCCCTCGTCCCCCAGCGTTTGCTGGAACGATTGGGCCATGTACCGGTAGGCCGAGGTTGTCATGGAGCGGGCGGGGGACTCGGGTACTGATTATAAAGTTGCCGACAGATTTTTTGGCGGCCCCTCCGAACGCCCGGGATAGCCCAAATTCGTCCTTGGAAACTTTCCCCGAAACGCCAAGAATACGTCCGTCTGCGAGCAGGTGGAAGGTTTCACAGCGCTGCTCGTTTCCGAGGCGGTTCGCCTTCGGGTCCGTGGAACTCAGGGCCGCCGACCGCTCGCAGCGAGCCGGTTCCCGGAGGACCTGGCGCTTACGCGGCGCTCGAGCGGGCGGCGCTGGTCCAGGGAAGATGGGGGTCAGCCGGTCGAACGACCTTCGCGGTGGCATGACTCTCTGTCGCGACGGCCCGTGTGAGGTGGCCCTCGATCTCTCGGACGAATCGGTCCATCCGCGAGCGCTGATCGTCCGGGACATCGGTCGGGGCTTCCCAGACCAGGGCGGCGCCGCCGCTGGTCGGATACAGACGGAACTGGAGGGAGTGCGCCGCGGGCGGCAGCGCGGGACTCATCTTCTGGAGACGGCACGTCATCCGCGTCTCGACCGGCTCGGTCGCCTCCGAGCGCTCGACAGCATAGCCGACGCTGGCGAGGAAGTCGCCGACGTACCCCGCGAATCGCTCCCGCCCGATCCCTCGGACGCGCAGCCAATCGCCATTGCCTTCAGCCATGTTTTCCACGATCCAGTTCACGCGCGAGGCTCTTGAAGAGCCCGAGCATCATCCGGTACTCCGCCTCAGTGGGCGTGGACCGGCCGAACACTCGACGAAACAGGAGGATTAAACCCCGTCGTTTGTGCGCGGGGTAGCGCGTGCGGGCCAGAAGCTCCTCGATGCGCTCCAGGGCCAGTTCCTTCTCCCGTCCGTTCAACTCGAGTTCGAGGGGAGCCGGGGTGCTCTCGGGGTCCGCCGGGCCGCGCGCCCGGTGGGTCGCGTACAGGACGATGGCGACCGCGTGGGACAGGTTGAGGGTGGGAAACTCGCGTCGGGCAGGGATGTGGACCAACAGGTCACAGCGGCCGAGCTCCTCGCGATTGAGGCCATTGTCTTCGGGACCGAACACGAGCGCCACGCGCCCCGACAAGGATAGAAGCGCCTCGCCGAGCCGTTCCGGCGTGATCGCACGTCGAAGGTAGGTGTTCGAGCGTCCCGTCGAGAGGTCCGTGGTACCGACCACGAGGTCGGCATCGATCACGGCCTCCTCCAGCGTGCGCGCCCGCTTGGCCGCTTTCAGCAGCACCACTCCGGCCATCGCGCGGCGTTGTGCCTCCGGCCCGACTTTGGCCCGCGGCGCGACGAGGACAAGGCGCTCGGCCCCGAAGTTCCGTCCGATCCGGGCGACGGCCCCGATGTTCCCGTCCTCTTTCGGCCGGACGAGGACGATGGCAAGGCGCGCGGTCACGCGGCGGTCCCCTCGGCGAACAGTCGCTCCACCATCCAGTCGGGGTCGAAAGGATGGAGGTCGGCATACTCCTGGCCGGTGCCGACGAACAGGATCGGCTTTTGGAGGATGTAGGTCAGGCTGAGGGCGGAACCCCCTTTCGCGTCCGCGTCCAGCTTCGTGAGAATGAGGCCGTCGATCCCCAACGCCGCATTGAACTCCTTCCCCTGCTCGACCACGTCGTGGCCACTCAGGGCGTCGCCGACGAAGAGGGTGAGGGAGGGCTTCACGACCCGCCGTATCTTCTTCGCCTCTTCGATGAGGTTGTCGTTCGTATGCTGGCGCCCTGCAGTGTCGACCAAGACTACATCGACCTTCTTCGCCTTCGCGTGCTCGACCGCGTCGAACGCGACGGCCGCCGGGTCGCTACCTTCCTTCTGCCGAATGACACGGATTCCCAGGCGCTCCCCATGGACGAGGAGTTGCTCGATGGCTCCCGCGCGGAAGGTGTCCCCCGCCGCGATGACGCTCGTCAACCCCTGCGAGCCCAGCCATCCGGCGAGTTTCGCGAGCGAGGTCGTCTTCCCGGTCCCGTTGACCCCGACAAAGAGGATCACGAACGGCTTGTCCGCCTGGGCGCGGACCTGGGCCGCCAGGTCGATGGGGGGTCGAGCGAGGATCGAGCGGACCGAGCGCATGAGGGAGGACCGGATCGCCGATTCAGAATCCACGCCGAACCGGAGCTTTCGACCGGCCAGGTCGCGGCGAAGATCCTTGCGCATCTTGTCGATCACGGGGAGGGCAACGTCGGATTGAAGCAGAGCGACCTCGAGGTCGTCGAATACCTCGTCGACGGTCGCCTCGCGAAGTTTTCGGCCGAGAAACCCTTCGGTGAACAACCCCTCGTCCGAAGCAGTTTCCCCGTGGGTCGCGGAAGGAGAGGACGTGGGACGATTCGAAGGGGGAGCGGTTCCCCCGCCGGAAGGTGGGCCGGCGGGGTCGGCCTCCGGCGCGTCGGAGTCCGAGGATCGTCGCAGGCGGGCTTTAATCGCCGCCCACATGGCCGGACGCAGGATCGTGTGAGACGGATTCGAGGCGTCGCGAGAGCAGTTGGATACGTTCGTCCAGGGAGTTCATCTGGCCCTCGAGGTCCCGGATCGCCTGGTCGATCTTGACGAGACGGTCCGCCAAAAGCTCCACGACTTTCGGGCGCTCCATCTCGACCACGACCCCCGACCCCATCCCGATGAGGACCGGCGCCGATCGGTCCACCGTACCTCGGACGAAGGTCTCTCCCCCCAGCGGAATGAGGAGCTCGGCGTCCGCGGTCGCGCGGTCGACCCCTTCGAGGCTCTCACGCGCCCGGTCATGTTCGGCCCTCGAGCCGGTGAGGAGCTGATGTTGTTGAAGGCTGGCCGAGAGTTGGTTTCGGTAGGCTTCGAGCCGCATGAGGTCCTCCTGGACCTCAGCTTCCATCTTCTCCTGGGACTCCATGTCGTTGCCGGCCATTGAACCGGCTTGGGAGGCGATTTGGACCAGATAACGTCTCGGCCAACGGGGACCAAGGGTCGGTCCTTTGCCGTGTCGTCGATCAGTGTATTCCGAGACCGCGGCCGGAGCCTATCGGCTCGAGAATATCCGCTCGACGTCCGGGGGATTGAACTAACCTTAGGCGGGCGGAGCGACCGAGATCTCGGAGACCGACTCAATCCGGATCAGATGGCGTTTGACGCTGTGACAGCCCCCGATCTCGGACAGGGCCCAGTCGGTCGCGATGGCTAGCGAGTCCGCCTCGTGCTGCTTCGAAAAGGCCTGCCAATAGTCCCGACGGGCGTAGAAACTTCCCTTCACGCGGAACGTCGGCACGGGGACCTCGGGCCGCGGCCACAGAGGTATGCCTCTTAACGCTAACCGGGCTACGGAACGAGCCCCTCGGGGTCGATCGGGGGAGCGGGCGGTTCGGCACTTGCCCGACGTCGCTCCCGCTCCTTGAACCAGCGCAACTGGCGTTCACGAAGCGCCGCGCTCGAAGAAGCGAGTCCGGGATCCACCCTCGGAGCGGGGCCTTCCTTGGGAGGTGGTAGTGGGTCAGTGGTCGGCAAATCCGGTGGGGCCAGCCCGGCGGTCTCGCCGAGTGTCGTCTGGCCTACGATGCCCGTGAGACGACGCGCTCCCATCGCTCAGCCACCTCCTCGTCGGTCAGCCCGACGGTGGGCGAGAAAATGACCCGATCCCCCCAGCGGTCCCGAACCGCTGCGTAGTCCTCGACCACGAGCGGCAGCACCACTCCGTCCGCGTGGGTGGCCTCGGCGACCTCACCCACCGCAGTGGCCCAGTTCTCGGCTCCCTCTCCCACCGCGACGATCCGGGCATGCGGGTCGTAGCGGGCGAGGATGTTCGTAGCCAGCGCCGCACCCCCGACCGGCGTGACGAACCCGACCCGGCACCCGCGCTTCATCATGAGATACGCTCCGAGCGCGCCGCGGGTGCTATCGACGAGGGCGACGAGGCGGCCCGCCACCCCGAGGGGGAGGCCCCCCGGCCCGGGCAGTCGGTCGAAGTAGAGGTACGTGCGCGGCCCCCGCACTTCGACGAAGAGTTCGACCTCGGGATGTTCGAGATCCACCTTCAACCCGAGGGTGGGAAATCGATCGAGAATGTCCCCGCCCAGATCCCGACCGAGTTCTTGGCTGGTGAACGTGTGTTGCCCGGTGCGTCGCGCGCGGATCGCAAATCGAGCTCCTGGAAACAGGCGCGGTTCGGCGAGTTCGAGCAACCGGCTCGTGATGGTCGCGCGGTCGGTCGGAACTTCGTGGACGATACTGACCGAGGTGACCCCGAACACACGGGAGACGAGGTGGATCGCCTGTTCGGCATCGGAGGATTCGACGTACATGTGGCCGTGATCGGCCCGGACCCGGCCCTCGAGTCCGGCCGCTACGAACAGGTCCAGCATGTTCCGTCGCAGCGTGCTCTCGAACTCCCGTCGGACGGGGGGAGACTTGAGTGCGAGCTCCCCGTACCGAACCAGAAGGAGCGCCGGCATGGAGAACCTTAAGATGAGCGCACCCGTAAAGCGGTTCCCGGAAGGTAGGCCGTGACCGAAGCGACCGCGACCCCTTCCCTTTCGTCCGATCCCTGGGGACCTTTCGTCGCGGCGGTACAGACGTTCCTGGCCACAGGTCTCCGAGGTGCCGGGGTCTCGACGGAGGCCGGGATGATCGCCCAGCAGTTGAACTTGGATGGGGGCCCGCAGGGGGACGCCGCGTTTCCCCTCCACCGATTTGCGGGCGGTTCGGGGCTCGCTCCCGCAGAGCTCGCCCAGAAGCTCGCCGCGACCCATCCGAGCGATCCGGAGATCAGCGAAGTCCATGCGGCCGGGGCCTACCTCAACTTCCGAGCGGACACATTCCGGTTGACTCAGCGCACCATCCAGATGGTGCTGGAACGAGGCGATCGGTACGGTCATGCCGACGAGGGACGAACCGCGGCGTGCGTCGAGCATACGAGCGCGAACCCGACGGGACCGTTCCACATCGGGCGGGTACGCAACGCCATCATCGGGGACACCTTGGCCCGGACGCTCCGGGCCTCCGGGACCCCCGTAACGACCCACTACTACGTGGACGACATGGGACGCCAGGCGGCCATGATCACGTGGATCTGGTCGAAGCCCCGGGCCGAGTGGCCCGCCGAGATCCGCGCGGCCGTGGACGGGTTCGAGGTTCCGGGGGAGAAGGTCGACACGCACCACGGTCGCCCGTACCCGGTCGCGAGTGCGTATCTGAAGACCCACCCCGAAGCCCAAGCCGAGGTGGCCGCGATCGTTCAGCAGAGCGAGTCCGGGACTCCACCCCCGCAGCACCGGCAACTCTCCCAGGCGATCCTGGATGGGATGCTCGAGTCGCTCGCGCGCCTAGGGATTCGTTTTGACGAGTTCGTCTGGGAATCCGATTTCTTGCGGGACGGGTCGGTCGGTGCGGTCCTCGAACGGCTCCACCACGCGCCCCACGCCCTTCGTGAGGAGAACGGCGCGTGGTCGATCGATACCACCTCCTACGGGCTCCCCAAGGAATCGAAGTCGGTCGTGGTCCAACGCGGCGACGGCACCAGCCTCTACGTCACGCGCGACATCGCCTACCATCTCTCGAAGTTCGTCCGCTACCAGCGCGTGGTCGACGTCCTCGGCCAGGACCATCGTCTCCACGCGGTGACCCTCGATGCCCTCCTCTCCGAGATCGGCGAGCCGAGACGACCGGAGTTCGTGATCTACCAGGACATCACGGTTCCCGACGGCGGTCGAATGTCGACGCGCGGAGGCTCCGCGGTCTGGCTGGACCAACTCCTCGACGAAGCGGTCGAACGCGCCCGAAGAGAGGTTTTGGCCCGCCGGGAGGACCTTGGGTCCGGGGAGGTGGATCACATCGCGGAGGCCGTCGCCACCGGCGCGGTCCGCTACCATATCGTCCGGGTTGCTTCGGAAAAACCGGTCGTCTTTCGCTGGGAGGACGCCCTCTCCTTCGAAGGCCGGAGCGGGCCGTTCTGCCAGTACTCCTACGTCCGGGCCGTGAGCGTGTTGCGCAAAGCCGAAGCAGCCGAGCCCCCCTATCCGTTCGACGCCGCCCGGCTCTCGGATCCCGAGGAGGCGGCGCTCGTCCGCGTGATCGCACGATTGCCTCGGACGGTCGAGTACGCGGGCCGACGGGCGCACGTCCACGCCCTCGCAGGGTATGCCCATGACCTCGCCGAGCAGTTCAATCGGTTCTACCACGCCGTGCCCGTGCTCCGCTCCGGGGACGAACGTCCGAGCCGAGTCGCCCTCGTGGCCGCGGTCCGACAGACACTCGGCAACACCCTTGACCTTCTCGGGATCCCGCGGCTCGAAGCGATGTGAACCTCTGGGACATCCCTGTGCTCGGGCGCCCGTGGGGAAACCCGGTCTACCTCGGGGACCTTTTGGCGCACGTTAAATACCGAACTCGATAGCGCCGGCGGAGGCTCACCGATGGGAGTTGTAGCCGCCTTCAAGAAATTTCTGATCTCGGGCTCGCTGATCTCGATGGCGGTCGCCTTCGTGGTGGGTCTCGCGATCGTGGCGCTCATCGGGGCCCTCGTGACCGACATCATCGACCCGCTGATCGGAGCTGCCGGTGGAGTCAACTTCGCCTCCCTCGGCGTCGTGACGATCAACGGAAGCCACGTCCTCTTCGGTTCCCTGCTGGGCGCACTGGTCACATTCCTCATCCTGATGTTGGTCGTGTTCTTCCTCATCGCCTACCCCTACGAAATGCACACGGACCGGGTGGCGGCGAAAGCGGCGGCGGCTCCTCCCACGACCCGGACCTGCCCCGCGTGCTGCAACACGGTACCCATCGCGGCCACACGATGCGGGTTTTGCACTTCGACCCTCCCGCCCGTCCTCCCCGCGGCGCCGGCCGCGCCCGCGGCCTAAGCAGACTTACGAGATGGGATCGCCGCGGCGGCCCCGATTTCGACCCTTGGGTTTGGGCTTTCGGCCCAAAGTGGGATCGAAGGTCCCCGCTGCGGCGAATCCGAGCGCCCGCAACCGGCACGCGTCGCATGCCCCACAGGGTTTCTGTCCACCGGCATAGCAACTCCACGTGAGCTTCCACGGCACGCCCAGCCGATTTCCCCATCGCACGATTCGTTCCTTCGAAAGTCGGAGCAGGGGTGCCTTGACCCGGATTCTCTCACCCCGTTCCACGCCCGCGCGAGTGCCGAGCCGCGCCACCCGCTCGAAGGCTCGCAGGAACGGGGGACGACAATCGGGATACCCCGAATAGTCGATCGCGTTGGCTCCGATGTAGATCGATCGGAGGTGGTGGCTTTCGGCGTAGCCGAGCGCTACAGCGAGCAGGATCGTGTTCCGAGCGGGGACATAGGTGGACGGGATGGCGGCGGATCGGCCGGCGGCCCGGGGTAGGGGCCGGTCCGGTCGGGTCAACGTCGAATCGAGGAGCGGCCCGAGCGGTAGCCGAAGCACCGTGTGGCGGGCGACGTGGAAGTAACGGGCGAGAGCCCGAGCGGACGAAACCTCGCGAGCGTGGCGTTGCCCGTAGAGGACGGTCAGTGCGTGGACCGGTGCCTCGTCCCGTGCCGCGACGGCGAGGCAGGTAGCCGAGTCCATTCCTCCGGACAGGAGAACGACGCTGCCTTTCGCGCGGGCGCGGGTGCTCACCGGACCCACCCCAACGCCACAAGCAGGACGGCGGCGATGCCCACCGAGGAGAGCATCCCGAGGAAGTTGGTGGAGCCTTTTGTTAGGTAGTGTCGATTCTCGAGCGTCTCCCCGAGGATGGAATCCACTTGGCAGCCGAGAAATCCCGAAACCCCGACGACTCCCACGAGGATGGCACCGGGAGGTGCGGGGGTAGCGAACAGAAGGAAGAGGGCCCACCCCACGATCCCGGTCGTCCCGGCACCGATCGCCGCCCAAAGTTGGCCCGTCGCTGACACCCCCCCGTTCGTTCCGGGAGTGACGGGTCGTAGGGTCAGAATGCTCCGTGCCTTCCCGGCCAGCACTCCGAATTCGCTCCCGAACGTGTCCGCGGCTCCGAACGCGAGGGCGGACGCGTACAGCACCGCGATCGCAGGCACCGGAACGAGCGGGGGGTTATGGACCACGGCCAGGGCCAGACCCGTGGGGATCAGGATGTGCGCGATGACGTTCGAAACGCCCCGCTCTCCCGATTTTCCTTCCTGGACCTGCCGTGCTTTCTTCTCGGAGAACCGGTAGCGTGTCGCGAGCACGCTGGCCACCACGAACAGAATTAGCAGCGCGAGGAACGCATACCCCGCCGCGACGACGATCACCGCACCGAACACGGCGGCGACGATCCCCGCCGCGGGGGTGAGCGCCCGGGCGAGAGTGGCAGCGAGTGCAAGGGCAACCGTCACCAGAATGGCGACGACCGCTGGGAGGAGGGGGAGCATGTCGGTCGGCTCCCGGGGGTCGAGGGGGCGAGGGGTTTAACGGCTTCTCGGCCGTTCATCCCCGCGCGAGGACGCGGAGAACGGCGCCGAGGAACGTCGAGGCCACCAGGTCCGGTCGGACGCCCGTCGAACGGACTTCCGAAGTGAGGGTGGTTTCGTGTCCGGGAGGCACGACCAACGCGGTAAGCAGGCCGAGCCGGACTCCCGCTTGGATATCGAGCGGACGGTCTCCCAGAATCGCACTCGGACCGAAATCAATCCCGAGGTCTCGCTGGGCGTCCTCGAACAAGCCGGTGGCGGGCTTTCGGCAGCGGCAATTCGACTCGGGGGCATGCGGGCAGTAATAGAACGCATCCACCTGGGTCCGGTAGGGTTGGAGGAGCTCGTTGATGCGGACGTGGATCTGCTCGACCTCCTCCCGGGTGTACAGCCCCCGCTCGATGCCGGATTGGTTCGTCACGCACACGACGAGGTAATCGTGGGCGTGCGCCAGCGCCAACCCCGCGCCGACTCCCGCGTACAGTTCGACCCGGTCCGCCTCTTTCAGGTAGTGCAAGTCTGGGTTCAGCGTACCGTCCCGGTCCACGAACAAGGCCCGACGGAGGGGGGAGGCGCGCGCGGAGGTGGGGTCGGGCACAGACCCGCGCAGCGCCGGCGGGCTTAAGGGTTCAGGCGAGCCCTGTTCCGCCGGTGGCCGACGATCCCGAAACCCCGTCGGAAGCCCGACCGTGGGAATCCGAACTGACCCGCGCGATCGGGAGCGCCCTCGAGAGACTTCCCGCGGGGAGTCCCCCGAGCGTGCTCTTTTCCGGCGGGCTCGACTCGGGCTTGCTTGCGTGGGAACTCCGCGAGGATCCGACCCTCCTGCTTTCGACCATCGGGCTTGAGGGGAGTCCGGATCTTGCGGCGGCCGAAAGCGCGGCTCGCGCGCTTGGCCTTGCTTGGTCCCCCCATATCGTCACAGCCTCCGAGGTCCTCTCCGCGGCCCAGCGGATCGAAAGCGAAACCCGCGACCTAGGCCCAACCGCGCGAGCGGTGGATGTGGCCTTCTCGCTCGCGATCGAATGCGCGCCGCCAGGGGTCGTTCTCTGCGGCCAAGGCGCGGACGAGCTGTTCTTCGGCTACGCCCACTTTCGCGGGCTCGAACCGCCGGTGGCCCAGCAGCGGGCGGACTCGGACCTCGAGTACCTCCTGACGGAGGCGTGGCCCCGGGCGCGCCGCATCGCCACCGCGGCGGGCCGACAGGTCGAGGCTCCGTACCTCGCATCGGAGTTTGTTCAGGCGGCCCAGGCGATCCCGCTTTCTGAACGACTGGCCGGACCCTCCCCGAAGCAGGCCCTCCGGAACTACGCTCGGCGGCGGGGACTCCCCGATTCCATCGCGCTTCGGCCCAAAAGGGCACTACAATACGGCACCGGCATCGATCGACTCCTCCGGCGCGAATCGGCGCGGCCGGACCGTACTACGTGAGACGCACGCCGGGCGGAGGTCGGGACAACGCGTCCCTGAGAGTCTGGCGGGCCATCGCGAGTTCTTCGCCTTCGAGCGCGAGGCGCGGCGGTCGCACCCGCGTCGAACCACGACCGACCTCGGATTGGACGAACTTGATCTCCTGCACGAACTTCACACCCGTATCCATCCGCAAGAGGGGCAGGAACCACGAGTACAGCGCGTTCGCCGACTCCGCGGGTCCCTGCTGCGCTCGGCGGAAGAGTTCCAACGAGGCCGTCGGGAAAGCGTTGGCCAGGCCCGCAACCCATCCAACGGCCCCAGCCCGAACCCCCTCCACGATCGCGTCGTCGAGGCCCACGGCGATCTCGATCCGGTCCCCAAGCAACTCGCGGATCCCCGTGATTCTCCGGACGTCTCCGCTCGATTCCTTGACCGCCGTGAGCACCGAGTGCTCCTCGGCCAGGGCCAGGATCTGACCGGGCCGGACGTCGGTCCCGTACGCGGTCGGGTTGTTGTACAGCATGCAGGGGAGCGAGGTCGCGCCCAGCACGGCGCCGAAGTGAGAAAGTGTCTCGTGAGGGTCGCTCCGGTAGAGGTAGGGCGGCAGGACCAGGAGCCCGCTCGCCCCGGCCTGGGAGGCGCGCCGGGCGAGGTCCACGGCCTCGGACGTCCGGGTGGCCGCAATCGCCGCGATCACGGGCCCGCGACCCTCAAGCGCGGTAACGAGGTCTCCGACGAGCGCGACGCGCTCCTCCGCCGACAGTGTCGCCCCTTCCCCGAGTGAACCTCCCGAAACCAACCCGTGCACCCCTTGGTCGAGAAGCCACCGGGCATGGGTGACCACCGACGGTCGGTCGATGTTGAGGTCGAGGTCGAACGGCGTGGTCTGGGCCACGAGGACTCCACGCCACAGCGCACGCGGGTCCCAATCGGTCATGGGGAGACCCTCCTGTGTTCCCCCATCTCCCGGTGGACCTCTCTTTCCCCTCCGTTCGTTGAGAATGCCGCGGTCGCATCGGAGTCACTCGGAAACCTCACGGGGCGACCCCCTCCACGAACGGGTCGCGGGAATCGAAAAGCAAGTCGCCTTCACCCGTGATGTACGCGGACCCCCGAATTCTCGGTCGGAGTTCGTCGCCGACTCGGTCCGCTCGGACCTCGAACACTGTCCCTAGGATACCCTCTTGTCGCCAAACCTGACCATCCCGGAGCCGTCCGTCCGCCATGAGACACGCGACCTTAGCGCTCGTCCCGGTGCCGCAGGGCGAACGGTCGTACTCCCCTCCGGGGCACAGCACGAAGTTCCGGCTCTGGTTCTCGGCTCGAGCGGGGGGGCCGGAAATCTCGATATGATCGACCGTGGCGCCGTCGCTCCCGGTGATTCGACCCCAATCCAATGCGGCCCGGATAGCCTTGGTGTAGGCCGTCAACGGCTCGACGTTGGCCAGGGTCAGGTCGCAGGGAGCCCCTTCGCTCAGGAAGAACCAGTTTCCGCCCCAGGCGATGTCGCCGACCACGGGACCGTACCCAGGAACCTCGACCTCTACGCCGGTCCGAGTCCGGCGGCACGCCACGTTCCGGACGCTCACATCGCCCACCGCGTGGAGCTCCGCTTCGACCGTTCCCACGGGGGTCTCGATCGTGTGCCGCCCGGGCCGGATCTGGCCCGTGTGGGCCAAGGTGGCAACCAGCCCGATCGTTCCGTGTCCGCACATCCCGAGGTAGCCGGCATTGTTGAAGAAAATCACGCCGGCGGTCGATTTTGGCCGGTCGGGGGGTACCACGAGCGCGCCGACGACGGCCCCCGAACCTCGAGGCTCCTGGACGACCGACCGCCGGAACTCGTCATGCAACTCGCGGAAGCGCAGCAACCGGTGCTCGATCGAGCCGGTGCCCAAGTCCGGGCCCCCGGAAAGCACGACCCGGGTCGGTTCGCCGGCCGTGTGGGAATCCACCACATGGACTCGCTGCACCGTGAAGACCCACCGGCGGCCGCGCGCTCAGGCCCGCCAAGCAGGGAAGCGACCTCCCCGCCATAGGCTTTCCGAAACGACCGCGGTGGGCCACCCCCACGGGGCCCGCGGGCGGGAGCGATATATACGCGGCCCCGGGTCCGGGGGCGTGGCGGACGACGACGCCGCACTGTTCTGCCCCCTCGAGTTCCGCTACGGACGTGCGCAAGTTCGCGCTCTGTTCTCTCGCGATGCGCGATTGGGGCGGGCGCTCCGCGTCGAGGCGGCCTTGGCACTCACCGAATCCGAACTCGGCCTGATCTCGCCCGAGGCGGGTGCCGCGATCGCGGCGGTTGCCAACACGGAGACGGTTACGATCGGTCGCGTGGACGACCTGGAGCGGGAGTTGAAACACGACGTCATGGCGATCGCCCGTGCCCTGGCCGAGTCCGCGGGCCCGACGGGCCGGTGGGTGCATTATGGCGCGACGAGCGCCGACATCACCGACTCCGCCCTCGCGTTGGAACTAAAGGAGGCGTGCGCGACCCTCCGTACAGACCTTACCCGCCTCGCCCGAGCCTTAGCGGGCCTCGCCCGCTCGCACCGGGCCACGGCCGAGGTGGGACGAACGCACGGGCAGCACGGCGTGCCGATCTCCTTCGGCTACAAGATGGCCGTTGCGGCGGCCGAGGTCATGCGGCACCGCCGTCGCCTGGACGAACTTCTTCCCCGGCTCTTGGTGGGCAAGATGGCCGGCGCGGTCGGTACCGGGGCCGGATTCGGGTCGCAGGCGGTCGCGGTCGAGCAGGGCGTCATGCACCGGTTGGGCCTCTCCGCGGACGAGGCCCCCACCCAGATCACCGGTCGGGACCGGATCGCAGAGTTCACCAACTGGCTCGCCCTCGTCGCCGGAACCGCCGAGCGACTCGCGACGGAGGTTCGGAACCTTCAGCGGACCGAGATCGCCGAGGTCTCGGAGCCCTTCGATGAGGAACACCAGGTGGGCAGCTCGACCATGGCCCAGAAACGGAACCCGATGATCTCGGAGAACGTGACCAGCCTCGCACGATTGGTGCGGGCGCTAGCCCTACCTCCCCTCGAGAATATGGTCCAGTGGCACGAACGGGACCTCGCCAATTCGGCCAATGAGCGGATAGTTCTGCCTCACTCGATCCTTCTCACCGACGAGATCCTGACGAAACTTACCGTGGTTTTCACGGGCCTGCGCGTCGATGAGGCCCGGATGATCTCCGAAGTCGACCGTTCCGCCGGGGGTTCCATGACGGAGAGCCTCATGCTCGCGCTGACCGGTCGCGGTCTTCCCCGGGCCGAAGCCCACGAACTGCTCCGCCGACTCACCCAGAATCCCGCGGCGGGCCCTTCGCTCGCAGAGCGGGCCAAGACGGACCCGGGCGTTCGAAAGTGGCTCGAACCCTCGGATATCGACCGCCTCCTCGACCCGGCCGCGTACGTCCGGGCGGCGACGGAGAAGACGGACCGCATCCTCGCCCACCTTGAGCGCGAGCTCTCCGCATGACCGCGGACGACGCCGGTTGGACCGCGGTGGTCTCCGTGCGCCTTCCCCAGGAGTCGCTCGCCACCTGGCTGGAACGAGCGCTGGGCCCCGAGGCATCGCGCGAGGTTCCTCGGGCGCGGGCCGCGATTCGCCGGGCGACGGGATCGACGGTCGAAGTAGAGATCACCGCGCGCGACACCGGGTCGGTCCGGGCCGCGATGAACACCTACTTGGGATGGGTCCACCTCGCCCTCGCGACCGTGGGTAGCGCGGGGGCCGCCGAACCTTTGCCCGCCAAGAACGACCGCTAGCGCTAGCCGCTCCGAAGCCGTTATCTCCGTCCCCCGGTCCCACGGCCCGTGGCAATCCCGGCGAAGCTCCAGAACGATATCAAGCAGTTCCAGCGACTCCAGCAGGAGCTCGGAGCGGTGCAGCAGCAACGCCTCCAGATCGACCTGCGGGTCCGCGAACTGGGTCACACGCTCGAGGAGCTGAAGACCCTCTCGGACGACTCCATCGTCTACCGACCCATCGGCGGCCTGCTCGTTCGCGCCAAGGCCAAGAAAGAGGTCGAGGACCTGCTGGCCGATGACAAGGAGACGCTCGAGGTCCGGTTGAAGGCGATCGAGCGCCAGGAAAACCACCTCAAAGAGCGCTACACCTCGATGCAGCAGGAACTGACTCAAGCCCTACAGGCGCAGGGTCTGGCCGCTGGCCCAGCCCCCGGCGGGGCATCGTCGGAATAATTCGCGTCCGCGCTACGATCGTCGGCGGACCAACTTGTCCGCGATCTCGTGCAGGAGCGGCTTCCCGCGCGCGGGGATCTGACGACTTTTATCCAGTTTCTCGAGCGCACGTTGGGTCAATTGGGCGATCCGATGCTCCGAGTACTCGAGGCTCCCCGTCGACCGGATCGCTTCCCGAGCGCGCGCGACATCTTCGGGGGCCGCCTGCGGGTGTCCCAGGACCCGCTCGAGCCGGGCGCGGTCCTCGGCGGAGCCTTTCTGCCAGGCGCGTACTACCAGCAACGTGCGCTTGCCCTCGACTAGGTCGTTCGCGCTCTTCCCCGACTCGTCGGCGTCAAACCCGGCGCCGAGCACGTCGTCACGGAGTTGGAACGCGATCCCGAGATCGGTCCCGGCCGCTTCGAGGTCGGTGAGGGAATCCGATTTGGTTCCACCGAGAAGGGCGCCCACCCGCAGCGGAGAGACGACGGTGTAGATCGCCGACTTGAGCCGATGGACGTCCAGAACGTCCCGCTCGCTGACGTCCCCGGGAGGGAGGGTTCCGTTCCGGATGTCGAGCAGCTGGCCGTAGGCGGTCAGCCGCGTCATCCGTACATACTCCGCGAGCGCGGCGAGGCGAGCCGAGGGAGGAGCCTGCGTCCCGAGGATCGCTTCGACCGTGAACGGTTCTTCGAGGTCCCCGAGTGTGATCCCGATCCCGATCCCATAGTCCTCGCTCGAGCCGTCGCGTCCCGAGGAGCGGTGCTCGGTGGCGAGTTGGCGATGGACCGCGGGGCCTCCTCGGCGCTCCTCGGAGTGGTCGATGATGTCATCGTGGATGAGCATCCAACTCTGGAAGTGTTCGAGCGCGGCTGCGGCCGAGATCGCCGATCGCGGGGCGCGGCCGGTGGCCAGATGGTACCCCGCGAGCACGAGGATCGCACGAAAGCGCTTCCCGCCGCGCAGCGTGAAGTCTCGATTGACATCGACGTACGGTCGTAGGACGGGAGGAGCCTGACGGCGGGCGGCGGCGTAGTCCTTTTGCAGCTCGCGCTCCAGCGCGGGGAGGTACCGATACAGCGCGGCGAGGTCCACGGCAAGTTGCCGCTTGACGGCCATCATATTTAACACACCCGGCGTTCGCATTCTCGATGGCGACCGGACCCTTCGTCGAACTCGCGAGTGGCCTGGTGGAGGCGATGGGCCAACGACTCGACGCGGCCCGACCCACGCCCGAGGGCCTGACCGTCCGGACGGGGGATGGCTTCCTCTACGCCTTCCTCGAGGATCCCGACCAGGTATCGCTCGAGACGATTCGCCGACTGTTCGGGGAGGGGGACGAACTTCCCGTCCACCTCGTGGTGCTGACCCCCGGGCGACTCCCACTCGCGATTACCGAAGAGGTCCTTCGGCGGGGTGCGACGGTGGTCGAGGGGACGCGGTTCCTCGAGCTCGCCCGCCAATTGGGACTCGAGGCCTACCTCGGACAGGAACCGAGGGCGCTCGCCGCGCGCCCCCGCCGCCTCTTGCCCAGCGCGCACCAGTTGGACGCGGTGATGAGCCGAGCCCGGACCTGGCTGGACTGGGGCGTGCCCGCACTCGCCCTCAGATTCTACCGACAGGCTGCCACCCTCAAGCCGGAGTACGCGCCCGCGAAGATTGGGATCGGGCGATCCTTGCTCGGTCTCGGACTCGTGGACGACGCCGAGCGCGTGTTCCGGGAATTGGCCGCGAACCGCCCCGACAACGTCGAGGCCCGATTGGGTCTGGCGGCCGCGTACGGGGCCCGAGCGCGTCCCCGCGACGAGATCGAGATGTATCGGGCGCTCCTCGCGGAAGATCAGGCTCGGCTCGAAGTGCGTGCGCACTTGGTCGCGGCCCTGGTCGACCTTAATGACTGGGCCGGAGCCCGTATCGAGATCGAGGCTCTGCTCGAACGAACTCCGGAGGAGGCCCAGTTGCGGTTCCTGCTCGGGGTCGCTAAATCGAAGCTTGGAATGGAGCGGGAGGGCGCGAAGGAGAGGGCCGAGGCCCGTCGCTTGGGCCTTCCGATCGAGCGCGAGGCCGTTTTATGCCAACATCTGGGACTGCCTCCTCCGAGCTCGGCTCCCACCGGGGAGGACGCGGCGAAGGTCCGGGCCCACCTCCGCAGCGCCCCCCCGGGTCGTCGCACCCGAGTCCCTTCCAAGGTGCCGCCCCGGACGCCAAAACGCTCGCGCGGGCGACCTTCCGCCCGTAAACCTAAGTAGGCCCGCCCCGCCTCGAGCCCGGTCGGACCGATGATGCGGGTCGTTTCGTTGCTCCCCAGCGCTACCGAGATCGTGTGCGCGCTCGGCCATCCCGCCGACCTGGTAGGACGTAGCGCCGAGTGCGACCACCCGGCCGAAGTGCGTTCGCTCCCCGTCGTGATGGCGGCCCGCGCCTGGGACGGGGCGGCCCCCTCCGCCGTGATCGATGCACGCGTGCGGGCCGCGCGAGGCCGTGGAGAGAGCCTGTATTCCCTGGATGTCCCACTCTTGCGCGAGTTGCGACCCGATCTCCTGCTGACGCAGGACCTCTGCGGAGTTTGCTCGGTCACCGGGAGTGAAGTGGACGCGGCGTGTGCCGAAGCCGGCATCCGGCCGACCGTCGTCTCCCTCACGCCCCGCTCGCTCGACGAGGTCTGGAATTCGATCGAAACGGTCGGCGTCGCCCTCGAGGACTTGGAGGCCGGCATCCGATTAGCCGGGGAACTACGACGCCGTTCGGCCTTTCGGCCTGCCGACGACCCCCCGATCGTCGCGGTACTGGAGTGGCTCGACCCGCCGATCCTGGCGGGCCTGTGGACGCCGGACATGATCCTCCGGGCCGGGGGTGTACCGATGGGCACCGAATCGGGAACTCCCGGAGTGCGGACGGATTGGCCCACCCTCGCCTACGGCCCCCCCGACCTCGTCATCGTCAGCCCGTGCAGCTTCAGCGTCGAACGCACCGAACTCGAGTTGGACCGCTCTCCGGCACGCGCGGCCCTCGCGTCGTTGAGCCCCCGCTTGGGCACGTTCGTGGTCGATGAGGCCTATTTCAGTCGCCCCGGCCCTCGACTCGCGGACGGCATCGACCTGGTACGTCACCTCATCGCCCGAGACGTGTGGAGTCCGCCGATGCCAGTTCGCGCCCTCGACACTTCGGAGATCGCGGCATGACGTCGGGGGGCAATTTTCCGTACGCGTACACACCGACGACCGCACGGGTGGTCGGCTCCCAGCCGGCCGTGGGCCGGGTGACCACGTCCCCTCGGGAACTTCGGGATGTGGGTCTCGCGTTCACCGTCCTCACGCTGGACATCATCTTCGTCATCGTCGGGGGTGTTTCGGGGTTTTCCGGCGGCCTCTCGGTCGGTTTCCTCCTAGAGATCGCCCTGGTCGCGGCGGTCGCGGCCCTGACCGGGTTCGTCGCCCATGAGATGGCGCACAAGGTCTCCGCCCAGCGACGTGGCTATTGGGCCGAGTTCCGGATGTCTCCGCTCTGGCTGGTCTTCTCGCTCGTCATCTCCGCCTTTTCGGGAATCCTCTTCGCGGCGCCGGGCGCGACGGTCATCGGAGGAATGGGGAATCCGCAAGATTGGGGCCGGACGGCGCTGGCCGGACCTGCGATCAATATGGTCTTCTCGGTCACGTTCTACGCCGCCGCGATGGTCGCGATCCTGGCGGGATCGGGACTCGCCGTCTGGCTCCTGTTCCTCGCGTTCATCAACGGATGGTTTGCGACCTTCAACCTCATCCCGTTCGGACCGCTCGACGGGCGTAAGGTCCTGACGTGGAGCCTGTCGACCTGGGTCGGGGCCATGGCCGTCGCCGTTGTCCTCGCCGTTTCGAGTTACATCGGACTCTACTACGGCCTCCTCCCAATCCGCTGAGACCCGTCCGTGCGGCGACCACAGGCGCGCGAGCTCGGCGAGGGGCGACTGCTGCTCGATCTCGACTTTCGGGACACGGAAGGGCTGGTCGCCGCCTACTTGCTCCCCTCGGACGACGGGTGGAACCTCCTCGAAACCGGCCCCACGACGTGTCGGGACGCCCTGCTGGGCGGATTGCGGGCCGCAGGGGTCACCCCCGAGGAGGTCCGACGGGTCTTCGTCACGCACATTCATCTCGATCATGCGGGCGGGGTCGGTGCTCTCGCGGAAGTGCTCCCCCGAGCTCAGTTCTTCGCCCACGAACTTGGAGTCCCCCACCTCGTCGACCCGACGCGACTGATCGCGAGTGCGCGTCGGGCGTGGGGCGCGGCCGCCGACCCACTATGGGGAACGATCCTGCCGGTCCCCGTGCCTCGGATCGGGGCCCTGCACGGCGGCGAGCGATTCCCTCTCCTGGGCGGAGAGCTCGAGGTCATCGCGACTCCCGGTCACGCGAAGCACCACCTCGCGTTCTTCGATACACGCCTCCGAGGAATCTTCACCGGAGATGGCGCCGGGGTGCGACTCGAACGAAGTCCCCACCTTCGACCCGCCGTCCCTCCACCCGACCTCGACCTGGACCTGCTCTTCGCCAGCCTGGAAGCGATGCGGGCCCGGGACCCGCGGTTCGTCCTGTTCAGCCACTTTGGACCGAGCACCGACGGGCCGGCCGACCTCGCCCGGTACCGGGCGATCGTGATCGAATGGAGGGAGGTCGCGCTCGTCGCGGCCCGCGAGAATCCGGACCCGGACTTCATCGCGAGCCGTCTCGAGATGCATGATGCGGTGACCCTGCGCGCGGAGGGCGTGTCCCCGTCGGAGGCGGAACGCGAATCGCTCGTCTCGGGCTACGACCTCGCCGCGAAGGGGTTCCTCCGATACTTCGAGACCCATGGAGAAGTTCCGGCGAGGATCCCCTGAGCGCGCTTTCGCCTCCGACCCGGCGGAAAGCCGCTTCCGCGCTCTTCCTCGCCCGTTCCGTTTACGCCTTCAATTGGTACAACGTCGGCGCCGTGCTTCCTCTCTTGGGTAGCGCGCTGGGGGCGACCACTCCCGAACTCGGGATCGTTCTCGGGGCGTTCCTCGCGGGCGCAGGAATCTTCCAGATCCCGGCGGGGCTGGCCGCCCTCCGATGGGGGAACCGGACCGTTTCGATCGCGGCTCTGGCCGTCATGGGCCTCTTCTCGCTCGCCTCCGCCTTCTCGCCCAATTGGATGGTCCTCGCGGCCCTCCGATTCGGCGCGGGCGCCGGGGCGGCGTTCTTCTTTGCGCCGGCACTCGCCCTGATCACCTCGTATTATCCGGTCGGCACGCGCGGCCCGGTCGTGGGGATCTACAATGCCGGATTTAACGTCGGGTCGGGGATCGGTCTGTTCGCCGGAGCCTTCATCGGCGAGGCGTGGGGATGGGGTTGGGCGCTCGCCCTGGGGGGCATCGGACTGCTGCTCGCGACCGCCCTCGCTCCGTTCGTGCTCCCGAAGACCGAGTCGCTCCGAGGGGATCGGACCCTGCGGGAGCTGTGGGCAGCGAGCCGGCCCATCCTCCGCTCGCGGGATCTCTGGGCCCTGGCCCTCTCCTTCATCGGCCTCTGGACCGTCTTCTACGTCGCGGCCCAGTACTTCGTGCAGTACGCCCACTCGGTCCACCCGTCGTGGAGCCTCGGTGTGGCCGCGGGCCTCCCGACCCTCATGATCGCCCTCGAGATCGTCGGGGGTCCGCTCGGCGGTTGGCTCGGAGAACGGCGATTGGACATGCGCTGGATCCTGGCCGGTTTCGGGGCGTGTGCGGCGGTCGAGACCTTCCTGATCCCGTTCGCATCGCTCGTCCTTCTCGTACCCCTGTTCGTCCTTCTGGGGGTTCTCGCCGGAGCGACGTTCGCCGTCCTCTACCTGCTCCCCACCTACCTGCCCGAGACCTCGGTCGAAGGGCTCTCACTCGGGCTCGCTCTCGTGAACGCGGTCCAGATCTTCGTGGGCAGCGGTCTCGCGATCGCGTTCGCGTACATCGCGGCCTACGATGGCTACACGGACGCCTGGTTCTTTGCCGGTACCGTAGGGCTGGCCACCCTCCCTCTGCTCTACTTCGTGACCGGCCACCGGCCGACGACCGGTCCCGCGGGGGCTATCGGGGAGTCGGTCCTTCCGCGACCTCAGACGGATCGACCAGCGTGACCAGGTTGGTGGGACGACCGTCCACGGGGAATCCCAACGTAAGGACGATGGGGCCCAGCTTCGCGAGGCCGGAGGTCCGTGCGAGGTCAATGGCCTGGTGGCGAAGGTCCATGATCTTTCCCTGGGTCGGGGAGGGACGTGCATCGACCCCGCGGATGAGGGCGAGTTTGCGCCGGACGGCCGATCGTCGGGCGAGCGCCACGACGGGGCAACCCGGCCGAAGGGCCGCGATCAGACGCGCGGTTCGTCCGCTGTGCGTCGGGGTGACGATCGCGCTCGCCCGAACCCCTTCGGCGAGTGCGACCGCGGCCGCGGCGACCGAGCGTTCGGGAAGCGTTGCCGGGTCGGGGGGAAAACCGCGGATCAGGTCCCGAGTCCTTCGGGGATCGAAGGAGGGTTCGGTGGCCCTCATGATCCGATCGAGCCATCCGACCGCTTCGTTCGGGTACCGACCGATCGCTGTTTCTTCGCTCAGCATGACCGCATCGGCGCCGTCCAGCACCGCGTTCGCCACATCCGTCGCCTCCGCCCGGGTCGGCCGCGGACTCTCGACCATGCTGAGGAGTACCTGCGTGGCGACGATGACGAACCGTCCGGCCCCATTGGCGCGCGCCACGAGGTCCTTCTGCTCGAGGGCGAGTCGTTCGAGGGGTACCTCGATCCCGAGGTCGCCTCGTGCCACCATGATGCCGTCTGAATCCTTGAGGATCCCGTCGATCGACTTCAACGCCTCGGCTCGTTCGATCTTGGCGATGAGTCCCACCTCTGCCCCCTCTGGTTGCTTGTCGAGCCACCGACGTGCGGCCACGAGGTCGACCGAGTCCCGGACGAACGAGAGGGAAAGATAGTCGATCCCTTCGGCGAGGGCCACCTCCGCCATCCTCCGGTCCTCGGCCGAGAACGCCGCGGTGTTCGTGCGGGCGCGTGGAAGGTAGGCTCCGGTCTGCGAGCGCACCCGACCCCCGCTCAGCACCCGTGCGTCGAACGAAGTCGGTCGGACGGCGGTCACCCGGAGTTCAACGCTGCCGTCTCCCAGGAGGAGGGGATCATCGACCTTGGCCACACCTTTTAGGCTTGGAACCTCGAGGCGGACCCGACGCGCATCGCCGGGCGCCGCCTCCCCATCCAGAGTCCAAGTTTGGTCCACGGCGAGGATGACCTCCTCTCCGACGAGGGGGCCGATGCGGATCTTGGGTCCAGGGACATCCGCGACGATGGCCACTTCGCGGCCGGCCTGTCGGGATGCGGCGTGCATCGCGCGAAGCGTCGCCCGATGTTGCTCGGAGGTCCCGTGGGCCAAGTTCAACCGGAGTCCGTCGACGCCCGCACGTAGGAGGCCTCCCAGCCCTTCAGAGGACCCGGTAGACGGCCCTACGGTGGCGAGAATCTTGGTGCGTCGCATGGCCCTCCGCAGTTGTGTGGGGGAGATAGCGAAACCGACCGCAGTTCGAGAGGGCGCGGAGCGCAGGATCCTCGCACCGTGGCAGCGGCTCTGTCGAACAGCGGCCCCCTCCGGCCGCCCTCCCGATTCCAGCTGGTGTGTGTCATAGACTCTTTAGCATCGTCCGCTGGTGGCACGGACGATAGCCCCGTGGTGTAGTGGCCAAGCATGCTGGCCTTTGGAGCCGGCGACAGCGGTTCGAATCCGCTCGGGGCTAATCCCTCCCGGCTGAGGCGCTACGGGGGACCGGTCCCGTTCATGCTACCCGCTTGGACCCTACCCACAATGGTCCGGGGTTGCCTCTAAGGAACGGGAGGGGTCTTCCCTCGGCCGCGCGCGGCGACGGCCGCGGCCCCACCTGCCACCAGGACAGCCGCGACTCCGAGTACCCCGAGGTCGAGGATCGGGATTCCGAACACCGACCCCGAGCCTCCCGTGGAGGGCGGTGGGGTTACGGTAAACGTGTTTGTCGAAAACTGGAGTCCGGCCGCGGTGACCGCTATCACCCAGTATGTCCCCAACTGGATGGAAGGCACGGGGAAAGTGCAACTCCACCCCCCGGTTCCGTTGACCGTCGGGCTTCCCCCCGCGCAAGAGACCTCCACAGATATCCCCAAGAGGCTAACCCCGAACACGACCTCGCTAATCGATCCGCCCACCGGCCACCCCGTGCCCATCACGGTCACCGAGGTGCCAATCGGTCCGCTCGTGGGCGTACTGGTAATCTCCAGCGAGCCGGTCACCGTGAACGAATTCGTTGAGTTCACAATAATGGTCCCCAGACCTAAGACGGGGTTTTGGCTCGAGTCATAGGCAAGCGCCCAGTAGGCTCCCCCGCCGACGTCGGGGATGGTAAAGGTCGATGTGAACCCCCCCGTCGCACTTGCGGTCGTGGACGTTTGGCCCGACCAGACAATCCCAAGGATCCCCACGGGTCCCATTCCGATCGCGACATTGTCTCCTGGAGTCCACCCCGTCCCGGCGACCGTCACTTGTGTTCCCACCGGCCCCGTCGTCGGCGTACTCGTGATCGTCAACCCCGATACGGTGAACGTGTTGGTCGAAAACGTGAGTCCGGACGTGTCGACCACGAACACCCAATACGAACCCGGATGGATAGCGGGTACCGAGAAACTGCAGCTCCAACCCCCGAGGGCATCGACAACGGGACTCCCCCCGGCGCAGTACACCTCGACGGAGGTTCCTATGAGGCTCACTCCGAACACGATGTGGCTGATCGTTTCCCCTTCCGTCCACCCCGTGCCCACGACATTCAGTGGCGTTCCCGCCCCACCAGTCGTGATCGGGTTCGTGATCGTCAGACCTGCGATCACCGTGAACGAGTTCGTCGAGTTGACGATCGTCCCCGGACCTCCGTCGGGGTTCTGGGTCGTGTCATAGGCAAGCGCCCAGTACGCACCCGCCCCTAGGGTCGGGACGGTGAAGCTGAACGTGAACCCTCCAGTCGCGTTCACCGTCGTGAATCCAACGCTTGTCCCGATACCCCCGGAGATCCCTACCGGTCCCATTCCGATTTTGACCGAGTCCTCCGGAATCCACCCCGTCCCGTTTACGGTCACCGGCGCTCCTGCCGGCCCGATCAAGGGAGTACTCGTGATCGTCAACCCGGATACGGTGAACGTGTTGTTCGAAAACTGGAGTCCGGCCGAGTCTACCGCGATCACCCAATACGTCCCCGGGTGGATCGGAGGCACCGAGAAACTGCAGCTCCATCCCCCGGACAGATTGACCACGGGGGTTCCGCCCGTACAAGAGACCTCGGCGGCGGTCCCTATGAGGCTAACCCCGAACACGACATGGCTGATCGTCTCGCCCGCCGGCCAACCCGAGCCCACCACGGTCACGGGCGTACCCACCGCCCCCGTCGTGGGCGTACTCGTGATCAGCAACCAGGTCGACACGGAGAAGGACGCAGACGCCGTGTTCGAAAACGAATCCGTTGCGACCACATTTTGTCCCCCGTCCTCCCCTTCCTGAACCGTGGGGACCGAGAACGTACACGGCGTGCCGGTCGCCCCCGGAAAGCTTCCGGTCCCGTTCGCTGTGCAGGTCGAAGGAACGGCCCCGCCGTCGAACGTGAAGGTGATCTGCGAATTCATCGCAAAATTGATGCCAGTCGCCGCCACGACGGTTCCGGGGAGGCCCGAGGTCGGGTCCAAGGTGAGAATGGGTTCGTTGCTCCCCGTCAAGACGTACTCCGCCCCCGCGCAATCGGCGTCACCGTCGACACCCCAAAACGCGTAGGTGCCAGGAGCGTACCCCGTGGTGGGGACCTCGGCGGTCAGGTTGAACCAGCCGTTCGGATCACTGGCCCCCGCCGTTCCTATCAAAACCGTAGATGAACCATCGAGGTCCGCCCAGTAAATGGAAGTGCTCCCCTGGTAGGAGAATCCCCGGCCCTGCAATGTGACGTTCGAACCCGCCGCGCCGCTTGCGGGAGACGGAGAGGTCACGTTGAGCTGTGCTGACCACGACAGACACCCGATCGACGGGGGTGGAACTCCCGCCAGGGTGAACGGATAGTTCGCGCAGGTCGAATTGGTCGTGTAGTTCTCCAGGGACCAGAATTCATAGGGCCCCGGCGGAAACGGCGTGGTAGTGTTCATGGACGGCACTGTGACGTTCACGAAGAAATGAACGGGAACACCCGCCGGGATGAAAGTCAGATAGAGAAGTGACCCGCCCGTAAAGTTGGCCATCCATATCGTGAAGTTGCCAAGAGGACCCGAGGTCCGGTTGTAGTAGCCCGAGCCTTCGAGCTCGAAGACGGTGCCTGCGAGTCCTGCAGCCGGCGACGGAGCTAGGACGATGAGAGATGCCCCGTAGCCTACGCAGTTGAACTGGGGGGGCGGGGTGGGTGCGCCCGCCGCACTTTTGACGTCCGGGGGTCCGGCTGGCATCCCTGCTCGCGCGTTCGGGGGTAAATCGGCGGCATAGCTCCCGACTAAAATCGCGACGAGCGCGAGTACCAGGAAGGTGCGGATTTTCCCCTCCCGACGCGATTTATTTTCGAGAAGTCCCGACCCCATCGTCAACTTTACGGGCGACTTCTCGGTCGACTCAGAGAGGCGCTCCCCGTCATCGCCCAACATCGCCGGCCCCCCTTCGTCGTACGCGCATCAATCAGATACGACGGTCAGCCCACACGTCGGTAGGCCCTTAAAGGGAGTATACGCCGAAGCCGCGAACCCGGGCCGACGCTTGCGACCTGGGAGTTCGTCATACGAGCGAGAAGAGGTGGCGCCGGCTCCTCGGAGATGTATCTCGTTTGTACAGAGATGGCCGCGAATCCGCTCGGGGCGAGTGAGTGCGCCCCAGCACTGCGGCACCCGCACATAGTGCCCTCGAGGCAAGAGTTCCTCTCGGAGGCTCGATGGGATTCTCGTTCCGCCTTCGCTTTGAAGGGCACATGCAAATACCCCGGGTGCTTCCCGGCAGGTAGGAGAAAACCCGACCGATCCTGGTCCGCTAGGAGGGAGGAAGGAAACGCACCGAGGAGTCTCGGCAATTGTCGCAGTTCTAGTCGTCGGCCTGCTGATTCTCGGGGGTCTGGGATTCAGCGCTCCGGGGCGGACGCCGGCGCCCAGCCGACTGACCTCTGATTTCTTGTCGCCCGGGTTCCTTTCTCAGGGCTCATTCCTGATTCATGGAACCGGGACTGTTTCGAATTCATCCCCGTTTTTCACCTCAAGTGCTGGGGACACCATAGTTCTCTTTCTCAGTCTCCTCCCGAAGAACACGGTAACGTCCGTTACCGATAGCCTCGGAGACTCGTTCGGGCAATTGGTCTATTCGCAGGAAGTCGACGGTTCGGGAAAAGTCGGGCAGGCCGTGTATTGGGCCAACAATGTGGTGGGCGGGCCAGTTACGATAACCGCAACCGTCCACGCGGCCTCGAAGGGTCAAACGGTGAACGCGGCCGTGGAGTTCGTTGACGTGTCGGGGGTGGCCGCGGCTCCGCTTGACTCCCTCTCGCCGGTGGCCCAAACCTCCCAGTTCAGTTCTACACAGGTCAATAACTTCAGCGGCCGGGTCTATGCCAACCCGGGCGACATCGTGCTTTCCGGGTGGGCGGGGGCCCACCAATGCACCGTGAAAGTGGAGGGCTCGGACCTCCTGCTAGGTTCCCAGAAGTCCTCCTTCCTGAAGACGAACCTTACCGTAGCGGATTTCGGTTTTACCCCCTCCGCGAGCGGGTACACCTGGATCAACGGCACAACCAAGACTTCTACGGCGTGGTCCATGGAGAGTTTCTCGCTCAAGCCGAAAACCCCCTGGGTTCCGCCAGCAACTTACTCCGTCACCTTCAATGAGACGGGCGTTCCAAACGGTACGCTCTGGAGCGTGAATCTGTCTGGCTCACGTCAGGCTTCGGTGGCCCCCTTGAATGTGACCTTCCTCGAACCCAACGGAACCTACGATTTTGCTCTCGGAATCGTCCGAGGGTACATTGGCACCCCGGCGTTCGGTGGGCTGCAGATTGTCGGTGCCAATGTCTCAACGGGGATAGTCTACTCCCCATTCATGGCGCCTCCTGGGGCGAATCGCATTCAGCACGTAGTCGTGGTGTTCATGGAGAACCATGCGTACGACAACTACTTCGGAACCTACTGCCTCGTGCTGGGACCCGATTGTAACAGCACCGCGAATGGCATCCCCCCCGGAACTTGTGTGCCGTACTCTCCCACCAACCCGGGTCTTGGGTGCGTGCGCCCGTACAACTACACCCTGCACCAACTCTCGCTCCCGGATATAGGCCACACATACGATCCCACCATCGCGTCGATCAACGGAGGGGCGATGAATGGGTTTTACGCCGCCGAGGGTAACTCGATCGAGACCTTTGGCCATTACAACGGCACGACGATCCCGATGTACTGGGACCTGGCTGAGCAGTACGGCCTCGGTGACAATTTCTTCTCGTCGGCGCTGTCCTACTCGCTTCCCAATCATTGGTACCTTTTGGCGGGGCAGGCCCCGCCGCAGAACTTCAAGACCGTTTTCGCGACCGACACGACCTCCCAACTGCACACTTACCTCAACGAGGCGAACGCCACGGAGTCAGTACAGGACCTGCTCAACGCAACGAATGGCCGGGTCTCGTGGAAATACTATGACTGGCCACTGTCGAACTACACGAACGCCATCCAGCCCACGCCTCACGATGGTCCGGGCAACGGGTCGGCGTACTCGTTGTGGAATCCTCTGGCCGGTCGAGCGGAGAGCTACACTTCGTGGTACAATTCCCACTTCGTCCAACGGACGCAGTTTTTCTCGGACGTCGACAACGGGGCGCTTCCCAACATTTCGTGGGTCATCCCGCAAGGAAACTTCTCGGACCACCCGCCGGCGAATGTCACGAAAGGGGAGGCGTTCGTTGGCGAGGTTGTCGATTCGGTCGAGGCTTCTCCGTTTTGGAATTCCACGGCCATCATCGTGAGCTGGGACGATTATGGAGGGTTTTACGACCACGTCGCACCGCCGTCGATCGATCCACTCGGACTGTCGATCCGAGTGCCGATCATTGTGATCAGCCCGTACACCCCCCAGGGGCTGATCGTGCACACCTCCGGGGATTTCGACTCGATCCTCTCGCTAATGGAGCAGCGGTGGGGCCTCGGATGCATCACCATCCGGGATTGCAATGCTCCTTCGATGTGGGACTACTTCAACTTCAGCATGTCGGCCCGGGCCCCCTTCCTCTTCCTGCTCAACGACACCTACCCGATTTCGGGGGCTTCCCCGGACTCGCTGCCGTTCATGGACGTGGCAGAGTGGGTGGGTTCGGATGCCGGATTGACCGACACGGAAGCCGACTGACGAACCGCCGCCGACAACGACTCGGGGCCGCGCCCGAACTCCCCGTTCCGGCTAGTTGACGTAAACCGCCGTCGAGTGGTCCGACGCGCTGACGTGTGATATCTTGACCTTCGTGGAAGCGTTGACGTAAACTCCAAGCGAAAAGTCCCGAGCGTGCACCCACGAGACCGTGATCCGCGACGAGTTGTTGATAGATACCCCGGTCGAGTACCCGTCCGCCCACACATGGGTGACGGTAATCCGCGACGAATCGTCCACGAACACTCCCGTTGAGTTCCCCGAGGCGGTCACGTCGTTCAGGGTGTTCTGCTCGGACACGCTGACGTTTGCCCCCCAGGAGTAGTTGCTCGCGCTCAGTTCGTTCACGTCCATGCCGTCGGTTCCGGCAAGGTAGTAGTAGGCGTCGTTGTCGGACCCTGCGCCATAGTCTGCACCGGTGGTGACGCCCAAGGCACCGTTCGTGACGTTGATCCAAGAAAACGTTCCGTCGGAGCTACTGAGCCCCTCGACCCCCGTGCTACGGTCCCCGAAGTACGAGCCGTTGACCGCGAGGTTCCACCCCGTGGTGCCAGAGGATCCGATGTCGTTGATCCCGGTACCACCCGACTCCACCAGCTCGTTCTCTACCGTCGTGTCGACCGAGTCGCCGACCCATACGCCTGGGCCGACATATTCGGAAGTAACGTCGGAGACCCAGGCGTTCGTGTCCTGCCACAGGACGACCTGGAGGTTGTACGACTCGCCCGCAAGGACTTGGTCGGTCACCTGATCATCCACGCCGTCATACAGGTTGATCCCAGAGGTGTAGTAGGGGAGGGACCCTGTTACCGCCGGCCCGGGAACCAGGATTCCACTGGATCCGGTGGGGGAGTAGTCCAGGAAATAGAAATTCCCGGACGGGGAATCTGAGCCTTCGTAGGTGTTGTTGACCTCGATCGGCTGAGTCACGCTCTGACTCATGAACAGGACGAACGTCGGATAGCCGTAATCATTCAGGTGGTTGAACGACGCGTTGAGGTTGACGACCAGACCGTTGAAAATGTACGGCGGTGTCGCGGATCCGGTCACGGCCTTTGCGAGGCTCGAGGCCTGCGCATTCGAGTACATGTACAGGGGCGCACGGAGCGTGCCCGGTGCGGCATGTAGGGTGAGCCGGTAGCCGGTCGTCGAGCCCAGGACGTCCGTTCCGTTCCTCTCATCGTATCCCGCCGCGAAGGCCTGGACATGGTAGCGGGTCGTCCACGGGGAGCCGAGCGGGGGCAGGTAGGTATTGAAGGTGCCCGTATCGGTCGTAGGCAACCAGCTCATGTTGTCCCGGGCCCCCGCCGCCCAAGGGTTGAGGGGGGACGGTGTGTTGCTCACGAAGACGAATCCGTACGACGGGGTGATGGAGCCGGAAAGTTGCACGTCCCCCGACCGCACGGAGACTCCGGGCACCGCATTCCAAAGCCCGTAGAGCATCGCCGGACCTTGGTTGATCTCCAGGGTGTGACTGGTGGTCCAGAAGTCGGCGATACCGGTCGACGTCTCTCCCGTGTTGCCTCCCCAGTTGTACGCGGACGGGACGCTCCGGAACCCTCCCGAAGTCGCGTTCGAGTACTCGAGTTGGACGGTGCCGTTCACGGACCGGAAAGCTGAGTTGTCGCCGCCAATGTCGCCGACGAGGACTATCTCAGCATCCCGGAAGAGGCCCGCGGGCGCCCCGGTGAATCCGTCCACGGTGAATCCGGGTTTGCTCGACGGGGCGACTCCGGGTGCGGCCGGGTTGTTGAACACAACCGTGTCGCTTACCCCAGTGTAAACGGTTCCGGTTCCGGTTTCGACGATCCGGAATCCGTAGGCGACCTGGGTCCGGTTCTGGGCATTGACGGTCGCATTGTTGTAGAGCTGGAGGGTCACTGGGTAGGAAGCGGCGCTGACGGGGATGGTGCCCCCGACACACTGGAAGACGCCTCCGTACGTGTACAGGATGACGTTGACCCCGGCCGAATCGTTGTTGCAGCCCGAGTAAATGGTTCCAGGCGCGATGTAAAACGGATTCTGCGTGGCGGAGGTGAGGTTGAACGTGTCGTCGACGAAGTGGATGCCGGTGTCGTTCCAGTCGACCACGTTCTGAGTCCAGAAGAAACCCTTGTCGGACCCGGGGATGGAGATCTTCGTGGCGACGGTGTTGAGTTGGATCCCGAACTCGTGAACGCTCCCGACGTACCCGTCCGCCGCGCCTCCGGGCTCGATGACGCCGGTCGACTGGGGGTCGGTGACGTTGGGCGCGGTGTTGAAGGTCACTTGGCCGAGAAAGTGCGAAGTGTTGTAGGAGTAGGTCGTCGCTCCGAGCCCGTAGTCGGCGAGGCCGAGCGGTGCGGGCTGGGCGACATAGAATGGGTCGACATGCCCGGCGGTCGTCGGAACTTGGTTCTTCAATAGCGCGAGATCAGGAAGGGAGGTCAGAGGTCGAAGGCTGGGCCCCTGATGGGTGAGAGACTGGACCCAGGGCGCCTGACTGACGGCGGCCGGAATGCCCGAAAGAAGGCTCAAACCGGCACCGGGAAGAGGGCTAACCCCACCGGACGGGTAACCGGCTGGACTCATGTCGGTGCGCCCGAGACTTGGCGAATGCGCGAGCCCGGAGCCGAGCACCGTGCCCCCGGGAAGAACCATCAGGGCGCAGGCGGCCAGCACAATCGGCAAAATCCAAATCATTCTCGAGCGGGGCGTAAGGGTGGCCATGCGGGGGCGAACCGAAGAAGGTTAATTAGAACCACAGACGCAAGAACTGCGCTCGTCGAGGGAATCCTCGGGAGAGCGACCTGCGCCCCCTGCGCGACTCCGTGAGAAACGGGAGCGCAGTCCACCCGACATCTCTCGATCGAGCGAAGGCTACATCAAAACCCCTTTCGAAGTGGAACGGAGGATGAGAGTTACGTGCGAACCTTTTCGGCGGGTGAATTCCTCGGGCGAAAGTTACTTTCGGCACACCCTCTGTCCGGCGAACCCTCCACGCCCTCGAGCCGGCTCCGTGTAGTACCCGTTGGCAAGAGGGAAGGCCGTGAGGGATACTGCCTTGTGACCCGGAGTCTCAGCGACGTTGCGGATGAGGGTCCTTCGCGTCCTCGGGGTCGCAACCATGGTCACGGGACTGACCATCTTTGTCGTCGGTGTCTTCGTGGCGAACCGAGGCACGAGCATCGTGGTCTCCTTGTTCGGGGTCGCCATCATGCTCGCGGGAGTTGCGGTGAGCAACCACGTCCAACGTTCCGAGCTCGGGCCGGGATCTTAACGCTACCACGGATTGCGGTGAGCGAGGGGTCCGGAGAGAACCCCGCGTGCAGTCTCTTCAAATTCCCCTTATTTGATACGAGACTCGCCCTTCCGGCCCTTTAAGGGGCGGGGGTACGGTCCCGGCAGGCTATGGGATGGCGCGGATCGGGAGATCGCCGGGGAGGGCGGTTCGTCGCGGCCCGATGCGCTCGTATCACTGTTCTCGTCATACCTCTCCTGATCTCAGGACTCCCCCTCGGGCTGTTCGACGTTGGCACCCTACCCACCACCGGTGCCGCCGTTGGGTTCGCGATTGCCGGCCCTCCTCCCCAAGTCGTGGTCAACGAGACCCTGACGGTTCGGAACCAGACGACCAATAATCTCTCCGATTTTTGGGGCACCGGATTGAATCCGGGCTACAACCTCACCAACTTGACCAACGAGACCGAGGGTACCCCGGTCAACTGGGTGGTTTGGCCGGCCGGAGATGTCGCCGATACGTTCAACATGACCAACGGAACGACTTGGACCAACGGAGTATCCACCCGTATACTCAACAACGAGTCCCAGTTCGTGGCGGCCTGCAAGGCAATTTCCTGTCGTGCCATCTTCACAGTCCCGGGGGAGATTGACAACCCGACGCTCGGGGCTTACGAAGTCTGGTATACCGAGAGAGTGCTCAACTTCACCCCGGCCTTCTGGGAGATCGGGAACGAACCCTTCCGGTGGCAACACTTTGGTCAGAACTGGACGCGGTGGAACTCGATCGCGCTCCCACCGCCGACCCCCACCCAGTATGCGTGGGTCGTCCATGCCTACATCGCCGCCATGAAAAATGTCGACCCGAACCTTAGGTTCATCGGACTGCCAGGAATCGGTAATGGTGCCGGACCGGATTGGCAATGGCTCACGGCGACCGTCCAAATCAATGGCCCGAACCTATCAGCGGTGGCGGTCCATGACTACCCGGGCGAGGATGGGACAAAGAATGCCACCCTCGGGAACTTCCTGGGGAGCCTGACGGCCAACAAAACATACATGGTGACCCGATTTGCCGCCGATGAGAAGGCGGTCCGCTCCGCCGTGGCCAACATCAGCTGCACCACCTGCTCGATCCAGTTCTTCGTGGACGAGTTTGGAGCAATCACCCAGCAGTCGTACGACCAGGCCTACATGGACTCCTACGCCGAGATCCCCTTTGTGACGGCTGAGCTCCTGATGATGAGCGAATCGAACGTCAGCAACGCCGACCTCTTCGAACTTCGCTCGGATTACAACGGCTCGCTGTTCAACGGGGTGGGTCTCCCCTTCCCACTCGATACTCTCTACACGCAGGTCCTCCCGCACTACGACACATTCCCCCTCAACACGTCGGTCACCGGCACGCTGCAGGAGGGGATCTTCGCTGGGGTTTCGGAGTCGCCGAGCGCGAATTCGATTACGCTTCTCGCGGTGAACACCAACCCCACCCAAACTGTCCAGCTAAACGTCGCCGGGGGTGTGTTTCCGAGTTGGGGAACGTATGAGGCCTGGACCGAAACGAACTCCACCAGCTTCCCGAACGGGACGGTCGCTCAATCGTACGGCTCCGAGAACGGCACTGGCTGGGTGCTCCCCCCGCTCGGCGTCCTCCTCGTTTCGATGTGCCGTTCGAATGCCTCCGTGGGGTCCGGGGGGCAATACCCGTTGACCTTCTGTGAGTCCGGGCTACCCTCGGGAAAGTCCTGGTCCGTTACAGTCGGCTCAACCACACTTTCCTCGACGAGCGGGACCATCACCTTCCCCGAGCCAAATGGAAACTACTCCTACACCATCGGGCGGCTCGCAGGCTGGTCCACGGCGAACACAACCGGCACTATCACTGTCAACGGGACCCCGGCGTCCGTCGAGGTCCCGTGGGCTGCATTCACCTACCCGGTAACCTTCAACGAGACCGGACTGCCCTCGGGGACGAACTGGACCGTGACACTCGACGGGACCCTGTACGGGTCGAACACGACGAGCCTCACCGGATTCGCACCGAACGGAACGCAACCGTTCGATCTCGGCACAGTATCCGGTTGGAGGCCCGCGAACCTGACCGGCGTCGTTTCGGGTTGGACACCACCGAACGCTACCGGCTCGGTCTTTGTGAACGCGACGTCCGTCTGGGTGAACGTGACCTGGTCGGAGGTCACGTACGTAGTGACCGTGCATCAGAAGGGCTTGATCCCGTCCTCGAGTAACTGGTCGATCGTCCTAGGTGGATTAGCGGGCTACAATTCCACGGGAGGCACGATCGAGTTTGAGGAGCCGAACGGCACGTACTCCTTCACGGTCGGGTCGATCCCCGGGTTTACCCCGGATGCGGCCTCCGGTTCGGTCGGCGTGAGAGGCTACTCAAAATCGGTGCCGATCACCTTCGCAACCAACTCCACGGTTCACGCGATCTGGTTCAACGAGACCGGCCTCCCCTCCGGCACCGACTGGGACGTGACTCTGAACGGGACGGGTCAGAGTGCGACCAGTACGACCATCACTTTCGCGGAGCCGAATGGAACGTACGCTTACACGCTCGGGGGCGCTGCCGGGTGGAGACCGCCGGCATACGCAGGCACTGTCTCTGTTAGGGGGATGGTGACGACAGTGGGGATCAACTACGTCCCATTCGACTACAATGTCTCCTTCCATGAAACCGGACTGCCCACTCCCATGCCGAGCGGCAACTGGTCGGTCACGTTGAACGGCACCAACCTCACGTCTACCACCTCCGTCATCACTTTCCTCGAGCCCAACGGAACCTACACTTACAAGATTGGGCCCGAACCGGGGTACACCACGAGCTCATGTTCCGGATTGGTCGAGGTGAACGGGCACCCGGCCGGGTGCACCGTCAAGTGGACGGTCTTCCTCTGGACGGTCACGTTCACCGAGTCGGGGTTGCACTCCGGGGGAGGAGCGACGACCTGGACCCTTGAGGTCGCGGGCAAGTCCCCCCACAAATCCCCCCTCAGCGCCCCGCCATACTCGGAGGGGTTCGCGAATGGAACCTACAACTTCACCGCGACCACCTCGATTTCCGGCTGGGGCCCGGACCCGACCGTAGGAAGCTTCAACGTCACCGGACGACCCGTGTCGGTCACCGTGAGGTTCACCCCAGTCTACTCGGTCTCGTTCGTCGCCACAGGATTCCCGCCGTTGACCAGTTGGTCCGTGGATGTGAACGGCTCAGTCACGGATTCGAACGGCTCGACCATCCAGGTCGTCGAGCCCAACGGGACCTACAATTACTCGGTTCCGGCCGTGAGCGGCCTGGTCCGCACGCCGACGAGCGGGCAGGTTCGTGTGAACGGCGCCACCGTGCTCGTCGCGATCTCGTTCAGCCCCTCGACCGCGCCCGTCACGTTCACCGAATCGGGTCTGCCGGGCGGGACCAACTGGTCCGTCACCCTGAACGGGACGAGCGGAAATTTGACGAACTACTCCTATGGGGGTACTAGCGTGACGTTCGAGTTGGTGAACGCTTCCTACACCTATCGGGTGAACTCGATCACCGGCTACCGAATCGAAAACGAGACCGGGAATCTTTCGGAGGTGGGTCAGGCCCTCTCGTTTAACGTAACCTTCCTTCCCACTTTTTACAGTGTCACATTTTCAGCGGCCGGGCTCCCGACCGGCACGAACTGGTCCGTCACGATTGGGGGCACCACAAACTATTCGGGCGGCGCTCCGACGATCACGGTCCTCGAGGTGAACGGAAACTACTCGTACAACGACTCGTCCGGTGACTCCCGGTATGCTCCGACCTCCTACCACTCCACGTTTGCAGTCAACGGGTCAGCCATTCTGATGAACCTAACCTTCCTCCAGGTAAACTACACGGTCAATTTCACCGAGTCTGGGCTCCCAGTCGGCTCGTACTGGTATCTCACATTCAACGGTACCTACGCGTTCGGCTACCTCGAAGGACCGGGGGCGAGCATCATCTCATTCTTCGGCGAAGTGAACGGGTCCTATGCCTACGAAATCTACGACATTCCTGGTTACCAACAGTCGAACATTTCCTACATCGGAAACCTGACGGTCGCCGGTCAATCGATCTCGGTGGTGTTGGCGTTCACACCGTTCTCGTACGGAGTCAGCTTCGAAGAATCCGGATTGCCAGCAGGTAAGAACTGGTCCGTCACGTTCAACGGGACCCCGGAGAGCATGGTGACCTCCGGGGGAAACGACACGCTGGTGTTTCCAAACGTCCCCAACGGGACCTACCAATATTCCATCTCGGACGTCTCGGGATGGCACGAGAGTTCGATCCCCTACTCGGGAACCGTAACGGTCAACGGTGAATCGGTGGCGATCACTGTGACCTTCACCCTTGTGACCTACGAGGTCACCCTGAGCGAATCGGGTCTCCCATCGGGTCTGGAATGGTCGGTCACCGTGAATGGCGACTCTCGGAACCTGCTCACGGACGGTGGAACGGACACGCTGACTTGGACCGGCCTCGCCAATGGGAGCTACGTCTACTCGATCATGGGCCTCTCGGGATGGGACCAGTCGAATCTCACGTACCATGGCTTGCTCACCGTATCCGGCCTACAGGAGCCGATCAACGGTATTGCGGTCGGATACGCGGCCAGCCTCGACTATCATCTGGTAACGTACCTGGTGACCCTCCAAGAACTCGGACTCCCCAACGGGACTTCGTGGAGCGCGACCGTCGGTGGGAGCACGCTCTCGTCCACCACCCCGACCATCCAATTCGCGCTCCCGAACGGAACATACCCGTACTCGATCGCTAGTGTCCCGAATTACTCTCGAACTGCGACCGGCACCCTCCAGGTGACCGGGAACCCGGTCCAGCATAATGTGCCCTTCTCCCTGGTTCGCTATGCCGTCACCTGGACGGAGACGGGGCTCCCCCTGGGGACGAATTGGTCGGTTACGGTGGGCGGGATGACGGTCAACTCGACGACCGATCAGATCGTGTTCTTCCTGGCCAACGGTTCGGTGCTCTGGAAGGCGAGCGCCGGGCCTGGGTTCAGCCTGACACCGGCGAACGGCACGGTCGTGGTCCAAGGTGCGATCCAGGCGGTGTCGATTACCTACGTGGCGCCGCCGGAAACGTACGAGATCACGTTCACGGAGTCGGGTCTCCCCCCGAACTCCGATTGGTCCGTGTCGATCGGATCGGTGACGCACTACTCGATGGGAAGCGCGAGCATCGCGTTCCAGGAGACCAACGGGACGTTCAACTTCACAGTCCAACCGATCCTAGGGTACACGGCCAGCGAGGCCACGGGGTCGGTCATTCTGGACGGAACCGCGAGCAGCGTTTCAATCCGGTTTATCTCGACCAGCCTACCGTCGGTCGCCCCAAGAGGTCTCTCGTCCTTGGACTGGGCGATCGTGATCGGAGTGTCGGCCCTGATCGTGCTCATGCTGCTCCTCAGTCTCGCGATGCGACGCCGGGGCCCCTCGAAGAATCCGGGCTCCGCGAGGATGCCCCGTCCTTCCGCCCCGACCCCTCCGACGGCCCAGGGCCCTCCGTCTGGTCCGAAACCGCCCGGGAGTTCGCCGTAACCCCTCCGTGTGGCCGTACCCACCCGAGGCTGTTCTTCCGGAGGTGGGGCAAGGCCCCGAGGGTCGCGATCAACTCGAATGGGGCGTCCGCCCCTCTGCGAGCGGCGGGGGAGCTCAGCGGTGGACCGGAGCGGTCGGAGGCAACGCCCGACCTCCCCACGCTGGCGCTGGGGTGTGCCGAACGACGCGGATGTTGACATCCGTCTTGAACCGTCGTGCTTCCAGCGTGGAACCTTGCTTCCGCAGGGCGACCAAGAATGCGTCGACGTCCATTCCCGGTGGGTCACGCCACTTCGACACGAGCAGAACCGAACCCTCGAGACCGGGGATAGCGGCCCCGCCCGCGACCAGCTGGCGAAACTCTTCGTCCGGCAACGGGGTAAAGGGAGTCTGGAGCATCTCGCGTCTCTTGGGAAAGCTCTGACGGATCTTCCTCACGTGCTCACCCCGACCTGAGAACCGCATCGCGGTGCAACAGTATCGGCGGATGGACGAGACATGGATGGCAGATAAGGGTCGGTAACGCCCCTGCCTCCCCGGAAACTGGCCGCGGTGCCAACCCTCCCGCGATCGCCGCGGGCGGTCCTCGCGGTTTCGATCTCCTTCGACCTTCAACGTCGGAGGGTCGATGGCGGGCTCGCCCCAACCGAAAAAAAGCGAGCGGCTCCCCCCGCTGTCCGATGGCCGCTTTGAACCCCCCCGACGCACCCCATCCGAGAAGGGAAGCTCGTCAAGGGCCGACGGAGGCTTCGTCGGTTCGACGCCTGGCATGGGCCGGACTAGGACGGACTCCGAGGGACGCGAATCCCGTCCCGATTCAGTTCAGAGGCTCGCACCGGGGACCCAGAAGAGCCAGTACGTCGTGAGGCCCGCGATCACGACTCCCCACCACAACACGAGCTCGGTCCGCATCCAGAGCTTGTAGCGCCGAAAACGGAGTCGTTCGGGGATCCAGTTGGTCCCCGCGACGAGTATGATGTAGATCCCCAGTGCCTCGGCAGCCGCGCCGCACACCAGCATGATGGTCGGTACGAAGACCGTCGGCTGCCCAAAGTCTGCAGCGAGATAGGGCAGCACGTAGGTGAGGTAGGCCGGGACCATCCCATACAGGACGATAGGGATGTTGACGAAGATGATCGAACTTTGGAGGATCATATGCGCTCGGACGTGCCCGGTGCGCACCAGAACCAGTCCCACGACGAGCATGACAGCGAGCGCGATCTCGACTACGACCAGAAGGTCCGACAGGTTGGGAGCGTAGGGGGGGAAGCCGTCCAGCATGCGCACCTAGTTCCGGTTATCCACGTGGCGGGACGGTGCCGGGGTGTACACCCGGACCACGGAATCCGCTCCACCCTCAAAAGTCGTTCGGCGGGATCAGGTCGACCACGGTCTTTGCGCTGGCCTTCCGGTGCCACTCGGTCCACAGTGCTCGAACCTCCTCCTCGGAGAGTCCGGTCAGGTAGCAGGGGGAGATCACGGGGGAAGCGGCCGTCACCTGGATCAGGACGATGGCCCGGACCCGGCGAATGTCGGCCCCTTCCTCCTTGTAGTGTTCGAGGACCTTCCAGTACTGGTCGCCGGACCGGAGGATCTTTCCTACGCCGGTAAATCGGTACCCCTTGCGAATCCCCGGATCTACGACGTTCACCTCGGTGTTCGGGTTGGCTTCGAGGTTTCGGATCGTGCGCGGCGACTCGATGTCGGCAAAGACCAGGTGATCGTCGTCCCACACGGTCACCGACCCCTTGGGGGAGACGTTCGGTCGACCCTCGGAGGATACGGTCGCGACATACCCTAGACGCTGCGCCCGGACGACCCGTTTCATATCCTCAGTAAGGACCGCCATGTTAGTGACGGTCGACTTCCGGGGAGTATCATATGCGTTTGGGCGGACTGGCTGGGATGCCGCGGCGACCTACGGGGGCCATGTCACCGTGGGGGATCGGCCGTAGAACGGCCCGGTAGATGCGGGAGCCCGAAGACCATCGCTCTGGATCCCGGCGGTTCCCAAGGAGTCGCCATCAGGTTCAGGTCCCGATTAATATCCGGTGCGCTCGGTCCTATCGAGCCAGAGGCACATGACCATCTGGGAGTACGCACCCGAGATCGAGGCGGTCATCGCGGCCGCCGTCATCCTGGCGGTCGGCTTCGTCATCGCTCGGGCAGCGTCTACCCGACTGCGGGATCGCGGCGCGCCCCCGACGTCGGTCCGGGGCGCACGGGTAGGCATCACGATCGTAGCGGTCGCCATCGCCGCGGCGACGTCGTTCAGTCTCGTGGGCCCGATCAGCCTCATTTCCGGCCTTACCTTCTCCGCCCTCGTCGGGCTGGCAGCAACCCTGGCCCTTCAAACGACGCTCGCGAACATCATCGCGGGCTTCATCCTGCTCCAGAATCGCATGCTCCGGGTCAATGACACGATCACGGTGAGCGGAATTACGGGGCGGGTGGTCCAGATCGGGCTGGTCACGGTCTGGCTACGGCTGGATGACGGGAACGTCGCCTCGGTAAGCAATGCGAACCTTCTCAGCGGCCCCCTCATCAACCGAAGTGCCAAGGATCGCCTCAAGGGCGAATACTAGAGATGCGTGCGCTCCCACTCGACGAGACCGTCGGGATTCATCGGAAACGAGTTCGATTCCCGGCGCCGCCGGGAAAGACCCGGTTTAAGGAGGGAATCGCTTTGACCGCTGGAGACGGAGGGAGCTACCTCGAATGATCATCCGCCCCTCGGACCGCGCACTCACCGACGACGAGTGGCGGACCTTGCTCCTCGAACAGGACTTCGGAACCTTGATCGCTCCCGGTGCGGGTCGCGAGTTTCCGATAGTGAGCCCAAGCCATTTCGCCTTCGACGGGAAGGAGACCGTGGTCCTTCATTTCGTCCGGGACAACCCCGTGTGGGCGGCGCTGGTGGAGCGGCCGGTGGCCATCCTTTCGGTGATCGGCGAGTATGCCTACATTCCCAGCTACGTGAACGCCGGCGAGGAGGCGCCGGAGGAATGGGGGGTCCCCACCTCATACTACGCCACAGTTCAGCTCCGGTGCGGAACGGCGATCGTGGACGACCCGGCCGAGCTCGCGCGACTGCTGACCGACCTCATGGCCCACTTCCAGCCCGAGGGCCGCCACGAACCCATCGAGGCCGGCGACAATCCCTACGCCCAGCAGTTCGGGGCGATCCGGGGACTCCGGCTCACCATCCGGGACGTGCGAGCCAAGTTCAAGTTCGGTGGGAACCGGCCCAGGGCCCACCAACTCGCGGTCGCCGAGGCGTTGCGCACCCGGGGCGCTCCCCGAGACGCGGAAGTGCGCGCCCACGTCCTCCGCCGACTACGGGGGTCGGACTCTTCTCCGAATAGTTCGGAGACCCCTCCGTCCCGCGGTCCCTAGGGCGGCGCGGGCGAACGTCGGATCAGGTGAAACCGCGGGCCTGGAGATGCCCCAGGATCCGCTGAACGGATGCCTCGACCGGAGCCGACGAGGTGTCGACAATGAGGTCGGGGTTCAAGGGTTCTTCGAAAGGGTCATCGACTCCCGTGACATGCGAAGGGGACGACCCAGCGGGGCGACTGTAGATTCCCTTGGGATCCCTCGTTCGGCAGACCTCGATAGGGCACGTCAGCCACACCTCGGTGAACCGAGGGCCCTGTACGGAGCGTGCTGCCTGCCGGGAGGTCTCGTACGGGGTGATCATCGCCACCACGACCGCGACGCCATTCCGAGCGAGCAGATGGGCGACGTAGCTCACCCGTCGGGCATGGGTCTCCCGGTCCTTGCGCGACCATCCGAGTTCCGGGAAAACCATGCGGCGAACCTCATCGCCGTCCAGCACCTCCGTCTTCCAGCCAGAGGCGCGGAGACGCTTCGCTACCTCAGCCGAGAGCGTGGTCTTTCCGGATCCAGAGAGTCCCTCGATCCAGACCACGAACCCGTCACGCTCGGCCGACCCGGCTTCCGGCATCGGCCCCCGACGCCGCTCGACGAATGAATACATTTGGATGGGGCCCGGACTCCCGCGCGACGACCGCGCGGGGGAGGGAGGACCCTGGATTGGTCCCCCCATCGGGTCGGCCCATCTTCGCTTCCGAATTGGCAATGGGACAGCGGAGGTCCGGCTTCGGGTCGAATCCGGGCCGCCGGGCATCGCCGCTGGTCGATTTCCGGCTGACGAAGATTCTCACTTTCTGCGGGTATCGTAGGACAAATTATACGAAATTTGCGCATCCGCAAGGAAAACGTGCGCTTTTCCGATGGGATATCACACCCCCCCTTTCTCGGCCGCCTGTATGACCGAACCCCCGGTGCGGGTGCAAAAGCTGCGGACGCCGAACGGCGAACCCTCGACAAACTCGGAGGCCGGCCGATGAGCGGAACATCCGTCGCCGCCGATGGGAGCGCCCCCCCTGCGCCTTCGAATTCGCCGCCGGTGGTGCGACGCAAGTCCAACACGATGTTGATCGTCGCCGTCGTCGTGGTCCTCGTCATCGTCGTGGGCGGGGTCGGGCTCGCGTACGAAGAGCATTGGATCGGAGCGAAGACCAAGAGCGCCGTCTGCGGGCCGGTCACCCTGCAGGGAGATGGTGCCCAGATCGCCACCCCTCTCGTCCTCGCTTGGGGTGCGGCGTACGCGTCCCAGACCGGCAACCAGGTCAACTACCCCGGTGCCGGCTCGGGGACCGGAATCACCCACTTTACTTCCGCGAGTATCGATTTCGCGATCGCGGACAACCCTCTCTCCTCGACCGAGTCTGCCGCTCTCCCGTCTCCTGCGCTCACGCTGCCCATCACGGGGAGCGCGATCACGATCGTCTACAACCTGGGGAGCGCCCTCCCGATTTCGACCCACCTGAACCTCACGGGAGCGGTCCTGGCCGACATCTGGAACGGGACCATCACGAACTGGGACAACGCGACGATCGCCTCCCTGAACCCAGGCGTCACCCTCCCGAACGCCACGATCACCACGGTCGACCGGTCCGGCTCGGCGGGAACGACGTATGTCTTCACGAGCTACCTGTCCCAGGAGAGCACGTACTGGAACCACACGGTCGGGCAGGGCCTGTCGGTCAAGTTCCCGGCGGGGGCCAAGCAGACCGCCCAGTCCTCGAACTCGGCGTTGCTGAGCATCGTCAACTCGACCCAGTATACCATCAGCTACAGCGACCTCACCGACGTGATCAACCTGAACAGCAAGAACATCGGGTACGCTGCGATCGAGAACCCTTCGGGGAAGTTCATCGCCCCGACGCTCGCCGACACCACGACGGCGATCGCCGACAAGGTCGCCGCCCTGTCGTCGCTTCCGTCGGCCTCGGCCGGCTCGAGTTGGTACAACGTGAGCATGATCAACGCGAAAGGGGTAGGCGATTACCCGCTCGCGACGTTCATCTATCTCTACGTCTACAAGGCGACCGACAAGGGCTTTGCCCCCACCCTGGTGAAGTCCCAGGTCCTGGTGCAGTGGCTCGCCTGGGTCGTCTCGTCGACCGAGGGTCAGAGCTACGCGTCCGGGGCCAACCTATACTACCCCGCACTCCCCAACTCGGTCCTACAGAATGACGTGACGGGGATCGGAACGATGACGTACAACGGAGCGTCGATCCCTTCGTGCTGAGGGGGGGCCGAACGTAGCACCGACGAAGCAACCCAAGGCGGGGCTCCCCCAAGGGGCCCCGCTCGCCCAACGGATCCGCCTCCTCCGGTGGCTGGGTCGGACCTTTCACGGAGTGGCCGGCCTCGCGGCGCTCGGGATCCTCGTCCTCCTGGCGTTGCTCACGGGGTTCCTGGTCGAATCCGCGTGGCCCTCGCTGACCCACTTTGGAATCGGATTCCTCTTCGGCACCGTCTGGGACGAGCCGCACAACGTCTTCGGCGCCGGCCCGGCCATCGTCGACACCATCCTCACTAGCCTCTTCGCTCTCCTGCTCGCCGTTCCGATCGCGCTGGGAGTCGCCATCTTTCTCACCCAGATCGCGCCCGCGTGGCTGCGCCGGCCCCTCACCTACGTCGTCGACCTATCGGCTGCCATCCCGTCGGTCGTCTACGGATTCTGGGCGTTCTTCGTCATCGTTCCCCTCATGAACTCGACTATCGAGCCGGGTCTGACCTCCCTCACCGGCGGTCGGTGGCCGTTCCCGCCGTCGGGCTCCCTCGGCTACGACCTCCTGACCGCGACGCTGGTCCTGACGGTGATGATCCTTCCCACCATCGCCGCGATATCGCGCGAATCGATGCTCGCCGTCCCCCGCATCTACCGGGAGTCGGCCCTCAGCCTCGGGGCGACGCGGTGGGAAGCGACGCGGATGGCCGTGCTGGGCCCCGCCCGAACCGGCATCGTCGCGGGCATCATGCTGGGACTCGGTCGGGCCCTCGGGGAAACGATCGCGGTCACGATGGTCATCGGAAATGTCTACATCCTTCCGGGTACCATCTTCTCGCCGGGAGCGACCCTCGCCTCATGGATCGTGAACAATTTCAGCGAGTTGACCCCTGCCAGCCTCGCCTACCAGGCGCTGCTCGAGATGGCGCTGATCCTCCTCGCGATCACCGTGCTCGTCAACGTCGTGGCTCGTGGACTCCTGTGGCGTTTCGGGTCGGCGACCGAGGGAGGGAGCCCGGACCGGCCGCGCCGTCATCGCCGGTCCCGCCGCTCGCTCGTCTTGGCCGCGACCTCCCCCGCGGAGCCGGGGACCGGAGGAGAGCCTCCGGCGTGGCGGGCGCGGGTCGCCGCTGGGGTCCGGTCCCGCTTGGTCCGGCGTCGGGGAGTCCAGTGGACGGTCGTGGGTCTCACCGTCCTCTGTCTCGTCATCGCCATCGCCCCGCTCGCCAGCGTCATCCTGACGCTGGCCAGACTGGGAGGACCGGCGGTCGTGCAACCATCGTTCTACACCTCGCTCCCGCCGCTCGGCTGCAACCCGAACCCCTTCACGACGTGCTCTCTCGGCGGGATCGGTCCGGCGATCCAGGGGACGTTCATCATGCTCGGGCTCGGCGCGCTGATCGCCGTTCCGATGGGACTCCTGGCGGGGATCTACGTCGCGGAGTACGGCCGGAACTCGTTCGGAAAATTGGTCGGTTTCCTCGCCGACGTGATGACCGGGATCCCGACCATCATCCTCGGCGTGTTCGTCTTCGTGCTCTTCATCTACTTCGACCACAACGCGGCGCTCAGCGCCCTCTCCGGTGGGGTGGCCCTGTCGGTCATCATGATCCCGATCGTCACGCGGGCCACGATCGAAGCCCTGCGTTCCGTTCCCACCGGGGTCCGGGAATCCGCGACGGCGCTTGGGTTCCCGCGGCATCGGGTCACGGTGCGGGTGGTGCTCGGGAGCGCGCGCAGCGCCCTCGTGACGGGAATCCTGCTCGCCGCGTCGCGGGCCCTCGGGGACACCGCGGCGCTCCTCCTCACCGCGGGGGGGAGCAGCTTCTGGTTCTCAAGCTTGAACACCCAGACCGCCGCGCTCACTCCGTTCATCTTCGCCAACTTCGCCTCGTCGTACCAGAACCTTCGGACGGACGCCTACGGCGCGGCGCTGGTGCTGCTGGCGATGATGCTCGGCATCAGTCTCGTGGCCCGGCTCGCCGTCCGTTCGGGAGCTGCGGCGCCGGAAGGAGAGTAGGCCGATGGGGGTGAAGATGGAAGCGACGGGGGTCAACGCCTGGTACGGCCGTCGACAGGCCCTCTACGACATTTCCCTCGCCATCCCCGAGGGGTCGGTCACGGCGATCATCGGACCCTCCGGGTGCGGAAAGTCGACCTTCCTGCGGTGCCTCAACCGCCTCCACGAGGAGACGCCGGGTGCTCGGGTCTCGGGGTCGATCCTCCTGGACGGGGAGGACCTGGGGAAGAAGGACGCCGTCAGCGTGCGCTTCCGGGTCGGGATGGTGTTCCAGCGCCCCAGCCCCTTCCCGAACATGTCCGTCTTCGAGAACGTCGCCGCCGGCCTCCGGTTGCTCGGGGTCCGGCACCGGGCCGAACTCGATCAGGGCGTCGTGGAGGCCCTCGAATTGGCCGGCCTCTGGGACGAAGTGAAGGACGACCTGGACGCGCCGGGTACTGGGCTCTCGGGAGGTCAACAGCAGCGGCTCTGCATCGCGCGGGCCCTCGCGGTGCAGCCCGAGGTCCTGCTCATGGACGAGCCCTGCTCGGCCCTCGACCCGATCGCCACGAACAAGATCGAGGCGCTCCTCCAGCACCTGAAGACCCGGTACACGGTCGTGATCGTGACCCACAACCTGGCGCAGGCGGTCCGGGTCTCCGACACGACGGCGTTCTTCTACCTCGGCAAGCTGGTCGAGATGGACCGGACCGAGAAAATCTTCCACGCCCCACGGGAAAAACTGACCGAGAACTACGTCACGGGCCGGTTCGGCTGAGGAGCGATCGGCAGAGGCTAATCGCCGTCGGCCGCGGGGGTCAGAGAGGCCGGTGGGGGACGACTGCGCAGGATCGATGGGACCAGCGCGCTCAGGATGAGTACCGCCGACGCGAGGAAGATGATGTGGATCGCTTCCAGGAAGCCGGATGCGACCCCGGGCCCGATGACCTGGGAGGGAGACCCGAGGAAGATCGCGAGGATCGCGGCATGCGGGAGGACCTGGGCGAGGACGATGAGCGTGATCCCGAGGCTCACGGTGCTGCCCGCGTTCAGGAACGTCGTCCCGATGCCCGACGCGACGCCGCGCCGGCCCGGCGGGACCGCGGACATCATCGCCGCTCGGTTAGGGGAGGCGAACAGCCCCATCCCCGACCCGACGAGGATGAGGGGCGGGGCGAGCGCGACGAAGCTCTCGTTCGCGCTGATGGTGGACAGCCAGAGGAATCCGGCCGCCGAGACGACGAGTCCCGAGACGAGGAACCAGCGGGGACCGTACCGGTCGGAGAGCCATCCGCTGATGGGACCGAACGTGGCGAGCGAGGCCGAGACGGGAATGAGGAAGAGACCCGCCGTGAACGGACTCAGGAAGCGGGGCGGTCCCTGCAGGTAGAAGACCAGGACGAACGTGAACGCCCCGCGCGCCAATGCGTTCAGCAGCATCGACACCGCGCTCCCCGAAAACTCCCGATTTCGGAAGAGCGAGAGGTCGAGCATCGGGGCGGCTTCCCGCGACTCGACGTAGACGAAGGCGCCGAGGAGCGCGACCCCGAGGACCACCATCCCGAACGCCTCCGCTGCGCTGACATCCTCGAGCGCCCCGAGGGTGACCCCGAGGAGGATGAGAGTCAGGCCGAACGCAAAACAGAGATTCCCGAGATAGTCAATGTGGGGTTTCTCGGCCGGTTTCACCAGCTCGTGCAGGTCGGCCCGGGCCCGGAGGGTCGCGAGGACACCGATGGGCACGTTCACGAAGAAGATCCAGCGCCAGCCGATGGTGGACGTGATGATCCCGCCGAGGATGAGGCCCGCGACCGCGCCCACGACGATGGACACCTGGTTGATTCCCAGCGCCCGGCCCCGCTCGTTCGGCGGAAAGGCGTCCGTGATGATCGCAGCGGAATTGGAGAAGAGGAAGCCCGCGCCGATGGCCTGGACGAGGCGGAACAGGACGAGCTCGAGACCGGTCTGCGAGAACCCGCAGAGGAGCGACCCCAGGGTGAAGATGGCGAACCCCAGGATGTAGAGCCGCACCCGTCCGAACATATCGGACAGCCGACCGAAGTTGAGGAGGACGACCGCGGTGAGCAGCGAGTAGCCGAGCAGGATCCAGAGCAGCGTGGTCGCGGTCGTTCCGGGAAGCTCGCGTCCGATCGTAGGGAGCGAGATGAGTACGATGTTGGTGTCGATGGCCGCCATCAGGGTGGCGACGGTGGTGTTGGAGAGGACCTTCCACTTGTACTGCATCGGGGTGCCCGCCGCCCTTCAGGCCGTGGGAAGTGGGAGACGACCGGGGCGAGTGGTTTGGGACCGGTCGCGCACCGAGAGAGATAACACGGCTCCCGGAGCCCCTAGCCGAGCGGCGAAGGGTCCGAGTGGTACCCGGCGATCTCGCTGGAGAGTTTGTCGACGTACTGGCGGAACATCGCGAGCACGTCGCGCGAGGTGATGATCCCCACCACCTGGTCGCCCGACCGTACGATCATGCGACGGATCCCCTCGGACGCCATCACCGCCACCACATCCTCGGCGGGGGTCTCGGGAGTGCAGGGCCGTACGATCGGGCTCGCGAGGTCCGCGACAAGCACGCGGGAGGGATCCCGTCCCGCGGCCAGTACCTTCTCGAGGAAGTCCCACTCGGTCACGATTCCCACCGCCGTCCCGACGGGAGCTTGGACCACGGCGTACCCCTTCCGCCGGGCGACCATGATCTGCGCACAGGAGAGCGCATCGGAGCTTCCGGGCACGGTCAGGACCTGGGAGTCCATGATGTCGCGGGCGAGCAGCACCATCGCGCCCGGCCAGCACGGAGAGCGATAAGAACCTGCGGTCTTCGACCAGGGGGGAGAGGTTCGACCGTGCGGGAGGGAGCGGATCGGTTGGACATCGAGCTCCTGAATGGGTTCCGGTACGCGTGCCAACCTTCCTGCGGGCTGTGTTGCTTTGCGCAGCCCCGGGTCGAACCGGAAGAACGACCAGAACTCCTTCGTATCGCGCCGGCGACCGAATTCGTCGAGAGCGGGGGCGCGAGCTTTCTGCGCGCCAACCTCGAGGGAGGCGCCTGCCAACTCCTCCACGGATCCCGATGTTCGGTCCACTCCGCCCGGCCCCACCCCTGCCGGGAATTTCCGGTCCACGTTCAACTGGGTCCCCGACTCCAGGCCAGTCTCGTTCTCTCTTGCCCCGGCGTGGAGTTGAGCTCGCTCGCGGAGACAGAGTCCTACTCGTCCCGGTCGGCTCCCCTGGGATTCGATTCGGAGCTTCAAGCGGTCCGAGAACGTATCGACCTCGGCAGTACCCGTCGAATGAAGGAGGCCGAGCGGCGTCGTGGGCGGATCGTGCAATCCCTCGAGCGGGAAGGGCGCTGGGTCGACGAGGACGCGGTGCGAACTGATCTTCGGACCCGTCTCCCCTTCCCCGAACCGGAGGACTTTCCTGCCGAGGACCCACCTACCGCGAGCGAGGGACTCGAACTACTCCCGCTGTATTTCGACGGGCGGGCCGGACCCGTTGCGCTCGCCGAGGAACTCGGGGGCTGGGAGGCCCTCGAGCTGCGGGCCTCTGGGGGTGTCGAGCGTCATCTCGGCCGGGTGCCTCCCCCGACGGTGCCTCCGAAGTTGGACCCGGAAGCCCAGCGATCGTTGTCGGGGTATCTTCGCTACTTCCTCGAGCGGGACCTCTTGCTCGCTTCGGTCGTTCCCCGCATGGCCGAGTCCGATGTCGGTACCGTGACCGAGTGGGTCGAGGAAGAGCTGCGCCGCATCGGCGCTACGGTCGTGAGCCGGGCGGTGGTCCGGGCCAAGATCGGAGGCGCCGTCGGCGAGCGACTCTCCCGGCGCGAGGTCGAGAGCGGGATCCGTGCGAGCGACCAAGACCTACTGGACGTCCCTACCTGGGGCGACCGACTCTAGTCCCGTCCGGGAGGGGGGAACGAGCGCCCGAGCGCTCGTTCGAGAGCGCGGACCACCTCCGCCCCGACTTCGCCCGAAGAGTGAGGGCCACCTTGTTCGAGAGGGTCGAGCCAGGTTCGTGGGGCGGCGCGGCCCCATTCGGCCTCGAACTCTTCGCGCCACGCGGGCGGCAACGGGTCCGTCGGAGCGGGCATCTCGAGCCCCAGCGCCGCGATCCCAGCTCGGGCGAGGACCCGGGCCACCGACTCCGGACGGTATCCCCCACCCCCCGCCACCACGACGCGGGAGTGACACAGTTCCCGACCCAAGTCGAGCACGAGGGCGTCGATCTCGTCGTAGCTGCGGGAGGTGTACTGCAACTGGGTCAGCGGGTCGCCGGCGTGTCCGTCCGCACCGTGCTGGAGAACGATGAGCTCGGGACGGAACGACCGGAGCAGCGGAGGCACCAATCGGCGGAAGAGCGGAGCCAGGGTCTCGTCGCCCGCTCCCGGGGGCAGGGGAATGTTGACCTTGAGGCCCGCCCCGTCTCCCCGGCCCGATTCCTCGGGAAAACCCGTCCCAGGGAACAGGGTCCGCCCGTCCTGATGAAAATCGATGTCGAGAACGGCCCCCGAGTCGTACAGACCGTACATGACCCCGTCGCCATGGTGCGCGTCGATGTCGATGTACGCCACTTTCCGCCCCTCGCCCGCCGCTTCCACGATCGCGAGGGCGAGGTCGTTCAGGATGCAAAACCCGCTCGCACGGCTGGGATGGGCGTGGTGGAGCCCTCCCGCCGGATGGAATGTCGGGCGGTTCGTGCGAAGGGCGGTCTCGACGGCCCACGCCGCCCCCGCGACGATCCGGGCGGACGCCTCGAAGCAGCCCGGGAATCCCGGGGTATCCCCTTGGTCGAGGAAGCCGGGATGCTCGCTGTTGCTCGCCCTCGAGACCTGCTCCAGATACTCCGGTTCGTGAAACGTCTCGAGGTAGGCCCACGGCGCGACGGGAACCTCGTCGCGAAACTCGACCCGGGACCCATCTTGCTGGGCGAGGACGGCCTGCAAGAGGCGGACCGCGAGGCGACGACTGCGTTGGGTGAACGGGTGGTCCGGACCGAAATCGTAGTCGAGGAACCGGTCCGTCCACACGTATCCACCCGAAGGAGAGGACATCGCGTCCTCCGATTCAGAAGCGGCGACGCGCCCAAGGGGTGGGGACGGGGGGCCCGCCGGTCCGAGCGATGACCGGTGTCGGGAGCCGGCGGGTGCGGGCGGTCCTACGACACCGGAGCGCGGAGTCGAGTGGGCGCATCTAGGTGCAGGGTAGCCGGAGCCCGCATAATGGCTCGTCTCGCTCCGGCGGCCCCCCGCCACCATTAAGAGGTGACCCAGCTCCGACCGCTCGAGGCGGCGAGATGGGGATCGAGGACGAACTGGGTTCGAACGCGGTGAAGGTCTACAAGGCGATGAAGGACCTCGCCTACCTCAGCGAAGAGAAGATGGGGACGGCGGAGCGGATCACCCAGTCGGCGAAGCTTCCGAAGAACATGGTCCTCAATGCCCTCCAGGAACTCCAGACCAAGGGCTGGGCCCGTCGCAAGGTCCGCGAGAAGGCCGCGGGCTACTATCTTACGAAGTAGGCCCCGCGTCCTTCGGGGACGACCCGTCGCCCCAGATCCGGCCGACGATGCGACTGGTGGAACGCAGCGTGACCTCGGTGACGGTCGTGACCCGCGCCACCTGAGCGCGGGAGCGGTGCTCCCCGTTCTTTTCGGCGGCGAGGTAGATCAACGCGGCGACCAATCCGTGCGGGGACAGACCGGAGAGTTCGGCGTCCTGCCGCGCCTCGTCCAGCATCGCCTCGACGTTCGACCGAACCGTCGGCGAGAGCGCGAGCTCCTCGGCATAGCGGGCGAGGAACGCCTTCGTCCCCACCCCAGGGATCGAGAGCCCGGCGCCCCGTTGGATGACCTTGAAGGTACGGCCCACCTCCGACCGGCGACCGCCAACGGCCTCGGTGACCTCCCCCAACGTCCGGGGGATCGAGTAGCGTCGGCAGGCAGCGTAGAGCGCGGCCCCGACGCTCGCCGGAAGGCTGCGGCCCCGGAACAGGCCCCGGTTCTTGGCCTCTCGGTACACCTCTTCCGCTTCGGCAAGCACGAGGGGCGGAAGCCCCATCTTCGTGACCGCGAGGGCAAGCTCGCTCCGGGCCGGGGACCGGTCGAGCGGCCCATCCGCCACCCGGGCGGTCTGACGCTGCATGACCCGACGCAGGTGCTGGAACTCGTACCGACGGTGCCAGTCGAGGCGCTTCCCCTGGCCGTCGCGCGTGAGGGAGAGGGTGGATCCCAGGGAGCGTCGGGCTCCGCCCGGCCGGGCGAACGGTCCGATCCCGCGACCGCTCCCCTCGGCCGTCGAGGAGTCCCGAGGAGGCGGGGCGGTGGCAAGGAGCTCGGTCGTGTCGAAAACGAGGCCGCATTCCGCGCAGTGCGTTTCCGCTCGGGCCTCGTCCACGATCCGGTGGGCGCTCTTGCACATTGGGCAGGCGGGCCCGAGGGAGGTCCCCGGTCCAGCTTCCCTGACAGACCCCGAATCCGTCATAGTGCTAGAGGTTACCACGCGGGTCGTATTTATCCCGAGTACCGGTCCTTTCCATCAGGGGCAAGACTATTCCTTATCTGCCCCCTTGTAGGAGAACGTGCGGACCGGACTCGTCATCGTAGGAGTGACCCTCATGATCGTGGGGGCGGGCGTCACGCTCAGCGCGTTCTTTGAGCCCGGCGCTCCGGCCCTCTCCAAGGTCAATCCGCTCGCCGCGCCCAACCTCGAGCCGGGGCAACCCCGTACGATGGTCGTCTGGCTGCAGAATACGACCTCCGGGACGCTGGCCTTGAACTGGGTGTCGAGTTCGAACGTGAACATCAGCGTCTACCGGGCCACGAGTTGTGCGTTCGTCAGCTACTCGACGAAGGCGATCTACTGCCCGGACGGACCCGCGCTCGCGAGCTGGCCCTCCAACTCCTCCGGCCATTGGACGACCTCCGGGGAGATCTCGTTCCCCTTCCTGTTGAACCTGCAGAACTCCGGTCCGAAGGCGGTGAACGTCTCGGCGGTCTTTGACGAGCAGTGGGCGTCGACCAGCCCACCCGTACCGACCTGGATCTTCCTCTCCACGCTCGCCGGCGGAATCGCGTGCATCAGCCTGGGGGGCGTCGCGATCTTCCTCGGCCTCTTCCTTCGGAGCGGGGTCTACGACCGCCCCGAGCCCGAGGAGCTTTCGACCGTCGCGGATCCCGACCCCTCGCCCGACTCGGACGAGACGGACGGGGACGACGACCTGCTCGACGGCCCCGCGGAATAGGATCCCGTCGCGCGAGTTCACTGGCCCCAAAACGGCTGGCTCGGACGGTGAATCCGGGCCACTTCTTCCAGGATCGCCATCTCGGTCGGGGTGAGCGACTGGGACTTGAACGCCCGGGCGGCCCCCTCCGGTACGGAGACGAGTAGGAGGTCGCCCTCCTTCAGATTGCGCCCCATCACCGCCCCGTCGATGGACGCGGCGAGCTCGGTACCCGCGGCGGCCTCCGCGACCGAGTCACCGTCCTTCTGCAACGCTTTCAGGACGCCGACCTCGGTGCCGTCGAGGCGCATGAGCCGGATCCCCGGCCGGAGGGTGCCGCCGAGGACCTTGACGCCCACGATGGCCGGTTTCGACGCCCGAAAGACGAATCCGGCGAGGACCTCGAGCTTGGCCGGATGTACGAGTGCGAGCCGCCGTTCGGCCGCCAGGTGACGCAAGCGCTCGGTGTGCCAGGTCGCGTACTCGTCGAGGAGGCGGTACATCACCTCGGCCCGGAAGATCTTCACCGGGCCCGACTCCCCTTCGGGCTGCGCGTCCGGGAGGATCGGCACGTTGAACGCAAGGATGGCCCGGTGCGTGGGGTCTTTCACGGTCGCGATCCGCAGCACCGACGGGCGACCGACGGGCCCCACCCCGGTCTCGTGGACCGGGATCTGGTTCTCCCGACATTCGAACGCGAGCGCTTCGAGGCCGCCGAGCGTGTCGGCAAAGATCGCGACCCCGCTCGGTGCCGGGTCGGCGACCGGTTGGCTCTCCCGCTGGAGTTCCAACCGGAAGCGTTCCCGCTCCTCCTCGTTTCGAACGACCCGAAGGAGTCCGCCCGGCATCGCGTCCTCGATGCCGGTCGCCGAGAGATACACCCCGGCGGCCGCCTCGACCTGGCCCAGCGATTCGAGGCGGGGCGTGCGCGCGGACTTCCCCTCTTTTGACGGCAAGGGCCGGTAGATGCCCCGCACCCGGGCCGAGAACGGCGCGCTCCGCCCGTTGACGATGATCTCGTCTCCCACGGCGAGACGACCGGAGTAGAGGATGATGTTCCCGACCGGTCCCACGCCTTTCTGGTCACTCCGCTCGAGGATGGTCGCCTCGCCGCCCTCCACCACGAGCTCGAGCTCGTCTTTGAGGAACCGCTGCGAAAGCCCCACGAGGAGAGCGATGAGCTCCGGTACCCCGACGCCCGACTTCGACGACACCGGGACGATCCCCACGTTGTGGGCGAAATCGCTCACGCGGTCGTAGCGTTCCGCCGAGAACCCCAGTCCGTTCAATCCTTCGGCGATTGTGTAGACCCGCGCGTCGAGGGTGCGGATGAAATCCGGACCGCCCTTTGCGATCTGTTCGACCAGCGGTACCGGGCTCGCGACCTTCCGCCAGCCTGCGAGGAGGTCAATCTTCGTCATCGCGACCGCGAACGGGGTCTTCTCGTGTCGGAGGATCTGCACGGACTCGCGGGTCTGCGGCATCACCCCCTCCCGGGCGTCGACGACCAGGATGGCGAGGTCGGCGAGCGCACCGCCGCGGCGTCGCATTGTCTCGAACGATCGGTGGCCGGGCGTGTCGACGAACAACAGGCCCGGAACGGTGAACTGGTCCGTTCGCAGGATCCCCTCGGTGAGCGCCCGGACCGTGGGCCCGGGAACTTCGATTGCCCCGATGTGCTGGGTGATCCCACCCGCTTCCTTCGAGGCGCGGACGCTGCCCGCGATCCGGTCGAGGAGGCTCGTCTTCCCGTGGTCTACGTGACCGAGGAGCGAGACGATCGGTTCCCGAAGGGCGGGCACATCCCCTTCGAGGTCTCGTCCCGCTTTATCTTTCCGCCGGGGGGCCCGACCCCCGCTCCGGACGACGGAACGCCCCGAGCGGCCCGGTGACCAGCGGGACGAGGAGTTCTTCCGGCTCGAGCCCGCTGTGACTTCCCAGGAAATCCGGAGTTCGGGACTCGACCCGGAGCCGGGGCGAGAGCAACCCGTACGGGATGGGTACGAGGACGAGCAGGTCGCCGAGGCGTTCCACGAGTTCGGGATGGTACGGCGGCGGACCGAACAGACCGGCCGACAGTGCGTCCGACATGTGCAGGATGCGGGTCTCGGGCGGGAGGTGGCTTCGCAGAGCAGCCTCAAGCGCGTCGCGCCGTCCCCAGCGGGCCGTGAAGTACCCCGCCCGCCGGTCGCCCGCGAGGGGGCGGGCCATCTCGTTCGCGATCTCGGGGAGCCGGTCCACCCGGATCTGACGCGCTGGGTCGACGGGGACCTGGCCGTGGTCGGCGGTCACGAACACGCGCGTGGTGCGCTGGCGTTCCGCATCGGCCCCCTCCGCCACGTGCGCGACCAGGTGCGCGAGCCGGGTAGCTTCGAACTCAAAGGAGCGGGCGCTCGGACCGCGTAGGTGTTGGACCGTATCGAGCTCGTCCCAGTAGACCATCACGAGGGGCGGGGGCTGGGGGCGGCGCAGGATCTCCCCGAGAAGGTGGGCCAGGTCGGAGGCGGTCGTATACCCGACAAACTCGGCGCCGTCGTACAGCACGCGATTGAAGCCGGTGCCTTCGAAATGTCGGCGGGAGAGGGCGAGGCCGCGGACCCCTCGGCGGAAGACGGGGGCCACCCCGCTGACGTCCGACGGACTCCACCCGGGGCCAACGAGCTCCTCCAGCCCGGGCCGGTCCGAACGGGACATCCTCAGGATGTCCGCGGTGAGATCGAATCGGGGAAGATACTGGATGGGGCCCACGAGGCCGTGACGTCCGGGCGGCACCCCGCTCGACAGGCTCGTCAATCCCGAGACGGTTGTCGTCGGAAACACTGAGGTGATCGGGTGCGCCATCTCGCCCCACGCGTGGGCGAGGAGGTCGTGGGGAGGCCGGGCCCACCCCGCGAACGGATACCAACCACATCCGTCCACCTGGAGCACGACCACCGGGCCTTCCGGGGGAGTCCCGTCGAACGGGTCGAGGTCGGTCGACAGAGGAGGCGCGAGAGGCGGGCCGGTCCGAAACTCGATCCCCAGGGCGCGTACGATCGAGGGGAGGAGGTTCGAGATGGAGCGCCCGTCGTACGCCGGCCGCGGCAGGCCCAAAGGCGCGACCGGAGCGGAGAGCGCGCGGACCTGGGCGTCGTTCCGCTCCCAGACGGTGTCCGCCCCCAAGGAAGTCTCCTCCGCCGGTCAGCCGGGACCCCGTACTTAACGGCGGGTGACGGGAGCCTCGAATTCCTCGAGCAGGGCCTGGCGGCGGTTGCGGGGTACGAGCCGTTCGGCCCGTACCGAGATCGTACGCACGCTGCGGGGCCCCGCCGAACCGGATCGATCCCACAGTTCCTTTCCCCATCGACGGGCGGCCTCCCGGAGAGCCGCTGGCCCCTCGCCGGCCCCGGGCAGAACGCTCCCGTGCTGGCTCCGGGAAAAGTCCCCCCATCGGAAGGCCACGCTGACCCCTCCGTACCGGTATCCTTCTCGGGCCAGTGAACGTCCCAGGTCCTCCCCCATCCGATCCAGGACCGGCACGATCTCCTCCCAGGAGGTGCTGTCGCGCTCGAAGGTATGGTCGCTCGATCGGACCCGCGGGCCCGATTCCATCTCCCGTCGTTCGACCGGGGTCCCGCGTGCGAGCAAGAGCAGTTCGCGTCCGAACGAACCGAGGACCCGTTCGAGGTCACGGGGGCGGCGCCCCGCCAGCTCCCCGATCGTCCGGACCCCCATCGCTTCGAGGATACTGTCAGTTTTCGGGCCGACCCCGGGAATGGCCCTCACGGGAAGCGGCGCGAGGAATTCTGCGACCTCGAGCGGTCGAACCACCAGGATCCCGCCCGGCTTAGCCCGGTCGGTCGCCATCTTCGCAACGGTCCGCGAGGTCGACACGCCCAGGGACGCTGGGAGGTCGAGTTCGCGACGGAGGGCGCGCTGAACTTCCTCCGCGACGGCGCGGGCTTCGTCCGCCCCGACCGCCCCGAGGAGAAGGGCGGCCTCGTCGATACTGAGCGGGATCACCTCCGCCGAGAACTTGCGGAGGAGGTCACGCACTTCGCCTGCGACGCGCTCGTACTTCGCAAAGTCGGGGGGGATCCAGATCGCTTCTGGGGCGAGCCGGGCGGCGGCCTGCACGGGCATGGCGCTGTGAACTCCGTGCCGGCGCGCCTCGTAGCTGGCCGAGAGGACCACCCCCCGTGTAGTCCCGCCCTCCGGCGGGGGCCCCACTATGACCTCCTTTCCGACCAGCTCCGGCCGTTCGCGGACCTCGCAGGACACATAGTAGGCGTCGAGGTCCACGTAGACGACCCATGACGCAGACCGGGCTGGGTCCTTGGCAGCCTCCCCGTCCTCATGCAACATGATCATCGTGAACGCGGTCGCCGTTGACGGCTCGCTCGGAGGCCCGACTTCCGACGGATACTCCGCCCATACAGCCAAAGGGAGCCCCGCAGATGACCCTAACCCGGGAGTCACTGGCGGCAAGGTCGAGGCATTCATGCCCATTTTCGACCCGAGATCGCTGACGGTCCGGAGGATGGTGCATCGAGTTGCTCCAACGCCCGATTGAAGCGGCGCGACCCCTCACGGGCGGGAGCACTGGGAGGGCCGGTGAATCACCCATTCGAGTCGGAGTCGGTCTCCTCTCTATGCGACGATCCTTCCGTCCATTTCGAGAGATAGGATTTCCCCACACCTCGGGCGGGTTCCGCAATCCACCCATTCACGGTCGCGAGCCGGGCAGGCGCCGACGCATTCCGTTGGAGATTGCGGGAGGTCGATTGTCCCAGCACGGTCAGTCGGTAGACCTTCATCCGACGCTGGGCGTCCGCGACGTAGCGTCGCTCGACGGTGACGAGATCCCCGGCCTCGAGGAGCTGCAACACGCGTCCGAGAGAACTTTGACGGACGGCGAACACGGCGACCATCCCCTGCTGCGTGTAGTCGAGACGGGCCACATCGTTCGGGCGCAGGCGCTCGAGGCGGGCGAGGTGCAGAATGACGCGAGCGGCGAGCCCGATCCCTTCGTTCGGGTCCCGCACTGGTTCCGACATCACGTCGCCCAAGAACGCGGTCCGACCCAAATGCCGCTCCGTCGTAGCCGGGTCGCCGTCGGCCCCATCCGGACCTGAGGAGGGGCGGCGGACGTCTTATCGGTGCGGGAACGCACCGCATAGGACGTCGGTGTCCGTCGGGGGTCGTCCGGGCGCCCCACCACGGGGGTCATCCTACTTGGGCCCTGGCGGGGGAGATGATTCCTCCGCCGGGAAGTGGCCTTCGTTCAGCTCCTTCGCCCAACGTTGTGCCTCCGTGCGCAGCCGTTCGGATCGGTACTTGGTGTACCCCCAACCGGCGCCGACCGAACCGATGAGGGCGGTCGCGACGAGGGTGGCCAGCGTCGACCAGGGCAGGGACGCCGGGGACAGGCCCGAGGAGGTCGTCGCGGTGAAGGTGGCGGTCGAGGCGGCCGAACTGCCCCCGGCCACGGAGATCGTCGTGGAGGAAAGGGCGACGCGATACCCGTCGGGTCCCGTAGCGACGAGGTTGTACGCCCCTTCCGATAGCCGCAGGACGAGAGAGGTCCCGGTGGATTGGCCCGACGTGACCGCATGGGTCGCTTCGTTGGTCGCGCTGACCGACCATAGCGCTCCGGAGGGGAGGCCCGCCTCTAGGAAGGTCACCGGATAGGTGACGGCCGAGAACACGATCGCGGCCGTGACGGCGGTGCCGTTCACGAGCACCGGGCTCGAGAAATTCGCCGTGTAGTTCGTTGGCGGGGAGATGGTGAGCACGTACGTCCCGTTCGGTTCCGTGTAGACGATCGTGGTGGCCGACGAGGATTGGACGGATCCGCCGAAGCTCGCGCCCCACACGGTCCCGTTCGGGAGCCCGCTCTCGGCGAGCATCACGGTGAATGTCCGGGCTCCCGAACTCGAGTTCGAGGCCACCGTGAACGCCACCGACACGGTGACCGGCGAGCCGCTGATGGTGACCCCGGATGGAGCGCTCACGTTGAACCCGGTCACGGCGTGGACCGATAGGGAATACGTCCCATTGCCTTCGAGGAAGGTGAGGGTCGAGGTCGCCGAGCTTAACGAGGCGGCCCCGAGTGAAGCGCTCCAGGTCGTACCGTTCACCAGGCCGGATTCGACTATCGCGACGGGGTACAGGGACAGGTTCCCGGCGGCGGTGAAGGTGACGGAGAGCGTGACCGGGGTGCCGCTGACGTTGACCCAGCCGCTCCCGCCGCTCACGTTGTATCCCGCCACCGAGCCCACCGTGTAGAGGTACTGCCCGTTGACAACGGTGAACGAATCGTTCGCGCCGGAACTCCATTGGGTCAGGTTACCGAGCGTGACCGCCCAGTTGGTGCCGGTCGCAAGGCCGGACTCGAGGAACACGACCTGGTTTACGGTCGCGCCAATCGTGAACGTGACCGTCACGGAAACCGCCGCTCCAGCGACCGTGATGTTCCCGGAGGACGGATTGGCGAGGTAGCCCGCAGGCGCACCGATCGTGAACGGATAGGTACCGTTCCGGACCCACCCCCCCAGGCTCGGGCTACCACAGCCCGAGATTGTGGACACGGAAAGGCACCACGAGTCGCCGTTCGGAAGGCCGGACCCCAGGAACACCAAAAAGTACTCAGTAGGACCCCATCCAAACGAGAGCGCCACGTACACGACCGCTCCTGCTACCGTGAACGTCCCGTTGCTCGGAGTGGCGCTCACGTTGGCCGTGCTCTGGAAGAGGATGGTGTAGTTGTACGTCCCGTTCGTCAGAAAGATCTCCACGGACTGGGTGACCGAGGACGCGGTCTGGGACAGGTTCGGGCCCCACGCGTAAACCTCCCAGGGAGTTCCCTGGAATGGGGAGGTCACGTTCGCCTGGAATTGCACCGCATACGCCGGGCTTGCGGAGAAGGAGATTCCAATCTGCGTCGAACCGCCCGTGACCGTGGCATTGCCGAGGGGTGGGTCCGGGTACAGGCCTCCGACCTTCGGCACGGTGTAGGCGAAGTTCCCGTTCGGCTCCCAGAACGAGATGTTCCCGGAGGTCGAGCTCGAGAGTTGACCCGCCAGGTTGACCGACCAGTTCGTTCCGTTCATCAAGCCCAACTCCGTGAACGTGACGAGGTAGTTGCTCACGCCGATCATGGAGAACGAGATGACCGTCGTGACCGAGCCGCCTGCGACAGTCACGTTCCCGTTAGACGGGGTTGCGTTGTACCCCGCGGCCGAGGCGGAGAAGGAATAGGTTCCGTTCGGGACCGTGAAGTTGATCGACGAGGAGACCGACCCGGAGACGAGCCCGCCCAGGTCCACCGACCAGTTGGTGACGTTGGGGAGGCCCGATTCGATGAAGGTCACGTAATAGGGGCCCTTGGTCCCGTTCACGGGAGGATGGCTGCCGTCCGAGTGAGGAACGGCGACCGATGAGGGGGTCGTGGAGGATACGACGGGGGCGCTCGACCTTCCGGCCGAGTGGGCGGAGCCGCCGACGACCCCCGTCGCGCACATGGCCAAGAGGACGAAAGTGACGAGCCCTAGAAGGGCGATCGGTCGATCGGGGAGTGCGGTCCCGTTCCGGCGGAGAGCCCGTCCACCAGGGCGTGGTTGGGTGTTCACGGCACGGGGTCCTCGGAAACTCGGAGCGACGGTCATGCAGCTCGTCGAATCCGGTCGGGGGTTAAGAAGGCGCAAGAAATTACTCTCGAAATACTCGGGTTCGAACCTTCGGGTGGGTGTCGGGGCCGCTCCCGGACCACGGACGGAATGGGGCTCGCAAACACCGCCAAACCGTGCGCGGCTCGCGATGATTCGCCCCGAGTGGCCGGTGGCCGCCACCCGCCCTGTTCGTCCTCGGACGGCGGGCGCCGGATTCCCGGGCGAAGTGACCTACGGTCCGCCAAAGTCGACGGCCTTCGAATCGACCACGAGTCCGTTCGGGCCGATCGCGTACGGCTGGACGGTCCGCGCGTGGGCGGTGCGTCGCATCTTGAGGACCCGCAACGAGAGGCCCACTCGGTGTCCGTCACCGCCCGTTCGGTAGCCCAGCAAGACCACGCCATCCGAGACATACTCGGAGAGACCATCCCGCGTGATCTCCGGGTGGCGAGGGTCGGCCTCGGCCGTCAGCACGGTCGTCGCCCCGGAGGCGCGGCAAGCTCCGGCGAGCGCAAAGAGGGTCGTTCGTCGTCCGGGCTCGTCGTCGCTCAGCATGTTCAACAACGAGACCGAGTCGACCACGATGCGGGTCGCCCCGAGCGCCTCGAGTTCCTTTCCGAGCTCCCCCTGGATGCGATGCAGGCTCTGCTTGGTCTCCTTCGGGTCGATCCGGACGATCTTGAGAGCGCCGGTCCGGAGCGCCTCGTCGACCGGCCAGTGGAACTGCCGCGCGGTCTCGGTCAGCTCGGGTACGTCCTCCTCCAGGGAGAGAAAGACCGCCTTTTCCCCCCGGGCCACGCCGGACAGTAAGAACTGGAGGCCGAAGCACGTCTTCCCCGTACCGGGGAGGCCGGTGACCAGGACCACGGAGCCCGAGGGGAAACCGCCGGCCAGCATCTCGTCGAGGCCGGCGATGCCGGTCGACACCTTGGGACGCGGCGCGCTAGATTCGTTCATACTGGGTGGTTACCAGACCATTCGCGGAGCCGATCCGGATGACGAAGCGTCCGTGGTATTCGGCCGGGACCCTCGACAGGACCGGCATGAACTTCTCGATGAGCATCGTTCGCTGCCGATGCGAGTGGCTCGGGCTGGTCGTCCAACTGAAATGAAGGACGCCGTCGACCGAGTCGATCACGGCCTGTTCGACGGGGGCCGGCGCGACCCCCTCGGAGAGGATCAGATAGACGATCGAATTCCACTCCTTGGCTCGACGCCGGAGCCCTTTGAGGAGAGTGAGAAGGTCCGTCGCTTCGACCCCTCTCCGGACGAGCAGGTCCGTCAAGGAATCGATGATGACGAGTCTCCGGCCCGCCGCGGCGTCGATCCCATCGGCCAGGGCGCGCAGCGGCCCTTGGTCCGCACCGACCGTTGGGGAGCGGGCGCCCAGTAAAGGGCTCGGCACCGCGGCCCAGGCGGACGGCACGACCGTGTCCTGGAAGTATTCGCGCGAGAGGTCGAGGAAGGTCAAGTGCCGGCCGAGAACGTCTCCGTACGTTGCCTCGAAGGACCCCCGGACTTCGTCGAGGACCTGCTCCTTCGAGCGGCTCGTACTGACGTAGACCACGCCCTCAGGGTAGACGAACGGCCCCTTCGCGCTGCCGAGATAGAACTCGTGGAGGCGGGGGAAATCGTAGTGCAGCATGAGGTGCGCCGCCGACGTGAGGGCGAACTCTTGGTGACCCGCGCCCGCTTCGCCCCACAACAGAACGACGGAACCGGTGGGCACTCCGCCGGTGAGGTAATCGAAGTCCGGAACGCCCGTGGGAACCCGTGCGGGGACCCCGGTCATGTCGGGCGGCGGGGGCCGGCCCGAGGGGCTTTGAGGAGGGATGAGGAACGGACGCGGCGATTGTGCGGCCATCCGGTGAAAGACTCCGGCGGCCCGACGCGGGCGCCCGGTATTAGTAGGCTCGTTTGGACCGGTCACGACACGACAGATCGGGTCGGTTTGGAGGGCGTGGGAGAACTCGGGACGAGGATTACTGTGCGGAATCGTCGACGATTACGACGGACCCTCGGACTTGAGGAACTCGCGCAGTAGGACGGTCGCGTACGCCCCTTTCGGCAGGGCGAATTGGAATCGGACCCGATCCCCTCCCTCGGTCGAAAGGCCGAGCGGGGGGACCGGGAGGAGAATCGGCCGGGCGGCTCCGCGGCTCGCGATCTCCGGTGTCGAAGGAAGGCGGAACATCGTTCGGTCCACACCCTCGATCGCCAGCAGCCGGTTGAGCAATTCCCCGGCCGGCCCCGGAACGTCGGGCGTCTCGAAGCCGACCAGGGGCCCGGCGACGAGCGCCCGGCCCCGCGCGACCAGCTCCGTGCACTCGAACAGATTGTCTGCCGCGACGGGAATCCCCTCCTGGCTCCGAACCGCCCCGTCCCGGCCGAGGCGCAGGATCTCATCACCCTCGACCGGGGCCCCCAACGGGAGGTTCGCTTTGGCCCGCTCGCTCAACCACCGGTTGAAGAGGTAGGATTGGAAGGCGTGCACGAAAAGCAATCGGAGATCCCGGGAAAGGGCGCGGAACGCTCGCTGGGGTGTGTGCCCGCGGGCCAAATGCTCGAGCAGGGAGAGCTCGAATCGGTACTCGGAGGGGAACTCTCGGAGGGCCCGGGCCGCGTCGCGGTGCTGGCCGTACGCGCCGCGCGCCGCATCGCCCGTTCCGGGTCGCCCTCCCGGTGGAAGGTCGATGAGGTAGGCGTCGACCGCCCGGCCGAGGTCGCCACGGACGACCCAGCGTCCCACTTCGTGGGTGATCGGTCGAACCTCGCCGAATCGTTGCGGACCGAAGAAGTTCGGGAATCCGCCGAGGGCGCGCAACTCGGCTTCCACCGTCCGGAAGGCCGGAAGGGCCTCGTTCGGCGGGACCCCGAGTGCGTCGACGCGGAGGTCGAACGCGTTCCCATAGTGGTGGCCCAGCACCAGGCCGTCGCGCGCCCGGTACGCTTCGATCACCTCGACGCGAGGTAGCGAAAGTTCTCGGTCGGGGAGCGGTCCCCGATAGGACAAGAGCCGTTCGGCAATGGCGCGTCGATCCTTCGTCCCGGCCCACTGAACGGCGTTCGGGGCCAACCCAAGCCGACGGGCGATCGCCGCCGCGAGCTCGTGCTGCTCCCAGTCGCGGCTTACCACGCGAAGGATCGCATACATCCCTTCGGGGTCGGGCATCGGATACGACGAGATCTCGGTGACCCGGAACGCCTCGCTCGATGATTTCAACCGGCCCGGCACCCCCGGCGCCGCGCTCCCGTAGAACTCGAGTCCGATCGAGCGCTCGGCGAGAGGCGGCACCCGGGCCTCCGGCACATCGGAGGGAGTCGGGGGGTCATTATTAGATGGCGGACCCGTCCCTCTCCGTAGCGGCGGATGATCGAGGCGACGGCACGGGTGCTGAAGAACGTCATCGAATTGCGGGTCGGGAACGAAGAGTGGACCGCGCGACCCGCGGGCGCCGACGACGCCGGGATCGGACGTCGAATCGCGGCGCTGTTCTCGACGGAATACCTCACCTATCGCGGCAGCGACCCCGGGGTCGTCCACTCGACCGTCAGTTACCATGCCAAGAACGACGAGATCCGCATTCAGCTCGGAGGCAACTTGGTCAAGACCACATCGACCGCGTTCGGTCCGCTCGGCCTCAACTACGGAGGGGTCCAGTTCACGATCAACGAACGCCTCACCGGGCGGTTCACGATCCTGCGGGACGACTCTCCCGTCGGGATCGGACAATTGGGATTCCGGTCGTGCACCCTGAAGGAGTATCCGCCTGAGCTCGAGATCATCTTCGCCAACCTCGCGATCGGATACGTGATCCGAACGCTGACATGGGAGATGTTCGGATAGCCCCGGGCCGGGGTTATCCGAGCGGTGCGTTCGCTCCCCCATGGGACGAGTGGTGGGCCTCGACCTCGCCGGAAGCCCGCATCGGTCGACCGGATTCTGCTTCTTGGGGTCGGGCCCCGCCGCGAAGGTCGCGACGTTGCACTCCGACGAGGAGATCCTCCGGGCGACGCGCGAGGCCCGCCCCGATGTGGTCAGTATCGACGCACCCCTCTCCATCCCCCTCGGCCGGCGTACCATCGAGGATCGTTCCGGTCCTCACCTGCGCGCCGCGGACCGGGAGCTGCTCCGGCTCGGGATCCGCTTCTTTCCGATCACGCTGGGGCCGATGCGGATGCTCACCACCCGCGGGTTGTGGTTGCGGCAGGCGCTCGAAGCCGAGGGAATGCGGACGATCGAGAGTTACCCCGGCGCGGCACAGGACCTCCTCGGGATCCCCCGCAAGCAAGCTGGTACCGAACCCTTGCGTCGGGGGTTGCTCCGTCTCGGGATCACGGGGGACCTGCGACGCTCGGACCTTTCTCACGACGAACTGGACGGGGTGACCTGTGCGGTGGTGGGACGGGCCTTCCTCGCGGGCGATTTCCTCGCGATCGGACGACCGGACGAAGGCTTGATGATCCTTCCCTCGCGCGCGGCGTGTCGGGCCCGGTATCGGGCGCGGGGCCTCCGTCCGGACGACGGTCCGCCCCCGCTCCGGCGCTAGCGACGCCGCAGGCGTCCGAATCGAGCCGGGCTCGCGGCCCGTGTTCCGGAGGCCCGCCGGATCCGACGATTCCGCGGGTGCGGGATCCGGAACATGTGGTACGGGATCGGGAGGAGCATCGCCGCTCCGACGAGGACGGTGACGGCGGCGATCGAGTACGCGACATGAACCCCGTACGTCGCATAGAGGTACCCACCGAGCAGCACGCCGGCCAGTCCGCCGGCTCCGGCAAACGCGTTGTACAGACCGAGCGCCCGGCCTCGCGCGGACCGGCCGACGAGCCGGACGAGGAAGAGCGTGCTCGCCGTGCTGATGAACGCCCAGGTCACCCCAAGCAGGGCATTCAACAACGTCAACCACCCGAGCAGGGCGGGCGTTCCGAGGCCGAACAGAACGTACAGCGGCCCCCACAGGAATAGGAGCAGGAGCAGGATCCGGGCCCCGAGCGACCCGAGGAAGACCGATTTCGGTGAATGGTTGTCCACGGCCTTGCCCGAGTGGAAGAAGAGGGCCGTCGAAGCCGCCGCCGAGCCGAGATAGACGATGAACACCCCGGCGTCGGAGAAATGGGCGCCTTGCCAGAGGAAGACCGGGAATGGCCCGTAGAAAATGTCGAATCCGACGCTCATGACCCCGAGGGCCACGAGGAAGAGATACTCCCGCCCCGGTAATCGTTCGGAGGACGACCGCGTGAGGTCGATGATGCCCACCACGCGCAGTCGGACCTGTCGGATCCGTTCGACGACCCCCCGGTGCAGGTGCACGAGGTCCGATACGGTACCGCGGTCGATCCGGGACGCCGGTTCCTCGATCCAGGCCCACGCCACGATCGCCGAGAGGAGGGCGAGGACTCCGGAAAGGATGAGCAGCCCCGTCATCACCTGCACGGCGGGCGACGAGACACCCACGACGAATAGCCACACGAAACCGAGAGCGAGTCCGACCGTCGTCCCAAGACCGGAGATGAGGCCGAACAGGCCGATGTCCTGCGGCCACCAGCGTTTATGGCGCGTCTCGAGCAGAAGCATCGTCCCGATGGGCGCGCTGGCCGCAGACGCGAGTCCTTCGACGATGTTGAGCCAGAAGTAGGTCAGGAGGTCGTGGGCGAGCGCGATCGCGATGATGGCGAGGCCGGTCGCGACGAAGGATCCGACCAAGAAGAACTTTCGATGCGCGACTCGGTCGGAGAGGTTTCCCCACAGGATGGTGAACGGTACCTGGCTCATCGCGCTCGCTGCGATGATGATCGTCACGGCGAACGCGGAGGCCCCGAAATGTTGGAGGGCCAGTAATGGAATGAGCGGGGTTGCGATGCCATCGGAGATCGCGAGGGGGAGGTAGGCGAGGAACCAGAGATCGCTCGACGACGGGCGGACGTTCGTACGCGCCTTGACGTCGAACGACACGCGCTCCTCCCGGACGGGCGTGGAATTCCGGGAACCGCGAGATAAAGTGTGAGTTCCGCCGGCAAGGGCGGTGTTCGGGGAAGGTTACCGCTTCTTGGAGGCCGCGGGGGGCAGCGGCACGTCGAGCGTCGTCAGCAGCAGCCGGTGCTCTCGGGCGGTGATCCATTCGACCCGCAGGTACTCCCGGAGAAACTCGTCCGAGACGCCGAGACGACGCCCCTCGATGACGACGAAGCGGTACGCCTCGACCTCGGTCGGCCGCTCCACGTAGCTCACGCCGGGCTCGAACAGGTTGGCCCCGTCGCGGCGCTGGAGGATGTGGCAGAGTTCGTGGTAGATGTCCATGTAGACGATGAGCGGCTCACTGGTTCGGAAGTGACTCTCGCCCACCACGATGCAGTCCTGACCCGGCGTCACGACCGGTCGCCATCGGCCGCGCGCGATCGCCGGAACTTCCCACGGGGCGACGTACATCCACATGTCCGCGTCCACGAGTTCGATGCAGGTGTCCGCAAACAGTCGGCGTCGGACTTTGGCATCCGGATGAATGGTCCGGCCGGGCGGAAGCTTGTCGAGACCGGGAAACGCTGCGAGGATCGGGTGCCGGCCAATGGGCAGGTCGCGCGCCATACGGAACGCCGACGGGGGATCCGGTTCGACCGCTACCTTCGCCGCGGCGGAGCTCATGCGTCGGGCGGGAGACGGACCGGGGGAAAACGCTACTCCTAGGCTCATGGAGCGACCCCAAGGTGTAATTCGCGCGCGAGGGTCCCCCCGACATGGTTCGGCGCGGCCGGGCGACCGTGGGCGTCCAGGGAGTTCGCATCGGCCACGCGGAGGACCCTACGAGGTCGACAGGGGTCACGGCCGTTCTCTTCGACGGCGGGGCCCCGGTCGTCGTCGACGTTCGCGGCGGCGCCAGCGCAACGTACGACCTCGCCTCGCTCTCGCTCGACTCGACGTTCGGCCGTCGGTGGGCCATCTTCTTCAGCGGGGGAAGTCTCTTCGGCCTCGACGCGGCCGCGGGGATTCGGGATCGCATCCTCGAAACCGGGGGCGGAAGATCCGTGTTTCGCAACCCGCATCGCATCGCGCCCGTTTCCGGTGCGGCCCTCTTCGACCTTCCGCCCGGGAACACGCGAATCCCCGATTATCGCTCCCTCGGCTACGAGGCCGCCCGGAGCGCCGCGCCCGGGGTGCTCCACACCGGGAAGGTCGGCGCAGGAGCCGGCGCGCTCGTCGGGAAATATCACGGACGGGATGCGGCGATGCAAGGCGGGATCGGTTGGGCGGGCCGCTCGTTGGGTCGACGCGGCCACCTCGGAGCCCTCGTCGCGCTCAATGCGGTCGGGGCCGTTCGAGATCCCGCGAACGGTCGGTGGATCGCGGGGGCACGAGGAGCCGGGGGTCGGATCGTGCCCCCGGGCCGTCCTCGATCCTCCTCGCGACCGGGGCTCGGGACGACGTTGACTTTGATCGTGACCGATTGGGCACTTGACCGACCGGCAATGCAGCGGATCGCCATCATCGCACACGCCGGATTGGGGGGCGCGGTCGTACCGTTCCAGAGCGCGACCGACGGTGATCTCCTGTTCGTCGCCTCGACCGGTTCCGGCGGCGCACCGCCCTCAGAAGAGCGCATGGGCGCGACGGCCGATCGGCTCGGATCCCTGGCGGTGGCTTGCGCCGTGGAGGCGGTCCTGGGCGCGGCCCGGATCTCCAATCGGAAAGCCTAGGCCGGCGCCGTGCGTCGCAGGGTCGTGCCGTGCAACCCGCGGATGAGGTCCGCCTTGGTGACGATCCCCTTCAGGTCCCCGCGTCGCGTGACGAGCACGGCGGGGTAGTGAGCGAACAAGCTCGGAAGGAGCTCGGCCGGGAATCCCTCCTCGACGATCGGGTAGGCCGGTTCTAGGATTTCTCTCACCCGGATCCGCTGGGCTCGGGGGTGGCTGAGCGCGCGGAGCAGGGCCCCTTCCGAGAGGGAGCCCACGACCCGTCCCTCTCCGACCACGGGCAGTTGCGAGAACGCCCCGCTTTCCATTCGTTGGGCGGCGACGTGGAGGGTCGCTGACGAGTCCACCGTGACCACGGCCCGGTTCATGATGTCCTTCACGGTGAGGCGCGGAGTAGCGAGCCCTTCCTGTTCTTCGAGATACTTGAGAATCTTCTGGACGAGATCGTACGAAGGGCGGATCTTCCCGCGTTCGATCCGGGAGAGCGTTGCGTCGCTCCGGCCGACGGCCCGAGCGAGTTCCCCGAGCGACACCCCGAGGGCGAGTCGGCGCTTCCGGATCTCGACGAGCACGTTCACGGCGGGGGAGCCGACCCGACCTTCCTACTAGACGGCTTCCGGGGGCGTCCGGCTCTAGGGGACGGCCGAAACCTAAAGGAGGTGGACTCCCCTTCCACCGGACGGTCGTCATGTCGGCACCGCCCCGACGGATTGCGTGGATCAGCCCTCCTCCGGAGATCTGCACCCTCTGCAAGGAACCCCTTGGAAACCCCGCGGAGGCGAGCTCCTGGAACGGAAGCCCGGCTCACCGGGACTGCGTCCGGGTCCACCTCCTCCAGCGGGATCCAGCCTTCCGGGAGCCGGACGAACACGACGAGAGCGCGGACGATGCGGGCGACAGCATGGACGGGGTGCTCTCCCGGGACGACGACGACCCGGACTTTTGACGGCGCGGCCGGCGCTGTCGGCCCTCATTCCGATGCCCGGAAGGGCCTCGGGAGGTACCGGCGAACAGGGCCGTAGCGAGTCGAGCTTCGCAGGCCTTAAGAACCAGAGCTTCGTTCTCGCGAGAACCGCGCAAGCCCGGGGTTCAACTCTCGGCGGTGTACGGAGGAACCGAACAATGCCCGAGGTCGTCATCACCTGCGATTGGACGCTGATGAGCAACCACCACGGGAAGGAGTTCCTGGGGTTCGGCACCACGACTCCCGCCTACATCCTCCCCGAACGGGTCTATCAGCGCATGTTCTTCCCCACGATGCCCGTGGACGAGAACGGCTACCCCCGCGAGGCGCCCTACGGGATGCGGAAGATCGAAGCCTCCCTGATGGACGGCGGGTTCGACGCGCGTATCGTCCATCCGAGCCATCTCGACAAGTACATGCCGGGAAAGGCGAAAGTGCTGCTCATTTCCGGGCACGACTACTTCGGGCTCAACCCTCCGAGCTCGACGTTCGGCGGGGTGATGAAGAAGGAACCCCTCAACTCGGTGAATTTCAAGCGGATGCTCAGTCAGCCGGCCGTCATCGAGGCTCGCAAACAGGGGATGAAGATCATCGCCGGGGGCCCGTGCGCCTGGCAGCTCTCTCCGGCGACACGGATGAAGCTCCCGTTCATCCAGGAGTTTCTCGATTCCATCGGCGGGATCGACACCGTGGTCGAAGGCGAGAGCGACATCTTTGTTCGGGACATCGTCGGCAAAGCGCTCCGCAACGAGTTCCTGCCCCCCCACGTGGTCCTCGGCGCCAAGGAAGCGCCCAAGGTGGAGCAGATCTCCTCGATCAAGTTCGCGAGCGTCAACGGCCTCATCGAGATCGGCCGCGGCTGCTGCCGCGGATGTTCGTTCTGCTCGGTCACCACCCGCCCGACCCGCTGGTACCCGCTCGATAAGATCGAGGAGGAACTGAAGGTCAATGCGGCGGTCGGTTTCCGCAAGGGCCTGCTGCACTCCGACGATGTCTACTTCTACGGCAGCCCGAACGTGATGCCGCACGAGGAGAAGCTCATCCCCCTCCTCAAACTGGCCAAACGCTACTACGAACAGGTCGGCTGGAGCCACGTCGCCATCGCGAGCCTGATGACCAAGCCGAAGCTCCTCCAGAAATGCGCCGAAGTGCTCCTCGACGACAAGCAGGACTGGTGGGGAGTCGAGGTCGGCGTCGAGACCGGATCCCCGCGTATGATCACCGCCGCGATGCCCGGCAAGGTCGCCCCGTTCAAGGCCTCCCAGTGGCCCGAGCTCGTCGTTCAGGCCGCGGGCCTGATGAACGACAACAAGCTGTACCCCGCGTGCACGTTCATCGTCGGGCTTCCCCAAGAGACGGAGGACGATGTCGCCAAAACGATCGACCTCATCGACGACCTTTGGGACTTCAAGGGTCTCCTCGTCCCGATGTTCTTCGTCCCGCTGGGCCACCTCAAGTCGCGGGACTGGTTCCGGCGGGACCGCCTCTCTCCGTTGCAGGAAGAGCTCCTCAAGCGCGCGCTCACCCATGGCGTCCGCCAGTCGAAGGCGATGCTGAACGACTTCTTCGACTGGGAAGGCTCGAACACCCGACTGTACCGAGCCGGGTTCCGTGGCTTCATCGCCTTCCTCGAGACCCTCGCACGGATCAACGGCCTGTGGAGTCCGGCCCAGCGGCCCGCGCGGGCGATGGTCGACCCGAACTCCGTGCCCGACCGCCTCCCCATCCCGACCATTCCGGTCCGGGAGTAGAACGGAACCGGTACGGGCCCCGCCCGAGGCCCTCGCGGTGACGGCGGTTTTCTAGGCCTCGTCCTCGGGAAACCCTACCGGCGGTTCCACTCGCTCCGGGCGATGGATTGCGTGGGGGCGGTATTCCGGAACCTGCACGTCGGTACCCGCAGGTCCCTGCCCGAGGACCTGCAGGGTGGTCGGGTTGCCGTTTCCGTCGTATGCCCGCCAGGACCCCGGCGAGAAGGGCGAGCCCATGATGATGTGTCGCTTCCCCCAGTTCCGGAACAGGCGGAGGTCGGCGTCGGAGGGATGTAGGGCGCCCGACGGATGGGAGTGGACCGTACCCACGACGGTCAGGTCGGCCGGCAGCATGTAGAGGTGGAAATTGGCGTGCCGTCGGCCGGCCGTCGTTCCCGGGAGGAGTAACAGCTCGCTGATCACGCCGGGGGGCTCTGCCCGAAGCACGCCGCCGAACTCATTCGGGAGCGCACTCCGGCCGCTCGCGAGCGCGCCGTCCAGCACCCGACGGGTGATGGCGGTCGGCGTATCCCCTAGGCGCGGCCCGCCCGGCACCCGCTTACGGTGGGGGCGGAACATCGGCAACGCCCGCGCCTCCTCGTCCGAGGTCCTCGCTCCACGGTAAGATCCGTTTTCCCCGGAGCCGATAGAAGAACGTGGAGCCGAACCGGACGAACGAGGCCCGGCGGGGCGAGCGGTAGACCGTCAGCGTTGCGTTCGGCGCCATCGGGAATTCAGTCTGGCCGTCCGCGATCGCGATCGCGTCCCGGCCCGGCAGTACGTTCCGCAACCCCAGGGAGTGCAGGGGCTCCACGACGATGGCCCGCGCCTCGGCCCGGAACGGCGCGATCGCCGTCAGGATGAGGGCGTCGAGCCCCGGGTCGACGATCGGCCCGAACGAACTGAGCGAGTAGGCCGTGGACCCGGTGGGGGTTGCGACGATCAGTCCATCGGCCCGGATCCGGCCGACGACCTGTCCGTCGAACTCCACTTCGAACAACCCCATCTTGCCGGCCTGCGCCGCGTGGACGACGAACTCGTTGGTCGCGTCCGGGAGCGGTGGCCCTCCCAAGTTCGCGGCCAGTTTCATCCGTTCTTCCAGGTGGTAGAACCCCGACAGCAGCCGCTCGACCGCGGCATCGAACTCCACCGGGTTTTCGGCCGTGACCTCGGCCAATACCCCGAAGGTACCCGCATTGATCGGGAGGACCGGCACGTGCGTCCGGCCGAGGGTGAAGAGGAAGGTGCCGTCGCCGCCGATCGCGACGACCACGTCGGGCCGCATCTCCGCCAACGCCCGGTGTGGCAGGTCCCGCCCGACGGAGGCCGCTTCGTCGCTGATCACGAGGTCGGCGCGCCCGGCCACCGCATCTACCAGCCGCTGTCCGAACTCGATCGCCCGCGGCTTGCGCGGATTGACCTGCAAGCCGATCTTCACCGCAGCCCCCCGTCCAACGCCGCGTCGGCGAAGGCCCGATCGCCCCAGGCGAACACGCTCGTGCGCCGGTCGACCGTGAGCGGGAAGGTCCCGACCTCCCGGCCGTGCGTGTCCCACATCCCGCCGCCTGCCTCGAGGAGAATCCGGTAGGCGCCGGCGATATCCGTCGCGCGGAGGTTTCGATTTTCCGGAGTGTTCTCGAAGAAGTAGGCGTCGCCGCTGCCGCTGGCGACGGCGAGGGTCTCCAGCGAAGCACAGCCGAGCGACCGGACACGACGGCCCCGCTGGGCGAACCGAAGCGCGCGCTCGCTCGCGTGGGCCCCGAGATTGACGAACAAGACCTCCCCCCGTGCGACCCATGGGCGTACGCGGATCGGCCGCCCGTCTCGCCAGGCACCCTCCCCACGCGCTGCCCAGTACGTCGTGCCGAGATGCAGGTCCCGAACGAGACCGACCTCGACGCCGGCGAGGTCGGTTGACCCGAGCGCGAGCGACACGGTCGAGAACGGAAGGTTCCGGAACACGTTGTGGCTGCCGTCGATGGGGTCGACGACCAACGTTTGGGTCCCCCCGCGGTCGACCGACCCGATCTCCTCGGATTGGAGGTTCCAGTTTACGCCCTCGGCGTCGAGGACCCTCAGGATCTCCGATTCGGCCAGTCGGTCGATCTGTTCGGTCGGCGAGCCGTCCGCTCCCATCGCCACGAAATCGGCGCGGTGGGGCGACGTCGCGGCGTCTCGAAAAACCCGGTGGACCGCCACACTGACACGATACAGGACTTCGATCTCTGGGCGGAGGGCGGGAGAGGTCACGGAAGCAGAGACCGGCGCCCCGCCTAAAGCCCCTTGCCGGCGGAACGGCCCCGGACGGAGTCGCAATACGTTAAGTGGGAGGACCGCTCGGGCGCGCGATGGACTTCCAATTCCTCGGGGGCGCGTCCGAGATCGGCTCGCTCGGTTTGGTCGTGCGCGACCAGGGCCGTACGCTGCTGTTCGACTACGGGATGACCCCGACCGACCCCCCGTCCTACCCCCAGCCGGCGCCGCCCACCATCGACGTGGCCGTCCTTTCTCACGCCCATCTCGACCACTCGGGAATGACCCCGATCCTCAGCCGATTGCCCAAGGCGCGCCTGGTGGCCACGCCGGTCACGCTGGCCGTGGCGAATTTGCTGACGAGGGACGCCCTCAAGATCGCACGACTCGAAGGGTACTTGGCCCCGTTCACGACCAACGACATCTCCAGTTACGGGTCTCGCGCCACGGCGGTCGACCGCCACGGGACGTTCCGCCACCGTGGGATCGAGATCGAGTTCACTCCCGCCGGCCACATTCCCGGAGCGTCGATGACCCTGTACCGGGGAGCGAAGGACATCCTGTTCACGGGCGATCTTCAGACGATCCCCACGCACCTGGTCGGAGGAGCCGAGTCGGTCGAATGTGACGTCCTCGTGATGGAGTCGACGTACGCCGGCAAGGAACACCCGGACCGCAAGGAGACCGAGCGTCGGTTCCGCGACAAGGTCGCCGAAACGATCGCACGGGGCGGGAAGGTCATCGTCCCCGCCTTCGCCGTCGGCCGCGCGCAGGAGGTCCTGATGGCCCTCGCCTCCTCCGGGTTCGAGACCTATCTCGACGGCATGGCCCGGGCGGTCAACTCGATCTACCTCAGCGCACCCGAGTACCTCCGGGATTCGAAGCGGTTTCGCCACGCGTTGGACGGGGTCCACGTCATCGAGCATCCGAGCGAACGAAAGAAGGCCCTGCGGGAAGGCGAGGTCATCGTCACGACCGGCGGGATGCTGGATGGGGGACCGGTCCTCTACTACGTCGGGGAGCTCTACCGCGACGCCAACTCGTCAATCCTTCTTACCGGGTACCAGGTCGACGGCTCGAACGGGCGCCAGCTTCTGGACGAGGGGACGATGACGATCGACGATACCACGATCCGACCGATGTGCGAGATCGGTAAGTTCGATTTCTCGGCGCACGCCGGCCACTCCGACCTGGTCCGATTTGCCGAGTCCACTCGGGCCGAGACCGTCGTGCTGATGCACGGGGACCGCCGCGAACTCCTTCGGGACGCGCTCTCCGGGTTCGCGGACGTGATCCTTCCCGCGAACGGGCCGTCGTTCACGATCGAGTGAGTCCCTCTCCGATCAGGGAAGGTCGACCTCGACCATCCCTTGGACTAGCCGCACGGGGTACCGGGTCAGGGGGTCGACGCCCCCCGAGGGCGGGGCGATGCCGAACGGATCCTCGAGGACCTTCCCGTCGCGGGGGTCGAACACGGCACCATGGACGGGGCATGCCAGCCGCGGCCCCTCGAGAGTCCCTTCCGCCAAGACCCCGCCGGCGTGCGGACAGTAGGGGTCGAGGGCATAGATCGGCTCCCCGAGCCGGACGAGCAGGAGTGAGGAGCCGCCCACACGGATCTCCCGGAGCGTCCCGGGGAAAAGGGTCGCTTCCGCGACCCCAGTCGAACGCCAGGACACGGGGATTCGACCCTCCTAGCTCCGTCGACGCCGTCGGGAGGGAGTGGGAGCCGTGGCCTCGTCGAGCCCCTCATCCCGGAAGTCCGGAATCTCTTCCACGAGCTCCTCTTGCATCGGGGGCAGTTCGCCTCGCGGCGTGACCTCCTTTCGGATGCGAGCTAGCAACTCGTCGACCCCTTCGCCGGTAACCGCCGAGACTTGCATTCGGTCCACGTCGCGGCGTACGAGGTCGCTCTTCGTCTCGATCGGGAGGATGGGGAGGGTCGGAAACTCGGCCTTCCATCGGGCCAGGAGCTCTTCCTGTTCCTCGATCGTGTGGCCCGAGGTGGGGGTGGGGTCGATGACGAACAACACTACCGTGGCGGCGCGGCGTACTGCGGTCTCGGCCTCGGACTCGGCTGGATTCACATGGCGCTTCCGGCCGAGGACACCAGGCGTGTCGACGACCTGGAGCCGGTCGAAGCCGAGGTCGGCATGGCCCACAGCGATCGAGAGGGTCGTGAACGGGTAGTCCGCAACCTTCGGACGTGCGGTGGAGAGCTTCGCGACGAGGGAGGATTTTCCCACGTTCGGAAAGCCGGCGACGACGAGCGTGGGCGCGGCCGGGTCGAGGGTCGGTCGGTCGCTGAGGAAATCCCCGATCTCCCGCAGTCGGGAGAGGTCCGGATCGATCTCCCGCACATGGCTCGAGAGCCGGCCGTAGTAGGAGCGGATGAGGTCGCCGAGCTCTTCCGAGCCCGATGCGCGGTGGACGGACCGTTCCGCATCCCGGGCAAGGGTACGGATGCGCTCCTCGGCCCGACGGACCCGGGTCAGCGACCGTTCGAGGGTCCCTTCCCCCCACCGACCCGCCACCAATGCTCGGGCAAAATCGGAGAGCGGCGGCTTGAGGAACGAGCGAGTCTCGAGCCGAAGATGTCGGACGACGGTCGCGGACGCACGAACGACCTTGAGCTCGGCTCGACGGCGGTCCCGCTCGGCCTTGGATGTACCGTGCGGGTCTGCGAGGGAGGCACGATGGAACGCCGTGTCGAGGATGCCGATCGACGGGACGGGCGGAGGCTCAGTGCCTCTTCGCCCTCGGGCGTTCGTCAGCCGTCGGCCCATGAATCCTCGAACGCTGCCAGACCGGGCACCCGAATACTCTTTCGCTGGGCCCGGAGGGCGGGCCGTTCCCAACCGATTTATGCGGGGCCCCGCTCGGGAGGCTACGGGGACCCTCGTGGCTCGCTGGATTCCGGACGAGGCGGGGGAAGAGGCGAGCCTCCTCGCGTCCCTCGGGATCCCCTCCGTCGACGCCCTGTTCGCCGACGTGCCCAAGAAGGCACGGATCGGTCGGCTCGGCCTCAGTGCCGGACTCGAGGAACCCGAGGTCGTCGCCCACATCGACAAGATCCTGGCGCGGAACCGGCCGCTCGGCAAGTTTTCCAATTTCCTCGGTGGGCGCATCACCTCGCGCTACGTTCCCGCGGCCGTCGATGCCATCCTCCAGCGGAGCGAATTCTACACGTCGTACACGCCCTACCAGCCCGAAGCGAGCCAGGGAATGCTCCGGGCGTTGTTCGAGTTCCAGAGCCTGTGGGTCGAACTCACGGGGATGGATGCGGCCAACGCCTCGCTTTACGACGGGGCAACCGCGTCCGGCGAAGCGCTGCTCCTCTGTCGTCGCCTCCACGAGGGGCGTCGCTTCCTCGTTCCCGCCAGTCTTCCTTGGGAAGAGAAGAGCGTCCTCCAGAATTACGCGACCGGTCCCGGGCTCACTCTCGAGGAGGTGCCCTACGACGCGCGGACCGGCAACCTCGACCTCGAGTTCGTTCGGACCGCGGTCCGTTCGGACGAGGTGTTTGGAATGCTCGCTGACGTGCCCAACGGCTTCGGACACGTGGACGAGGGACTCTGGGAGCTCAAGTCGATCCTCGGGGACATCCCCTACGTGGTGTCCGGGGATCCACTCGCCCTCACGGTCCTCGAACCTCCCGGAGAGTACGGCGCGGACGTGGTCGTCGGGGAGGGACAGGGATTCGGGATCTCTCCCTCCTACGGCGGTCCGCTGCTCGGCTTGTTCGCCTGCCGGAAGGAACACCTTCGCCTCACGCCCGGGCGGATCGTAGGGGCCACGGTGGATGCGGACGGCGCCCCGGCGTACACGCTGACCCTCCAGACCCGGGAACAGCACATTCGACGCTCCCGAGCGACCTCGAACATCTGCACCAACCAGTCGCTCATGGCGCTCGCTTTTGTGGTCTACGCGAGCGTCGTCGGGCCGCGAGGACTGGCCGCCCTCCAGGTTTCGCTCGCGGAGAAGGCCCGTACGGTCGCGAGCACGCTCGGGAGTGTGGAGGGGATCCTTTCACCCCGGTTCGAGGCGCCCTACCTCGGAGAATTCACGATCGAACTGAAGGATTCCGACGCGGCGAGCTTCCTAGAAAAGCTCCGCCGCCGCCGGGTCCTTGGAGGTATCCCGCTCGCGGACCCCCGACCCGGGTCGCCGGCCGGACCTGCCCGGATTCTGGTTGCCGCCACCGACACCACGACCGAGAAGGACATCCAAAAGTACGCGCGCGCCGCCCGCGCGGCCACCTCCGGAGTGAGTAAATGACGTTCCGTCAGGCCCGATGGGACGAGCCGTCGATCTGGGACCTCGCCGAGTCCCCTCCCGCCGAACCGGCCCCAGCGGTGCCCGGGCTTCCCGAGCGCATGCGTCGGAAGGAGCGGCTGCTGTGGCCCGAACTTTCCGAGCTCCAGGTCCTGCGTCACTACACACGTCTCTCTCAGATGAACTTCGGCATCGAGACCGTCCCCTATGCGCTCGGCTCGTGCACGATGAAGTACAACCCTCGGGTCTCGGAGGTCCTCGCCCGGCGGGACGGGGCCGCGAATCTACACCCCCATCAACCGGAGGCCTCGGTCCAGGGAGCGCTCGAACTGCTCTGGCGTCTCGAGCGGATTCTCTCCAAAGTGACGGGACTTCCGGAAGTCTCACTCCAACCAGCGGCGGGGGCCCACGGCGAGTATGCGGCCCTGCTCATGGTTCGTGCCTACTTTCTTGAGCGGGGGGAGTTGGGACAACGGACGGAAGTGCTGTTACCGGACACCGCGCACGGGACCAACCCGGCGTCCGCGGCGATGGCGGGCTTCACCACCCGAGAGATCGCTTCGAAGGACGGCTGCGTCGACCTGACCGCGCTGAGGGCGGCGGTCAATGAGCACACGGCCTGTTTCATGCTGACGAACCCGAACACCGCGGGATTGTTCGAATCCGAGATCCTCGAGATCGCGGAGACGGTCCACCGGGCGGGGGGGATGCTCTACTATGACGGGGCGAACCTCAACGCGATCCTCGGGATCACCCACCCCGGCCGCATGGGGTTCGACGTCGCCCACTTGAACCTCCACAAAACGTTCGCCACGCCGCACGGTGGCGGCGGACCGGGCGCGGGCGTCCTCGCGGCCGGCGAGAAGTTGGGACCCTACTTGCCGATCCCCCGCGTCGTGAAGACCGGCCGCAAGTTCCACCTAGATTACGACCGCCCGAGGTCGATCGGAAAGATCAAGTCCGGGTACGGTAACTTCGGTCTTGACCTGCGCGCCTACGCCTTTGCGATCTCCCACGGGGAGGCCGGATTGCAGCACGTGGCCCGGCGCGCCGTCCTGAATTCGAACTATCTCGGCCAGCGTCTCGGCACGTCCCTCCCTCGCCCCTTCCGTACCCTGGTCAAACACGAATTCCTCCTCTCGGGCACCCCCCTCAAGGCGCGCGGCGTGCGGACCCTCGACCTGGCCAAGCGTCTGCTGGACGAGGGAGTCCACGCGCCGACCATCTACTTCCCGTCCATCGTCGACGAGGCCCTCATGATCGAGCTGCCCGAGACCGAGTCGAAGCGGGACCTCGACGAATACGCCGCGGCGTTCGAGCGCGCGGTGAACGACACGCCCGAGAACTTGCATGCCGCTCCGCAGCGGCTCGCGGTAAAACGCGTGGACGAGGTCCGGGCCGCTCGGGAACCCACCCTCTCCTGGAAGGACCTCCGCCATCGGACCCCAAACCATCAAAAGGCCGCATCGGTGTCGGCTCCTCCATGAAGCGACGTGTGGAGAAGGTCTTCTCTTACCTCGAGACCCCGCCGGATGCGGTGCTGCTCGCGAACGCGACCGACCCCCACTTGGACCAGAGCTTTTTCCACCTGTTCGAGGTATCGGGAGGGCTCTTCGAAGGGTCGGTGGCCGTGGCCCACCCGGACGGATCGCTCGACGTCACCAGCTCCCCGCTGGAGGCGGAGACGGCCCACATCGCCGCGAAGCACGACCCGCACGTGCGGGTCCACATCGTGACGCGGGAGGGGCCCGAGAGTCTGGAGGCGTTCCTGCACAAACTACTCCCCGGGACCCCCACCATCGGCCTCAACTTCCCGGAGCTGACGCACGCCTGGTACCTCCGGTTGGAGAAGCTGCTTCCGTCCGCCAAGTTCGTGGACGCGACGGTCGGTGTACGACGCTCCCGGGCCATCAAGGACACCTCTGAGGTCGAGAAGATCCGAAAGGCGGCCGAGATCGGTTCCCGCGTCGGAAAGGAGATCCCCTCGCTGCTCAAGGTGGGAATGACCGAACACGAGCTGGCCGCGGAAATGGAGTTCCGGATGAACAAGTATGGCGCCAACGGACGCTCCTTCTCCACGATCGTCGGGTTTGGGCCGCACAGCGCGGAGCCCCACTACCTCGCCGGAGACTCGAAGCTCACCCCCGGCGTTTCGATGGTCTGCGATTTCGGTGCGTACTACCAGCGCTATGCGAGCGACATCACCCGGTCCTTCCATTTCGGGCCGCGCGATGACGAGCTCAAGAAGGTCCACGACACCGTGGAAGCCGCCCAGAACGCCGCGCTCGC
>JAKIVX010000001.1:0-5249 GCA_022750335.1 Thermoplasmata archaeon | reverse complement strand
GTGATCACGAAGAACGGCTACGAGTTCCTCACCACCGCTCCGCGTGGGTACCTTGAGGTCTCGGCGTGAAGTTCGGGATACTCACCGGTGGGGGCGATTGCCCCGGGCTCAATCCTGCGATCCGGGCCGTAGTGCTTCGCGCCCACCAGAAGGGCCACACCACGCTCGGATATCTCGACGGCTGGAAGGGGGTCCGAGACGGACTCTCTCGCCCGCTCTCCCCCGACGAGGTGCGTCCCCTCATCAACCGGGGTGGGACGATCCTCGGTACCTCCCGGACGAACCCGTTCGTACACGAGGCAGACGCCCACAAGGTCGTCGAACGGCTCCGCTTGGATGGGATCGATGTGCTCGTGGCGGTCGGGGGAGACGACACGCTCTCCGCAGCCCGGGAGCTCGCGCGGCGGGGCGGCCACGTGGTCGGGGTGCCGAAGACGATGGACAACGATGTCGCGGGCACCGACTGGACCTTCGGCTTTCATTCGGCCGTCGCCGTAGCCGTGGACGCGGTCGAGCGCCTGCGCGACACCGCCTCCAGCCACCACCGGGCGATCGTACTCGAAGTGATGGGCCGGCACGCGGGTTGGGTCGCCCTCGCGACCGGCCTCGCGTCGGGCGCCGACGCGACCTTGCTTCCTGAAGAGCCCTATGACGAAGCCTGGCTTTTCGAGCGCGTCCGCGTTGGGGCCCGGGCGCGCGGATTCGCCCTGGTGGTCGCGAGCGAAGGGATCAGCCTCGGACCTCGCCGCGGAACTGCCGCCGCGAAGGACGAGTTCGGACACGAACTTCTCCGGGAGCGCGAGGTCGGGGCCGAGCTCGCCCGCCGCATCGAGGAGGCGACCGGGATGGAAACTCGAAGCGCCCAGATCGGACACATCCAACGGGGCGGCTCCCCAGAATTGTTCGACCGTATCCTCGCCACCCGTCTCGGAGCGGGCGCCGTCGACCTCGCGCTCGCGGGACGGTTCGGCGAAGTCGCCGTGCTCCACGGTTCCGAGATCACCGGGATTCCGTTCTCGGACGCCGTGGGGACGACCAAGACCGTGACCCCCGACTGGCTGGACCTCCTCCACACGTTCGACGCCTAGGAGGGTTCGTGGCTGTCCGCGCGCTCTGGTATTCCCGCGGGGTCCTCTCGGTGCTCGACCAGCGCGCCCTCCCTGGTCGAGCCCGCGTAGTTCGATTGCGGACGCTGGCAGCCACGGCCGAAGCGATCCGGACCCTCACGGTCCGGGGAGCACCGTCGATCGGGGTGGCCGCTGCTTATGGCATGGTCCTCGGAAAGAAGGAGGGTGGCTACTCACCGGCACGCGCCGCGCGCCAACTCGGAGCGACGCGCCCCACCGCGTACGACCTGTTCGTTGGGATCGAGACGGTGCGCGCCGCTTGGGTCGCCGGAAAGGATGTCGAAGCGGCGGCGAACGCGTACCGGCTCCGGATCGTGGAGGAGTGCCACCGGATCGGGATGGTCGGGGCGCCTCTCTTTGCGAAGACTCGGCGCGTGCTGACCCATTGCAACGCCGGCGCCCTCGCGACCGTCGAATGGGGGACCGCTCTGGCCCCATTGCGGGTCGCCCACGATCGGGGCGCCCGACTGTTCGTGTGGGTGGACGAAACCCGGCCCCTCCTGCAGGGGGCCCGGCTAACCGCCTGGGAGCTCGCGCGAGAACACATCCCCCACGCGGTGATCGCCGACAACGCTGCGGGCCACTTCTTCTCGACCGGTCAGGTGGACGCCGTCATCGTCGGCGCGGACCGCATCGCCCGGAACGGCGACTTCGCGAATAAGATCGGAACGTACGAGAAGGCTGTCCTCGCGCGCGAGCATCAGATCCCGTTCTACGTCGCGGCGCCCTGGAGCACGTTCGATGCCCGACGGGCCACCGGCGCGAGCATTCCGGTGGAAGAACGCGACCCGGAGGAGGTGGCCACGCTGGCCGGCCGCCGGATCACTCCACGATCGAGTCCAGCCCGGAACCCGGCGTTCGACGTCACACCCGCTCGCTACGTGACGGCGTTCATCACGCCTGACGGGATCGTCCGCCCACGCGACCTCGCCCGAGTCCTCACGCGCCGCGCGACCCCCCCGACCGAGGAGGCCCGGCCTACCCTGCTCAGACCGGGTGGTTCAGCACATGTTCGGCGCCGTGTACGATTGACCCGAGGACATCCGGCACGCTGAGGCCGAGGGAGTTCAGGGCGATCACTAGGCCGAGCACGGCCAGGATGGAAACGGTCCAGGCTTCCGTCGTCTTGCCTACCATCGTCGGACCCCCAGCGGCATTCGGAGCCATCCCGCGGGCCGATACATAAATCTCCACATGCATCAGCAAAGTTGGTTTGACCGGCTCTGCTGTGGCCTTCCCCGAACGCGGGCGCGCGCGCGTCGCCCGAATGCGATGAGCAAGGTTCATACCGTGGGAGGAATAGCCCGTCGGGGCTGCCCTGGTAGTCTAGCGGTCTAGGATCTAGGTCTGTCGAGCCTGGGACTCGGGTTCGAAGGAGCCACGGGGTCCTCCCCCGCGGCCCGGAACTCCCGACCAGGGCGCCTCCCGCCGCAGGGACGACTTAACCCCCCGGCCTCTAGGTACAAGTGATGGTCGAGGCTCCGAGCGAACCGCTCCGCCGCGGCGGAGCGCCGTACCTGTCCCACGTCGTGGGTGACGCCTTCCGTGAACTGACGGAACGCAAGCTCCTCGAACTCGTGAAGTCCGAGCCGGTCCCCCACCACCTCGCGATCATCATGGACGGCAATCGTCGCTACGCGGGGGCCAAGGGCTTGGGGGTCACGGAAGGTCACGCGGCCGGCCGGGACACGTTGGAGCGTCTGCTCGACTGGTGCCTCGAACTTGGGATCCGGGTCCTGACAGTCTATGCGTTTTCGACGGAGAATATGTCCCGCTCCTCGGAGGAGGTGGAAGGGTTGATGGATCTCTTCGACCACGCGCTGCGGGACATCGCCGTCGACGAGCGGGTTCACCGCCACCAGATCCGGGTCCGTATCATCGGGAACCGCGAGCTCTTGCCGGCGCGGATCCGCGAGGCGGTCGACATCGCCGAACACGCCACAGAAATGTACTCCGCCTACCGCTACAATGTAGCGCTCGCCTACGGGGGACGCGACGAGATCCTCCAGGCGATCCGCGCCCTCGCGCGCGAAGTCCAGGAGGGAACGCTCCAACCCGACCAGATCGACTCCGAGGCGGTCTCCCGACGGCTCTACACCGCGGACCTGCCGGATCCCGACCTCGTCTTCCGGACGAGCGGAGAGGAACGGATTTCCAACTTCCTCCTCTGGCAGTCCGCCTACAGCGAGCTCTACTTTTCGGACGTCATGTGGCCCGGGCTCAATCGGACGGAGTTCCTTCGGGCGATCTGGGCGTATCAGCAACGGAAACGTCGCTACGGTAACTAGCGGCGTCCTCCGGGGTCGGCGGGTAGCCCAGCCGCCAGAGTGCGCGCGGCGCGAGGAAGAGGAGGCCGGCGAACAACCAGAGAATCCCAGTCGCCAGGTAGGTGGTTTGGGTCCCCCACACTCCGATCAGGAGAGCCCCGCCGATCTGGGCCGCCGGCAGGATCGCGACGGATCCGAGGGAGTCGATCCCGAAGTAACGTCCCTGCATTTCTGTCGGGACCAGCAGCTGGGCCGCCGTCAACCAGGCTGTTCCCGCAAATCCGCTGAAGAGCCCGATTGCGAACAGCACCGCCAGGGCCACCGGGACTGACGGGAAGGCCGCGAGGACGATCGCGAGCGCCCCGGCGACCATGCCGTACGGAATGGTCCAGGCGCGCCCCGCCCACCGCACGGCACCGACCCGGCTGACGAGCAGCGAACCGACGGCCGTTCCGCCGACCTCCACGGCGAGCAATCCCGCGAAGACCAGCGCCGAACCGTGGAGGACCGCGGCGGCAAAGATGACGAGGAAGGTCCCGACCACAGTCGAGCAGAAGTTGAAGAACGTGGCGGAGATCGTCAACTGCAGGAATCCTTTCGCCCGATAGAGCCAGCGGAATCCGGCGACGACGTCCGCGAAGTACGCGCCCGCCCCGCCCCCGACCTGATTCGCGGCGCGCCGAGGAGAGGCGACCCGCATCCCGGTGAGCAACGCAGCGGAGAGCACGAACGTGAGGACATTCACGCCGACCCCGAACAGCGGACCGAGCGTCACGATGAGGATCCCGCCGATCGCGGCGCCCGCGAACTGCACGGATGAGCGACTCGACCGGACCAACCCGTTCGCGTCCGCGACCAATTCCGGGGCAACTAGGGAGGGGACCACCGACTGTTCCGCGGGGTTGAAGAGCACGGAAAAGGCCCCGAGCACGAACTCCGCGCCCAACAGCACCGGCAGATCGAACCCGAAACGCACGAGGACCAGGACGACCACCGCCAGCGCGGCCGCTCGGGAAACGTCCGAGAGGACCATCAGCCGCCGTCGGTCGTAGCGGTCCACGAGCGTCCCCCCGAACACACTGAACGCGATCGCGGCGACGAGTCCGGAGGTTCCCAACAGGCCAATGTCGAGCGCCGAGCCGGTGGCCGCCCACACGATCCATACGAGGCAGATACCGGCGATCGCCGAGCCGGCAGTGGAGCCGAGGCCCGCACTGAAGACCCGAACAAAGCCCGGGTTCCGAAACAGGCGACCGTAGCGGTTGATCGGTGGCAGGACCTGGGTCATCGCAGGGCGCCCCCTACGCGAGCCCCATCCTTACGATGGCGGCCCCATTTGGTGGAGCCGCTCTTGCGACCGTAGAGCCTACTTCCGCCAGCGTTCCGCCGGGGCCAGAATTGCCCTCCAAGGGACGTCCGGCACGATCCGGGAAAGAGCCGGATCCCCGCGCTAATCCGGGGATCGTGCCTCTCGGTGGCGGGGTCCCGCCACTGGCCCGACCGGATGGCGGGAAGTGGATGTCCTCCTTGGAGTCTATCGCCCCCGAAAACTGCGGTAGTATTAAATAGAACCGCATTTCTACCAAACCTGACATCCGAGAGTACTCGGACGAGGAAAAACACACATGATGAGTGGACAGACGCCGATTCTAGTGCTACGGGAAGGGACCAAGCGGGAGAAGGGACGAGGCGCTCTCTCGAACAACATCCAGGCCGCGAAAGCGATCGCCGACGCGGTGCGGTCGACCCTCGGCCCCCGCGGGCTCGACAAGATGCTCGTCGATTCGATGGGCGATGTGGTCGTCACGAACGACGGCGTCACCATCCTCAAGGAGATGGACGTCGAGCACCCGGC
>JAKIVX010000019.1:7888-32689 GCA_022750335.1 Thermoplasmata archaeon | reverse complement strand
CCTGGGCCGGTCGTCTAGCGGTGAGGACGCCGCGCTTACAACGCGGAGATCGACGGTTCGAATCCGTCCCGGCCCATATTCCCGGCGAAGCGGACCGCGCGGGGGAATGCTCGCGCGCAGCTCGAACGGGCGATGGAGGTGGGACGCGCGCGTCCGATGATGCTGACGTCGATGAGCCCGGCGACGCGGAGGTCAGCCCTCCGGCTCGACCGACTCGACCCTACGTGCCGAGCGTTCCAAGTTACGAACGATCTTGGCGAGAGCGCTGGACATGACTTTGCGTTCCTCGACCGTCAATCCGGCGCTCGTCGCGCGCCGGAACTGTCGCGTCGCTTCCTCGATCGGTCTCTTGACCGCGCGACCTCGGTCCGTCAGGTAGAGGTGAACGCGGCGTCGGTCGACGGAGTCCCTGCGTCTCGTGATGAGCCCCGAGGCTACCATGTGGGAGGACATCTTCACCACGGTGGGAGCCGCGATCCCTAGCTTCCGAGCGAGCTCGATGGGCGTAAGCCCATCTTTCTCGTACAGAGCCCAGAGAATGTGGTTCTGCCCGCCTCGGCCCCCATATTGCTTCATGATCTCATCTACGGCGGACCGGGACATCTTCGCCACGCGGACGAAATCGTCCCAGAAATCCAGGGTCGCCACGAGTGTCCCGCTGCCCTCCTGCCGCGCTAACCCTTAAATCCATCCCATGCATTAGCCGGCTAATGATTAGCCGTGCATCGGACATGTCAGAGTCCATCCTCGTCACGGGGGCCACTGGCAAGGTCGGCTCCCACCTCGTCCCGCGACTCCTGGCCCAGGGTCTTCAGGTCAGGGTCCTCGTACGTCCCGGACCTAACGTCCAACAACTTCGAGATCAAGGAGCGGAAATCGCGGAGGGGGATTTGCTCCAGGCTGAGTCCCTGGTCCCGGCCCTGAGGGAGGTGGAGATCGTGGTTCACCTCGCGGCGTTCTTCCGAGGCGCTACCCCCGAGCAGGCTCGTGAGGTGAACCTGGTAGGTACCGAGCACTTGGCGGCAGCGGCCCAACAGGCGGGAGTCAGGAAGTTCATCTTCGCCAGCACCAGCAACGTCTACCCCTCAGGATTGAGTCGCCCGGCGCGGGAAGACGATTCCCCGAGTCTGGAGCCTCCCTCCCATCCCTATCCCGCCTCCAAAGTGGCGGCCGAGGCGAAGTTGATGGAGTTGGATCGTGAGGCGGGCATTGGACTCTGCATCCTCCGACTCGGCTTCGTGTACGGCGAGGGGGACCGTCACGTGTGGGAAATGATGCCACACGTAGCTGGATGGAATCCGGCGCGGCGGATGCATTCCGTTCACCACGCTGACGTGGGCCAAGCAGTGATTCGAGCTTTGGATCGGGGGACACCAGCGGGGAAGGTCTTCAACATCGCCGATGACGCTCCCATCACCCTCCTAGAGTTGTCGCGGCTGGCACGGCTGCCGGAGCCACCTGTCGAACGCTCCGCTCTCACCTTCGACCCGTGGGAGGGGTTGCTGGACACGCGAAGGGCCCGTGAGGACCTCGGGTTCCGGCCGATATATCCCTCATGTTACTCGGCCTTGGCGGCGGGAACGTTCTAGCGCACGCTGTCCCACGACGCCCGCACACGGGACTCGAACTACCTCCGCCAGCTCACATCGGATCCCGGGCGACGAACGCGAGGTCACCCTTACGGGAGCACTTTCCACTATGTTCGAAACGCCGGGCGTTTCGAATCCTTCCCGCCCCACGCCGCGCGGAGGGTGGTTCGCCCTACCGTGTCCCGTCGCGATGATACGGACTACGATTCGCCGACCTCGCGGGTTCAGTACGAGATGGAGCTCAGGATCGCGCCCGCCGGGTTCCCCGGGAAAGTCAGCTGGGCATAGGCTGAGTCAGGGGAGCTGCCGCCGATCCCGGAGGCAGAGGGGCCGACTGGCCCATACACCAACGCCCCCGTTTGGCAAGTTACCAGCGTCTCGATCACGTAGCTGTCGCCGGCAATGAGGCTGGCGACGATGAGCTCCGTGACGGTCGTCGGATAGACCGTAAAGAAGATCGTGCCGTTCCGGTCAAACAAGTAGCTGGAGTTGTAGAAGATGTTCCCTGCGTTCGTGGCGGTCGAGGTAGTGACGTCGACCAACACCGCGTCCACCTGCACGTCGGCGTAGGCGTAGCTGGTGTTGCCCGGACCTCCGAACGTCGTGTTCAGATCAATCGAGTAGTCCAACGACCACCGGACCTTGATGTGATCGTGAGCCGCGCCTGCGGCCGGCGTGAACGCGCTGGTATTCATCCCGAAATAGCTCGTGATCGCCGCGATCTGCGAGATCCATGAGGTGCAGGGGATGGTGGCTGAGAAAAATCCCGCTCCACCGCGACCGCTCTTGAGGTCGAAGTACCCCGGAGTCAGAACGAAGTTGTACGAGCCAATGCACGAACCGGGGCCGGTCGTGGGGTTCGTGCCGGCGTTGGCGGCCCCGACGTACGGATGCTTCAACACGACTCCCAGTCCCGAACCAGCCGCGAAGGGAGCGAGCGCCAGGAGCGAAACCGCCAGCAGGATGCCGGTCCCGGCCGAGATGCCGACAGCGGGGCGTCTCCATCGACGGCCCCTCGACCGGGCCGAGGCCCGAGGAGCAAATTGCTCGGGGTATTTCGGTAGGCTAGTCCGTGCGGGCTGTCGCGCGTCAGGTGGCTGAAGATGTCCGGACATGTCCTTGAAGGGGGAGACTGAAAGTGGGATATCTACCTGAGCGCGCGCGCGGATTTCGTACGTCCGCTCGACTCCAGTCGCCTGATTCCCCCGTGCGGCGGAGGCGATCGCGCGACGAACTCGAGAAGGCCCCGCACGAAAACACCGTGGGCGACCGTGGGGTACGACCGGTCACCGTAAGGCAGAGTCAACCCGCGTTATCTTCTTCCGGGCCGTGGCGGTCGGTGATCGCGGGCGTCACGCCTGCGGCCGGACAATCGGAACACAGGAGGAAACATGACCAACCAGCCAACCGAAACAAACCTCAGGGCGAACGATCGAACTCCGGGCCGATGGCGATGGAATGTCGCCACGGTCGGGCTGCTGGGCATCGCCCTGATCTTGCTCGTCTCACCGATGGCTCAAGCCGCTTCGGTGGGCGGGGCCAACATCACGATCAGGGCCCCGTTCGCCGGGGCGACCGGCTCCGGAGGCTCGTCCACCTCGAGTTCCGATTGCGGCGCCGGGAGGATCGTCCACCAGCCGATGTTCTGGGCCAGCACGGGGCTCGTTTCGTTCTCCGTCCGCGCACATGCCACGTCCTGTACCGGAGCGTACGGTGACTCCGGAAGTGCGACCGCGAGCGAGACCGTGACGGTCCCCATCGCCGTGGTGACCGGCAATGACGTCATCCACGCCAAGTGGACCGTGGACGCCTCGATCGGTGCGCGTCTCGGGGGTGCGAGCTGCACCCTCACGAACTCGACCTACTCCTATTGCTACTCGGAGGCCTACGCCGAGCTGAGCGGGTACGCCTATCTCTACGACCTCACCAACGGGTCGTACTGGTGGTCCACCAACTACTGGTCCGGAGCCGCCGCGTCCAGTTCCTTCTACGACTACTGCTACGCGGGGAACTGCTCCACTACGGTGAGTGGTAGCCAGCACGTCTCCATCGCCGCCAACGCGGTCTGGAACTTCCGCCCTCACGGGCTCAACTCCGCCCACTCCTACGAGCTCGTGATTTCCTGGTACGCGGACGCCTCTGCCTACGACTACACCTACCTCGGGATGCTGACGGGGGCGAGCGAGACGGGCTGGGTCACGATGGCCGGTTCCGGCTACGGAGCCTGGCTGGACTCGATCACGGTTCGATAGACGGGTCGAAGGGCGGCCCCTCCGGCGTTCGGGGCCGCCCGCACCGAAAGGGACCTCCGTCGTGGAGGGCGATCGGGGGCCCTGCGAGAAAGTAGGGCGTCCCTTCAGAGTTCGGCTTGCGAATGAGGGAACCGGACCGGGTCGAACCGCACGGCTCCTTTCGGGACCATCCAGGTGAGGAGTCGGAACGACAGCTGACCCGCACGAACGGCCGGGTCGGCGGCGAGTAGTGCGCGCGTTTCCTCTAAGGGAAGACGGAGCACGCCGAGTCCACGGAGCTTTGGGTCGTACGGATCCAGGAAGGGGCCGGCAGCGAGGAGCGAGCCAGCCTCCTGGAGCGCGGCGAGGTGGTCCATGTGGGCATCCTGGAGTTGGTTCGTGGCGGCTTCGTCGAGGGGCGGCGCGTCGGGCTGACGTTCGAGCAGCACGAGAGTGAAGGTGTCAAACTCCATCGGCGGGGGGAGACGCCCAGGTCGAATAAGCCAAACCTCCGTGGAACGACCGCTCCTGCCACGCCGGGGTGGGTCCCGGACTACCCCGGAGATAGCCCACCCGCCGCGGGCTCGAAAAACCGCTCGGCGACGTGGAGGTGCCGAAGCCGGGCGCTCTTCTTCGCCTGATGGGCCTCCATCCTCCGGAGGATGTTGTCGAGCGCCCGAACTGCTTCCAGCAGGTGCGGACCCTTGTTGAGCATCACGCACTCGGCCCGCGCCCCCATGGCGGCATCGGTCACTTCGGCCCGAGAAGGTAGGCCGGTCTTGGTGAGACTCTCGAGCACCTGGGTCGCCCATACCGCGGGAAGGTGAGCGGCCTCGCAGAGCCAGAGGATCTCCTCCTGGACCTCCGCGAGCCGCTCGTAGCCGACCTCGACCGCGAGGTCCCCGCGAGCGATCATCACACCGGCACTCGGCGCATGCAGCGCCGCCAGCAGGATCTCGGGCAGCAGGTCGAACCCGCGGGAGGTCTCGATCTTGAGGACGAACGCGAGGTCCGGTTTCCCTCGCCGCGCCAGTTCACGGCGCAGGAACCGGACGTCGGCCGCGGATTGGACGAAGGAGTAGCCCACTACGTCGGCGTGCCGCACCACGAAGTCGAGGTCCGCGAGGTCCTTCGGAGTGAGGGGGGGGAGCGTCAGGGTGGAATCGGGGAGGTTGAGTCCCTTGTCCGCCCCCAGGTGAACCCCGCGCGGGTCCACATGGGCTACCCGGAGCCGGACCTCGTCGTCCCCCATCGAGAGGACCACCGCTCCGACTCGACCTCCGTCGAACCAGACGTGGTGTCCCACCCGGAGGGACGCGAGTGCTTCCGGTGGTAGGACGGAAAACGTCGCCGGGGAACGCAAGCGGCCGGAGTCGTTTCGCTCCTCCGCCCGCCCGAGCTCAGCCCGGGCGGTGAGGAGGACAGGGTCCCCGAGGTGGATCAGCGCGACCCCTTCCGACGGAGGCACGGAGACGTGGGTCACGTCCCACGGCGCCCCCGGCCGCGACCGGGCTCGGAGGTCCGCGCCGTCGGCCACGTAGATCGTTCGGTCGGAGGAGAGCTGGCGGGCGCCCGCGCGGAGGGCGACGACTCGAACCGACCTTCGTTTTCCCCGGGCGTCGGCGATCCGGACGAACGTCCCCCGCCGGCGCCGAGAGAGCCAGTCGCCGGCGACGCCCACGACGGGCGCTGCGTCCTCGGGAATTCGAACCACGCCTTTCTCGGAGAGGAGCCAGAGCCGTCCCGGCGAGAGCACTCGGCCGAACGGGTCCCGCACAGGTCGGACCTTCACGACGGCGGGGCCCGGTGCCATCGGCCCGGTACGAAGCCGCGGACCGCAGAGGTCCATCTCGACCCGACACCGTCGACCGGTGCCGCGTTCGGCTCGTCGCACGTTCGCGATCATCGCCGACCAGACCGGCGGAGCGTCGTGGGCGCAGTTGATCCGCATGCAATCCATCCCGGCGTCCAGGAGCTGGTGGACGAGCCCGGGGTCGGTCGCCACCCCGCTCGGCGCGGTGACCATGATGCGGGTGCGACGACCCGGACGCGAGGGACCGAGGAGGTCTCGGGCGTGACGGTCGATCTCGGCTCGGCCCTCGGCGGGACCGGGGACGCGGAGCGAGGGCCGCGGCGGGACCGGACGTCCGGCTAGCACGTTCAGTTGACGGAGGACGCTCTCGAGGTTTCCCCGGACGTGGCTCTCGGCCCGACCGAGCGAGGACAGCCCGAGGCTCGCCAACTCCTCCTGGATCCGACGCGCGTCGAACCGGCGGAACGCGAGGTAGTCGACGAGGTTCCGGGCACTTCCCTTCCGCGGACCGAACGACCGGAGTGGCTGCCGACGCTCAAGTCGGAGGACCTCCTCCCGCATCTTCTCGATCTCGCGGATCAGGTGAGGGACGGTCCGGGCATCCGCCGTCCGTCGGGAACCGCGCATGCACCGTACTCGCCCACGCCGCATGAATAGGGGCGGTCAACTACGGTCCACGGCCGAACCCGGCCTTCGGACCGACCGTTAAATCGGCGCTTGCGTCCGGCCCCTCCGTGGGCGAATCCGCTCCGGGAGACCGCGCCGCCCCGAGCGTCGCGGGCATTCCCCCGGGCATGGTCACGGCGGTGGTGGCGATCCTCCACTCCGTTCCCGGCCCAATCCGCCGACGCAAGCTTCTGGAGGAGCTCGACCACCGCGGGCGTCGCATCTCGCTCGCCGGGCTGAACCGGGTGCTCCAACACTGTTCCGAGGCCGGGATCACGCTCGAAAGTCCGGACGGGGTTCGTCTCAAGGACCCACGTCGATGAGCGTTTCCTCCCGAACGAACGATAGGATGCGGGTCGGGGCTGTGGGTGGGTAGCCATGGACGTCGCACTCGTCACGCACGCGGGGCTCCCCGAACTCGCCCCGGACGAGCGCCCCATGATCCCAGCCTTGGCCCAACTCGGCATCCAGGCTCGGCCCGCGGTCTGGACCGACCCGGACGTCGCGTGGGACGAGTACGACGCTGCCATCGTACGGTCGACCTGGGACTACCACCTCCGCCGCAACGAGTACCTCGAATGGGTCGACCGCGCCGCACGGTCGACCCGGCTCTGGAACCCGGCTCCGGTCCTCCGTTGGAATAGTCATAAGTCCTACCTTCGGGACCTCGAGCAGCGCGGGGTACCCATCATCCCGACGGTGTGGAGCGATGGCTCCCGGACGTTGGAAGAAGTGCTGGCGGACCAAGGCTGGGAGAACGCCGTCTTCAAGCCCGTGGTCTCGGCCGCGGCGCATCGAACGCATCGGGTGAGCCGCAGCTCCCTCGCGACGGCGGAGCCCCTCTACCGCGCCCTGTGCGAGGAGCAGGTCGTCCTCGTACAACCGTATCTCGAGAGCGTGGAGCGCCACGGAGAACACTCCCTCATTTTCCTGGACGGAGTGTTCTCCCACGCCGTGGACCGCCCCGCGGTCCTCGCGCCGACCCGGGAGTTCCCGGGTGAGGAACCCGTCGTGGCCCCCGACTCGGAACGAGCCCTGGGGATCCGTGCGCTGGAAGCGGTCGGCGTTCCGACCCTCTACGCTCGGGTCGACGTGGCGAGGGATGGCTCGGGCTCTCTGTGCCTGATGGAACTCGAACTGGTCGAACCGACCCTGTTCCTACAGAGCGCGCCGGCGGCCGGCGCGAAGTTCGCGCGGGCGATCCGCTCCCACCTTCCGTAGCGGGACCGCTCCGAGGAACCTCTCGGATCTAACGCCGCGTCATCGCGCTAGAAGCCGGGGGGTGCACGGGACGATGGAGGGACCTTTCTTTTCGGCGGACGACCCGGCCGACGGGAGAGCAGTAGGAGCGCCCCGAGCCCGGCGGCCACCGCCACGACCACGAGGATCAGATCGAGGAAGGTGAGACCCAGTACGGAGATGGCAGCCAACCCGGTCGGGGGTGGGTTGGAGGCGATCTGGGTGAAGTTGGCGTCGATGGTTCCCGCGCCTTCCACGAGCACCGAGCCGTTCCATTCGGTGAGGTTCTGGGAAAAGGCGGCGAGGTGCAGGACCGCGCCCGCGGTCACGTTGCCGAGGAGGTCGCCGGGGCACGCTGTGATCGTGAGCGGATAGGTGCCGTTCTCGAGCCATACGTTCCCCTGCAATCCCAGGGTCGTGCTTCCCACGGCGAAGTGGCCGCACGCGACCCCGTGGGCCGCCACCGCGACCGCGTTCTGCGGGCCGAATCCCCACAGCGCCGCCACGGGGCAACCCGCTGGGAGACAGCCGCTCAACGGCAGGAGGAGGTCGGCGGTGGTGGGGTCCCAGACGAACGCGAACGACGACCAACGGTACGGTTGGGCGGTGGGGTTGCCCAACCACGAGGTCCAGTTCCCGTCTTGGAACTCCCAGGTTCCGGTGGAGTTCGCGGAGAAGTTCCCCCCGTAGAGCACCACGGCGTCGATATCGGGGTCCCAGGCCATGTCCGGTCCGTAGAGCCTCGGCTCGGCGGAGGTGACGTTCTCCTCCCGCCAGGTGTTATGGGAGAATAGCCAGGTGTCGACCAACAACCCTCCCGTGGCGTTTGATCCCCCGTACAGGAGCGCGCCGTCGTCGGAGAGGTCCTCCGCAAACCCCTCCTGGGACCGGGCCACGGGCTGGGGAGAGAGCTCGAGGGCGGTCCACGTACCGCCGGTGTAGGTCCAGGTCGCGCACGAAGCAGTGCACCCGATCCCCCCGTAGAGGACCATCTCGTGGTCACTAGGATCGTAGGCGAGAGCACCGGATTGGGTCGGCGGCGGGGACGGACCGCTCGGGAGGACAGGGTTCCAGGACCCGTTCTTGAACGCCCAGGTATCGTTGAGCGCGACTCCCCCACGGACCCCGCCGAAGAGCACCACGTAGCCGTCCGCGGGATCCCAGGCCATCATCCCTCCGGTCCGGGCGGGTGGGGAGACGGTCGGATGGAGCTCCGTCCACGCTCCGTTCGCCTCCACCCATGTTTCGTTCGAGACGAGCGAACAGTTCGTCCCGAGACAGCCGCCGAACAGGACGACCGAATGGTCAACGGGATCGGACGCCAATCCCTCCGACCCCACGGGTGGAAATCCGGCCGGAACGGGGAACGGTTGCCAGACGTCCGTGGAGAACAGTGAGGTCGCGGGTCGGAGGTAGGAGGCCGTCGGCCCCGCCTCCGCCGGGGAGACGCCCCTCCCGTTCGTGGGTGGTCCGGCCGAGCGAGCCGGCGTAGCTCCGTGGCCCGCCGCGGACCCGAGGATTAGCAGCACGACCAGAGCGAGAGTCGGAAGCGCGAGACGAGCGAGCACACGCACCCCAGCGGCCATCGGTACACTCCCAATAGAGTTCGTCGAACGCCCCACGGGCAGGGGGTGGGTCGCCGAGCTCCGCGATGACCATAAGAGGGGCGCCGGCTCCCCCGGCCCGCTTTACCGATGTCGGATCCGGAGACCCTCGTCACCGCCCATCTCGGCGAGTTCCCCTGGTCGCTCTCCGCCGCCGACCTTCGCGCGCGGGCCGTTCGGGTGGTGGCCGAAACGGAGCACGAAGTCGCGGAACTCCTTCGCACCCAGCCCGAGCCGACCATCGAGCACTTCCTGACCCCTCTCGACCGACTTCTGCTCCGGGTCCGCGACTTGGGCAGTCACGGGAGCTTCCTCTTCGCGGTTCACCCGGACGAGGCGGTTCGCACGGCGGCTCGGGAAGCATCCGAGGCGGCCGATCGGTTCTTCAACCACTTCCGGGTCAACGGAGACGCCTACCGGGCCCTGCAACGGCTCGACCTCACCGATGTGGACGGTCCGACTCGATATGCCGTCGAGAAGATGCTGCGCGACCTCCGGCGCGGAGGCGCCGAGAAGGACGCGACCGTGCGCGCGCACCTGGTCGAGCTCAACAACGAGATCGATCGCGTGAGCAACCAGTACAACGGCAACGTCGCGCAGCTCGAACGCAGCGTCGAGGTCGACGGACCTAGAGAGCTGGTCGGCCTCCCGACCGACTACCTCTCGAGCCATCCATCCGGACCGGACGGAAAGATCCGGATCACCACCCGGTATCCCGACTTCAACCCCGTGATGGCCTACGCGGACCGGGCCGAGCTACGGCGCCGGCTGCTCTCCGAATTCATGAACCGCGCCTTCCCGGAGAACATCGCCGTCCTGGACCGGTTGCTCGCCCAGCGGTACGAACTCGCCACGACGCTCGGGTACTCGGACTACGCGGAGTACGCGATCGAGGACAAGATGATGGCCCGACCCGAGGCCGTCCGCGCCTTCCTCGAGCGCGTGGCCACCGGGCTGCGAGCGCCGGCACACGCCGATATCGAACGCGTGTTCGCCAGGAAGCGACGAGACGAGCCGTCGGCCGCCCGCCTCGAGCTGTGGGATTCGAGTTTCTTCAGCGAGGGCTACTACGACGGCAAGCTCCGCACCGAGGAGTACGGGGTCGACACGAAGAAGTTGCGGGCCTATCTTCCCTACCGCGCGGTCAGGGACGGGCTCTTCTCCCTCTGCGAGGAGTTGTTTGGGATCCGCTTTCATCGTGTCGCGCCGGAGGGCCTCTGGCATCCCACGGTCGAAGCGTACGATGTGACCCTCGGCGACGAACGGCTCGGCCGGTTCTTCCTCGACCTGGTCCCACGGCCCGGCAAGTACGGACATGCGGCGTGCTTTGGGATCCGCGACGGGATCGAAGGAGTCCAACTGCCGCAGAGCGCGCTCGTCTGCAACTTCCTCGACCCAGCGACCCCGGCCGACACCGCCCGGATGCAGTACTCGGACGTGGTCACATTCTTCCACGAGTTCGGCCACCTCCTCCACGCACTCTTCTCCGGCCACGGCCCCTGGCTCTACACCACGATGTCGTTCGTGGAGTGGGACTTCGTCGAGGCCCCATCCCAACTCTTTGAGGAATGGGCGCGGGACCCCGCGACCCTCGCCCGGTTCGCCCGCGACCCCGACACGGGGGAGGGGATTCCGGCGGACGTGCTCGAGCGACTGCGCGCCTCCGCGGCCATGGGTCGGTCGGTCCGCTGGTTGCGCCAGGTCGCGCTCGCCGCGATCTCGCTTGAACTCTACGACCGGTCGCCCGCCGGCCTCGACACTACGGCCACCTTCCGAGAAGTGTACGACCGGTACTTCCTGAGCCCGCTCGAGCCCGAGTACCACCCCACGACGGCGTGGGGACACCTCACGGGGTACTCCGCGTTCTACTACACCTACGTCTGGTCGCTCGTGATCGCCCGGGACCTCTTGAGCCCCTTCCTCGAGCGGGGGACGCTCACCGACCCCGAGATCGCCGCACGCTATGTCCGGGAAATTCTGGTGCCCGGGAGTACCCGGCCGGCAACGGAGCTCGTGCGGACCTACCTCGGCCGGGAGTTCGACTTCCGCGCGTTCGAGGCCTGGAGTCGCGAGGGACTTCCCCCCATCCCACCCCGCGGCGGCCCGCCTTCCGCTTCACCGTAATCGGGCGCCTCTCGAGAGGAATGCGCGAGGGGCCACGAAAGGCCGCTAGGACTATGATGCCAAATATAGTCTAAATTGAAATTCTATATATTTCAACCCGACCGTCCCCTCTCCGATGACGAAGAGAGAAACCGCCCGGCACCCAGCGCCGGGACCCGCTCCGCGACGCGATGGACGGGCCGTTGTGACCGCCCCGTCCCGAACGACGACCGAACCCGACCTTCACCGCCCGCCGTCGGACCGCCCCGGAGTCGCCGGCACCGCCGAACTGTCCGTAGGACCACACGAACCCGTCGAACACCTGTTCCGCCGCCTGCTGGGAGTCTACCTCGGCGGCGCCCCGGAGTTCGTGGTCCGCGAATACCCCGCGATTTCCCCCGCGACCCGCGAGGTCGTCCGGACGTTCTGCCGCCGGACGCGACAACCGGAGATCGTGTCGGAAGAACCCGACTCCATCCGCCTGCACGACCTCTCGTTCGAGAGCCCGGTCTCCCTCGACCAGCGCGTGCAACGCATGGGACGCCTTGTCCTCAGTTTCCATCGCGAAGCCGTCGAGGGCTGGGGCCACCTCCCCTTCGGCGACGACGGGTACTGGGCGCGCCGGGACGACGAGGTCGACCGGGAGGCTTGGTACATCCAGCGGATCGCGACGCTCCGGCTGGCCGTCCCGGACCGTCCGTCGGAGCTGCTCGGCGCCTGGACGGTGGCCCGGAGCCTCGAACGTATCGCGGACCATGCGATCATCTTGGGCGTGACCGGACCTCGCCTCGTCGCCCTGCCGCAAGGGCAAGGACCGATGACACCGCTGCGACAGTTCCACGCACAGGCGATGGAGCACCTCGAAGGGGCCCTCGCGGCCAAGGACGGCGAGCGCGCGAACGAGCTCCTCGACACCGGCACCGCGCTCGCGGTCTCGGGCGAGGCGCTGGCCGACCGCCTGCTGCCGGGCGTCGGGGGCGGCGTGATGCCCCCGGCGACCGCCGCGGCCGTGGCCCGCATCCTGGAGTCCATCGGGCGGACGATCGCCTACGCGCAGGACATCGTCCAGGTCACCCTCGACCGCTCGATCCCGGTCCTGCCTCGGGAAGCGCCCCGCCTTCGGGGAACCCTCGCTCCGATGACGGGCCGAGAACGTTTTCTCTCCGCGCCGGCTCGCTAAAAGCTGGGCCTTCGCGCATGCCCCGTCCGGCACGAGCCTTCCGCGTGGTCGTGGTGCGGCATGGGCCCGCGGCCCTGCGCGACCCCGCCCGGTGGCCGGACGATGACCTCCGCCCCCTCACGCCGAAAGGGACGACCCAGACCCGTACCGCCACGAAGGGACTCGCTCGCTCTCTCGACGGACCGGTACGTCTCGCTTCGAGCCCGGCCGTGCGATGCCGGGTGACCGCGGAACTCCTCGACCGCGCTCTCGACCCCCCTCCCCGGATCGAATTCTGGCCGGAACTCGCGCCCGGCGCACTGGCCGCACCGATCTTCGGACGGCTCCACACCTCCGTGCGGACCCGCCAGCCGGTCGTGATCGTGGGGCACGAACCGACCCTCGCCGAGTTCATCGGTATGGCCCTGACCGGCGAGGGGACCCCCTTCGCCCGTCTCGGGAAACCGTCCGCCGTCTGTCTCGAATTCCCGGCCGCCGTCCGGCCGGGGGCGGCCCGCCTCCGCTGGATGCTCACGCGGAAGCAGATGGCGCGCGGGGCGTGAGACGCCGGCGGGCGCGGGATGGGGGCTTGCCTCCGTACAGCGTCGCCACGAGCTCCCGCACGACCTCGTGCACCTCTTCCGGCCGGCGGTTCGCGTCCACCGTGTGGAAATCGTACTCCCGGGACATCCACTCGAACTCCCGGGCGAGCCGGTCCTGGTAGAGGAAGAAGCTCTCGAAGAGGTCGCGCGAGAGGCAGAGGTCCATCCCCGACTCCCAGTAGTCGAGGCTTCCGTACTTCCCGATCGAGCGGTGGAGCAGGATCTCCGGACGGGCATCGAGGAAGATGACCAGGTCCGGGCGGAAGGCGAACCCATACAGCTGTCGGGCGTAGTCGCGGGACGCCCCCCGGACGATCGCCCGCGCCATGAGCGTGTAGATGTACCGGTCGGCGAGCACCGTGCTCCCGGCCGAGAGGGCGGGGACGATCTTGTTCTCGAGTTGGTCCCCGAAGTCCGCGGCGTAGAGGAGCGCCATCGTGGTCGCGCCGAGCGTGTGCCCCTGCTTCGCCCGGTCGATCTCCTCGCTGACGAGGTTGGACCGGCGCAGCCCGGTGTCGACCACCGCGTGCCCCTCCACTTCGAGCCACTCCTTCAGGAGGTCGACCTCCGTGGTTCGGCCCGAACCGTCCGAGCCTTCGATGACGACCAGTTTCCCGCTGAGGTCCCCGGGCGGGAGGCCGGGGAGGCGCGTCCCATATGTCCTAACTGTCATGCAACAACGCCTCCCCCTTCGGGAACCCCTGTAGGATCGGACGGACGGCGCTCCGCAACTCGGCCTGGATCGGTTCGACCGCGCGGGTCGAATCGACCACGGTCATCTTGTCGGTGACCGCGATGCGGTCGTACTCCTTCTTGATCCGGCCCTGGAACCGCTCGTAGCTGTCGTGGAGGTCCTCGGACAACCCCAGGTCCATCCCGGCTTCGTAGTAGTTGATCTTGAGGCGCGAGGCGATCTTGCGTTGGAGCGTGATCTTGACGGGCACCCGGAAGTAGAACGCGATGTCCGGCGTCGGTGCGAACGAGTAGATCATGCGGACCCAGTCCGGGTCGCATCCGCGCGCGGCGTCCCGTACGAACGCGGTGTAGGAGTAGCGGTCGCAGACGACAACGTAGCCGGCGCGCAGCGGTGGAAGGATCGTCCGTTCGAATCGGTCGGCGAAGTCGGTCGCGTGCATGAGCGAGAACGTGGTCGGGGTGAGGAGGCCTTTCTTCTTGCCGCGGCGGATGGTGCTCGAGACGAGCTCCGAGGAGTTCCACTCGGTGCGGAAGACGCGGTAGCCGGACGCGGCGAGCCACTTCCCGAGAAGGGCGGCTTGGGTCGACTTCCCGCTCCCGTCGAGCCCTTCGAAGACGAACAGCCGGCCCGGGTAACCGTGCTTTGGAGAGGGGTTCTCACGCATCACGGACCTTCACCTCGACGTCAAAGGCCCGCTCGACCATCCGCCCCACTTTCTCACCGAGCCGTCCCGCCGGGCCGCTACTGGTGGACGGGGAAAACACTACCGTGACGGTCCGGCCGTCTCCCGAACGGGAGAATCGCGGTCGGAACGGTTCGGTGAGCTCGGCGACCTCCAGGATCGCGCCGAGCCGCCGGGCCGTCTCGAGGTCGCCCCCGCTCAGGATCGGCTGGAACTTCTTCTTCCATTCGGAGGGGAGCGGGCCGCCCTCGTGGACGTAGGCGGCCATGGACGCGAGCAGGGTCTCTCGCTGGTCGAGTCCCATGAGCTGGTAGTTCTGGATGAGGTAGGCGGAGTGGTGGGCATGCCGCCAGAGGTCAATCGAGGTCCCGGAGTCGTGCATCCATCCTGCAACACGGAGCGCGAGCTCCTCGCCCGGCCCCCATTCGAAGGGTCCCGCGAGCACCTCGTACAGGTCGAGAGCGGTGGACGCGACGTCGCGGCCGTGGTCGAGCCGGAAGGAGAGGGTCTGCGACGCGGCGACCACCGACCGCTCGGCGAGGGTTACCGCAGGGGCCGGAAGCTTCGCCCCGACCGCCTCGAGCGCGATCCCTTCCCGGATACCGGTTCCAGAGACGACGATGTGGTCCGCCTTCGCCGCCCGCATGAGCTCCTGGAAGACCACCACCCCGGCGAGGATGACGTCGGCCCGATCGGACCCGATGCCCGGCACGGCCCGGCGCTTGTCGGCCTCCATCTCACCGAGCAGTTCGCCGAGGGCTTCGATGTCGTAGTCCCATAGTGGATAGCCATGGACCCGGCCGATCGGCCAACTGCGGAACTCGATCGCAGCCCGCGCGAGGGCGCGCACCGTCCCTCCGATCCCGAACAGCCGCCGGGGCCGGTCGCCGAACGTCTCGAACACCGAGCTCAGCGCGTCGCGGACGTGCTCGCGCAACTCGTCCAACTCGCGCTTCTTGGGAGGGTCGTGCTCCAAGAAACGTTGGGAGATCCGCAGGGCCCCGAGTGGGAGGCTGACCGTGCTGCGCAACTCTCCCCGGCGGACCTCCGCCAGCTGTAGCGAGCCGCCTCCCAGGTCGAGCACGATGTCGTTCTCGAGCTCCCAGGCGCTGGCGACCCCGAGGTACCCGTACCGGGCCTCCTCGGCCCCCGAGAGGATGCGGAGCAACATCCCCGTGCTTCGCTCGACGGCCCGGACAAACTCGCCCCCGTTCGGAGCGTCCCGGGTCGCGCTCGTCGCTACGGCGAGAGTGCGTGGAACGTCGAGAGTGCGTACCAATTTTGCGAATCGGCGCACCGCAGCGGTCCCGCGACGGATCGCCTCGTCCGAGAGCTGGCCGTCGGGACCGGTGCCGGCGCCCAGCCGGGGTACCTCCTTGTCCTCGTAACTGGCGCGGACCGCGCCGATCGCGAACGTCTCGAAGATTACGAAACGGGCCGTGTTCGAACCGATGTCGATGACGCCCAGTTGTTGCGAAGCGCGTGGGAGCATGCGTTCCTCCCGACTACCGGTCACCGCTGACCGGGACCGCTCCACGGTAGCTCATGGGCCCGGATACTAATACTGTCTCCTCGGAACTGCCGAAAGACCGTTAGGAAACGGTTTTCCGCCTTCCCGGGCTGCGGAACTTTCCAGAGATTCCATGGCGCGCCCACGCTCCCCTCCACCGGTTGTCGGAGAGTTCGTTCAGGGACTCGAGAAGCGCCTCGACGCCACTCTCCACGAGCTCGACCGATTGGTGGTCAACCCCCGGCCGGCCGCCTCAGCCCTCCATCGACTCCACCGAGATCTGCGACGGCTCCGGGTTGGCGTCGGGATATGGGCGCGGTTACTTCCGAAGGGACCGCGCGCCGAAGTCGAGGGGTACGACCGACGCCTGAAACGCCTCGCCCGGCTAGTAGGCGGAGTCCGGGACCGGGACGTTACGCTGGGACTTCTCGCGGACCGATCCCTCCCGGGCAGCGCCCAGGAACGAATCCGGCTGCACCAAGTTCGCGCTCGGCTGGTCGACGATGCTCGCGTCGGTCGGGAACTCCTGAGGGTCTTCCTCCGCTCGGAGCGCGACGCCGGGCTGTTCGAGGGGCTTCGGACCTCCCTGCACTTGAAGCCGCACGGGAACAAAGTTCAGCATCTCGATGGCTACCTCGCCCAGATCCGGGACGAGAGTCGTCGCGAGGTCCAGGCCGCCCATCGTCGCGCCCGTCGTAAGCCATCCACGCGTCGCCTGCACCGCCTTCGGATTCGTATGCGTAATTGGCGGCACCTGGCCGACCTCTCCCTCACGCTCGCTCCGGCCCAGCCCCCTCTCGCGGCCCCGCCTCCCCTTCGGGCACTTCAGAGGCGGCTCGGCCGCCTTCACGACCTCGAGGTCGCGGAGAACCTGGCCCGGCCCGCGCGGGGCACCCGATGGGCGCGCTCGCTCGAGGAGGAACAGCGCCGACAGCGGCGCCGCATCGTCCAGCAGCTCAAGACACACCGATCCCGCGAGGTCGTGCCACCCCCGGAATCGGTGGTGTGACCGGCCGGTGGCCGACCGCCCGGGTCGGGGCGGCGACGTCCCCTCGACGCCAAGAACTTGCGAAAGCCCTCGAGCACGCGCTCGGCGAAACGGGAGCCCTCGGAGCCACGGTCAAGCAGCTGGCCAGCCGCGTGCAGCGAGATGCGGTCGACGTGGTGACCGAACTCGGGCACCTTTGCGACTCGGGGTCGGTGAGCCGGATGGGACGTGGACTCTGGGTGTGGCACGACTTTACTGAGCTCACCGGAAGGGCGGACTTCGCAACCCCGGAATTCTATGTCGCCCGATTCCGTCGTGAGAACCGATTGGCCCTTGGAGCCTACCCGGGGCCTATCACTTTCCGGTCGAACGAGGCCCGTCCGGTCCATCGGTGGTGGCCATACGTGCAGGGGTACTCCGCGGAGTTCGTCTCCGGAGCACTTGCAGCGTCGGACTTGCGACCGGGGTCCACCGTCCTGGACCCATTCGCCGGAAGCGGGACCACCCTCGTGGAAGCTCGACGGGCCGGGTTCCGCGCGTGGGGCACCGAGATCCTCGCGCCGGCGGTCTTGGCGGCCCGGGTCAAGACCCACTTCGAACTCGACGGGAAACGCTTGCTGGCCGCCGGACGGCGGGTGGCAGATCGGGCCCGACGACGAAGATCGGGGCCGCTCCCGTTCCTCCGGGAGACGAAGCGACAGTTCTCCTCCCGGGCGCTGGCAGAACTCACTCGACTCCGCGACGCGCTCCCCCCCGAGGGGACACCCGAGGCGGATGCCCTTCGGGTCGCGTTCGGCCGGATCCTGATCCCGTCGAGCCGGTTGCATCGGTCGCCGTGCCTGGGGTATCGCCGGGGGAAGGTCGAGGACGGCGCCTCTCCGTACGCTCGATTCGAGACGGCCGTCGCGGAGATGCGGGAGGACCTCGACTCTCTGTCGGGAGACCGATCCGAGTGGGGCCCGCCCGCGACGGTCGTCCGGGGGGACGCCCGCTCGGGGACCTGGCCGAACGAGTCCGTCGACCTCGCGATCACGAGCCCGCCGTACGTCAACGGGATGGACTACGTTATGAATTACAAGGTAGACCTGGCCTGGCTCGGCTACGCGAACTCGTACGCCGACCTCTCGGCGCTCCGCGCGGCGGAGGTCTCGTGTGACAATCTCCCCCGTTCCGAGACGGTCGCTTACCTCAACGTGGAAAAATCGCCGGACGTTTGGCTCGACGAGCTCCTCCCTCGGATCCGCGACAACGTGGCCCGGAAAGGCTCGTACCGGCGGAGCGACATGCACGCCGTGGTCCATCGGTACTTCGCCGACCTCCAACCCGTGCTCGCGGGTGTCCTCCGCGCCCTCCGTCCAGGGGGACGGTTCGTGGTCGTTGTGGGTGATTCGCTCCTTGCTGGGGAGTACGTCCCCGGCGACCTCATCCTCGCACGGATGGCGGAGCGGATGGGGTATCGACTCGTAAGCGTCGGGGTCGCGCGGACCCGTCGCAGTGGGCAGCGGCGCAACTTCCTCTTGCGGGAGTCGGTCGTCAGCCTGGAACGGCCGCGGTCGTCCGGTTAGGGGGGTCGAGCCCTCGCCAACGGCGGACCCGTCCGGTCCAAGTTCGGGATGTGCGGGCCGAGAAGACCCGGTCCCCTGCCAGGGGGTCATCCAAGTTCTTCATCGACCCCGCAGGACCCGAACCTACGACTTTAATACGCACTGATGCGCATTCTTACCCGGGATTAGTTCGCATCCATGTCGACCGATCTGTTTCGCATCAGGGACTCCGCAAAATACGGTGGCCCGAACCGGGAGGAACTGTTGGGATTGGCCGCCGGGGAGGTCGGCGTCGAGCCTTTGGCGAACCGGAGCACCACCCACTCCGACCTCCGTCCGGTTAAGAGCTCCCGTTCCCGCCCTCGCGCCCCACCGGACTATCCGGGTCCAAGCCGGCTGGAACTCAGCTCGTTGACCGACTGGGCGATCGAGACCCGGGAGAAGCTTTCGAGTGACATTCCGGTGGTGCACCCCGAAGGAGGGACGCGCGCGGTAGTCTCCCTCGCGACCTGGGATGCGCCAACTTCGGAGGGAGCCGAACTGGATGTTTCCGGCGCGGCCCCTCGCGTGACGCCGGAGCGACTTCCGCCCCCCGCCGGGAGCGTCCTCCAGGAACTGGACGAAATCCAGTGGTCGCTTCAGAGGGGAGGGTCCCGGGAACCAGGGAAGGACGACCGGGCGTAGGCCGACCTCCACCTTCCTTTGCGGGAACCCCAGGGAGGCCGCCCGCGGACGGAAGCTCGAGGGGTCTTCCCGAGTGCAAGCGTCCAAGATTTCCGACCTGCACGTTGGACCTCCGACCTCCCTCCGGACCGATGGAGGCAAACCCTTAACGGGAGTCCGGGCCGATTCCGTGTGGCGCGAGGAGCACCATGCCACCTCGGGAGCCGGATCCAAAATACCTCGAACCCCTCTTGGGGGTCGCCTTCGATCTGGACGGGACGCTCGTGCTCTCTCACCACGATTTCGGGAAGATGCGCGCGACCGCCGTGCGGATCGCGGAGAAGTCGGGGGTCATCCCCGGCCACCTGACGGTCGAGGAACCGATCCACCGCATCCTCGAGAAGGCCCGCGAGGAACTACGAACGACCGGCGCTTCCGACGGCATTCTCTACCGATTCGAGGCGGAGTTTCACCAGGCGATCGATGCGATCGAGATGGAGGCTCTTCCCAAGACCACCGTTCGGTCCGGGGCCGCTCCGCTCCTTCGGAGTCTATCGGAACGCGGGTTCCGGCTCGGGATCCTAACGCGCAGCTCCGAGGCGTTCGCGCGCGGGGCGCTCAACCAGACCGACCTCGCGAAATATTTCCCGTACCTCCGGAGCCGGAGCTCCTCGGGGCCCTCGAAGCCCTCCCCGGAAGCGTTGCTCGGCCTCCTCCACGAGATGGGGGTGCCCATCGACCGGGCGGTCTACGTGGGCGATCACCTCCTGGACGCGGAATGTGCCGTCGCCGCTCGAGTGCGGTTCTACGCCATCCTTTCCGACCCGTCGGAAGCGGCAAGTTCCGGCCAAAGCGAAGCCCGCTTCCTGGCCGGAGGGGCCGCCGCGGTGGCCGCCGACCTTCCCCATCTCGCCCGCCAACTCGGCGTCTCGGTCGCGAGCCCGGCCACGTAGGCCACTCTCTTAGAGGTACTCGGCATACGCGTGGATGACCGCGCGCTCGGCGGTCGCCCAAGCTTCGGGGATCTGGTTCCACCCGTTCCGCTGGTCCCCCACGCAATAGAGGCCCGGGATCGGTTCCCCCGTCGAGTCCGAGATCGCCCGACAGTCCTCGTCGGTGACGACGTACCCGTCCTTGTCAAACCGGCATCCGAGGGACCGAGGGATCTCCGGATGCATGTCGTACCAGCCGAGCGCGCTGAACCCCTTCTCGTAGCTCCGGTGGCTCCCGTCGGCAAACTGGACCCCGAAGCGCTTCTCGCGAATCTCGTCGAACCCCGCCAGGGCGGGCTCGAAGTGCGTGATCCCGTGTTCCTTGAGGGCGGAGCGGAGACCCTCCGCCTCGTCCGGTCGGACCCCCTCCAACAAGGGGTGGCCCAAGGTGAGGAGTTCGACCGACGCCGGATGGAAATGAAGAAGGTCGAGAGCGGTCTCGGCCGCGAACACGTCGTGTCCGAGCACCGCCACCGACCGGCCGGTCAGTGTGTGGCCGTCGCAAAAGATGCAAAAATCGACGAGCGCCTGGTTGGCCCACGGGAAGATCGGCTTGATCTGGCCTCCCACGTCGGGGATGCGATCGACGACTCCCATCGCGAGGACCACCGCTCGACCTTTCGCGGTCAGGTCCTGTTTCAGCCAGTCGAACGCGACGGAGAAGCCTGTATCTGTCCGCTCGACCTTCCGTGCGGTCGCCGGACTGAAGTAGCTCACCCACTCGTTGACCTTCCGCACCGCCGCGACTTGGTGGTCCAGCAGTACGTGGCCGGAGATCCCCTCAGGAAATCCCGGGATGTTGTCCATCACCGGCGCGTAGAACGACCTACCGAACTTGGGTCCACGGTCGATCAGGGCCCCCGTGTGACCGAGGAGGGCCGTTTTGAGCGCCGCCTGGAGGCCGGCGTGCCCCCCACCGACAACCACGATGTCGTACGACTCTTTCAGGCGCGGGAAGCCGGTCATGGGGCTTTCCTGGGGCCCGCAGGATTCGATAGGTAAGGACCGGAATTGCGGACCGTAGTCCCAACTTCCCTCCTTCGAGGTACATAGTCTATGGATAATTTCCTTAAGCGCATTCACGCCTCGTTAATGCTGAAGTGCTTCGGATGGAGGGACGGAAACTCCAACTCGCCGGAAAGTCGACGTACCTCGTTTCACTCCCCAAGCGTTGGGTCATCCATGCGGGCCTAAAAGCAGGGGACACCCTGTTCGTGGAGACCGAGTCGGACGGATCCGTCTCGGTGCGACCGCGGGCCGGAGAGAAGTTGGCCAACCGGCGCATGGTCTTCCAGGAGCGGGGCGAAGAGGCACGCGACCACCTGCTACGGAAACTCATCGGTGCCTACACGTCCGGCTTCGGCCTCATCGAGATCCGGTTCAACCCGGACCGCGCTCCCTTCGTGCGCCGGGTCGCCCGGGAGTTCTGCCGCCTCGTGATCGGCCCCGAGGTAATCGAAGAAGGACGGAACCTCTTGCTCATCCAAGACCTCTCCGACCCTTCCGAACTGAGTTCAGAGAAGTGCCTACGCCGGATGCATCTGACCGTCCGGGCAATGCTCGAGGATGCGGTCACGGCCATCGAGACCGAGAACGAGACTCTCGCAAACGACGTCGCGCTGCGGAGCCAGGACGTGAGCCGGTTGTTCTGGATGGTCTCGAAGCAGTACCACCTAGCCCATTCCCAATCCCAACCCGCGGGCGACCGGGCCAATTCGGCCGCCATCCACTCCCACCGCCTGATCGCGAAGTTGATCGAGCGGATCGGGGACCACGCCCGCCGGATCGCAGCGACGTACGCGGCTCTAAGGGCCTCGGGAAAAGCCCTCGACCCGAAGATCGCAAAGGACATCGAGGAGGCCCGGGTTTCGGCCGTCGCTCTCCTGGACAAAGCGTTCTCCGCGCTCGTCACTCGGGACATTGACGCCGCGAACGCGGCTATCGACGGCCGGGTCGAGCACCAGAAGCTAATCGACACCTTATCGCACCGGGTCGCGACCAAGCGGGGCGAAGAGCTTCTCGCTCTAGGGACGGTCGTGGACAGTCTCGGTCGGACGGTCGGTTACGCCGTCGAAATCGCCGAACAGGCGATCGATCTGTCGGTACTGCTAAGCCCCGAACCGGCGTGAAACGCTAGCTCTCGGCCCAATTGGCCTTGGGTTCGGACTTCCCGGCCGTCTTGGAGGTCGTTTCCGCGGGGGCGTGCGGGGTGGGTGGTGCGGCGGCCGTCCCGGGGGCTTTCGGAGGGGCGAGCTGGAGCGAGGACGCCGGGGGGGGCGCGTTCGCAGCGCGCTGAAGGAGCACGGCGTTCACGACCTCCGTGTCGACTCGATACGACCGATGCGCCGCGCCGTATTCGACTGCGAGGTCGGCCAGCTCGAGGAGCCGACGGGGATTCTGGTTCGCCGCCTCGTTCAGGAGATGGATCGCCTCCCGGTCGAATGGGTAGATCGGGTCGAGATCCTCCACCAGCCGCTTGACGAGGAGCTTCTTCGCGAGGAGCAAGGCCGCTTCCTCATCGGAGAAGCCCGACAGAGTGAGTGTGCGATTGATCCGGGAGGCGAGTGCCGGGTGATTCGCGTTGAGCCACGTGAGATAGCTCGCGTAACAGGAGAACATCACGAGCACACCGGGTTTGACGGTATCCGTGACTTCTTGGATCACTTTCGCGAATGCGTTCACCTCGTGGGACTCGACGAGGTTGTTGAGGTCGTTCAGGAGGAGGAAGGAGGGCGCCGTGCTGTTGAGCGCCTGGCCGATGATCTTGCCCGCTTCCTTGGCATCATACTTCTCGTCGTTCACCTTGGTGAGGCCCACCATCGCGCGGAGCCATGGCGGCTGACTGAACAACTTCGCCCGGCCCTTGGACGCGGCCACGGTCTGGAACTGGGTGGCGACTCCCCGCAGGATCCTGGCCGTCTTCGCCGGCACGTCGTAGTAGACGGCGAACGCCCCACGCTCTTTGGCCTCGGCCATCGTGACGAGGAGACGCTCGGTCTTTCCAGCCCCGTGCGGGCCCACGACCGCGACGATCGCCTTGTTCTCCTTGTCGAACACCTCGTCTTTGATCGTGCGCAGGGTTTCGTCGACCTCCTGGTTGACGTGATAGAGGCCGACCTCCTCGATGCTTTCACTGGCGAGGTCCCGGAAGGGGTTGCTGGTCAGTCCATACCGCTCGTAAGACCCGCCCGGCACGCTCCCACTCTCCTACAGTACCCGGCGACGCAGGTCGATGGCGATTCGCTTTCCGTCAAACTCGTAATAGATGTTCCGGTCGACAAACTTGCCGTCCATCCATTTGGGGATCCGGAGAAACCGCAACACTCCTTCCGGCCCTTCTCGGGCGTGGAACTGCAGATAGCCGTCGGATAAGTGCGTGACCACCGCTTCCGACCGGGAATCGAGCATCCCGCGGTCCGTGGCTAGGATGGCGGTCATTCGCTTCGTACGACACGCGGTCCGAAGCCGTCGGAGCGAGGAGGCGAGCTCCGCGGGCGGCAGGTTCAGGGTCAGGTAGGAGAAGGAATCGACCGTCAGGAGGGTCCCCGTCGACTCGAGGTCCTCGAAGCTATCGATTCCGTCCCGTTCCAAGATCCGGATCCATCCGTCGGCGGGCGGGTCCGGTTCGCCTTCGCTGGCCAGGAGCGAACGGACTTCGATCTCGTCCCGAGAGGTCACGAAGGTCACCGGGATCCCTACCCTACCGGCGCTGAGGCTCAGCCGTCGGACGAAATAGCTCTTGGCCGAATCGGCCCCACTCTCGACGACGAGCAGACGTCCGTCTTCTATCTCCGGGATGATCGTGTCGAGGCCCGGTACCTCGACGGGGAAGCTCACGCGGCCCGAAGGAGACCGAGTGGTTTAACGGCGTGGCGGGTAGTGTCCGGAATCCTACGGACTATCCTCACAACTACGGATTCTCCGGGGGGTAGGCCTATGACGCACTACTTCCCTCGGTTCCCGATGCGCGACCGGGGTCACTTCCGGGGAGACCGCCGAGGTCTCGCGGAGATCGTCGGCACGTTGATGCTCGTGCTAATCGTCGTCGCGGCTGCGACTGCCTTCTCCTACTTTGTCGCTGCCGAGGAGCAGACCAACCTCGCCGAGCAGACGGCACTCCACGACAAGAATCTAGAGAACGTCACGATTCAAAGCGTGATGGACAACCCGCCCTTGCCGCTGGGGTGCGTGGGAGTGGCGTGCACGTTCGCGGGCAGTCTCGTCCTGGTCGTTGCGAGCTCCGACATCTATGCGACCAACGTCACCGACATTGCGGTGGGCGGAGACCCTGCCACCACGTTCTGCCAAACACCCAATGACACTATGGCCGTGAACTGCGCAGCCCCGGGAAATGTTCAAACCTTTGCCGCCGCCGGAGGCAACGCCTGGCTGAACCTCACTCCCTTCACCGTCACCGCGGTCACTCTGAGTTACACTTCGTTCTACCTCCAACCCTTCGTGTTTTCCATGAATTCCGTCCAAGTCCAAATGGGGACCCTTCGCGGAAATACGTTCGTCGAGACCCTGTTTCCCCCGGTCCCGGAGATTGGACTCGACTTCCTCACGGGATTCCCTATCCTGGACGGGTCTCAATCCTATCAGCCCCACACGGGCTCGTCCCCCAGTGCCGCCATCGTTCAATGGGTCTGGACTGTTGTGTCGACGGACCCCAACTATCCCGCCGGTGTCTTCTACTACGGACAGGAGGCCCAGCTCCCC
>JAKIVX010000019.1:3266-7788 GCA_022750335.1 Thermoplasmata archaeon | reverse complement strand
GTGAAGGCCCCGATGATGGCCCCGGTCCCGAGCGCATTGATGAGCATCAGCTCGAAGAATCGCTCCTTCAGGACCTCGAAGGGGAGGTGGGGGACGGTCGGGACCGATGAGCTGGACGAGGAAGAACCGCCCGAGGCGAGGGGGTGACTCGAGCTCAGGAAGTTGATGTTAATGCTCCCGAGCTCGGGCGCGATGAACAGGAGCGCCACGAGCACCGCTGTGAGCACGCCGAACGCAATGTAGATGACCGCCACCGGGAGGTAGAGTCGCTTCTCCCGTTCCTCCTCGATTTTCACGAAATCGTCCATGTCCTTCGCGGCCCGGTAGACGACCGTCGCGGTTTCGCCCCCGATCGATGTCGCGTCGGCGATCAGCCCGGCGTACCGCGTGATGAGCTTGCTCTCCATCGGGGCGACCATATCCCGGAGGACCTCGTCGAACGGCCGTCCCAGGCGAACCCCGTCGGCCGCGATGCGCAGGCTCTTGCGCAGCACGTTCGTGTGCGTCTTCGACAGCTCGACGATCGCCTTAGCCGGGTCGATGCCCCCCCGCATCGCATCGGCCAACTCAAAAAGGAGCTGGGCAAACGCCCGCTCGTAGGTCCGGATACGCAGCATCTCCCGCCGCGAATCGATGCCCCAGAGGGTCAGGGCGATGAAGATGGCGATGATGAAGACGTAGTCGACCGCGTTGGATGGGAGGCCCGGGGTGGTGTAGACGTAGAACAGCCCGAAGATCACGAAGGCGAAGGCGACCGCGAACGGAATGTAGACGACCAGGTACTTCTGCTCGACTGGATGGGTCGCGAAGTACTTCCGGAACGTGAATCGCGTCGTCTGCTTGAGGTAGAGGATGTAGCCGCCCATCGTGGCCAAGGTGATCGCCGCGCCGATGGCCACATAGAACAGGAGCGTGGTGATCTTGAGATTCCCGAACGGGTTCGCGGCGGGGGCGGCGTTCGTGTTAACGGTGAAGTTCCAGGTCAGGGAGGCGGTGTTCCCCTGGGTGTCGCCGACAAGGACCGTGATCGTATGATTGCTGTTGTTCAGGGAGAGGATCGTGGGCGGGGTGTAGCTCACTTGGGTGGCGCTGACATTGAAACCCTCGATTCCGGTGATGTTCTTCCCGTCGACGATCATGTACACTGCCGCGGGATTGATCATCCCGGGCCCTTGGTCGCTGTACGACGCGACGATCGTCGGGGTGGACGAGTAGACGGTGCTGTTGGGCGCGGGGGAAACGACCGCGATGAGGATCGGACCGACGGCGGTCGCCACCGGATGAGCGGTCCCGAGGGGTGCGAGCACGGACAGCACCGCAATCAGTAGGACCCCGAATAGGGCAACCGAGTGGATCCGCCGCCTCATTCCGCCCTCGCGTACGCGATCGAGATGAGAATGATCGTCATGGCCACCGAAACGGGGACCAACCCGAAGGTGAGTAAGAGGAGGAGTTCGTTTGCGTTCAATCCGGCGGCTGTGCTTCCGAGCGCATTGATCAGGAATGCCGCGACCGCGAGGAGCAGGATACCGGTCAGCACTAGACTGACGTACATGTCGAGGAACGTGGTGAGCCGCTCGATGAACTCTTCCTGCACGGACCGACGGAGCTTCATCACGTCGTCCGATTTCGCCCGCAAATACTCGTCCAAGTTGCCGCCCTGATGGATCATGTTAGCGAGGTCCCAGAACGACTCCCGGACCGAGGTCGAAGCGGATTCCTTGGCCGTCTCGGCCAGTGCCGTGATGAGATCCTTCCCTTGGACGTCCGTCTTGTAGACGACGCGCTTGAATTCGGCGGTCATGGCCGCATCGTGAACCCGTGCGGCCATGCGGCGCACCAGGCGGATCGGCGACGTACCCGTGCTCGCCAACACGGACAGTTCGCTCAGCGTGAAGGGAAGTTCCCGCTCGAGCTCATCCTTGCGGTTGGCGATGCGCGAGGTGATCAGGAAGTTGAAGCCGCCGACGGTCGCCCCGACGGCGACCGCCGTGATGACGACCACGTACAGGTACCAGATCGGGCTCCGGAGCAGCACCTCGAACAACAGCAGGCTGACCACCAGCCCGACCACGGCCGCAATGGCCGAGGTCACGACTTCGACCGCGTAGTGCATCCCGGGTGTGATGTTCATCCCCGCCCGCTGGAGCTGGTGGGTGATCGCTTCCTGCGACTCCGACGACTCGAACCGCTCGCCCAACAGGCGGTAGCAGAACGTGCGATACTTCGAAACGACCGGGGTCGTGGGCTTGGCCACCGGCTCCACCCCCGGGACCGCGGGAGTCGCGACGGCGGAGTTCACCGTGGTCGACATGCTCCCTCAGACGCCGATTCGCTTCTCGAGGGTCGCCAGCGCTTCCTTGGGGTCCGTGTAGTAGTTGGCGATCGCGCGACTCACGTCGCGGTAGTAGGTCATGTTGAGTCGATCCATCAGGTGGAGGTAGACTTCTTTCCGATGCATCTCCGCCGTGAGCGCATCCAAGTCCTTTCCAGAGCGCTCCGCGATGTGCTCGAGCACGAAGCTTCGCCCCAAGTAAGCGAACGTGTCGGTGGGGGGCTCCCAGTGAAACACGTCGTTCGTCAACATCTCGTTCGTCACGGGGTCGACCTCGAGGATCTCGGTCACTCCCATGATGCGCCGCACGCGGGAGTCGTGGACGACCACTTGCGCCGGAAAGGCGACCGCATCCAGCGCCTGGAAGAGGACGCGCGGAATGTTCATCGGTTCGTTCTCGACCCGGTGGAGGAGCTCGGCGATCGACCCGGCGTGGATCGTCGACATGGACGCGTGACCGACGGAAATCGCCTGAAACAACGTGAACGACTCCGTCCCTCGCACCTCGCCCACGATGACGTACTCCGGGCGCTGGCGAAGGGCCGCGACGAGCAAGTCGAACAGGGTGACGGTACCGGCCGAGCGATGGGCATTCCCGCTCAACCCGGACACACCGGAGGCCCCGCTGATCCCGCTCGCCATGCCGTACCCGGTTCGGGCGACGGACTGGATCCAGTTCTGATGGTCGATCTGGATCTCCGGGGTGTCCTCGATGGAGACGATCTTGTCCTCGGGTCGGACGAACATGCAGATCGCGTTAAGGAAGGTCGTCTTTCCGGCAGCTGTCCCGCCCGAAATGAGCAGGGAGCGGTGGTTCTCGACCAGCGTCCAGAAGTAAGCCAACTCGAAGGCCGAAACCGAGCCGAACTTCAGAAGGTCGATCGGCGAAACCGGGTCGTGAGAAAATTTTCGGATGGAGAACGTAGATCCCTTGCGGGTAACCTCGGTACCGAGCGTGAGGTTGATCCGGCTCCCGTCCTGTAAAGTCGCGTCCAGGATTGGCTGGTAGATCGAAATGTGCTTCCCGGCGATCTGCGCGAGACGGAAGATGTATTTGTTGAGCTCGATCTCGCCCGTGTAGGTCACGTTGGTCACCATCGACCCATACACGCGATGGAAGACGTAGAGAGGAATCTCCGGACCGAGACAACTGATATCCTCGAGGAACGGGTCGCGGAGCACGCTGTCGGTTCGGCCAAGACCCACGAATTCCCGCTGGAGATAGTAGAGAAGCACGGGTTGCCGCTTGAGAGCGACATCGATGTCGTACAGGTCCAGCACCATGAGGAACCGCTTCCGGAGATATTCGCGGAGGGCCGGAGATTCCTCGAGGGATTGCCCGTCATGGATGGGCAGCTCCTCCTGCGACATGACCGACTCCATCTTGGCCCGAATCTGGACGATCTGCTCGGGCTCGTGCGGCTTGAGGGTCGGTTCTAACGCTTGGTAGCGGAGTTCGCTGTCCTTCGCGCTAAAAAAGATGCGGACGAAGGCGTACGGTGGATTGACGGGATAGGTGACATCCACCGACTTCCGGTCCCGGAGCAGCTGGCGGCGCATGTAGCCCAGCTCCGCCTGGATGAGGACCTTATCGGGAATCGTCGACCGCGAGATCAGCCGAGCCTCGAGCGCTCGGGCCGCCCGCTGCAGGCTGGCGCGGTCCTTGGGCGCGGCGGGAGCGCCTTTTCCGCGAGCCACCGAGGAGGCGGACCGCTCCTCCGTCGTTGAGCCGGCGCGGCCGGTGGGCCCGGAGATGGTCATTCGTTCCCGAACTCGTGAAGGCAGGATAAAGGCAGACGCACGGAGAAGCCGTAATCTCCGTAGCCTACCGGCAGGCAGTACGTCCTCCGGTTCGCTATTGTTCCCTCCCGATTCCTCGACAAGTTACGGCTTCTCGTTTGGCCCGGCATATGAACGAAAGCGTCGGTCCGTGCAATGCAACACGGTCCCCGCAACCGGGGATCGCCTAGCACCAGAAAACGAACAAGGGGGAAAAACGAGAGAGATGAGCGGAACGAACTACGCGACAGAAAGACGCCGAAAAGCGAGGTACCTCCGGGGCCTCCGCGGTGAGAAGAAGCACGCAGCGGTATCGCCAGTCGTTGCGACGCTGATCTTGATCCTCATCGCGGTCGCGGCCGCGGCGGCGCTTTACCTTTGGCTCGTCGTGTGGCAGGGCAACATCAC
>JAKIVX010000019.1:0-3166 GCA_022750335.1 Thermoplasmata archaeon | reverse complement strand
GATGACCCAGCTCAACTCCCCCGGCTCCGCTGGATTCAGCGGGTGTGGGAGCAGCAACTACATCGCGGACTGCGGGTACGTCGCCTCGGCGACTGGGAACGGCAACCCTGGTGTCATTAGCGGCACCGCGGGGAGCGCCAACGCGATTGCGTACGCCTCGGACGGCCTCGCGCGAGCTTCCGGCTCTGGCGTGACCATCATCCCCTTCACGGGGGTCAGCCAGGCGGCTGCGACCGACGGATCTTCGGCGAACCCAACCTGGTACGGCGGTATCCTGCCCACCACCGGCGGCTCGGGCACGATTGCCAAGGGAATCTTGGCGCCCACCACCTCTGCGGACTACCTGATTGGCTACCTGGGCTGGCGCCCGTTCGACCTGGTTAGCCTGACGTCTCTGAGCGGCGTTGCGGAGCGGTTCATCCAGTTCACGCTGGACCCCGCGAACAACATCAACATCGCGGCGGAGACCCAGGAGATCAGCGTCTACTCGATCTAGGCGAGGGGCGAAGTCTGGTCGCGGTCAACCCTTTCCCCCCCCGGGGCGCAGCCCCGGGGTCCTTTTCCACACTGGCGGGCCGACTGAATGCAGGCTCGGTGGAGAGAGCACTTGCCACGGACTGGCAGGATTCGGTGCGCCCGCCCTGTCGCTTGCTCCACCCGGCCAAATCTTCCATTCGAAGATTCTTACATCGATTCCATACATTCACTTCTTTTTTCGAATATTTCGGTGCGCTACGGTCGCGCCACTATACACCTACACACCGGGCTTAAAACACAACACGCAGTCGATGGTCGACCTTGCTCCTCCAGACGGCATCCACATCGAAGGTTACAGAATCTATGAGTGCCCCAGGTGCGGCCCAGGCAGTGACCGAGACGATTCACCGGCATCGCTCCCGAGGCCCCATTTACGCCGCTGTCGCTATCGTGATCGTCATCGTGATAGTCCTCGCGGGTTTCTCCGCCGGTTGGTTCAAGGGTCCGTCATCGGGCGGAGGACCCTCAGGAAATTGCGCTCCTCCATCCGGAGCGAGCCTCAAAGGCGCGGGATCTTCCCTAGTGTACCCGCTGATGTTCCAGTGGGAGAGCGTTTACGGTGGGGGTACGACCGTCAACTATGCCTCCGTGGGTAGCTCGGCAGGAATCACTGATATCTCGAGCAAGACAGTGGATTTCGGCGCGAGCGACGCCCCGATCAACGCGGCCCAGCGGATCACCGATCCGGGAGTTCTGACGATCCCGGAGTCGGCGGGCGGGGTCGTGCCTATCTACAACCTCCCCGGGATAGGGGCCCTTGACTTCAGCGGGTCGGTGCTCGCGGGAATCTACCTCGGCACTATCTCGCACTGGAACGACCCAGCGATCGTTGCCCTCAACCCGGGCGTCGACCTACCGAATGCGGGCATCCAGGTCGTGTTTCGCTCCGATGGCAGTGGGACGACATTCATCTGGACGAGCTATCTCTCTCTCGAGAACTCCACTTGGGCTACGGATTTTGGAAAGGGCACGGACGTCAACTTCCCTGTGGGCACTGGCCAACCGAAGAATGCGGGGGTCGCCGGATATGTCGCAATCACCCAGTACACTATCGGCTACGTGGACCTGAATTACGCCCTCAATGGGGGCCTTCAGTATGGGAGAGTTCAGAACCCCGCGGGCAATTACATCTTGGCCACCACCAACAACACTATCTCGGCACTCACCGATGCGCACGTGACGCTCCCGGCCGGCAACGGTGACTGGTACAACGTCTCCGTCTTGAATGCGCCCGGCCCGAACGACTACCCCGTCACGTCCCTCACCTACGTCCTGGTCTATCAGGACCTGAGCGCGGCCTATGGGAGTGCGTATACCCTCCAGCAATCCGAGGGCCTGGTCGACTTCCTCTACTGGGCCGTGACCACCGGGCAGAGCTACTCGGCCCTGCTCTACTACGTCCCGCTCCCGGCGTACATCGTGGCAGCGGATGAGGTAACGATAGGCACGATGACGTTTGACGGTAGTCCCGTGCCCAACAGTTGCGGCTCGACTGTCTAGATCGAACTGGAATCCCGACTCGAACTCACTTTTCCGTCCCGCCGATCCGTGGCGGGCATCTAGGCTAGGCTCCGCTTTAGCTTCGGAAGGAAGGGGCAACGTGGTCGCACAGCCACCGTTCCGCGTCAGTCGCACCCGGTGAAGATCTCGCCTCACGAACCCAAGGACGGGGTCGGGGGGACTCCTCCGCCCCGTCGTCGCACCCAGATTGTTCTTATCCGCCCGATACGAAAGACGTTGAGTCAGAACGAGTCTTTCGGCGGGTAACTATAGTTTTACGAAGTATCGGTAGGAAGCATTAATGGGGGCCGGCTAAATGCAAAACGCGGCAACCCAGGCGGAGTAAGTCCAGGACTAAAGTCTACGATGCATCCAGCCCGCTCCGGTTCCAGCCAGTGGGTGGCCCTTCGAGCCGTGCTTTCAGTCGCGATTGCACTCGTCGCCATTTACGCGGTTTGGTTTGTTTCCACGATGCCGACGGCCGCCGGGGAGTCGACGCCGCCCCTTGGGACTGCCTTGGAGACCGTCACGAACACGACGCCCCTGGAAATCACCTCATTCACGGCGAGCCCTACATCCATCTTGCCGTACCAGTTGGTCTTCTTTAATCTCAGTGCGCAGGGTGGGACCCCACCCTACAGTTACTCGTACCAGGACCTCCCTCCGGGCTGTACCACGGCAAACGTCTCGAGCTTGCAGTGCCACCCGCACAGCGCCCAGCACTACATCATCGAGGGGACCGTGAACGACTCGGCGCAGGGCCAAGTGAACGCCACCGCGAATCTCACGATTACTTCAGGGTTCGGCCCGCCCCCGGAAATCAAGTCGTTCGTTGCTTCACCGTCCCCTGCTTCCGTCGGCAGGGCCATGTACTTCGCAGTGGACGCCATTTCCGAAAGTGCAACTCCCACCGCATTGCTGGGTTACGCCTTCTTGGGATTACCGCCAGGTTGCGCCACGTTCAACCAGACTAATCTCTCGTGCGTGCCCAGCGAGCCGGGAAAGTTTCAGGTCTGGGTCCGGGTGACCGACTCATTTGCCCAATTCAACCAGACCTATCTGTTTCTCAACGTGACCGGGACCGGACCCGTGACGAACTCGGGCGGGTCGTCGATCAGCTCGATGACCC
>JAKIVX010000018.1 GCA_022750335.1 Thermoplasmata archaeon | reverse complement strand
CTAGGCGTCGAGTGCCGGCCCTCCCGCAGTCCCTGGCACGGCCCGACGGCCTTTTACCCGGGTCCTGCTGCCGGGGTCGATGCGGGTCACTTTTCTGGGGACCGCCGGTTCCTGGCCGACCAAGGAGCGCTCGGCCAGTGCCATCGCGCTCGACACCGAGAAGGAACTCCTCCTCCTGGATTGTGGCGAGGGAACCCAGCGCCAATTCTTCCAATCGAGCGCCTCGTTCATGCGGGTCCGCCGCATCTTCCTCACCCACTTTCACGGAGACCACTTCCTGGGTCTTCCGGGGCTCATCCAGAGCATGGGCCTCAACAACCGGACCGAGCCGATCGACATCTACGGTCCCCCCGATGCCGAGGAGATGGTCGGACGTGCGCTGCGGATGGGCTACTACACACTCCGCTTCCCGGTCGCGGTCCATCCCCTGCGCCCCGGCGAGACGGTCGAGTTGGACGGGTACACCGTGCGAACGGCCGCGGCCACCCACCCCGTCCCGGCCCTGTCGTACCGGATCGAGGAAGGGCCGAAGCGAGGACGCTTCAACGGCGACCTCGCGCGATCGCTCGGGATCCAGGGGAGGGATTTTGCCCGCCTCGAGGCGGGAGAGTCCGTGCGGGTGGAGAACCGCGTGGTCGCCCCTTCCGACGTGATGGGTCCCGCCCGACCGGGGCGCTCGGTCGTCTACTCGGGTGACACGGCCCCAAGCGACGAGGTCCAACGGTTGGCGCACCGGGCGACCCTACTCATCCATGAGGCGACCGCCGCCCAGGAGATCGAAAAAGAGGCCAACGACTGGGGACACTCCTCCGCCCGCCAGGCGGCCGAGATCGCCCGGGCCGCCGAGGTCGATCTCCTCTACCTCACCCACTTCTCCTCCCGGTACAAGGAACTCGAGCCTCTCGAGAGCGAGGCGCGGATCGTCTTCCCAGGCTCGCATGCCGCCCGGGACCTCCTCGACCATCTCATCCTCCAACCATGATCTGGGCCGACCTCGTCGTCACGGGAGTGGCGGAGGCGGCCACCCTGGCCCGCGGGCCCGTGCCGCGGCGACGTGCGGCCGCGGGTGAACTGTCGACGATCCCCGACGCCGCCGTCGCGGTGGCCGGAGGCCGGTTCGTCTACGTTGGTTCGGAACGGGGGATGGGTCGGACGGTCCGCCTGCGGGCCGGCGGTCGGAAGGTCGACGCGGCCGGCGGGACCCTCGTCCCCGGTTTCGTGGACGCGCATACGCACGCGCTGTTCGCCGGGGACCGGGCCTTCGAGCTCGACCTGAAGGCGCGTGGGATGAGTTACCCCGAGATCGCCCGGCGCGGGGGCGGGATCCTCTCGACCGTCCGCGCCACCCGGAGGTCCTCCCGGGAGCAGCTGGTGCAAGAATCCTCCCAGCGCCTCCTCGCGATGGCGCGGTCGGGCACGACCTCCGTCGAGGTCAAGACCGGGTACTCGCTCACGGCCCGGGGAGAGATCGGGCTCCTCCGTCTGATCCCCCTCCTGGCCGAACGCACGGGACTTCGGATCGTGCCCACGTTCCTGGCGGCGCACGCGATCCCTCCCGAGTACTCGGGTCGGCCCGACGCCTACATCGACCGGCTGATCCGGACGGCGCTCCCGGTCGTCGCTCGGGAGAACCTCGCGCGATTCGTCGACGTGTTCTGCGAACCCGGGTTCTTCTCGGTCCACTCCTCCGAGCGACTCCTTCGCGCGGCGGCCGGTCTCGGCCTCGGGACCAAGATCCACGCCGACGAGTTCGTCCGCTCCGGAGGAGCGCGGCTCGCCGCCCGGCGGGGAGCGCGCTCGGCGGACCACCTGCTCGCGGCGAACAGCGACGACTTCCGGGCCCTCGCGGCGGCCGGCGTGACTGCGGTCGTTCTCCCGGTCACCGCGTTCGCGTCCGCCGCGGGCCGACGGTCCCCCGCCCGCGAACTAGTGGATGCGGGGGTGCCGGTCGCCCTCGGAACCGACTGCTCCCCGAGTACCTGGGTCGAGTCTATGCCGCTCGCCATCTCGCTCGCCGTCCACGGGGGCCGGCTCTCGCCCGCCGAGGCCCTCACGGCCGCGACCGTGAACGCGGCCCACGCGTCCGGCCTCGAGGATGCGGGGACGGTCGAGGTCGGTCGGCCGGCGGATTTCTCGCTATTCCCGATCCCGACCGCGAACCACATCGGGTACCGGTTCGACGTCCGGCCGAGCCTCGTTTTCCGTCAGGGAAATGCGATTTCTTCGAGGACACTCCGTCAGTAATTCTAAATACTGGCGCTCTCCCTCTCGCCGGTCGAGGTCGCCTCATGGCGGAAAAGGTCGGCAAAGAGCAATCCAAGAGAGAGAAGGGCTACCTGTACTACCTCGGGAAGGACGGGTATCTCTGGAAGACCCCGACGAAGCTCAACAAGTCGGGAAAGAAGGCCCGCGTCGGGACGGAGAAAATCGTCCGCGCCGACGGGTACATGTATTTCCTCGACAAGAAGGGCTACATCTCCCGCGCCAAGATGAAGAACGCCTGAACCACCCCCACCCATTCTGGGGCTCTCTCCGACCGGAGGGAGCCCAATCGACACTTTTTTTGTGGTTCGCGACGGTCATCCGGCACCGCTCGGACCAAGCACGCATATACCCGGACCCGCTCGCGCTCTCGAGGCGACTCCCGTGGGCTGTCGGAACGACCCGGACGATCCGCGCAAGTGCGAACGGTGCGGCTCCTTCCTCTGGGTCGCGGAAGAGGGCCTCTACTGCGGTGATTGTGGCTCGATCATGCCGTGCACCATGCGCGTGCTCCCCCTGCCGACCCCGATGCCCACGCGATAGCCCACTCCGGCCCCTCCGGCTCGATCAGGTCGCGCCGAACGGCAGCGGCGGCTCCGGCGTTCGGGTGCGATAGTGCTTCCAGATCGTCCCGAAGAACAACGCGGCGAGCATGTCCGGAACCAGGACCACGGGCAGGAACCACTGGGCCACCAGACCCACCGCCGCCAGCGGGAGTACGACCCCCAGCGCGAGCAGGATGAGCTGCGGCTCGTTGGAGGAGCGTCCGATCTCCCACCAGACGGCGAGGAACACGGCCAGGATGATCGCGAAGTCGACCGCCCCGGCGAGGAGCGCGGGCTGGTGCGCGTCCTCGATGAGACCCGGGACCACGATCAGGAGGACGAAGTAGACGAGGCCGAGCACCAGGAAGAACCGGGGCCCCCGACCCGGCGTGGGGCGCCGCGGGTCGAGCCACCCGGGTGGGATCCGCCATGCGACCAGCCACAGGGCGCCGGCGACGGCCGTCACGAGAACGAGGAGCGGGGCGGCCGCCCAGTAGTGGGTGATGACGACAAGCAGCCCGATGTCGGCCGCATAGATCCCGAGCGCGAGCGGCAACCGGAACCCCGTCAGGAAGCGTTGACCGCGGGTCTCGGGGAGCGCGAGGCCGAGGAGGAGGATCGGGAGGCCCACGCTGTAGACGATGTGGACGCCCAGGATCCCGATGAGCCACACCCAGTTGACTCCGAAGTCGTGCCCGTAGCTCCCGAGATTTGCGACGACCGACGCCTTCGGATTGAACAGCGTCGACAGCGCCGTTCCTTCCTCGAGCAACCCGTAGGCGGCGCCGAGGAGGATGATGGTCGACCATCCCTTCTTCCACCGGACGTGCGCCTCGCGCACGAGGAGGACGCCCGGACCGTACAACCCCAGGTTCAGGCCGAGGAAGAGCAGGAATCCGAGGGGAGAGACCACGATCGGCCAGAACGCCGTGGAACCGGAGAGGTACTCGGGGATCCCCGGCGTGAACGCGAGGAGCAGGAGGACGGGATGTCGGCGGAAGAACGCGACCGCCCGAGCGATACCGCGCGGGCGCCGAGGAGGGACCGCCACCGCGCTCTCCTTCGAGAGCCTCCTACTTGGACGTTTGGGCCGGGGCCCCCGAACGCCGACGCGACGCACGTCGGGTGCGCATTTCCTCTTACTCCGGAACGGTCGGTACGGTTCGCGCGACGCGTTCCGGTCGAGGAGGCGTTGAGGTCCGACCGAGTATGCTTATAGTAAGGGATGCTTGGCCGCAACCGGAGGGTTCAGACGAGTGTCCCCAGCGTCACCCCTCGCGCCTTTTCCCATTACCGGCGAACCTGAAACACCCTTTTCTCAAGGGTGTTTCACGAGGTCGGTTCAGGGTTAGTCAGCGCGCGGGGGGATCGTCGCTCAGGTTCGGACGCTTCGTTCGTCTCCTCCGGAGTGGTCCTCAATGGCCGTATCAAAGAAACGCGCATCGTCCCCATCCGACTCCCCCGTCGCCCGACCGGCGAACCGGGTGGGCCGGGAACCGATTCCCGTGCCCCGCCTCGTCCCGCGTGGCAAGACCGCCTTCGACACGGTCACTTGGCGGACGCACGACGCGATCATCAAGAACGCCGACGGCAAGATGATCTTCGAGCAGAAGGGCATCCGGGCCCCCGCTTCCTGGTCGGACACCAGCATCAACATCGCCGCGTCGAAGTACTTCCGCATCATCGGCGGACGGCGGGAATCGTCCGTCGACGGCATGATCCGCCGCGTCTGCCACTGGATGGCCGAACGCGGACTCGAGCTGGGGTACCTCGAGTCGACCGAGGAGGTCGCGACGTTCGAGGAGAGTCTCTCCTACCTCATGGTCCAGCAGATGGCCGCCTTCAACAGCCCCGTCTGGTTCAACGTCGGAGTGCGCGAGCCGCCCCAATGCTCGGCGTGCTTCATCCAGTCCGTGGCGGACGACATGGATTCCATCCTGGCGCTCGCGACCAGCGAGGGCCGTCTCTTCAAGGGCGGCAGCGGCACAGGATCGAACCTCTCCGCGCTCCGCGGCAGCCGCGAACGCCTCTCCGGAGGAGGGATCGCCTCGGGCCCCGTCTCATTCATGCGCGCGTTCGACGCGCTTGCGGGCGTGATCAAGTCCGGTGGCACCACTCGGCGCGCCGCGAAGATGGTGATCCTGAACATGGACCACCCGGACATCGTCGAATTCATCGAGTGCAAGGTCAAGGAGGAGGAGAAGGCCCTCGCGCTCATCCGGCAGGGATACTCCTCGAACTTCGACGGCACCGACCCTGATTCCGCCTACGCCTCGATCGCCTACCAGAACGCGAACCATTCCGTGCGCATCCCCGACTCGTTCATGGAAGCGGTCGTCCGGGACGGGGAGTGGAAGACCACGAACCGCACCGACCACTCCGTCGCCGGCACCTTCCGGGCCCGCGAACTCTGGCGCAAGCTCGCGTTCGCCGCGTGGCGGTGCGGCGACCCCGGCGTCCAGTTCGACGACCACACGAACGACTGGCACACCTCGCCCAATTCGGGTCGGATCAACGCCTCCAACCCGTGCAGCGAGTACCTGTTCCTAGACGACACCGCGTGCAACCTCTCGTCCATCAACCTCATGAAATTCCTCGACCCGAAGGGCCTCTTCGACGTCGAACTGTTCCGGCAGTCGGTCCGGACGATGATCCTCGCGATGGAGATCCTGGTCGATGCCTCGAGCTATCCGACGCCCGCGATCGCCCAGAACTCCCACGACTTCCGCCCGCTCGGCCTCGGGTACGCGAACCTCGGCGCGCTCCTCATGCACTACGGCCTCGCCTACGACTCGGACGCGGGCCGCACGCTCGCCGCCGGGGTCTCCGCGATCCTCTCGGCCGAGGGGTACCACATGTCGAGCGAGATCGCGAAACGCATGGGACCCTTCCCCGGGTTCGACAAGAACCGCGCGCCGATGATCCGCGTCATGAGCAAGCACGCACGCGCCGCGGAGCAGGTGCCGACCAACGACCCGCGTCTCACCGCCCTCCTCACCGCCTCCGTGGACCGCTGGCACGACACGGTCAAGGCCGGCGAACTGTGGGGCTATCGGAACGCCCAGATCTCGGTCATCGCGCCCACGGGCACTATCGGCCTCTTGATGGGATGCGACACGCTCGGGCTCGAACCCGAGCTCTCGCTGATCAAGACGAAGAACCTGGTCGGCGGCGGCGTGATGCGGATGGTCAACCGGACGGTTCCGGACGGCCTTTCCGCGCTCGGCTACGCCCCCGACGAGATCGGGGAGATCACCGGGCACCTCGAGCGGGTCGGGACTATCGAAGGAGCCCCGGGCCTCGAGTCCGACGACCTCTCCGTCTTCGACTGCGCCCTCGCCCCGATGGGCGGACACCGCACGATCGCCCCGATGGGTCATTTGAAGATGCTCGGTGCGGTGCAGCCGTTCCTCTCGGGGGGCGCGTCCAAGACCATCAACCTGCCGAGCGACGCCGTGGTCGAGGACATCGAGAAGATCTACCTCGAGGCCTGGCGTCTCGGCATCAAGTCGGTCGCGCTCTACCGGGACGGCTGCAAGGCCTCCCAACCGTTCGAGACCGGCCAGGGCCGCACGGCCGCGGTCGGCGACCCGCGCACCCCGGCGCGCGAACGCCTCCCCGACCAACGCAAGGCGCTCACGCACCACTTCCAGGTCGGTGGCCACGACGGCTACGTCACGGTCGGGCTCTACCCCGACGGACGCCCGGGCGAGGTGTTCTTCCGCGTCACGAAGGAAGGGTCGACCGTCAACGGTCTGATGGACTCCCTCGGGATCTCGATGTCGATGGCGCTCCAGCACGGAGTGCCGCTGCGGGACCTCGTCCGGAAGCTCGCCCACCTGCGCTTCGAACCGGCGGGCGCCACCAACAACCCGAAGATCCGCTTCGCGAAATCGATCCCCGATTACATCGCCCGATGGCTCGCCTTCGAGTTCTTGACCGAGGCCGACCGCCAGGCGATCGGGCTCGAGGCGATCTCGGACGGCAGCAACGGACACGGGGCCGTCGCGCCCCCGCCTTCGAAGCCCGGGGCGAGCCAGACGGTCAAGTTCGATGCGCCCCGGCTCGACGCGTTCGAGTCCGGGACGGGCGGCCAGGGCGGCGTGAACGAGGATTCTCCGTCCTGCCACGTCTGCGGCGGGATCATGGTCCGCTCGGGGACGTGCTACGCGTGCACGGTCTGCGGCGCGACCAGCGGCTGCTCCTAGGGCGTCAGTCGGTCCCCGGGCCCGCCGCCGAAACGGGGGCGGGAGCGGGCGTCTCGGGACGGGGCGGGGCCGGCGCGGCGCCGCTCGCCTCCCCGAGGCGCGTCCCGTCGGCCCGGAAGCGGTAGTTCCGTAGCGCGAGCGAGACGAGCAACCCCACGAACCCGATGGCCGCCGTCAGCGCGAAGACGGCCTCGTAGCCGTGCAGCTGGTAGTTGTCGAAGGTGATGAACGCCGGCGGCGGGCTCCCGTTGGGGACGGTGAGGGGGATGATGTACGACGCGAGGATCGAGGTGACGAGCACGGGTCCGAGCGCCGAACCCAAGTTCCGGAACGTCTGGTTCATCCCCGTGTGGACGCCCATCGTGCGCGGGTCGACCGAGAGCACGATGATGTTCGACATCGAGATGAGGACGCCGACGTTGCCGACCATGATCGGGATGGCCGCGACGGCCACCTCGTAGTTCGTCCGGTTGAACGCGAGCAGGCCGAGCGAACCGATCGTGATGAGGACGAACCCCAGGAGCATCACCGGCTTCGGTCCGAAGCGGCTGATCATCCGGCCGAGGAACGGGCCGAACACCATCATCCCGATCACCGCCGGGACGAGCATGAGCGCCGCGTTGAACTCCCCGAGCCCGAATCCCGGTGACGGGTATTCGCCCAGGATGACGAGGATGGTGAACATGAGGAACATCGACATGCCGACGATCACTCCGTTCAGGTTCGAGACCCAGATGTTCCGCGCCCGGAGCTCCTTGAACGAAACGATGGGGCTCGGCGCCCGCGGCTCCCACCAGAGGAAGAAGGCGAACGCCGCGAGGGCGACCACGAAGAACTCGGGAACGCCGACCGTCACCCCGGCGACCGAGCCGCCGGTCAGGTTGGTCCATCCCCAGTACGCGCCCTCGGTGATGCCGAGCATCAGGAACGAGAGCCCGAAGCCGAGGCTCGCGACGCCAGGAAAGTCGATCTTCCGGGCCGCCCGCACGGTGGATTCGCGGATCAACAGCGCGGCGAGGACGAAGACGATGATGGCGACCGGGATGACCGTGTGGTAGGTCAACTGCCAGCCGTAGTTCTGCGCGATCCAGCCACCGCCGACCAGCCCGAGGGCGGCGCCGCCGGCGAACATCCCCGAGAGGATCCCTTGGGCCTGGCCGACCTTGGCCGGCGGGAACACCTCGGGAAGCATCGCGAACCCGAGCGGGAACATGGCCATTCCCACGCCCTGGAGCGCTCGCACGCCGATGAGGACGTAGATCTGGTTGGGCCGGGAGAGCCCGATCGCCGCGCCGATGTTGGGGGTGAAGCCGGCGATGCTGACGGCGACGGTGTAGACACCCATTGCGATGAGCAGCATCCGCTTCTTGCCGTAGATGTCGCCCAGCTTGCCAAAGATCGGCGTGACGACCACGCCCACGAGCAGGTAGGCGGAGAGGATCCAAGCGATCGTGCTCGCATCCGTGACCCGGAAGAACGATTCGAAGTTGCTGAAGGCAGGGAGGACCATCGTCTCGACGTACGTGACCATGAGGGCCATGCCCGCGAGAATGCCGAGGACGATGCCGGAGTACCGGGTGTCGTACACCCGGGCGGGAGCAGCAGCGTTCATGCCGGCACCCCGGTGAGGAGCCCGCTGTCTCCGTCCAGGCGTTTTCGGATCTCCTCGAACACGCGGGAGGCGGTCGCGACGTCCTCCCGCGACAGGTCCTCCGTCGCGGCGTTCATCACACGCCCGATCGCGCGCCATACGTGGGCCTCGACCCGGCGGCCGGCGGGGGTGAGCGAGAGTTCGACCGTTCGGCGGTCCTTCTCGGAGCGATGGCGTGCGACGAGACCGGCCCGGACGAGGTCGTCGACCTTCGCGCAGACGGTCGGCGGCGCGACCGACAAGTGGCGTGCGACCGCCGTAAGGGAGGTTCGCCCGAGACTCGAAACGAGATGGAGCGCCCAGAATTGGCCCATCGTGATCCCCTGGTCCTCGAGCGACGGGGCGGCGCGGCGCAGCATCGCTCCCATCACCTCGTGGACGGCGTTCACGAGGTCCTCGGGTTCGGCCGGGGCCGGCGGTGCGTGGATCGAACGGGTCATGGTCGACATAGGGCCCTAACTATTCCAAACCAGAATAATTAGGGAATATAAGCATTCAGGACCCTCACTCGAGGGCGTACCGAGACAGGTCGACCACGTCCTCGAACCGGGGTTGGTCGTCTGAGGGAGGGGAACCGGTCCCCCAGACGGCCACGATCGACCCGGCGGGAAAGGCGGGGTCCCGGCCGGCGTGGCTCGCCCCCAACGTCGTCGGAAGGCCGCGGCGGTCGATCGCGAGCATCAGCACGAGGGCCCCCAATGGACCCGAGTCCACCCGGAGTCCTCCGTTGGTGGCGGATCCCCACTCCTCGACCAGAGCCTCCTCCTCCCGGAGGGTGGCCCGCCGGCGAGACGCGGTCTCGGGTCGGTCCGACGAGAATGCGGTCGGGGTCCATTCGATCTTCTCTCCCGCCTGTCGGAACCGCGCACGGAGTCCGGCATGGATCGGCAGGGGAGGGTCGTCCGGACTCATGCCGCCCTCCCTCGGCCCCGCCACATCCGGCAATCCGGGCGGACGGAGCACGGCCCACAGATGGCGAGGTCCCGCTCTTTGGGACAGTCCCCGGAGATCCCGGTATGGCAGAGGACGAAGTCGAACCGGATCGGGTCGATCGGGTCGATGCGGCGCAACCGCTCGCTGACTTCCTCCACGGCCGCCCACGATCGGGCCCGTCGCGCCGTCAGTCCGAGGTTGTAGGCGATCCAATGGACGTGTTGGTCGAGGGGGACTCGCAATTCCCCCGTGGGCACCCGGTGCCAGACCCCGAGGTCCGGGTACCGCTCGCGGACCATCCAACGCAGGAAGAGCGTCAGGCGCTTGCACGGGCTTCGGGGAAGTTCGAGGGGACTCGGGAACAAGATGCGGTACCCGGCCGGTGGCGCCCCGATCTCGCGGCGAGCCGAATCCCCCCGGAGCACGTGCGCGAGTGCGTCGAGTCCTCCCGGGAAACCCCCGAGGTCCGAACCGGCGAGGAACGCGTCCTCGAGGGAGGCATGCTGCGCGTAGTACGCGGTGAGGATCCGGGCCAGGTACTCGAGCTGATCCCCGCGGATCCACCGGTGACGGAAGGGAGCGAGGGCGCGCGCGCGCTCCGCACGTGGAGTCTCGAGCAGCCACCGTTCCGGCACGTCTCCGGCGATCTCGAAGAAGCGCGCGAGCGCGCCCCGGATCGCCGTCGTGTTGCCGATCGCGAGGGTCGCCGCGAGGATCCCCAGAACCTCGGCGGAACGGAGGTCGTGCGTCCGCGGCCGGATGGAGGATATCGGGTCGTCCGCGAGCGATCGCTCGAAGGCGAACCCCCGGTAGAGGGCTTCGAGGTGTCGGGGAAGTTCCGGCGTGGGACGGTGCACCGCCACGCGGCGCCGAGCAAGGGCGCGGATTTACGTTCGCTCGCGGGGGTTACGGACCGAACCAGGACCGCCAACTCCCGGAGGGCTAACTACGGACGAGGGTTCGGGCCCGCATGGCACCGGGCGAGGTCGGGACGCGACCGACCATCGATCGCGCCTGGCTCGAGTCGGAGGCGCGCGACGACCCGATCCTTCACGCGTACGCCCTCTGGGACCTCGACCATCACCCCGGCAGGGTCCGGTTCGCGTCGGCGGTCACTGGAGCCACGACCCTTGGCTACTTGCTCCTGTGGCCGCTCGGCGACGGAGCCACCGTCGTTCATTGGCTCGGGGATGCGGCTCTGACCGCGCCGCTGCTCCAGCATCTTCCCCCCCGACCGCTGATCGTGGTCTGTTCGGAAGCGGCAGGGCCGACGATCGAACGCCTGCGTGGGCCGGCGGTGGTCCACGCCGTGATAACCCAGATTGCAGCCCGGGGAACTCCTCCGCCGGACGGTGCGCACGACGGGATGGTCCGCCCGTTGACCGGCGAGGACCGAGCGCTCCTGCGCACCTTTGCCGAGCGGCAGGCCGACCGGATCGGCGCCGGCTACACCTCGATTGATCTTTCGATCGACCCCGTATGGGCGGGCCTGGAGGATGGGCGGATCGTGGCCCTCGCACGACCGGCGGTCCGTCTCCCCCATCTATGGCTGATCGGGGGCGTCTACGTGGCCCCCGCGCACCGGAACCAGGGGTGGGGGCGTGCGGTGGTCCGCGCGGTCATGGCCGAGGCCGACCGCGCCGGTGCGCCGTGCGGCCTTTTCGTGCGAGAGGATTCGGCCGCGGCACTGTCGCTCTACCAACGCCTCGGCTTTCGTCCGGTGGCCCGTCGGCTCTGGATCGATGCGGGGGCGCATCGGGACCCGTGAGGGACCCGGATCCCTGAGGCGACCGAACGGGAAGGAGTTCGTGCATGGTGTCGAACCCGAAGGCGGCGGAGATCTTCCGCGGCATCGCGGACCTGCTCGATGTGATGGGGGAACGATTCAAGCCCGAGGCCTACCGACGGGCCGCCCGGTCGATCGACTCCCTGACCGAGGACCTCGCCGCAGTGGCGGGACGCGGGGACCTCCGTTCCATCCCCGGCGTCGGGGACGCCATCGAGGAAAAACTTCGCGAGTACCTCGCGAGCGGACGGGTCGACTACTACGACCGTCTCCAGAAGGACGTGCCGGCGGGGGTCGCCGAAATGCTCCGGATCCCCGGGCTCGGCCCGAAAACCGCCCGACGATTCTGGGTCGAGCTCGGGATCGAGGGACCGGCCGAGCTCCTGACCGCCCTCGATGCCGGTCGACTCGTCGGGGTGAAAGGATTCGGCGAGAAGAAAATCGCCCAGATCCGCTCCGCGGTCGAAGCCCACCGCGCGGGAGGCTCGAGCGCGCGCCTTCCGATCGCGGAGGCCTACCCCATCGCCCTCGCTCTCGTCCGGGGGCTCCGGGAGGGGGCCGGGGCCGAACGGGTAGAGGTCGCGGGCAGTTTCCGTCGCGGCCGGGAGACGGTCGGAGACCTGGACCTCCTCGTCACCACGGAGGAGGCGGAGCGGGCGTTCGACGTGTTCTCCGCCCTGCCCCAGGTGAAGGAGGTCCGGCTTCGCGGTGGGACGAAGGAAACGGTGCTCCTCCAGAACGGACTGCAGGTCGACCTTCGCGTCGTCGAGCCGGCCGCGTTCGGCGCGGCGCTCGTCTACTTCACCGGTTCGAAGGACCACAACGTCCAGATCCGCTCGCTCGCGAAAGACCTCGGACTCCGGGTCAACGAGTACGGAGTCCTGCGGGGGGAGGAGCGCGTGGCCGGTCGCACGGAGGAGGACGTGTATCAGGCCCTCGGGCTCGCCTGGGTCCCTCCGGAGTTGCGCGAAGCACGGGGGGAAGTGGAGGCCGCGGCTCGAGGTCCCCTCCCCACGCTCGTGGGCGCGGACGACCTGCGAGGCGACCTCCACGTCCACCTGCCTTCGAATGCGGACCCCGACTCGGTGGATCGCCTGCTCGCGGCGGGCCGGGAGCGCGGCCTCGCCTACCTCGGGGTCGTGGTGGTGACGGTGGACCGCGACGGAGTACGGAGCGCGCTCCCCGACTCCCTCCGCACGCACCTACGGAACGCCTCGGGTCCCCAACTTCGCACGTTCGAAGTGGGCGAGTTCGGTCCGGCGGAGGATCCCTCGTCCCCGACGGGGGATCGACGCCCACCCGAATGGTGGGTGGCCCGTCCTACCAAGCGTTCGGGACCGCTCCAGCCTCCGTCGGACGCCCGGGGTCGCGTGTTCCTGGTGGCCCACCGGGGACTCCGCGACCTCGGAGACGTCCGCGGGGTAGCCGCGTGGAACGACTTTGCCCGGAAGTTGGGCGCGGCCGTGGAGGTCGGCCCGGGGGAGGACCGGCTCGACTCCACGTGGGCCCGGCAGGCCCGCGAATCCGGTCTCCGGATCTCCCTCCCGACCGGGGTCGGCGAGAGCCCGGATTCCCCGACCGGGCCGATCGCCCTCCGATTCGCCCGTCGTGCGGGGGCGCTGCCTTCCGAGGTGCTGAATGCCGAGCCCCAACCGCCGATCAGCGGGGCGGCGAAGCCGTGACCGGTGGGCGGGGCGGCGAAGCGTGACCCCCCGAGATCGAGGAGGCGGCCCGCATTCCCCGGGCGGAGCAACTCGTGCAGCAGTGCGCCGCCGGAGTGAGGCCGTGGCGCCAATAGCAATCCGAGCACAAGGTCCGCCCGCACCCCCAGCAGAGGGGCGGGGCCCCGCGGGGGGCCACGGGAGCGGCGCAGTTCACGCACGCGCGACCCGAGTCGGGGGCCGGGCGTAGGGCCGGAGGCTCCGGGAAGCGGGCGACCGGCCTCGCCCCGACGGAGCCCGGAGGACGGGGGGGCTGCGAGGAGGGGGTGGGACGGGGGAGGTCGGACACGGTGGAAAGGACGGGATACCCCCTTTTTAGCTCTATGTCCCGCGGCAGCACGGGTGCCATTGGACAGCGAAATTGATGTACGGCACGGAGGGACGGTCGGGTGTGTCGTCGGCTCCTCCCCGCCGTCGCCGGTCCGTCCCGCCGCAGGATCCAGGCCCTCCCCACCGATCCAATGCCGCCATCCCGGTCGCCGTGGTCGTGGTCGGTCTCGGGATCTACCTCGCGCGGTTCAGCCTGCTCGCTCCCGCCCTGTTCGGGCTCCTCCTGCTGTACGCTGGGGCGTCGTTCCTATCGACCCGGATCAACCCGCTGAGTGCTCATTTCTACCTCACGAGCAAGCCGTCCTGGACCGCGGTCCTGGTGGTCTTCGTGGGGTCCTTCGCCCTGTTCGGGGCCGCGTACGCCCTCTACCTCGACCATTTCGCCCCCCTGCTCCCGCGGTTCTAGACCGCCCCGACGAGCTACGAAGCGACCATGCGCTCGAGCGCCCGGCGGGCCCGCGCGGCGGTCTCGAGGGGGACGTCGATGACGTGCTGGAGGTGCAAAAGGGAGTCGCGGATGTCGGTCAGGTCGATCTCCTTCATGTACGGACAGATGGTCCCGATGTCGAGCGGCGTGAACTTCGTGGTCGGGTTCAGCTGACGCATCCGGTGGAGGATCCCTACCTCCGTCGCGACCAGCACCTCCGGGACGCGGGTCTCCTCGGCAAAACGGACCATCCCGTCGGTCGAGAGGACGTGGTCCACGTGCGGGAGCACCTGGCTCGCGCACCCGCACTCCGGGTGCGCCACGACCGGCGCGCCGGGGTGTTCCGTCCGCGCGCGGACGAGGTCCTCGGGCCGCATCTTGGCGTGGACCGGGCAGTCGCCCACCCACAGGTGCATCGCCCGGCCAGTGCGCCGGCGGACATAGTCTCCTAGGAACATGTCGGGCAGGAACAGGATCTCCTGGTCGGCGGGGATCCCGCTCACGACCTTGATCGCGTTGGAGGAGGTGCAGCAGTAGTCCGACTCCGCCTTGACCTCGGCGGACGTGTTGATGTACGCCACGACGACCGCGCCCGGGTGTTCGGCCTTCCACGCCCGCAAGAGGTCCGCGGTGATCGAATCGGCGAGCCCGCACCCGGCTTTGAGGTCGGGAAGGAGCACGGTCCGGGTCGGGTTGAGGATCTTCGCGGTCTCGGCCATGAACCGCACGCCGGCGAAGACGATCACGGGCCGGTCGGTCTCCATCGCCTTCCGGGACAGGTACAGGGAGTCCCCGACGAAGTCGGCGATGTCCTGGACCTCTGGACGCTGGTAGTTGTGCGCCAGGAGGACTGCGTGACGGTCCTCCTTCAGCTGACGCACCTCGGCTTCGAGCGACATCGCCCACCTCCCCCCGGACTAGGGGCGGAGGCGACTTAAGCGGACGGGCTCGAGGCGGAGGTGGAACGGGAGCGCCGCGGCGGAATGGGTCAGCGACCCGAGGCTGACGGCGTCGGCGCCTACCCGACGGAAGCGCCCCACGGTCTCCGGGGTGATCCCTCCCGAGAGCTCGACCCAGTGACCGGCCCGGAGCCCGACCCGTTCGAGCGCGCGAACGATCTGACGGGCCCGCGTCGGCGACGCGTTATCGATGAGCAGGGCGTCGGCGCCGGCGCGAGCGGCCCGCACCGCTTCGTCCGGGGTCCGTACCTCGACCTCGACCCGTTCCCCGCGGCGCGCCCGACGGCGCACGCGAGCGATCGCGGTCTCGAGCGGAACGAACGACAGGTGGTTCGTCTTGATCAGCCACCCGTCGGAGAGGTCGCGACGGTGGGGGAATCCGCCCCCATCCTCGACCGCCGCTTTCTCGAGATCCCGTAGTCCCGGGAGCGTCTTGCGCGTCGCCCAGACCTCCAGTCGACCGCGGCTGCCGCGGGTCCCCCGGACAGCCCGGGCCGTCGCTGTGGCGATCCCGCTCGCGTGCATGAGGACGTTGAGGATCGAACGCTCGGCGGCAAAGATCCGATGACCGTCTCCCTCCAGGGTCATCACGACCAGACCCGGACGCACGACGGTCCCGTCGCGCACATCGAGGCGAACCTTCAGACCTGCGGCGCGAGCGACGGCCCGGGCGGCCGTCCCTCCGGAAAGGACTCCCGTCGCCTGGGCGAGGACGAGGGCCCGAGCGCGGACCCGCGGCCGCAGGACGGCCCGAGTGGTCCGGTCGTGCGACGACCGGTCCTCCGCGAGCGCGGTGCGGGCGAGGGCGACGTAGGAGGGGCGTGGTCGCCGAGAGGTCCTACTTCGAGGCCCCATCGGCCCCCTCTTTGGCGGCGAGCACACTCTTCAGCCGCTGGAAGTCGGCCGCGAGGTCGGGCCGTAGGTCGGGCAGGTGGTTCCGGTCCAACTCGAGGACGCGCCGTCGGGCGCTCGCACGGTCGCCCTTTGCGTAGGAGAGCTGAGCCAGGCGGAGGACGACGTCCACCTCGTCGGCCGGCGCCTTCAACTCACGGACGATCCGGTAGGCGTCGAGGAGCTCGACCTCTGCCCGTTCGAACTCCCCCCGGTCGGTCAGGATCTTTCCCTGGACGATCATGGCGTTGACCAGGCCGAACCGGTCCCCGATCCGCTCGAGAATCTCCCGGGCCCGGCCGTTCTGCTCCGCGGCCTCGTCGACCTGCCCCATCTCGCGGAGGATGTCGGCGGTGTTGAACAGCGCCCAGGCGACCCGGCGCGGGTTGCGCGCCTTCTCTCCGAGGCGCATCGCTTCCGCGAACTCAGCGATCGCTTCCACATACCGCGGTGGGACCGCCGGGAGCCCCGCGATCTCGACGCCGACGAAGAGGTGGGCGTAAGCGGCCTCGTTCGCGTCCCCCAGCGCTTCGAGCGTCTTCGCGGCATGCCGCGCGTCGGTGAGGGCGCTCTCGTGCTCGCCCATCATGCCGAGGACGTTGGCCCGCCGGACCTCCCCGAGGGCGCGGGCGCGGGCGTTGCCCGTCGCGTCGGCGAGCCGCAGCTCCTCGTTGTGCTCGGCGAGGGCGTCCGGGTACCGGCCGGCGTAGTACAGCGCCTCCCCGAGAAGGCGGTGCATGGCGATGAGGACGGTGGGATGGCCCTCGAGCTGCTTGGCGGTGGCCGGGTCGATCACCTTCCGGATCGTGATCTCGGCGTCGTGCCACTGCCCCTGGTCGGTGAGGATCTTCGACAGGTAGAGCTCCGTCAACGCGTGGACGGCCGGGGAGATGCGGGACTTGAGGCCCCGCCGGGCGAGGTGCTGGCGGAGCAGGCCCTCGGCCTCCTCGAGCCGGCCGACGTGATCGACCTGCTGGGCGAGTTCGATGACCAGGTCCGTCTCCGCTTCCCAGTCGTCCGGGCGCAGCCGACGGTGGCTCTCGAGGGCGCGGCTGAGGTGCTCCACGGCGACCTCCGGTGCGTCCGCCCGAAGGGCGACCTCCGCGGCGGTGCGGTTGTACGTGATCGACTTCTCGTCGACCTTTCCGAGGTAGAAATGTCGGGCGAGCGCGTAGATCGTCGGGAGGTCGGCACTGCCTCCCGCCTCGAGGGCCTCCCCTACGTGCCGGTGCAGGAGTCGGCGGCGGCTCTCGTTGAGGTTGTCGTAGACGTGGGCCCGGATCCGCTCGTCCGCGAACGCGAGGTTCTCGCCCGGCCGTTCGAGGACGACCCCCGCCCCGACGAGCCGGTCCACCGTCTCCGCGAGCGTCTCCTCGTCCTCGCCGCTAGCCCGCAGGAGGAGCGCGAAGGAGAACTCAGGTCCCAGTACCGCCCCGGCCGCCGCCACCCGCTCCTCGACCTCGTCGAGCGGCGGGAGGAGCATAGGGAGGGACGAGTCCCGGGCCGCCGCGGGGGTCGTGCGACGCGACGGCTCGAGCCGGCGCTCGAGCTGCTCCAACAGGAGCGGGTTCCCGCCACTCTCCGAGTAGCGCCGGGCGACCTCCTCGACCGAGAGGATGCGGCGAGGGTCCCGCTGGAACAGATACTCACCCACCTCCGCCGAAGTAAGCGGACGCAGGACGATCCGCTCGGCGTGGGTCGCGACCTCGAACGCCTCGATGCGGTTGCGGCGCGACTCGGGAAGCGTGGACGGAGGCCGGATCGTGGCCAGGATCCAGAGCGGTCGGTTCTGGAACTGGCCCGAGAGGAACTCGAGCGTGGCGAGCGACGTCTCGTCGGCCCGGTGGAGGTCCTCGAGGACGACGACCGTGGGCCCCCGCCGCGTGAACTCGAGGAACTGGGCCGCGATCCCGTTGAGCAGGGAGAGTCGCCCGGCGGCCCCGTGCTCATCGGCCGACTCGAGCGCGTCCAGCAGTCGGTCCTCGATCTGGATGGGCGCGGCGAGGGAGCTGTCGTTCAAGCGAGGCGCAAACCCGATGAGGAACCCCTCGGGCGCCCGGCTCGCCTCGCCCGGGTCGGGAGGGCTCTCCGCGTTCCGAGCGCTTTCGATCGCGGAGCGGATGAGGGCGAACGGAGGCGGGGCGTCGAGCGGCGCCGCATGCGCTTCGAGCACCCGAACGTCCCGCGCCCGGATCGTACGGACGAGATTTCCGACGAGCTCGGACTTTCCCACGCCCGTCTCGCCGACCAGCAGGGTCACGCCTCCGTGCCCCGCCCGTGCGTCCTCGAACCGGCGCTGGAGGGATTCGACCGCCTCCACCCGCCCGACGAACGGACGGCCGTCCCCGGGATCGGCCGTCATTTCCGTAGGGTGCAAGGGGGACCGTCCACTATTAACGCTCGTGTCCAACCGCGGGACGGAAGGGGCCGGGAGTCCCCCGCGACGGGGGCGGTTGGACCGGGACAGGTCGCAGAGGGCCCCCAAGGACGGCCGTCAATCGACGGCTGGGACGATATACCGAGTGGGTCTCTCGTCCGGACGATGCCGCTCTGGGAGGTGACGTTCCGGAACCAGTACGACTACCCCTTCCTCGAGCTGTCGAAGCAGTTGCCCGGTACGGCGCTCTCGATGTGGTGCATCTGGAACCGGGAGCTCCTCCAGGTCCCCACCCGCGACCCGGCGATCCTGAAGGCGGTCGAGAAGGCGATCCGCGACGCCGGCCACGTCGTGGACGAGTGGGTCGACGCGCGCGGGGGTCGGCTCTTCCTCCTCGAGTGCACGTGCGGCCGCCACCGGAGCATGTGGAACGTCTTCGACGAGCATCAGTGCCTCGACAGTCCCCCCGCTGTCTTCCTCGACGGGTGGGCTTACCACCGCTTCCTGAGCTTCGACCCGGCGCGCACCCGCCTCCTCTTCAAGGAGCTCCGGAACATGGGCCCGACCGTCCTCCTGCAGAAGCGGGAACTCCCGTTGCATGTCCTCCCCTCGAGCATCTGGGCCGGGTCGCTCTTCGGTGACCTCACCGGCCGTCAGGTCGATGCGATCCTCCAGGCGCACCGCGCCGGGTACTACTCGAGCCCCCGATCGGTCACGACTGAGGACCTCGCGCGCGGGCAGGGGCTGAGCCGGTCCACGTTCGAGGAACACCTTCGGAAGGCCGAGAATCGCCTCGTGAACGCGCTCGTCCCCTACCTGGAACTGTATGCCACGGCGGACCGACCACCGGAGAAAATGGCGTCGCGCGGGCTCCCCCTGGATGCCGCGACGCGCCCGTTGCCCCGGGCGGCCGGAAAGACCTAGGCCGGCTTCGGCGTCGTTCGGAACGGCAGCGACGTCACCCGGGCGGGGACGTCCCGGCCGTGCAGCGTGAGGGTGACCTCCGTGCCGGGCGCCGCGTGCTCGCGAGGGAGATAGGCCAGCGCGATCCCGTGCCCGAGGGTCGGGGAGAGGCCGCCGCTCGTCGCGGCCCCGAGGACGACGTCCCCCAGGCGTACGGGCGTGCCGTGGCGGGGGATGGCTCCCTCTTCCTCGACCACGAGACCCACCAGGCGCACCGCCGGACCGTCCGTCCGTTGTTTTTCGAGAGCGGACCGCCCGACGAACTCGTGGTCGAAGTCGACGAACCGCTCCTGACCCGCCTCGAGCGGAGTGTGGTCCCGTTGGAACTCCTGTCCCGAAAGGAGGTACCCCTGCTCCAGACGGAGCGTGTCCCGGGCGGCGAGGCCACAGGGAACCGCTCCGGCCGCGAGCAACCGCTCGGCCACCGCATCGCCGTCCTCGGCCGGGAGCAAGATCTCGTAGCCCCGTTCTCCCGTGTAGCCGGTGCGGCTCACGAGGTACGACGTCGGGAAACCCTGGGCGATCCCGAGGCCGAGGCGTCCGCCCGGGCTTCCGGCCCCGGGGGCTGCCGGGAACCACGCGGTGTGGTAGAAGGGCAAGCCCGAGAGCGTCCAGCCGAAGGTCCGCTCGAGGGTCTCGCGCGCACGGGGACCCTGGACGGCGAGGAAGGCGGTCTTCGGGTTCCAACGTACGAGAGTCGTGTCCGGCAGGCGGTGCTGCCGGAGTATTTCCTCCACCTCGTCCGCCCGCCCGGCGTTGGGCACGGCGACGTACTCGCGGGCCAGCGACGTTCCGTCGTCGAGGCGGGAGACGAGCAGATCGTCCACGATCCCGCCCGCGGTCTCGAGGAAGAAGGTGTACCGTACCTGTCCCGGCACGAGTCGCGGCACATCCGCGGTGGTCCGCCGCGCGAGGAGGTCCGCGGCATGCGCGCCCGAGACCGCGAGGATGCCCATGTGTGAAACGTCGAACAGCCCGGCGCCCGTGCGCACGGCGTGGTGTTCGGCGAGGATACTCGTGTAGTACAACGGCATTTCCCAGCCGGCGAAGGGGACCAGGTGCGCGCCGTGGCGGAGGTGGAACTCGGTGAGCGGGGTACGGTGGAGGGATACCGGATGCGGTCGGTCTGTGATCATGTGACGATCTCTCCCAGCCGTCCCTCGGCGACCGCGCGCCGGATCTCGAGCGCGATCCGTCGGCCCGTGCTCATCGGTTCGCGCCAGAGGGCGTTGCCATACGGATGTCCCAGCCCGAGATGGACGTTCGTCCCACCGCCGATCCGCGCGGCGACGTCGAACACGACCGGGTGCCCACCGCTGTCGATGCAGGTCTGGAGGCAGAAGGGACCGAGGATCCCGGGCGCGTAGCGCGCGCGCGACGCTTCCACGAACCGCTCGCCCATCCGAAACACCTCCTCGAGGATCGACTCACGAACCGTGAGCGTTCCGTGTCCCACCACGGTGTACTCCGGTATCCGGTCGGTCTCGCCGAGCTCGAGCTGCTGCGCCGCCGGGAGGCGGACCAGGCCGTCGAGGTTGCTCTCCCGCCGTTCGTCCACCCCGAGCAGTTCGAGCCCCTCCGACCGGGGCACGAGGGGGGAGAAAAAGAAGTTGAAGTTGAACACCGGGCCGAGGACATAGCGCTCGATCCGGGCGTGGGCGAGGTCCTTCGGGGAGACGACGCCCCGCGCCTCGAGCCGCTCGGCCTTGGCGAGATACTCCGCGGGCGAGGCCGCGGTGAAGAATCCCCGCTCGAGCCGGCGGGTCGCGTGGGGGAGCTTGACGATGGCGAGACCATCGATCGCGTCCGGTCCGCTGAGCGCCGCGGGGAACGATATCCCGGCCGCCGCGAGGAGCGTGTAGTAGTTCTCCCGCTCCGACCGCTCCTCGATCCGCAGCATGGTGCGGCTGCCCACGATGGGGACCCGGAGGTCGTTCTCGATGGTGTCGAGAGGAACGTACGAACTGAGAGCACGGTTCGGCACGAGAAGCGCTCCGTGCGCCCGCAACTTCTCTTGGGACGGCGTATCCGCGAGGTCGGCGAACCTGGGGTAGACCCAGACGTCGTCGACGCACCCGCGCACGCGGGTTCCGTCGGGACCGCGCCGCGTGCGGAAGTACTGCGAATAGGTCGTCTCCCGACCCGCCTCCCCGAGCACGAGGCTCGCCAGCCCCTCCGTGACGGCGCCGTCCGCGACGTCGAGCGCGGAGTGGGAGCCCACGGTCGCGACGACCGGGGTCTTCGGATACCGCGTGAGTAACGCGCGGATCTCCTCGCGGGGCAGACCCATTAGGAAGGGCACCGTCAAAGGAGCTTAAGCGCTCGCGCCACGCGCTCGGCCGAGAGCGGGAGCTCAGTCACGTGGGCCCCGCAGGCTGCGCGCGTCGCGATCGCCACGGTCGCCGGCACCGGGACGATCGGGGGTTCGCCGAGGCCCTTCGCCCCGAACGGGCCCGCACCGGCGAACCCTTCGATGAATTCGACCGAGATCGGCGGGATCTCCCCCAGCGTCGGGATCCGGTAATCGAGCAGGCCCGCATTCACGAGCCGACCGTCGTCCGACCAGATCGCCTCCTCGGTCAGCGCGGCCCCGAGTCCCATCGCGACCCCGCCTTCGACCTGGGCCTGGGCGGCCCCGGCGTCGACCACGGTGCCGGCGTCGTGGAAGGCGGCGTACCGCACGACGCGGACGGCCCCGGTCTCGGGGTCGACGACGACCTCGGCGACGTGCGCCGCTCCGGTGAAGTCGGTGTACGGGTAGAACGTACCCGAGAGCACGCGGCTGTCGTCGATCAACCGAGACGGCGCGTAGTGCCGACCGTCGGCCACCAACCCGCCCGCGTCGTGCTCCTCCGGGGTGAGGAGCAGGGTGAGGGCGGCCCGGCGTTCCCCGGCCTCGGCGTAGATCTCACCCCGCTCGACCGACAGTTCGGCCTGGCCGCGGGCGCCGAGCCGCTCGGCGACGGTCCGGCGCAGGGCCACCGCCGCCTCCTCGATCGCGCGGCCAAGCGCGCCGAGCGTGCGGCTCCCGTACACCCCCGAGTCGTAGGGCGCGACGGCGGTGTTGCCGTATTCGATCACCACCCGGTCGCGGGGGAGGCCGGTGACGCGGGAGGCGACCGCGGCAAGACCGGCGAGCACGCTTCCGCTGCCGATCTCCCGCTCGCCTTCGAGGACCACGAGTCGTTGCGGACCGAGGCGCAGCCGAACCTCTCCGCCCGCACCGGTGCTGGTCGACCAGAAGCCGCACCCGACCCCGACCCCGTGGCCCGGCGCCGCCTCGGCCCGCCAGGCCCGGGCGGTCGCGCGGGCCCGTTCGAACGCCGCCGCGATCCCGAACGGTCCGATCGTCTGACCCAGCAGCGTCGACTCGCCTTCCCGCCAGAGGTGGCTCGCGCGGAACTCTTCCCCGTCGAGGTTCATTTCGCGGGCGACATGGTCGAGATGCGACTCGACCACGAAGGCACACTGAGGGGCGAACGGCGCGCGATGAGGACCGAACGGTGGTTTGTTCGTCCGGACCGCGTACCCCTCGACCTCGAACGACTCGGTCCGATACGGACCGAGGAGGAACCCGATCGAGTACCCCGTCGCGAAGTCGCGCCCCGGCAACGAGGTCCCGACGTCGAGGAGGAGCCGGACCCGACGAGCCCGGATGCGGCCATCCTTCACGGCGGTCTCCATCCGGACGACGGCCGGTAGCGTGGTCCGGCCGAGGCGGAACTCTTCGCGATACCCGAGCGCAAAACGGACCGGTCGACCGGTCGCGCGGGCGAGGATCAGGGCGTAGGGTTCGAGGAACGAGCTGCCCTTTCCCCCGAAGCCACCGCCCACCCACGTGCCGTCGACGACGATGGACGATTCCGGGATACCGAGGAGCGACGCGGTGTCCTCGCGCACCCCGAAGGGGCTCTGCGTGGAGGTTCGGACGTACCAAACGTCTCCGCGGATCTCGGCCACACAGGCGTGCGGTTCGAGGGCGACCTGGTGGACGCTGGCGGTTCGATACGTCTCGGAGACGACTCGGTCCGCCCCCCGGAATTCGTCGTCCACGTTTCCGTGCCGCGCGTGCACGTGGGCCGCGACCTGCGGGGAGGCGTCCGCGTCCGACCCCGGCCAGTCGGGGAACACGGTCTCGAGGTCCGCGATGATCGGCAGCGGGTCGATCTCGACCTTCACGGCATCGACCGCCGCCCGGGCTTCGAGGGCCGAGGGAGCCGCCACGACCGCGAGGGGTTGGTTTCGGTAGATGACCTCGCCCAGCGCGAACAACGATCGCTCCTGGTCCCGCTCGGCGGGGCCGAAGAACCGCCCGAGGTCGTCGGGACCCAGCACGGTGACTCCCGGGAGCGCTCGGGCGGCACGGAGGTCCAAGGAGCGGATCCGTCCGTGGGCGATGGGGGCGGGGACGAACGCGGCCCACAACATGCCGGGGACATCGAGGTCGGTCCCGAAGACCGCCGTCCCAGCTAGCTTGACGCCTGCGTCCGGACGCGCCGCCGCCGTCACGGGACCTCCGTGCGGAGGAGGTCGACCGCTCGGACGATCGCGGCGTAGCCGGTGCACCGGCACAGGTTCCCGCCCAATCCTTCCAAGAGCTCCTCGCGCGGTGCCGCCGTCCCGCGCTCTCCGAGCAGACCGGCGACCGCCATCACGAACCCCGGAGTACAGTAGCCGCACTGGAGTGCGCCCGCCGTGTCGAACGCGGCGCGGACCCGGGCCACGAGGACCTCCTCGGCTCCGACCTCGATGGTCGTGACTGTCGACCCGTCCACCTCGTGCGCGAGCGTGAGGCACGACAGGCACGAGCGCCCGTCCACGAGGACGGTGCAGGCGCCGCAATCACCGGTACGACAGCCCTCCTTGGTCCCCTTGAGCTTGAGCCGCCAGCGCAGCGTGTCCAGGAGCCGTTCGGGCCCGGGTACGTCCGGGATCTCCTCGGCCGTGCCGTTGACGTTCAGCCGGAGCGGACGGGGCGTCATGCCGGGAACACCTTCGCGCCGGCGACTCTCGCCACCGTTCGCTCGAGCAAGGTCCCCACCAGCCGGCGACGATACTCCTCGGACGCCCGGCGGTCGGTCACGAACGGGGCCCGCGCGGACGCGGACTCGGCAGCTCGCCGGACCGCGGCTGCGTTCGGCCGGCCGTTGCCGAGAGCCTCCGCCGCCTCGGTGAGCAGGGTGGGTCGGGGAGAAACGCCGCCGACCGCCACCCGCCACCTGCGCCCCGAGGGAGAGAAGGCTACGGCCACCACGACCTGGGAGATGTCGTTCGCCGGACGGACGCGTTGCCAGAGGAAATCGGAGGGTCGGGGCTCGGGGAACCGTACGGAGCGGACGAGTTCGCCCGGACGCAGGTCGGTCCGGCGCGACGCCAGGACGAACCGGTCGACGGGCACCGTGCGGTCCCCCTGCGGACCGACGAGGTCGACCTCGGCGTCGAGCGCGAGCAGGATCGGGATAAGGTCGGAGGCCGGCGCGGCGCGGACGAGGTTGCCGCCGAGGGTCGCGCGGTGTCGAAGCGCGACACTCCCCACGTTCCGGACGGCTTCGTAGAGACCCGGATACTTGACGCGGACCTGCGGGTCGTCCTCGAGGGACCGGAGAGGCAACGTACTCCCCACCGTGAGCGAGTCTCCGTTCCAATCGAGCGTGCGCCAGGGAAGTCGCCGCAGCGACACGATCCGGCGGGGTGTGAGCCGACCTTCGTCCACGTCGAGCAGTAGGTCGGTCCCTCCCGCGAGGGGGGCGGCTTCGCCGGGCCCGAGCGTCTGGAGGGCGGCGATCGCCTCTTCCGCTGTTTCCGGAACGACCAGGTCGAACCCGCTCACCGGGCGCATATTCCGGCACTTCGGCTTAGCGTTTCGCGCGTCGAACTCGGCACAAATCCCCGGCTTTATTATCCAATGAGGGGCTGGGTCACCCGCTCGCCATGCCGTTCGAACTTTCGTTACGTTACAGCACACCGCTCACGCCCATCGATGACCTCGATGAGGTGCTGCGGGAGTTCCTGCGGTTGGTCGGGTATCTTCCGGAGGGAGAGGAGGGCCGGGGGTCCGAAGGACCGGTCGCCTCGAGCCTCGCCTACCGGATGGTCCGCGACTGCCTTCTCCGCGACCCCTCTCGCGCGTGGTACATCGAGGAGCTCACCGCGGTCCTCAAGACCTCCAAACCGACGATCTACCGGCACATCAACAAGCTAAAGGCGCTCGACCTGCTCGAAGAGGTCGGAGGCGTCGCCGATGGCAAGGGACGGAAGGGGTACCGGCTGCGGTACGGCAACCTCTCCCGAGCCTGGGACTTCACGGAAGCGAACGCCCAGAACGCGCTCAAGAGATATCGGGAAACGGTGAATCACTTGCAGGGATTGATCGAGAAGAAAGGGACGGAGTCGCCTCCGACGAAGGCCGCTGCCCGGGAACGGGGAGGCGCCAAATGAGCGGGGGCGGTTCGGCCAAGAAGCCCCCCATCGCGCTCGTGCCGGGCTCCCGTGTACGGGTCCGCTCGGCGGGTCCGGACGACCAGGCCATCGACTCGACCGGCCACTTCCGCGGCCTCGTCTCGATCGGCGGGGACAACACCCTCGCGATCGAGCTCGACGGGACCGGCGGGGACGAGAAGGGACGGATCCGGCTCGTGCCGGTGCCTGCCCTGCTCGCGGTCGACATCCTTGAGGCCGCCAAGCCCGAAGAGGAAAAGCGCTCGGACGCCGGCCAAGCCCCGGGGTACTTCCGCTAGCGACGGGAGCGGGCTTGCCGGGAGTTTCGTCGTCGGCAGCGCCGACGATTTCGAACCCGGGTCGTTGGCTTCGAAGGCCAACAGGATAGTCCAGACTACCCCACAAGCCCGCGGCCCTTCCACGGGAGGGGGGCTATTTGGACGTTCCGCGGTGGCGGGGGCCGAGCTAGGGGTCCGACGCCGGTGGGCCGGTCGACCCCGGGAATTGGTCGAGGGTCCGTTGGGACGCCGCACCGGGAAAAAGGGTCGCCAGCGAATCGCCGAGCACCTGGATACGCTGCCGGACGTACGGGGTGATGCCGTCCATCGACCCGAGTCGCTGGGAGAGCGCGAGGTACTTGCGGACCGAGCCCTCATAGACCGTCGACAGCAACTCTCCGTCGCAGCGCCCGCCCCCGGGCCGCAGGGCCATGCATCGCGCCGTCAGCGGCGGCCGGCGGTAGGCGGCGTTGCAGGTCTTGCATCGGAACTTCTGCGTCGCGTAGCTCTTCAGGTTCCCCATGAGGTCGGGAAGGAAGTGGGCGTTGAGCACGAGGGTGACCGCTTCTGCCACATCGACGGCTCGGATCTGCGTCGCGAGCAGGATCGAGCGCTCGACCATGTCGTTCATCGAGCGGGCATCGCGGTAGGCCGACCGGACGGGTCCGGCGGCGATCCGTCCGGTGTCGTGCGTGAATCCGTAGTCGGCCAGGGCGCGGTCCGTGCCGAGGCGACCAGAGACTTGGTCGATCATCGACTCGACCTCCTTCGCCGGCCGCCGCTCGGCCGCCGCTCGGTAGAAGTCGAGGGGATACCGATCCCCCACATCGACGTGATGCGCTTCCTTGTCGACTTCGGTCGCCTCCAGCCGGGTCGTGAGCACGAGCGGCTTGTCCATCAACGCCCCCCGGCTCTCGGGGAGGTACGCCCGGGAAAAATTGAGCAGCGCGTCGAGGAGGAGCGTGACCGAGTCCTCATCCCCGTCGCAGTTGCGACGCTTGGCGGCGTGGAACACCGGGTGGGCGAAGCAGGCCTCGGCGTTCGTGAATCCGACGATCCGTCCCGCGACGCCGCCGGACGTGTGGGGCGCGAGCGCCACGACGATCGCGCCGACCAGGTCGGAGGCACGGTTCGCCCGGTAATACGGGTCGAGATTGTACAGGTGGAGGAGCTCGTCGTCCACGAATTGGGCGAGGCGCGTGAGGTAGTCCCCGCACGACCGCGCGACCACGAGGTCCTGCGGCCGCAGCTCGACCAGCTGTTCCCCCTCCGTCAGTTCCGCACCGGCCCAATCGCGAGTGTACCCCAGTTCCCGCAGCCGGGCGACGGGGGTCCCCACCTCGTTGGGCCGGAAATGGGTCAGGGGTAGGTCCGTGAGGTCGAATCGGGCCGTGCCGTCCTGGTAGACGGAGATCTGGTGGGAGGCTCGCAAGATACCCTTCTCGATCGGCTCGGGGACCTTGCCGGGCGACGTCAGCCCCTTGACCCCCTTGACCACCGGGGTCTTGGCGAGGTGGAGGCGCGCGACCGCGTCGCTCCAGAGGCGGGCGATCGGAAGCGGCTCGCTCACGACCCGGCCGTCCGGCTCGGTGTGGGTTCCGCAGGTGCAGCGATTCCAGACGGTCGTGCGCTGGCACGCGGGACAGTGCCGCACCCCGAGTTCGACCCGGACCCCTTCGCGCATCGTGTGCCGCGACGCCTCGAGGAGCGACCGCGTGGGACCACCGGCCGCCCCGACAGGGAACAGGGCGTGGACGTTCGGCTCCATGCTCCGCTGGTACGCCTTCTCGGGCCGGCCGACCCGACCTCCGATCCGCGAGGGGGCCCGGGCCCGGATCGGAACGCCGGCGAGACGGCTCACATAGACGAGCGGGTCTTCGTCCGGGGGGTCGAGGTCGGTCCGTCGCACGAGCAGCCCGTCCGCCACCTCCAACCCCAAGCCACCGATCAATGCGGCACTCGAGTCGGGTTCGCCTTGCCAACGGTCCGGGGCGGAGGGGCCCATCAGAAAGCCCAGTCGAACGAGCACCTCCTTCCACGCCGGGTCGTGGGGGAAATCGAGTCGGCCGTCCGTCCAGCGTCCGGTGCTTTCCATGAATTCGGACAGCGCCCGGATCTCCCCCGGCGCCAGATCGTGCCAGAACAGCAGCCATCGCGGGTGGAGCGGAACCCGAAACGTGGCCGACGTCCTCACGGCGTCCTCGTAGTGGACGGGGGCGAGCGCGTCGGGGTCGGCACCGGCCGCGGTGAGCTCCGCCGCGTGCCAGTCGAGCGTGTAAGCGCCGGGTGAGAGCGGTCGGTTGTTCTCGAGGAACTCCCCGTAGCTCACGAGAATTTCACCGAGGTCGATAATCCGATGGACGCTGGGAAGGAGCGCGAGCGCACGTTCGGGCTCGTGGACCGCCGTGAGCGTGCCGTCCTCGAGCTCCACGATGGGGCCCTCGATGGTGTCACAGACGCCCATCGCAGTCGCCTTCCCGGGGTATTCGAGCTTGACCTGCGTGCCGATCGCGACGAAGTGCTGGAGGATGACCATCGTCGCCGGGTTGATCGCGCAGGCGGCGAGGCCGGTCGTCCGGGCCCGCCCGTAGACCAGTCGGAATCCCCCCGGATGGCTCGGATGGGCCAGCACCGGTCGGCCCCCGACGGAATCCTGGAGGTACTTCGGCGTGTGGGAGTCGTCGTCGTCCGTCGCGTGGTGCCCCACCTCGTCCAGGAACTCCCAGCCGTCGAGGCCGAGTTTGTCGACGATCCTTCGGAGCTTCGCCGCCTTCTGGCACAGCCCCTCGGCGATGACGAGGCAGGCTCCCCCGCGGATGCCGTTGGTCGGGACCCGAGGCAGGTTGCGGAACGCGCTCACCTCCGCGTCGCCTTCGGTCGACTCGCCCGATATCGCGACGGGGACGTTCCGGACGACGAGGGCGATCTCCTCCGCCGTGGGGACGTATTGAAGATGCTGGTGGTACTTGTAGAGCGGGATCTCCTCTTGGTACCGCTCGACCTCCTGGCGGTCAGGGCGGAAGCGCGCGAGGCCGAGGTCGCGCCGGACGATGTCGGCCAGAAGGACGCTGAGCGCCTGGGCGGTGCCTCCGGCGGCGCGGATCGGTCCCGCGTAGTAGAGTTCGATGTACGGGCCCTCGGGTCCGGGTCGAACGTGGACCTCGGCCAGTCCTTCCAAGGGGGCGACCAGGATCCCCTCCGTCAGGATCGCGAGGCCGACGCGGAGGGCGACGTCGACCCGCTCGGCGGGGTCGCCGCGAGCCGTATCGTTGGCCAGCCGGCGGGCGATGCGAACCGCCACTTCTTCCCGGGGGAGGGCCGCGGCCAGGGTTCGGATCTCCTCCGAAATGCCGTCGATCTTGAGGTGGGAGAGCAGTTTCTCGACGCGCATCGCCATGTCCTGCGCGCGCGGGATCTCGGTGTGCGTCTCGGGGTCGAGACCTTCCCGACGTGCCTTCTCGGCGACCGTGTACGCCCGGTCCACTTCGGACTCGATCGCCCGAAAGTAGGGCTCCACGGCCGCCCACACTCCCGCGATGGATAAGCGCGTGCGCGACCCGCTCGTCCCGGCCCGCTCCCCACGGGCCGACGCGCGGATGGACGGGAGGTCGTGACGCTCCGAACGGACGTCCCTTCTCCGGTCGGTGGTCCGACCCTACTGTCTTCCCCCGTCCTATCAACCCGGCTCGGAGGCTAGCCGCTTAATCTCGACCCTCTCTCCCCGGCCGCACCGATGAGAACTGGAGACTCGTACGGACCGCCGACGTACCGGCGGGCGGTCTTGGCCGATGCGGACCGACTCGCGGATGTGCACATCCGGGTCCTCATGGTGGCCTATCGGGGCATCGACCCGCAGGAGTGGTTGAACAGTCTTCCCCAGCAGCTCGAGGAGCGTCGTTCGCGGTGGAAGGACCGCCTCACGAACCTCCCCCACGACCCCGTGGTCGTCGCCGAGGTCGAACCCGCAGGTGTCGTTGGGTTTGCGGTCGGCGGCCCGGCCCGAGGCGAACCGCCGCTCGGCTACGACGCGGAACTCATCTCGATCTACCTCCTTCCGGAGCACCAACGTCGCGGGATCGGACACGAACTCGTCCGTCGCGTGGCCCGTTCGCTCCTCGATCTCGGGTTCCAGGGGATGCTCGTCCGCGTGCTCACGGCGAACCCGGCCCGCTTGTTCTACGAACGCCTCGGCGCGCGCTCCCTCGGGATCGATACGGTCTCGATCGGGGGTCAAGAGCTCGAGGAGACTGTGTATGGCTGGTCGAACCTCGACCTCTACTTCCCGCCGGAGTAGGGAATCCCGACGCGCGCCGGGGTTGCCGTTCCGGTTAGCCGCTCCACAGGATCTCGTCCAGGGCGACCACGGTGGGCCAACCGCGCGTGGTGGCGCCAACACGGAGGGCTTTCTCGATGACCGGATTGGGATAGGTCAGCCGCTTCGTCCGTCGGCGAGCGACGCTCAGGACGTAGCGACCCCGGATCTCCGTCACACGTACATCCCAATCGGGCGCGGGGGGAACGTGGAACGGAAGGGACAGGGGGACCGTGGCCGGGGCGATGAGCACCGTCAGATACGACTTCGCACCGGCCGGGACGCGGCGAAACGGGTCGCTCCGGACGAGCTCTACAATTTCCTTCCCGGGAGACACGAGCAGGTCCGTCTTGAACGGAAGGAGGCGCTCAAAGGAGCTCCGTAGCCGGGGCTCCGAGATGTTCGCGCGCGCCACGAAGGTTCCCGCCGCCCCGAGGTTCACGAGGTCGAGCTCGGGGAGCTCCTTCGCGAACGCGCTCGGGAGGAACCGGCGCGCGCTTCCCACATTCACCCCGCGCAGAAAGACGACCCAGGCCATCCCTCGAGGGATGCGCCCCGGGGACAAATCCCTTCGGCCAAATACCGTCGGGAGTTCCGAACGCCGGGCCGCCGCCGTATTCGTCCGAGGGGAACGATGGGAGGAGACGTGAAGCTGGAGGCGATCGGAGGCCACCTCGTCCACGTACCGGTCCGGGTCGACGGGTCCGAGGAGACCCGGTTCATCTTTGATACCGGAGTCGGACTCGACCTGGTCTCGAACGCCCTCCTGGCCCGGGCGGGCGGACGACTCACGGGAGAGACCTATTCAGGGCGGCGAATGTCGGGGCAACTGCTCGAGGTCCCGCTCGCCCGCGTGCCCAGCCTGTCCCTGGGGGCCCTTCGGCACGACGACGCGCTCGTGGGTGTGTTCGACCTTGCGTTACCCCCTGAATTGCAACGGATCGAGGGATTCCTGGCCCCGACCTTCTTCGGAAAGACCCCGTTCACGCTCGGCCGAACCGCAGGAACCCTGGTCTGGGGGGACGAGGGCCCGTCGGACCTTCCGGCCGCGCTCGGACCGGGGGCCCCGTTGGACGCCCGGTGGGACGGTCCGGCCGTCACCCTGTTCGTGGACCTCGAACTACCGGACGGGTGGAACGCCACGGTCGAGGTCGACACCGGCTCGAGCAACCTCATCCTGGACGCCCGGTTCATGACCGCGCTTGGGGTGCGAGACGGCGACCCAGGCGTGCGGAGGAACGAGGGGACCGATGAGACCGGGAACGCATACACTCGGTATCTCGCCACGGTTCGCGGCCGGGTGGCCGTTCGGGGCGTGCCGGGCGTCGCGCAGCGAGACCCGGTGGTGATGTTCCAGAAGATCATCTACGACGGGCTGCTCGGCGACGAGTTCCTACGGCCCTATGATGTCACGTTCGACCTCGGCCGCTCCCGGATCTACTTCGCGCCGGCCCGGAGCTGAATTGACCGCGCCGATGTCCTCTTGGACCCCGGTCCGGTGCCCGCCCTCGTGAAGGTCCTCCTGTTCGGTGCGTCGGGGATGGTCGGGCAAGGCGTGCTCCGCGAGTGCCTCCTCGATCCCGAGGTGACTACGGTCCTCTCGGTCGGCCGCAGTCCCACCGGAACGTTCAGCCCGAAACTGACCGAGATCCTCTGGAAGGACCTCACCAACCTCGCTCCGATCGAGGAGCGGCTCCGGGGCTACGACGCCGCCTTCTTCTGCCTCGGGATCTCCGTGATCGGAATGACCGAGGAACAGTACCGAAAGGTCACGTACGACCTCACGCTCTCGGTGGCGCAGACCCTCTTAAGACTCAATCCGAACCTCACCTTCGTCTATATCTCCGGGGCCGGCACCGATAGTACCGAGCACGGACCTCGGATGTGGGCCCGGGTCAAGGGTGCGACCGAGAACGCCCTTCTCCGCCTCCCGTTCCATGCGGCGTTCATGTTCCGCCCGGGAGCCATCCAACCCCGTCACGGGGTCCGATCCAAGACCCCGGCCTATCGATTCATCTACCTCGTTCTGTGGCCCGTGCTCGTGATCCTCCTCCGGGTGGCCCCCGACTCGATCACGACCACGGAGAAGGTCGGACGCGCAATGATCCGAGTGGCGAAAGAGGGCGCTCCGAACCCTCTGCTCGGCACGCGCGACATCAACCGGCTCGGCACCTAGTTCGCCGAGCTCCTCTGGAACCGGAATGGGCTGAGGCGGACCCTCGGTCGTTCCCTTTCGACGCCGGCGGCCCAGGTGGGTCGGAACCCCGTCAAGGCTCGCGAGGTTCCTCTCGGTGCGGTATTTTTCGAGACCGACCTCCCCCTTCGTTGCAGCCCAGCGGACCAGGGTCAGGCGTGGGGCTTGGAACTCCACCCGGCGCACAGCGTAGCCGCACGAGGTTTGCACCTGTTCGACCCGTAAGGTGATGATGTGACCGGCCCCCTCGATCTCGCGAACTTCTCGATCCGTCCGAGCATCCGCGCAGCTTCGACGAGATCGAAGCGCCGGAACGGCGACCCAGGACTCGCCGGCTCATTCGGGTCACCACGTTCATCTCGGCGCGATCGGGTGCTCGCTCAGGACACAGCGCTCGAGGGTGCTGCGGAGTAGAAGTCGACGCCGGCGACTTTGACGACGGCCTGCCACGCGGCTTCCTGGTTCGCGCGATCGTGAAAGTGCGGGTGGCGCATCGCCTCGATCGGGCCGGTGAGCTTCTTGGGGGCCGAGGCGAAGAATTGGCCCGAAACGTCGGTGCCGAACTCCGATGCCTGGAGGTAGCGACGAGCCGCGGTCTCCGGCGTATGAGACATGCCGGGGATGTGCTTTGACAGCGGAATCAACAGCCACTTCGTGGCCCCCCCAGCGTTCCGCACCGCCAAGGTGTCGGGCGCGGCACCGGGCGAGACAGCGTATACGGCCATGCCGGAGGGTAGGCGGCGCGCCAGTGCAGCGGCCCACCAAGCGACGATGAGCTTCGCGTCGGCGAACGCCCGGTTGGGCCGGTACTTCACGTTCGGCCCGCCGCGCAACAGGGCTTCCACGGCGGCAGTTCGGTCACCGTGGTGATGAGTGGCCGCGAGGGCCGCCACGTCGGTGTAGTTGAACATAGGCACGTCCGCTCGGGAAGCTTCCGAGCCAGCGATAACAATCCGCGCGCTGGGGCTAAGCAGGTTGGCGCGGAGCAACCCCACAGTCAGTTGATGATGGCCGATTAGTGGGGCCTGAGCCGTCTCAATTCCCTCCGCGGTGACCACGCGCTCCTTGCCGCCGAGAATCCCCGCGTTGAGCAGAAGAAAATCGATCGGTCGACCCAGCTTTACCAACTCGGCTAGAGCGGACTGAACGCTTCTCGGCGATCCCAGATCCAGCTCCAGCGGCGTGAAGACCTGTGACTTTGTCTCAGTCGCGAGCTGGGCGGCCGTTTCTTGGACTCGGGCCAGGGTGCGTCCCGTGACGATGACCTGGCGACAGCCCTGGGCGGCGAGCATACTGGCTGCCGTATAACCGAGCCCGGAGGTGCTGCCGGTGACGAGAGCTATCGAGTGTCTCATGGATGGTTTCCTCGCGACAACATGGTGGCCTTGCCAATTCGGAA
>JAKIVX010000017.1 GCA_022750335.1 Thermoplasmata archaeon | reverse complement strand
ACTTGCCCATTACTTCCTTCGGCTCTCCAATGCTGATCACTTTAGCCAGCACGTTCACTTGCTTCGAGTTCGGCGTCAGGTCTCGCACTTTAGTCAGGGGTTTGTCCACCATCGGTCTCGCCTTCTTCTGCTTCGCGTTTCGCGTTGCGTGGGAACCTTGGAGCTAGACTCAGTCTCGCGAACACTCGTCGTAAAAGTAGGACGGGCGGGACGCTCGATTGGGACTGGCTCGCGGATTCCTCTGGCGGCGCATGGAAACCGAGCCCATATAAAGGGCTCGACCGGGGTGGGCGGCGGCCGAATGACCCTCCTCGACCGATCGAGGAGGGCGTGCGGCTCCGGCAACAGGCTTTTGGCCCGGCCGGCTCTCGGCGGTCCGGACCGGGTGTGAACCAACGCGCCGACCTTGGGGTTCACTATCTCCTTCGGGGGGAGTACGACCGCGCCGTGAGGTCGTTCTTGGATGTAATCCGAGAAGAACCCAATGACGCCTCGGCTTGGTCCTACTATGGGATCAGTCTCGCCCACATCGGCCGGGCCGCGGAGGCGGAATCCGCCCTCGCCCGGGCCATCCAGCTCGCACCGGCCAACGGGGAGGCCTGGTTCCATCTCGGCGTGGCCCGTTCGCTCCGCGAGGAGTGGCAGGACGCCGCCAGCGCGTACCGTCGCGCGGTCGCCCTCGCTCCCGAGGACATGGTCGCCTGGCATCGACTCGGGGTCGCCCTCGCCGAGTCGGGCGAAGAGACAGGGGCCTCCGCCGCATTCGAACGGGCCCTCGTGCTTTCCCGCTCGATCCCGACGGACGAGAACGACCTCCGCCCGCCCCGCCCTCGTTTCGACGACCACGTCGAGGAGGCCGGCGCACGGGAAGGTTCCCGGGAGGCGAAGAGCTGGATCGACCTCGCGTTGTCCCTCCTGAGCCTGGGCGACGAGGACGCCGCGGTCGCCGCCTACGAGCGGGCGTACACGCTCGACCCCACGCGAGCCCAGAGCTCGCTGTTCCGACCGATGCTGCGGCTCGTCACGGCCGTGGAGGGGGGTCCCGACCCCGGCGAGGAGGAGCTCCCCGCCCCCCGACCCAAGCTGCTCGGACTCGACCGACGGCCCGAGATCCTCTAGTTCACTCCCGGACCTGGCGCCAGTTCGGGCCCGGCTCGAACCCGTCGACCGAACCGCGCGTAAATAGGGGCTGCATCGTTCCCGATTTGTGAGCGCGGGCCTGACGACCAGTGCGTCGGGGGAAACCGCCCACACGCTCATCCTCGTGGGACTGATCCTCCAGGGGATCCAGGTCGCGATCGTCCTCGGGATCGGATTTCTCGTGGTGCTCGCCCCCGGTCTCGGGGGGATCATCTTCGGGGCCGCCGCGATCGGGATCCTCTGGATCGTGCTCGTCTACTCGTTCTCCTACCGTCGGACCGAGGAGGGCGACTACGAGGGTGCCCGGACCCCGACCCTGGTGTTCGGCATCCTGTCGCTGCTCGGATTGGGGCTCATCTCGGGGATCCTCTATCTCGTCGCCTACTCCAAGTTGGGAGACGCGATCGACGAGACGACGGACGTCACGCCGCCGTGGAACCCACCGGCGCCGATCTCGGGCATGAAATATTGCCCGGCTTGCGGGCGGCCCAGTCCCTCGTCCAGTCGATACTGCCAATCCTGCGGGGCTCGGTTCCTCTAGAGCTCAAGATCCCCCCGTTGACCGCAGGTCGGCTGGGGGAAGGGCCGAAGGCGGGAGCAGGGTCCCTGCCGACGACTCCTCAGATTGGCTTCGGAGCCTCGGTGACGATGGTGGACTCGGCCCAGTCCTGGACTTTGATCCGGGCTTCGGCATGGGTCGCGTAGAACGCGTGGATCCGCTCGAGGACCCGCCCCTTGCACTCGCCGCACAGGAGCGCGCCCGACCGGCAATCGCGCGTGACCGACGCGAACTCCTGGTCGTCCTTCGCAAAGCGGGTGCGCCACAGAGCCCAGACGGAGCAGATCTCAGGCGTCGCCCCCAAGCGGCGTTGTTCCTCCACGGTCGCCCGGCCACCGGTGAACGCCCCGCGCACCTTCCGATCGACGGTCGCGGCCGAGTCGTTGAGGAACAGGGCGTTGTCCTCCCGGTCCCCGGTCGTGCTCATCGCATTCTCGCCGAGAAGGCCGGGGAGCATCTGGCTGTGGATCAACGACGGTTTCGGGTACCCGAGACTTTCTGCGATGTCCCGCGTCACCCGGAAGTGGGGGTCCTGGTCGATCCCGCACGGGATGAGGCAGGGGACCGCCCGGTCCTCGGCCCACGACGGCCAGAAACAGGGGACGGTCTGGAGAGCCGTGTAGAACACGAGACCGATGTTGGTGCTCGGCTCGAAGCCGAAGACCGCTTTCACGGTTGAGTAGGGAATCTTCCGTGCGACGCGGATCGCGAGCGGGTAGAGCGCGGCGATCGACTTGGAATCGAAGAAGACGTGCGTCCGCTTCGGATCGAAGCCGAGCGCGAGGATGTCGTAGAGATTTTCCATCCCCCAGTACGCGGTCTGCTCCCGGGTGAGACCGGACCGGGCCCAGAACTTCTCGTCATCCGTGATCTGGATGTACATCGAGACTCCGAGGGTCTTCTGGAGCCATCGGCAGAGGTCGAACGAGACGAGGTGGGAGGTATGCAGCGGGCCGGAGGGTCCGCGCCCGGAGTACAGGAAGAACGGAGAGCCCTTCTGGTACTGATCGAGCAGCAACCCCAGGTCCCGGTGGGAGTAGTAGACGCCCCGCGAGAGCAGTGGCGGGAGGTCCCCGCCCGCGACTTGGTGGAGGCGGGCGAGGAGCTCCGGCGTCAGGTCCTGCGTGCCGAACATCTCGCGCAGACGCTGGTAGTCGATCCGCCCTTTGACCTCGTACGGAGTGACGACGAAATCATCGGGCGGAGCCATCGGGTCGGCCTCACCCTTCGGGGAACGTGATCTTGGAGAGGATCGCCTCACGTTCGGGGAGCGGCACCCCCGCCGAGCTCAACGCATCCGCGACGCACGAGCGGGAGTGGTCGTGGTAGATCGTGTGACCGCACGCCGGACACGTCGCGTACCCCTGGATGAGCCGGCGCAGGCCCTCGCGGGAAGCCGAGGAATCCCGACGAGCGAACCGGTCGACCAGGAACGCCCCGCCGGTCGCGTTCTCGAGGTTGGTGAGCGGCACCCGGACCGACTGGTTGCAGACCGGGCATCGGGCCGGGTTCCGGCACGTGCAGGTCATGGAGGGTGAGGTACGTGCGGGACCTCCCTATTAAGTCGGCGCCGCGCCGGACCGGCCGTCCCGCGGACTCATGAGGGGGGTCGGGATGAACGGTCATGGACGAAGAGCAGGAGGAGCGTGCGCTCGAACTCGGGGTCATCCTCTTGGAGGTCCTGCGGCTCCTCAACAAGTCGGAGGAGGAAGCGTCCACCGTCGAGGGACTCGAGCACCACGAACTGTTCACCCTCTTGCGCGGAGGCCCGCATGCCACGGTAACGATCGAAGAACTCGACGCTGCGATCGCGACCCTCCTCGGCAACCGGATGGTCTCGGTGCTCGAGGACAGCCAGTATGCCTGGGACCGGGGACGGATCGTCGGGCGCCGGTACACGCTTGCCCTCCCCGGGAAGGAATACCTCCTGCTCAAGAACGAACGTTCGGGGAGAATCGCATGAACGGCAAGCCCGCTCCCGGCGTGATTTAAGTACCGGAACCGAGCGTTGTACGACGCGTGGGCTCGGAGGACGCGCCCGATCCGGTTCGGTCGACGTTGGTGGCCCTCCTCCAACAGTTGAACCGAGCCGAATCGATCAACGAGGGTCGGAGCCGCGAACAGACGCTCGAGCTCGTCGAGATGGAGCGGCTACTGTCCCGATTCTGGGCCGTCGAGCAGGGCCATGTGCAGGTCCCGTTGGCGCTCGGACTGCTCGTGCGCAACGGCCTCGTGGAGGCCCGGCTGTCGACGAACGTCGCATCCCAGAACCCGACCCCCGCCCGGGCGGTCTATCAGATCACGGCCGAAGGCAAGGCCTTCCTCGTCGAGGTCCAGAAGTCGAGCGACCGGATCCCCTGACGGGGACCTCGGTGCTCCGTCCGTCCCGTTACCTTAAGTAACCGACGAGTGTCGGCGCGAGGCCATGTCGCGCATCCACTCCGGACACAAGGGAAAGGCCGGTTCCCACCGTCCGTACCCCCTGACGAAGCCCGAGTGGGTCACCGCCACGTCCGAAGAGGTCGTGGAGCAGGCCGTCACGCTCTCCAAGGGGGGCCTTTCGTCCGCCCTCGTCGGCCTCACCCTCCGGGACCAGCACGGAATCCCCTCGACGCGTGCGATCACCGGCAAGCGTCTCTCGACCGTCCTGAGCGAACACGGCGTCCGCCCCGAGATCCCGGACGACCTCCAGGCGCTCCTCAAGCGGGTCGTCCACCTTCAGCGTCACCTTGCGACCCACCCCAAGGACCTCTCGAACCGTCGGGGCCTCGCCCTGATGGAGTCGAGGATCCGCCGCCTGGCCCGGTACTACCGGCAGCACCGCCGCCTCCCTGAGAACTGGCGGTATTCTGCTGCGGGCGCGGCCCTCCAGGTGGAGTGATGCCCTCGGGTCCGGATTCGTTTGTTTCGGACCCCCAGTACAGTCGAGAGTTCGAGCGGGCCCGTGGGCTCGTCCTCGCCCATCCCCAGCGCTGGCGGGTCATCTACCACTACGATGCGGACGGCATCGCGAGCGCGTCGTCCGCGGTCCGCGCATTCGGGCGTCTGGGATACCCGGTCCAGCTGACCCCCCTCATCGGCGTCGAGCGGGAGAAGATGCACACACTCCTTTCGGCCACGAAGGGCCCCGTCCTCATTGTGGACACCGGATCGAGCTGGACCGACCTCTATCCGGCCCACCCCCACCCGGTGGTCGTCCTCGACCACCACACCTACCGCGGGGCTCCCCACCCCCCGGACCTCCCCGCGCACGTCGCGTTCGTCAACCCTCTGGACTGGGGCGTCGACGGGATGAGCGAAATGTGCGCCGCGACCCTCACCTGGCTCTTCTCCATCTTTCTCGACCCCCTCAACTGGGACAACGCCCCGTGGGCCCTCTCCGGAGCGATCGGGGACCGGCAGCACGTCGGCGGGTTCCACGGCCTCAACGCGATCCTGGTGGACGAGGCGATCCGACGCTCGGCGCTCGTGCGGCGTCCCGGCGCCGCGCTCCTCGGCCCGACCGTCGGAGCGGCGCTCGCGACCAGCATTGACCCATACTTCCGCCGCCTCTCGGGGCGACGACCGGCCGTCGACACGTTCCTTCGGGAGCTCTCGATCGACCCCGAGACTCCGCCCCTCACACTGCCCGAAGAGGCGCGCCACCGCCTCGTTGGCGCGCTGCGCGCCCGTCTGGAGGCGGGCGGCGTGCTGCCCGAGTTCGTAGCCCTAGTCGACCAGGAGCGCTGGTTCCTCCCCTCGCTCGGCCGGGACGCCGAGGAATTGTCGAACCTGCAGAGCGCGACTGGCCGGGCGGGAACGCCGAGCCTGGGGGTCGCGATGGCGCTCGGGGACGCTCGGGCGTTCGAACGGGCCCAGGTCGAGGAAACCCGGTGGCGGACCGGCATCCTTTCGACCCTACTGCGCTTGGAGGAGCAGGGCGTTAATGAGAGGACGGCGCTTCGCTGGTTCGAGAGCCGGGAGACCCCCCTCGCGGGCACCCAGGCCGGAATGGCGATGAGCTACCTTCTGCCCCCCGACAAGCCCGTGATCGTCTTCTCGGGCGAAGGAACTTCGTCCCTCAAGATCAGCGGCCGGGGGACGTTGCGGCTGGTCGCCGACGGCCTCGACCTCTCGGCGGCGCTCCAGGCCGCGGCGAAGGCGGTCGGCGGGGAAGGCGGCGGCCACAAGGTGGCGAGCGGGGCCACGATCCCGCCCGGAACACGCGACCGCTTCCTCGACGCGGCCGACCCGATCATCGCAGCGCAGCTCCGCATTCGAGGCGCAACGTGACCGGCGCACCGTCCTCCGCCGAACCCAAACCCAAGCCCGTCGACCGGGTGAACGACCACGCGCTCGAGAAGGAGATGCACAAATCCTACCTCGATTACGCGATGAGCGTCATCGTCGGGCGCGCCCTCCCCGACGGCCGGGACGGGCTCAAGCCGGTCCAGCGCCGCATCCTGTGGTCGATGTGGGAGTCCGGGGCGACGCACGACCGTGCCTACCGTAAGAGCGCCCGAACGGTCGGGGACGTCCTCGGAAAGTACCACCCCCACGGCGACCTCTCCGTGTACGACGCCCTCGTCCGGATGGCCCAGCCGTTCAGCCTGCGCTACCCGCTCATCGACGGTCAGGGAAACTTCGGCTCGATCGACGGTGACTCGCCGGCTGCGATGCGGTATACGGAAGCCCGCTTGAGCACGCTCGTCGAGGAACTCCTGACCGACCTCGAGAAGGAGACGGTCGACTGGACCGACAATTTCGATGGCTCCCTGAAGGAGCCGCTCGTCCTTCCTTCGAAGGTCCCCAACCTGCTGGTCAACGGCTCGGCCGGGATCGCGGTCGGGATGGCGACCAACATGCCGCCGCACCGGCTCGACGAGATCGTCGACGGCCTTCTCCTCCTCATCCATCACCCGGAGTCGGACCTGGACGCCCTGATGAAGGTCATTCCGGGGCCGGATTTCCCGGGCGGCGGCTACCTCTCCTCCGAAGGGATCCGGGAAGCCTACGCCACCGGACGCGGGACGATCCACCTCCGGGGGAGCGCCGAGATCCGGGAGCGGGACGGCAAGGACGAGATCGTCATCACCGAAATCCCCTACGAGGTCAACAAGTCCTCGCTGCTCCAACTCATCGCCGACCTGGTCCGGAACAAACGCCTCGACGGCGTCACCGACCTCCGGGACGAGTCGGACCGCGACGGGACGCACGTCGTGCTCGAGCTCCGACGGGACGTACCCGCCGAGATCGTCCTCAACCGCATCTACGAACACACCCCGCTCGAGACGAGCTTCGGCGTGATCAACCTCTGTCTCGTCGACAACCGTCCGCGCGTCCTTCCGTTGAAGGACCTGCTCGAGATCCACCTCGCACACCGGCGCCTCATGCTCACCCGCCGCACGACCTTCGACCTGCGCAAGGCGACCGAACGCCTCCATCTGCTCGAGGGTTTCCTCACCGCGATCGACCACATCGACGAGGTGATCAAGATCATCCGTCGCTCGAAGGACGTCGCGGCCGCCGAGAGCAGCCTCATGGGACGGTTCCTGCTCTCCACCGAGCAGGCAAAAGCGATCCTCGACATGCGCCTGTCCCGCCTCACCGCCCTCGAACGCGAGGCGGTCGAGACCGAGAAATCCGAGAAGGAGACGCTCTCCCGCCACCTGCAGTCGATTCTAGCCGACCCGAAGTTGCTCGACGGGCTCATCGTCGAGGAACTAACGGAAATGAAGAACCGCTACGGGGACGCCCGGCGCACGCGCATCGTCCCCGCGTTCACCGCCCGCACGCTGGAAGACCTCATCCCGGACGCCGACGTCGTGGTCCTGGTGACCCGCGACGGCTACGTGAAGCGCCTCCCCCTCGAGCAGTACCGGCGGCAGCGCCGCGGCGGACGCGGTCTCGGGCAGATCGAGACCAAGGAGGAGGATTTCGTCATCCGCACCTTCGTCACGCGGACGCACGATGACGTGCTGTTCCTGACGACGCTCGGTCGGGTCTACCGCCTGGTCGCCTACGAGCTCCCCGAGGGAAGTCGGCAGGCCAAGGGCAAGGCGCTGATCAACCTCCTGCCGAAGCTCAAGGACGGCGAGCGGGTGCAGACCCTGCTCCCGATCCACGACCTCGAGGGGCAGGGCTCGCTCTTCTTTGCGACCCGCCGCGGACTCGTGAAGCGCACCACCCTCGACCAGTACCAGAACATCCGCACGAACGGCATCCAGGCGGTCCTCCTCGAGGAGGGCGACGAGCTCGTGGACATCGCGCTCGTCGCGGACGAGGCGACGGAGATCCTGCTCGCGACCCGCGCGGGGCAACTCGTTCGATTCCCGCTCAGCGAGGTCCGGCCGACCGGGCGGGCGACGTACGGGGTCATCGGGGTCCGCCTCTCTAAAGAGAAGGGCGACCACGTCGTCGCGATGGCTCCGGTCAGCTCGAAGTTCCCGACGCTCCTCTCGCTCACGACGACCGGCTTCGGCAAACGGAGCCCGACCGAGGATTACCGAAAGACCGCGCGCGGCGCGATGGGCGTCCGCACGATCAAGACCGGCGGACGGAACGGCTCGGTCGTCGCGGTGCTCCCGACCACGGACACCTCCGAGATCCTCGTGACGACCAAGAACGGTATCACGATCCGCATGACCGTGAAGGGGATCCGTTCCCAGGCGCGCAACACGCTCGGCGTCCGCGTCATCCGCCTGGACGACGGCGACGAGGTGCGGGACGCGGTCGTGCTTCCCGTCCCGGACGAGACGGCGACGCCCGACGCGTCGAACGGAAAATCGGACCCAGCCCCGGACGAGCCCGAACCGGCGACCGAGATCGAGGACCCCGAGGCGGGCCCGGTCGAGGACGAGACCGAGGAGGACGACGATGCGACGTCGCCACCGGGGTAGACGGATCCTCGTCTGCCCTCAGTGCAATTCGAGCCAGATCGTCCAGGCCAACGCCTCCATCACCGGCGCGGTCTACCGCTGTCTCAAGTGCGATTATCTGGGAGCGCTCGTCCTCGAGATCGAAGTGGACGACACCGGAAAGCCGCTCCGGTGATCGAGCGAACCTGACCCCGAACGGACCCTCTACGCCCCAGGGGGCCGAGGGGGGTGACCCCGGGCGGCGGCGACCAACGCGAGCGCACGCGCCGTCGGGCCGACGTCGTGCGTCCGAACGATCTCCACGCCGGCCTGGGCGGCGATCACGGCGGCCGCGATCCCCGCTTCAAGGCGGTCTTCGAGGTCGGTCGTGCCGGTCGCCCACCCCAGGAACGACTTGCGTGACGCCCCCACGAGGACCGGGTACCCGAGGGCATGCAACTCTCCCGCGTGGGCGAGGAGCTCGACGCTCTGGGCGGCCGACTTGCCGAAGCCGAGGCCCGGATCGACCACGATCTTCTCGGCGCCGATCCCCTCGGAGCGCGCGGCGTCCGTCCGGTCCTTGAGCCATCCGGCCACCTCTCCCTGGAGGTCCGCATAGTCGAGGTCCTGTTGCATCGTCGCGGGCGTGCCGCGCATGTGCATCACGACGACCGCGGCCCCGGTGCGGGCCACGACGCGCCGCATCTCCTCCGACCGGAGCCCCTCCACGTCGTTGACGATGTCCGCGCCCGCGTCGACCGCCCGGGCCGCGACCTCCGGGTGGCGGGTATCGATCGAGAGCGGGACCGACACCAGCCCGGCGAGGCCCCGCAGGACCGGTTCGACGCGCTGCCACTCGACCTCCGCCGAGACGGCGGTGGCGCCGGGGCGGGTGGATTCCCCTCCGAGGTCGATGAGGTCCGCCCCCTCGGAGATCAGCACCTCCGCCCACGTGATCGCGTCGCCCGGATCGCGGAAGAGGCCCCCGTCGGAGAACGAATCGGGAGTGAGATTCACGACGCCCATCACGAGCGTGCGGCCGCCCCCCAGGACGAGTGATCGATGCGCGCCCACCCAGGGGCGGGGTGGGTCCGACGGGGACACCGACCTTCCCGGATCCACCTCGGTCGTCACGACCGTCCGAACGGCGGGTCCGATAAAAGCCACCGGCCGGCCCGCCCGATTCCCTTTTCTCCGGGAGCCCTTCGCTCGGTCCCGATGTCCGGCAGAGTGGTCGCGCTCGAGGGACCGTCGGCCGCCGGGAAAAGCCGAACGGTGGCGGCGCTCGCCTCTTCGCTCGGGCTCACCACGATTCCGGAGGCGTACGAGCGACTGCGTCCCCGCCCATCGTTGACATGGCGGACCGACGCGGAACTCCTCCGCCTCGAGCGCCGCCTGCTCCGGGAGGAGACGCGCCGATTCCGGGAAGGGCGACGTCTCGTCGACAGCGGCGCGACCGTGCTCGCGGATACCGGCTTCCTGGGTCCGATCACCTACACCGCCGGGCTCGTGGACCTGGGACTCGCAACCCCGTCCGCGCTGACCGGACTCCTCGCGTTCGCGGACGAGCTACGCACCGACGGAATCTGGGGCCTTCCCGACGCGGTGGTCTACCTCCGGACGCCCGTCGCGGAACGTCACCGGCGAGCGGAGGGAGACCCGGGCGGTCATCCTCGATCGCTTCAGGTCCGCCACCGTCGGGTCGCCGCGGCCGAACTGCGGCTGTATCGGACGGTGGTCGCGCCCGAGTTCGGCCATCGATTCTCCTTTGTCTCGGGGAGCGGCCCTCCGGAGCGCATCGCCGCGCGGGTCGCGCGCCTCCTCGCTCGGCCCCGGGCGACGGGTCGACCGCCCTCAATGGAGCGGGTGCTGCACGCGATCGGTCGCGGCGAGGGTGTTCCGTGACGTCTCGCACGAGGACTTAACCGGACCCCGCTCCTCGGGAGTACGGGTCGGCGGTGGGCGAGATCCTCCTGGGGACGAGCGGCTGGGATTACCCCGAGTGGGTCGGGCGGGTCTACCCCAAGCACGGCACGTCGGACAAGCTGCGCTACTACGCGGGGCTGTACCCGATCGTCGAGGTGAACTCGACCTTCTACCGCCTCCCGCCGCCCGCCGTGGCGGCCAGCTGGGTACGACGGACCCCGGCGAGATTCCGGTTCGCGGCGAAGTTTCCGCAGACGATCACGCACGACCTCCGCCTGGTCGGCACGGACGACGAGCTCGCGCGGTTCCTCGCCGTCCTCGAGCCGATCCGACGGGCCGGCAAGTTCGCGGCCGCGCTCCTCCAGCTGCCGCCCTCGCTCGCGTTCGAGGTTGCGACCGTGCGGGCGTTCTACGCGACGCTCCCACGGGACCTCCCGGTCGCGGTCGAGTTCCGGGAGCGGTCGTGGGTGGCCCCGGAATCGTTCGAGCTCCTGCGCGAGTTCGGACTCGCCTACGTCGTCGCCGACGAGCCCCACCTGCCCGCCCAGCTCGAGATCACGGCGCCGTTCGCCTACATCCGATGGCATGGTCACGGTTCGCCCCTTTGGTACGACTACACCTACTCTCCCGCCCAGCTCGAGGCGTGGGCCCCGCAAGTGCGTACCCTCGCCGAGCACGTCCCCGTGGTCTACGGGTTCTTCAACAACCACTTCCGGGGGGACGCGGCGACCAACGCACGCACGCTTTCCGAGATGCTCGGCCTGCCACTGCCCCCAGGCCGGGCGCGTCTCGACTAGTCCGAAGCGCTCCTGTCGGCCGCTCCCCCCGAGCCGGTCGCAAGGGCGAAGTTGAAAACCCGACGCACCGTGGGTTCCCGAGCTTGGCCCATGACCGACCCCTACCTCCGTCGGCGGATCAAGGATCGGTTGGAGGAAGACTCGGAGGGGGCCGTCGAGCTCTACGAGGTGGGGCCGCCCGAGCCGGACGGGCGACGCCGGGTCACCTTCTATCGGCACATGGGAGGCGAATCCCGGCGCTGGAAGACCGTGGTCCGCATAGACCCCGCCGGTACCGTGACGGAGTGCGAGCCCCCTTCGCTTGACCCGTAACCTCCGCGGCGCTCGGACCCTCATTCTGGCCAGAGCCACCGCTGTGCGAACAGTAGCCCGAGGTCGACTCCCGAGAGGAGATTGAAGGGAAACGCCCCGTTCCCGAGCCGTTTCAACGCCCCCCGAGCGGTCGCTTTAGAGCGGCCCCGGCCGTCGAGCGGTCCCGGTCGGTCGATGATGGATGTCTTCGCGATCCCCGAACACCTCCTCGGAGAGGAGCCCCTGCCGGTCCCGTTCCCGGCGGAGGAGACCTCGGTCCGGCGACCGCCGCGCCTTCCCGCCCGGTTCCGCCTCGCTCCCCGCCTCCACCGGGCCCGGACTCGGGTGGGACTTCCGTCGTCCCCGGCGCTCTTTCCCTGGCTCGCCCGTCGCTTTGCCCCGGGCCAACTCACGCTCTGGACGGGTGCGCGCGCCGCTATCGACCCGGTCCTCGAGCTCCTCTACGCGGGGAACGCGCTCGGCCGCGGCCGCATCTCGCTGCTCGAAGGGTCGAACCGTTTCAACCCGTACCGGCTCGGCGAGGTCGGACGTGGGCTCGGCGTGGACGCGGCCGAGGTCCTGCGACGGATCCGCCTCGCCCGCTCGTTCACGGCCTACCAGATGGTCGCGCTCGTGGATGCCTGGTCGGCCGAGGCGCGACGGCACCCGCCGACGCTCCTCGTCGGCCACGACCTTCCCGCCGCCTTCTCGATCGACGACATCCCCGAGGACGAGCGGGCCGCCCTCCTCCGCCACGTCGCCGGGACGCTGCGCGAGCTCTCCGAATCGCTCCGTGTCCCGCTGCTCCTGACCCTCGACCCGAGCGGCGCGACGACCTTCCCCGGCCTCGACGACGCCGGGCCGCCCTGGTGCGACCTCGTCACCTTCGCCCGCGGGCCGGGAGCGCTCCGCCTCCGGGCCCTCCGGGACGACGCCCGCCTCGCGCTCGTCGCGCGGCCGCCGGGCCAGCGGGGGATCGAGGAGTTCGGCGGCGGGGCCGCCGGGGAGGTGATCGCATGGGGCGCACCGTCCCGACGTACCGCCAGGCCCTCGAGGAGCGGCTGAAGCGCTGGGACGAGTTCGCGCGGCTCTTGACGACGCCCGAGGAACGGGCGGCGTTCGAGACGCTCCGGCTCGGCGCCCGCCGCTACGTCGCCCAGGCGACGTACGTCGGGAGTCCCGACCTCCTCGAGTCGATCCTCCTCTCCGTCCTCCTGGACCTCGCCCGCCGCCTCCCGGCGGACGAGACGGCCCGGCCGGCCCACCGCTAGCCGTGGCGGGAACCCCGCCGCCGGACGCGTGGCTCCTCGACATCACGGAGAGTCCGGACGGACGCTCGGTCGTCCTCTGGACGAAGGAGCGGACGACGGCGCGCGTGCACCGCACGGCGGTCGAGTACCGGCCGCCGTTCTTCGTGGTGGGAGCTCGGAGCGACCTCGACGACCTCCGGCCCCGACTGGAGGGGCGCGCGACGGTCGAGCGGGTCCGACGCGTCGTCCTCCGCCCGTCCATCTTCGACCACCGCCCACGCTCCGTCCTCGAGGTCATCCCGACCCGGAACGCTGCGCGCCGCTCCCTCGCCCGGTCGGTGGACGAGCTCGGGGGGTTCGTCCGCTACACGCTCTTCGACGTCGACCTCTCCCCGCCGCAGCTCTACCACCTCGCCCACGACCTCTACCCGTTCGCCCCGGTCGTCGGGCACGGCGCCGCGATCCGCGCGACCGAACCGGCCGAGACCGTCCACTACACGCCCCCGCCGCTCGTGGTCGCCCGGCTCGCGGTCACGCTGGACGGGCCGCACCACGGGCGGCTGCCGCCCGCGGAGGGACGGATCGCCTCGATCCGCCTCGGCGACGCGACGCTCGAGGGCCCCGAGGAGGACCTCTTGCGGGCGCTCGTCGGCGAGCTCGCGCGCACCGACCCGGACGTGCTCCTCACGGACGGCGGGGACGCGCTCGACCTGCCGTGGCTGTACCGGCGGGCCGCCGCGCTCGGCCTCGGTCCGCAGGAGTTCGCCCTCGGACGCGAACCGGTCGGGTTCCGGCCCGCGCGCGCCGCCCGCTCGTTCGAGACCTACGGCCGGATCCTGTACCGTTCGGCCACGTACCCGCTCCCCGGCCGCTTCCACCTCGACCGGGAGAACTCGTTCCTCTTCGACGACGCGGACCTCGCGGGACTCGTCGACGCAGCCCGGCTCTCCCGGCTCTCGCTCTCGACCGTCGCCCGCCAGTCGCCGGGCACATGCTTCACCGCGATGGAGATGGCGGAGGCGCTGCGCCGCGGGCTCCACGTCCCGTGGAAGAAGAACCGCCCCGAATCGTTCCGGCGCGCCGACCGGTTGGTCGCCGCCGACCGGGGCGGGGTGATCTTCGTCCCGCCCGTCGGCGTCTTCGGACCGGTGGACGAGTTCGATTTCGCGAGCCTCTTTCCCCACATCATGGTCCGGAAGAACCTCTCGGCGGAGACGCTCGAGTGCCGATGCTGCCCGGCGAGCCCGATCCGCGCCCCCGGGCTCGGCTACCGCTCGTGCACCCGTTCGGTCGGGCTCATCCCCCGGACGCTCGAGCCGCTCCTCACCCGGCGCATCGCCTACAAGGCCGCCGCCAAGGACCTCTCGCTCCCCGCCGAGGAGCGGGCGCGCCTCACCGGACGCGTCAAGATGCTGAAGTGGATCCTCGTGACGGCGTTCGGCTACCAGGGGTACCGGAACGCCCGGTTCGGCCGGATCGAGTGCCACGAGGCGATCAACGCCTACGCGCGCGAGCTGCTCGCCGACCTCATCCCGGCGGCCGAGCGCGTCGGCTACCGGGTCGTCCACGGGATCGTCGATTCGCTCTGGCTTGCCCCGACGGACCCCGCCCATCCGCCCGACCCGAACGCGTTCGCCCGGAGCGTGAGCGCGCGCACGGACCTGCCGCTCGGCTACGAGGGACGGTACCGCTGGATCGTCTTCCTCCCCGCGGTGACGCACGGGCTCGGGGTGCCGAACCGGTACTACGGGGTCTACGAGAGCGGCGAGTTCAAGCTCCGGGGGATCGGGGGGCGACGGCACGACACGACGGGGCTCGTCCGCCGGTTCGAGACCGAGATGCTCGACCTGTTCCGCGCGGCCCCCGGTCCGGACGAGTTCCGGGCCCGGCTCCCGCGCGCGCTCCGGCGGGCGGACGGGTTCGCCTCGCAGGTCCGGGCCGGCGCCTGGCCCGTGGAGGAGCTGGTCATCTCGCACCGGATCGGGCAGGCGAGCGACGCGTTCGTCACGTTCACCGACTCCGTCGCGGCCCTCCGCCAGCTCGAGCAGGCCGGTGCCTCGCGCCAGCCGGGGGAGGTCGTCCGGTACGTCGTCCTCGACCGGACGAGCCGCTCCTTCCGCGAGCGGGTCCGCCCCGAGGAGCTACTGACCGGCGGCGAGCGGTACGACCCCGACGCCTACCTCGAGATCCTCGCCCGGGCCGCGGAGACGCTGCTCGGGCCGTTCGGCGTCGCGCGGGACGGGCTCCTCGAGCGGTGGGGGTACGGGGGACGCGTCGACCGGGACCCGTACCGATCTCCCGAGAGCACGGCCCAGTCGGTCCTGGACGGGGTGGCGCTCGACGGGGCGGGGTGACGGAGCAGCTCGGGACCCCGCGAACCTTTCTGGAGGCGCGCCGTCCCGGTTCCGTCCGAGGGAGGGCCGTGGCAGAACCAAAGCGGTTGACCATCGTCCTCGCCCCGTGGTGCCCGCACTGCGAACCGCTGTCCGTGACCGAGGGAAACCGCCTCGCCCGTCGCCTGAAGATCCCCCTCCGACTGCTCGACATCGACCACGCAGCCCAGGAGAAGGAAGCGGACCGGCTCGTGCGGCGCTACGGGGACTCCGCACCGGATTACCTCATCCCCCAGGTGTTCCTCGAATGGTCGGACGGACGCGTCCAACACCTCCTCACCGGATTCTCCGAGGAGGTGCCGCGCACGGCCCGCGCGTGGGCGGACCTGTTGCGGAGCGCCTGGCTTCGGACCCTCATCCGGGGAGCGAGCGGGTGAGGCGCACGGGGGTCGTCCCTCCGCTGCTCCGCCGGGCCCTCGCTCCGCGCACCCCGCACTGCCACCGGCACTGCGACCGCCCGCAGCGCGGACACAACCTCCGGGCCCTCGCACCGGGTTGGCTGTGCGTGTACGCGTGTCCCGGCGGGGCCGTCTCGGTCATCACGTACTCCGAGTGGTCGAACGCCGACCCCACGGCGCGCCTTCTTCCGTTCGTCCGGGCCCACACCACACCCGCGACCCTCGTCCGTCGCCGCGACCTACGGCTCGCCCGGCGGCACGGCCCGGAGCTGGGAGCCGAGGCGGAACGGTACCTCGCGCGCGTCCATCCCCCGCGGGCGGTGTCGACGGTCTACTGGCGGCTCTACCCGTTCAAAAAGAAGGACGGCACCGTGTTCCGGCTGTTCGTCTGCTTCCGCCACGGGACCGAGCGGGTGCAGTTCTTCGTCGCGCCCGGAAACATCATGTCCCCGCCCTGTCCGAAGTGCCGGGTCCGAACGAGGTAACCGACCGACCCGTCCGGTCTCCGGCCCGGGTCGGCCGTACTCCGGCGGCCGGGGGGACGTTTTAGCCCCATCCGGAGTGGACCCGACGTGGCCCCGCGCGTTCGTCGCCCGGCCCATCCTCGCCCGTCGGTGCGCCGGAAGGCCGCCCGCCGTTCGACCCGGACCGTGGGAGGGCTCCTGCCGTCCGAGCGGGCCGCGGCGATCCGCGCGACGGCCCGACGGGGACGGGTCGAGGACCTAACGCCGCTCCTCGTAGCCCTCAGCGATCCGGTACCGGGAGTGCGGCAGACCGCTGCGATCGCGCTCGGACTGCTCGCGGACCCTCGCGCCGCTACGACGCTGGCGGCGGCGCTGCAGGATCCGGACCCGGCGGTGCGCGGGAGCGCCGCGGAAGCGCTCGGCCCGGCCGGCCGGCCCGACACCCGCGCGGCCCTCGAGTCCGCGCTCGCCGACCCGGACGCGCACGTACGCCGAAAGGCCGCGGATGCCCTCGGGAGTGCGGCCGATCCCGCCTCGGTCGCGGCACTCGAGACCTGCCTGCTCGACCTCACGTGGGAAGTCCGATTGGCCGTCGCTCGTACGTTGGGACGGATCGGTACCCCCGAGGCCCATCTCGCCCTCGAAGGACTCCTCGCCGACCCCTCGGACCGGGTCCGTCGCGAGTCTGTGCTCGGCCTCGGCCGGGCCGGACGTCCCGAGGTACTTCGACTGGTCCGCTCCATGTTGGACGACCCGTCGCGTCGGGTGCGGGCCGCGGCCGCCGTCATCTCCGGCCGACTCCACGACCGGGACGCGCTCCCCCGCCTCCTCGAGATCCTCGGCCAGAAGGAGACCTGGGAGAAACCGTCGGTGCTCGTCGCCCTCGGCCGCATCGGCGACCGAGGGGCGGTCCCGGCGCTCGTCGTGGCCGCTGAAAGTCCACAGCACTGGCTCCGGGTCTGTGCCGTCCACGCACTCGGAGAACTGGGCGGGGACGAGGCCCGGGCGGTCGCCCTCCGCGGTCTCACGGACGTCGCATGGCCCGTCCGCGGAGCGGCCGCGATCGCGCTCGGCGCGGTGGGGATCTCGGACGATCTCGCGCGCCTGCTCGACCTCCTCGAGGACAATCACCCCTGGCCCCGGCGGGGCGCGACGTACGCCCTCGGCCACCTCGGTCTGGCGGCCGCCGCGCCGCGGATCCGGGAGGAACTCACGGACCCCGCCCCGGAGGTCCGACTCGCCGCGGTGTGGGCGGTCGGCCGCCTCGGGGACGACGGGGCGCGAGAGGAGCTCGTTCGCCTCCTGCGGAGCGGGCCCTGCCTCGAGAGCAGTCCCGCCCCCGGAGCGGAGGACGACGTCCTACGCTCGGACGCCGAGAGCCGGCTGTTCGATGCGATCGTCCAGGCCCTCGGCCGGATGCCCCACGGGGGCGACGACCCGGTGGTCCAAGCGGCGTTGCTCGCGGCGCGCGCCCGGCTTCCGGACGAGGAGCTCGACCGGCTCGCCCGACTCCCGCTGCCGGAGGTCGGCGACGACCGGCCCGTACCTACGCTCCGTTCGCTGTTCGAAGTCGCCCTGGCCACTCCCTACGACGAGGACAGTTCCGGATGATCCGTGACTTCCGTCCGTCCGATACTCCGACGCTCGTTCGCTTCCTCACGACCGAATTCCCGGCCGAAGAATCGATCCTGGGGTCGCACCCGGATCGGTTCTTCAAGGTCGTCCGCCGGGTCTACCGCTGGGACAGCCGGCTCCTCATCGGGCTCCTGCGCCTGTTCCGTCGACCGGTCTTTCGCCTGCTCGTCGTGGACCAGGACGGCGCGGCGGTCGCGACCACGCTCCTCACCTTCCCGGGGCCCTCCGTTTTCATCAGCATGGTCGCGACCGACCCCGCGACCCGCCGCCGCGGGTACGCCCGCTCCCTTCTCGAGCGCTCCCGCGAGGTCGCGCGGGGGCTCGGGCGGCAGTACCTCGTCCTCGACGTACTCACGGACAATGCGCCGGCTCGTGCCCTCTACGAAGGGAAACTGGGGTACGTCCCTCTGCGGGAGACAGCGTTCGTCGTGCACGACCGACCCACGGACTTTGGCCCCGAACGCTCCTCCCTTCCGCCGGGGATCCGGGCGTACGCGAAGTCCGATGAGCCGGCGCTGCTCGCGATCGTCCGGGGCCAGATGCCGGCCGAGGTGGCCCGCGTGTTGCCCCGGAAGACCACGGGCCTCGGCGGTGGCGGGATCGAACAACGGATCTTCCCGGCCGAGCGGGCGACGTGGGTCGTCGACCGGGGGAACGGTGCGGAGGCCGCGATCCTCGCCATCCGCCCTCAGGACACGGACGCGGCCCACGTCAGCGACCCGATCGTGGCCGCCACGGCCGACCCGGCGCTGGTCGCGGAGATGGTCCGCGCCGCCGGCGCCTGGTGCGCCGCTCGCAAGGCCCTCCGGATCGCGACGGAGGTCCCGGTCTCGAACGTGACCGGACGGGCGGCCCTCGACAAGGAGGGGTTCCACGGCGCGCTCTCGCTCTGGACGCTCTACCGCCCCGTCGCCTAGGACCCGCCGCGGCGCGGCGGACGTGGACATCTACCTTATGCCGGCGGTCGTCGGCGGTGGACTCGGCGACATCGAGGAGACGCTCGCGGCCGGGCGGCGGCTCGTGCGCGCCGGGTTCCGGCTGCGACTCTACCGTTCCCGAGGTCGGCCACTCCCGAGATCCGTGGAGGGGCCGTGGGACTGGCCTCCCATCGAACGTACCGACCGGATCGAGCGGCGAGCGCCGGCGGCGTTGACCGTGACCCCGGCTTGGGGGATCAGCGCCGCGCCGTCGCGCGCCGGGGCCTATGGACGGGGCGGACCCTGGGAAGTGGAAGCGACCGAGCTCGAGGCGGCGTACGGGGGCGACCACCTCGTCCACGCGAGCCTCGAGGAATTCGCCCGCACGCTCACGAACGTGCGGGAGAATCGGGAACGGCTGCGCGAGGGCGGTGTGGCCGCGCGCGAGTCGCGCCTCCGGCTCCGCCGAGCGCAGGACGCCGGCGAGGTCACCACGTTCCGGACCGCCTTCCGCAGGTTCCGGGCCTTCGACCGGCCGAACGTGCTCCACCTCTTCGCCACGTTCCGGCGGGACCGAGGGTTCGCCCGGGAGTTTCCGGAGGCGGTCCAGACTGGGCCGCTTTGGCCGGATCGCTATCGACGGCGCCCCGGGTCGCCGGCCCGCGGCGACCGTCCCGAATGGGTCTGGTATGCGAGTCCTGCCAGCGCGGAGCGGCTCGCCCCCGCGGTCCTCGAGGCATTGGAGTCGGTCCGGCCAGTCCCGTACCTCTGGGTCCTGGCGCCGCGCCCCTGGGCGCTTCCACTCCCCGGGGACCGGGCCACTCTCATCGCGCGGCCGGTGGAGGCCCGCGTGTGGGCGAGGCGATTCTCCCGCGCGGACCTACGGATCGTCACGGGGAGCCGCACGCTCCTCGAGGCGATGGAGCTCGGCGGCCCCTTCCTCTACTTCAACGGCATCCTCGGTCTCGGGGGGCGAACTCGGCGCCACCGTCCGGAAAAGCTCGCGGCCCTGCTCGACCTCGCCCGTCGCGGCGGGATGGGACGGCCTCTTCGGAGGGATCTTGCCGACTTTGCGCGCGGTCAGAGAGTGAGGGAGGTGGTGGCACGAGCGGCCACGAGGGCGGATGGCTGGTCCGATTTTCCGTCGGGCTGGAACACGACCACGTTCGCGCCGCCGTTCGACGACGCGGGAGCGCTGCTGGTGGCCGTCGCTCGGGCGCTCGGCCGTCAGGGGGCCCGAGCAACGGAACTCGTGGCCCGCGTGCGTTCCGGCCTTCCCCCGTAACCGTCCCGGCCCCCGCACGATAAATCGGCGGTTCGATTGGCCTATCGGCATGCCGTCAGAGGCCGCGAGTCCCGCGGCGGTGGGAAAGGCGCTCGTCGAACGGGCCGTCGCGCTCCGGCGCGGCGAAGAGCTCGTCGTCGCTTCGTGGACCCACACGCTGGCGTGGGCCACCGCGTGCGTCGCCGAGGCGCGCCGGCTCGGAGCGCGAGCGACCCTCCTGCTCGAGGACGAGAGCACGTTCTGGCGCAGCGTCGAGATCGCGCCCGCGACGCGGGCGTGGTCCGGGATCTCTCCTTCCGTCCGGGCGGCCCTTCAAGAGGCGGATGCCCTCATCTATTTCCCGGGGCCCGCCGACCAACCTCGGCTCCGCGCCCTGCCGCCCGCGCGCGGGTCGCCGTTCCACGGTTCGGATGATGCGTGGCTGGCCCTCTGCCGGAAGGCCGACGTCCGGGGCGTGCGGTGCTTGTTGGGGTACGCCTCGGACGCCCAGGCCGAACGGTGGAACATCCCGGGAGCGCTCTGGCGGAGTCAGATGATCCGAGCGATCGTAGACTCCGACCCGCGCGCGACGCGGGCGGCCGGAGCCAAGGCGGCCCGGATCCTCGCGAAGGGCCGCGAGCTCCGGCTCACGGCCCCCAACGGGACCGACGTTCGGCTCCGGCTTCGCCACCGCGCCCCGTGGATCGACGATGGTCGCATCGGTCGCGAGCACCGGCTCCATCGCCCCAGCGTCACGACCGTCCCCGGCGGCACGGTCGTGGTCGCGGTCGACGAGACCTCCGCCCAGGGGACGGCGATCGCCGATCGACCGAGCTTCCTCGCCCAAGGACGGGCGGACGGCGGCCAATGGGACCTCGAGCGCGGCCGCCTCACCGAATACTGGTACACGAGCGGTTCGGAGGCGTTCGAGATCGAGTTCTCGACGGCGCCCAAAGGTCGCGAGATCCTCGGTCTCTTCGCCGTGGGTCTCAATCCCGCCCTTCCCTCGGGAGTGCCCCAGGCCGAAGACGCCTCGGCCGGGACGGTCACGCTGGCCATCGGAGGGAACGCGGCCTACGACGGTTCCAACTCCTGCCGCTACCTCTCCTGGCTGACGATCGGGGAGGCGACCGTCGCGGTGGATGGTGCGCCGCTCGTGGACCGTGGGGAACTCCTCTCCTGATCCGGCGCGGCCCGTCCGCCGGTCGTTCTATTCCCGGCCCACGGTCGAGGTCGCGCGGGACCTGCTGGGTAGGACGTTCGAGGTCCGGGGACCGGACGCGACCCGCTCCGTCCAGCTCGTCGAGGTGGAGGCGTATCTCACCCGCGATCCGGCCAGCCACGCCTTCCGCGGGCCGACGGCGCGCAATCGCTCGATGTTCCTCCCTCCGGGAACCCTCTACGTGTTCCGCATCCACCAGGTCGTCTGCGCGAACCTCGTCACGCGCCCCGGCGAAGCGGTCCTCTTCCGCGCGGGCGCTCCCCTCGACCCGCCGGACGGAAATCCGTCGGGGCCCGGTCGACTCTGCCGGTACCTCGGGATCACGCTCGCGGACGACGGGATCGATACGATCCAGAGTTCTCGTGCGTGGGTGACGGTGGGCAATCCCCGGGATCCGAAGCTCCGCGTCCGGTCCACGCCCCGGATCGGAATCTCGCGCGGCGTGGAACGTCGGCTCCGGTTCAGCCTCGCCGGGAACCCGTGGGTCTCCCGACCCCGGCCCGCGGGCCGCGCTACTTGAGCTTCGCCCAGTCGAAGCCGCGCCGGCGGGGACTCGCTCCGAAACCGCAGGACGCGCAGACCGCCTTTTGGCGGTGGAAGGAGTGGCGGCCACAGCGTCGGCAGATGACGTGGACGATCTTGCCTCCGCGGCGGGACGGTGTTCCTTTTCCCATGGTTCGAACCTTCTTACGGAGAGATGTAGACGATCGAGTCGCCCCGGACCAGCGTGACGCCGCTCCGGGGAGTGACCTCGTCCTTCACGACCTCTTCGGCCGCGGAGAGCAGCAAGTTGAGATGCTGGTCGTAGGCGTCGAGGACCCCTCGGTACGAGCGTCCGCCCTTCATCTCCACCAGAACACGCTTGTGGAGGCTTTGCTGCAGGACATCGAGGGGCCGCATGGGGGAGGCCGGCGAGGCCGGGCCTCCCTTTTAACGGTTGCCGAGGGGGCGTTCCAGAGCGTGGCCCGTGGCGGAAAGCGCCCCGGGACGGACCCCAACGCGACGGGTCTAGGGCCTAATAGCGCGGGCGTCTCTGCGACGGTCGCATGCTGCCCCGAGGGTTACCTACGGACGCCCCAGGCCCTGTATCCCTCTATCGTTCGGCGGGCGGGCCGCGCTAGAAACCATGTCGGACTCCATGACCTCCGCGACGGGAGTACGCTCGGGCCGGAGCTGGATCGTGATCTTCGGTCTACTGATCCTGGTCGACTTCCTCCTCATCGTCGTGATGCTCGCGACCGACAAGAATCTCCAGACCGACTTTGGGTCGTCCAAACCGTACTTCGCCCACTGGTATGGATTGCTGGCCGAGGGAATCTTGACGCTGTTGGTCGCGTTCTCGGTGATCGGGAACGCGCTGGCGCCGAGCATGTGGGCCCAGCGGCCGCGCCGGGTGAAAGCCATCGTGCTCGGCGGTCTCGTCTGGGTGATCCTCGCCCTTCTCGCCAACCTCGCCATCGTGTTCACGTGGAGCCAGGTCGGTTTCCCCAACATGAACCAGTTCGTGATGTACCTCTTCGATACCGCGTCTCCGGCCGCCACCGGCTACATCCCCTGGCTCTACGACGCGTTGATCGCCGCGCTCGTTGTGACGGCCCTCGTCGGGGTTTTCGCGTGGACGCGAGTGCGCACGTGGGGGATGACCCCCATCGCAGCCTAGCCGAGCGCCGGAGCCCGGGTTCGCTGTCTCGGATGAAGGTCGGAGACCGGACCGGTTCACCCTCGGCACAATCCTAATAGGCGACCGCGACCGACCTTTCCCCGATGGTCCAGGTCGACATCGACCTTGCCAAGTGCACGGGCTGTTCGCACTGCAAGGACGTGTGCCCCGTGAACGTCTTCGACCTGGTCGTCCGCGATTTGGTCCCGGATGTGATCGACGACGCGACCGTTGGCGCGAAGTTCCAGTTCCGGGGGGAGAAGTCGCTCGCAGTGAACGGACCGGAGTGCATCGTCTGCGAAGCCTGCCTCTTCTCCTGCGAAGGGGAGTGCATCCTCATCACGGACGACGAGAACCACGTGCACTTCTCTGTCTACGAATGAGCCCCGTCGGAACGGGCGCCCGAGCCGGCTCCGGAGTCCGGGATTCGCGCGTCGGGGCCCCGTTTCTCCGCCGGTCCCGGGCCGTCGAAACACCCCGCCCGGCAGGCCTTAAATACACTGGGACCCCGCGGAGGACGACATGGCCGAGAGGACCGACGCCGCCCGTCGCACGGTCGTACTCGGGGAGCGCGAGCTCGCCATCGGCTTCCGTCTGATCGGTCTCCCGGATGTCCGGGAGGTCACCCCGGAGAACTCCGTTGCTGAGTTCGAGCACGTGATGTCGTCGGGGGAGTTCAATCTCGTGATCGCCAGTCAGTCGATCCGCCCGCGGCTCTCGGACCAGGCCCGGGCGCACGCGGATGCGTCCCTCCGTCCGCTGGTCGTGTTCGTTCCGACCCCCGGCGGGGAATTCGAGGTCGAGAGCATCAATGACCTCGCCAAGCGAGTTCTCGGTGTCACCCTCGCAGTTCCCAACTGAGGAAGGATTTCACATGGCAGTCGTCGGACGGGTGTCGGGGCCGGTCGTCATCGCGGACGGACTCGACGATGCGAAGATGTTCGACGTCGTCCGTGTCGGCTCGCTGGGGCTCGTGGGCGAGGTCATTCGGCTCGTGGGCGGGGCCGCGACCATCCAGGTCTACGAGGACACGACCGGCATCCGGCCAGGCGACCCCATCGAGAACACCGGACAGGCCCTCTCGGTCGAGCTCGGCCCCGGTCTCCTGAAATCGATCTACGACGGCGTCCAACGTCCGCTCGACGTCATCCAGAAGAGCCTCGGGGATTTCATCACCCGTGGATTCGTAGCACCACCGCTCGACGAGAAGGCGATCTGGGAGTTCACCCCGACCGCAAAGGTCGGAAGTGACGTCACCCCAGGGACGATCCTCGGGACCGTACAGGAGACGCCCCTCATCCTGCACAAGATTATGGTCCCGCCCGGAGTTCAGGGGACGCTCAAGGACCTGAAGGCCGGAAAGTACACCATCCGTGATCCGATCGGCTCGATCCAGACTGGGGCGGGCACCTCCCCCGTCTTCCTTTCCCAGAAGTGGGTTGTCCGGATCCCGCGGCCGGTTCGACAGAAACTGCCGCCGACCATTCCCCTCATCACCGGTCAGCGCGTCATCGACTCGTTCTTCCCGGTAGCGAAAGGTGGGACCGCGTGCATCCCGGGGCCCTTCGGGAGCGGGAAGACAGTCTGTCAGCAACAACTCGCGAAATGGGCCGACTCGGATGTGGTCGTTTATGTCGGTTGTGGAGAGCGCGGAAACGAGATGACCGAGGTGCTCGCCACCTTCCCTACACTTCTGGATCCGAAGACAAAACGCCCGTTAATGGAGCGGACGGTCCTCATCGCGAACACCTCGAACATGCCGGTTGCGGCGCGAGAGGCGAGCGTGTACACGGGAATCACGATCGCTGAGTATTACCGGGACATGGGCTATGATGTCGCGCTCATGGCCGATTCGACCAGTCGTTGGGCCGAAGCGATGCGGGAGATCTCGGGTCGACTCGAGGAGATGCCGGGCGAGGAAGGCTACCCCGCTTACCTTGGCCGACGGGTCGCCGAGTTCTACGAGCGCGCCGGCCGAGTTGTCACGCTTTCCCCCGACGGTCGGACGGGCTCGGTCACCGTCGTCGGCGCAGTATCCCCCCCGGGCGGGGATACGTCGGAACCGGTGAGCCAGAACACCCTCCGAGTGACGCGAGTGTTCTGGGCTCTCGATGCGGCGCTGGCCCAGCGTCGCCACTTCCCCTCCATCAACTGGCTGCAGAGCTACTCGCTCTACATCTCCGACCTCGAACCGTGGTACGGGTCGAACTTGGCCAAGGATTTCATCCAGCTCCGGCAGAAGGCGCTGGAGGTGCTCCAGAAGGAGTCGGAGCTCCAGGAGATCGTTCAACTCGTGGGAGTCGATGCCCTGCCCGAACGAGAGAAAGGCGTTCTGGACGTCGCGCGGATGATCCGCGAGGACTACCTCCAGCAGAGCGCCTACGACGACGTCGACACATACACTTCGATTCAGAAGCAGTACCGGATGCTCCGCATGATCCTGACTTTCTCCAGTCGGGAGCAAGAAGCGATCGCGAAGGGTGCCCAGGTCGGCAAGCTCCAGGCGCTTCCGGTCCGGACCAAACTTTCCCGCATGAAGTGGATACCCGAGGCCGAACTCGCCAGCCAGTTCGACGCGCTCGAGCTCGAAATGTCGGCCGCCGTGGCCTCGACCGCAACGGGAGGTGCCTAGGATGGCCTCCAAGCCCGCCCGGGTCGAGTCGAAGGTCCCGATCGACTATCGGACGGTCGACCGAGTCACCGGTCCACTCCTCTTCGTCCGTGACGTCCAGAACGCCGCCTACGGGGAGATCGTAGAGATCTCGCTGCCGAACGGCGAGCGCCGTCAGGGACAGGTGCTCGACTCGCGTAAGGGACTCGCCATCGTCCAGGTGTTCGGCCCCACGATGGGGATGAACGTCGAGCAGACGAGCGTGAAGTTCCTCGGCGAGGTCGCCCGCCTCGCGGTCTCGGATGAGATGCTCGGCCGTGTGTTCAACGGGCTCGGCGAGCCCCGCGACGGCGGCCCTCGCATCGTCTCGGAGAACCGACTCGAAATCGTCGGGAACGCGATGAACCCCTACTCGCGCGAGGAGCCGAGCGAGTTCATCCAGACGGGGATTTCCACCATTGACGTCAACAACACCCTCGTCCGCGGCCAGAAGCTACCCATCTTCTCCGGCGCGGGCCTGCCCCACAACCAAATTGCGGCCCAGATTGTACGCCAGGCCAAGCTTCGCGATTCAAACGAAGGGTTCGCGGTCGTCTTCGCCGCGATGGGGATCACGAGCGAGGAGGCGAACTACTTCCTGAAGGAGTTCGAGACGACCGGCGCGCTCGAGCGGGCGGTCGTGTTCCTGAATCTCTCCTCCGACCCGTCCATGGAACGGGTCGTGACGCCGCGAATGGCCCTTACCTGCGCCGAGTACCTCGCCTACGAGAAGGACCTCCACGTGCTGGTCGTGCTCACGGACATGACCAACTACTGCGAGGCACTCCGAGAGGTCTCCGCCGCGCGGGAGGAGGTGCCGGGACGGCGGGGCTACCCCGGCTACATGTACACGGACCTGGCGACCCTCTACGAGCGGGCCGGAAAGATCCACGGCCGCAAGGGATCCATCACCCAGCTCCCCATCCTGACGATGCCGGCGGACGACGTGACGCACCCGATCCCCGACCTCACGGGGTACATCACCGAGGGCCAGGTCTACGTCAGCCGCGACCTGCAACGGAAGGGCATCTACCCACCCATCGACGTGCTCCCCTCGCTCTCCCGGCTGATGAACCAGGGGATCGGCAAGGACCGCACGCGGGAAGACCACCGGGGCGTCGCGGACCAACTGTTCGCGACGTACGCGACCGGGAAGGACCAGCGGGCCCTCTCCGCGATCGTCGGCGAGGATTCCCTCAGCGCGATCGACCGGCTCTACCTGCGCGCCGCCGACCGGTTCGAAGCCGAGTTCGTCAACCAGCGGGCGGACGAGGACCGGACGATCGACCAGAGCCTGAGCATCGCGTGGGACATCTTGGCCGACCTGCCGGATTCCGAACTGAAGCGGATCAAACCAGAGTTGGTGGAGAAGTACCGCCCGCGCAAGGCCGCGCCGCCGGCGTAGGACGCCTCCCGGAGGACGATCCCGTGGCGATCGAGAACGTTCGACCGACCCGACTCGAGCTCCTGCGGACCCGACGGCGGATCGTCGTGGCCAAACGGGGCCTCAACCTGTTAAAGCTGAAGCGCTCCGCCCTCATTGCCGAATTCTTCAACATCAGCAAGGAGGCCATGCGCCTGCGCGGGGACCTGAAGGCCCGCATCGCACGGGGGTACGAGGCGATCCGTTTCGCGGAGATGCGCGAGGGCCCGACGCGCCTCGAGAGCATCTCGACCCTCCTCCCGAACGTGCAACCGGTCGGCGTGGCGACCAAGAATGTGATGGGCGTACAGACCCCGCGCGTCGACCGCGGCGGCTACACTGCCGTCCCGGAGGTCGCGCTCTTGGACCTGTCGGCCCCGGTCTACGAGTCCGTCCGCCACTTCCAGGGCATCTATCAGGTCGTCCTCGACATCGCCGAGAAGGAGAACGCGCTCCGTCGACTCCTCCAGGAGATCGAGAAGACCAAGCGCCGGGCGAGCGCCATTGAGAACGTGCTCATCCCCCGCCTGCAGAACACAGTACGCTACATCAAGTTCCGATTCGACGAGATGGAGCGGGACGCTTTCTCGATGCTCAAGGCTGTGAAGCGGAAGATGGAGGCGGAGGGGAGTGCCGTCAGTGCGTAACGGGGCCGTCCACCGGTTCCTGCTCGTTTGGCAGGTGAGCCTCGCCGTCAAGGTCGTCGCGCTGGCGCTCCTGCTGTTTGCGGTCGTGAAGCTCCTTGGAGGATTCTGATGTCGCAGACGGAGAGTGAAGCCCCCTCGGGCTCGGTGGAAGCGGTGAAACTCGTCAAGGCGACCGAGACCGATTGGGAGGCCAAGATCCTGGCCGCCCGGAAGGCGGCGGACGCGGCCCTCGCGCAGTCGCGGGCCGACGCGAGCGCCGCCGTGGCGGCCGCGCGGGCGGCGGCCGACCGAGACCGGACCAGTGCGGTGCAGATGGCCCGGTTGAGCGCCGACCAGGAGGCCGCGAAGATCGTGGCCGAGGGGGAGGTCGCTGCCCGGAAGGACAACTCCGGCAGGGGCCGCAAACCGGTCGATCGCAAGGACGAGGTCCTCTCCGCCGTCCTCGAAGGGTTCGCCGACCAGTAGGGAGATCGCGTCGATGGGGATCCTCCGGCCTGTCCGCATGACCCGAGTCGGGATCCTGGGCCTGAAGGACGATCGCGAAAGGATCCTCACCGCGCTCCACGACCTGCGCGTTGCCCAGATCGAGACGCTGCCCCCCGAGACTCTCGCCCAACTCGCTCCCGAACGGGGGAACGAGCTCCAGCGGCGGATCGGCGACGAGACGCTGCGGTTCCGCGGTCTGCTGTCCGCCCTGCCCGAGCTTCCGGCGGGGGCACTCCACCGGTTCGACTCCGTCGACCAGATCCTCGCCGCCGCGGCGACGGTCCCGATCGATGCGGAGGTGGGGTCCCTCAAGCTCGAGGACGACCGCCTCCTGACCGAGGAGCGGACGAACGACGATCTCCTGGCCCTGCTCGACCGGATCACCTTCTACGCGGGACGCCTCGACGACCTCCGGGCCACCAGCGTCCTCTCGTTCATCGGCGAAGCGGAGTCGGACTCGTACTCGGCCCTGCGCGCCGAACTGCCGAGCGCCACCGACGCGACGTTCCTCACCGCCCCGGGTCCGAAGGTTTCGGTCCGGTTCATCCTGGTCGTCCGAAAGACCGCCGCGGACGCGCTCGCGAAGGCGTCCACCCACAGCGGGGTCCGCCTGACCGCGGTCCCGAACCTGTCGGGCACCCCGAGCGAGGAACGGGCTCGCCTCACGGCCCGACGGGCCGAGATCGTCCGCCGCCGGGCCGGGATCGCGGAACGCCTCGGCGCGGTCTCGCGAGAGTGGTATGGGCTCATCGCGGCGATCGACGAAGCGCTCACGGTCGAGAACCGGAAGGTCGAGGCGCTCCAAAAGTTCGGCGCGGGTCGGCTGAGCTTCGCGGTCGAGGCCTGGGTCCCCGAGCGCGACGTCGCCCGCTTGCAGACCGTCCTAAAGGGCGTGGCCCAGGACCGGGCCTACGTCTACAGCATCGCCACGAAGGCGGAGGCCCCGACCCTGATGGACAACCCGAGGGGGTTCCGGCGCTTCGAGTTCTTCATCCGGTTCTACTCGCTGCCGCAGGCCGACGAGTGGGACCCGACGTTTGTCTTCGCGATCGTCTTCCCGCTGTTCTTCGGGTTCATGCTCGGCGACTGGGGCTACGGGCTCACGATCCTCCTGGTCAGCTTGTGGATGATCGCCGGCTTCCCCGGCGCGTCGAAGTTGCCCAAGTTCGGCCGCAAGTTCGTCAAGAGCATCATGGGGCCCCAAGGGATGCAGCAGCTCGCCTGGGCGCTGATCCCCGGGTGCCTGTTGGCGATCGCGCTCGGCCTGTTCTGGGACGAGTTCTTCGGCTACCATCTGTTCGGCGCGCTGTTCGGCTACGTTCCCCTCCTCGATCCCGTCCGCAACACCGGCAAGCTCCTCCTTTTCGCAGGCTTCCTGGGGCTCGGAATGGTCACGTTCGGCTTCCTGCTCGGTGCGCTCAAAGAGTACTTCCACCACCACCCGAAAGGCGTCGTGGGCAAGCTGATGGCGATCGTGCTGGCCTGGGGCGTCGCCTTCCTCGGCCTCTCGTTGATCTTCCGCTGGGACCGGGCGACCGATCCCGTCTTCGTGGGCTCAATCGCGGCGATCGGCGTGGGCGCGGTGTCGATCTTCGTCGTGGAGGGTGGCCAGCAGACGATGCTCGAGTTCATCGAAGTGCTGAGCCACGTGCTCTCGTACACGCGCCTCGTGGGGATCCTGCTCGCCTCGGTCATCCTCGCGGTCGTGATCAATTCGATCTCGGTCGGGCTGATCCACGGGGGGATCGCCGAGGGGGTCCTGGGCACCGCTGTCGGGCTCACGCTCGGGATCGTCGTGGGCCTCCTCATCATCATCGTTGGCCAGTCGTTCAACGTCATCCTCGGCGTGTTCGAGCCCGGCATCCAAGGGGCGCGGCTCATCTTCGTTGAATACTTCTCGAAATTCTACACGGGCAACGGCACGGCGTTTCGGCCCTTCGGGGGCGTGCGGAAGCGGACCGTCTCCTCGCTCTCCGGGACCTCCGGCGTCCCGGGCCCGTTCATCCAGGGCCCATCGCAGCCCTGAGCCGGGGCCGCTCGGTTCCGCCGATCTCGCCCGCGAAGCTACGTTGGGACCGGGCGGCGATCCCCCGTCGTCGGACGCGACGAGGAACGCGACGGACCTCCGGCGGGAGTGCGCGAACCGGTCGTAGAGGCTCTCGTCCTGACTCTTGAAAGGTCGCCGGCGTCGGGCCGGTCTAGAGGCGCGGGGAGACGAGCAGCGGCTCGATCCGCTCCGGCGCGATGCCGTACAGGCGACCGAAGGTTACGCGACGGATGTCGTCCCGCTCCACCTCGGCACGTAGGAGGTAGGCGAAGATGACGCCGAGGGAGAGCGGGTAGGCCCGCAGCCGCTTCAACTCCCGAACCGCCCGGTCCCGTTCGATGGCGGCCTCGTACCCCGAGAGGCTGCCGCCGGCCAGGAACTCGGTGTTCCCTTCCGTGATCGACGGGAAGTGGGAGGCGAGTCGCTCGGCGAGCTCGGGGACCCCGCGGGCACCGTAGAGGTCCGCGGACTCCGTGGCGGCGATGTTGCCGCCGTCGATCCACCGCGCCGTGACCTCCTCGAGCGGGAGGTTCGCGCCCCTGGCCTTGAAGAGAAGGAGGGCGTTCTTCCCGTCGATCTCGCTCTTCAGGAGTTCGCGGACGACCCACTCGTCGCCCTGGAAGTAGCGCACCCCGGCGATCGCTTCGCGATAGTACTCGACCTCGAGCGCATGAAGGATCGGGAAGATGTCCCGCGTGCGCGCGTAGGTTTCGAGCAGCGGGAGGATGGTGGTTCCGTAGGCGTTGAATCGGACGAGTTGGGTCGCGACCGCCTCGACGGTCGGTTGCTCGAGGAGGTTGCGGTAGTCGTCTAGCGTCAGTACGCCGGCGTAGAGTCCCGCCGGGATGTCGCGACTCGAGACCAGACTTTCCTCCGTCTCGCGGACGGGTCGACCCTGCGCCTTGGCCGCGAGTATGAGACCGATGTTCTGGACGTCCCACCGGGCGAGGTAGGCGCCCACCACCGGGCGGCCCGCGAACGGGGCTGCATCGTAAGCGCGGCGATTCCGGCGGACGAAGGTGCGGTTGATCGCGATCTCGACCAACGAGATCCCCTGGTGCGTCGCCCGGGCCGCATCCAGGTCGGGGGCGTAGGCTGTCTCCTCGAGGATCTTTGCGATCTCGCCGGGGTCGCGGGCGGCGACCAGCGTCGGCCAGATCTCCTTGGAGAGGAACGCGGGGAACTCCGGGAGGAGTCGGCCAAGGGCGGAGGCGTAGGAGGAAGATGCCATCGGGCCCCCTAGGAGAGGAGCTCGCGGACCCGGTCCTCATGCAGGCGGAGCAGCTCATCGAACGAGAGGTTCAGGCGGCGGTTCCCGTCGGTCGTCTCGGCGACCATCCCACCGAGAATGGGGAGTGGAGTCGGGTCGGCGGCCTTGCCGGCGACCTTGCTGAGCTTGGCGGCGTCGGCCGCTCGGCCCGTCACACGAAGCTGCTTTCCCAGACGGTCGGTCGCCGCGTCGTACATGCGCTTCAGCGTAGCCGGGTAGTCGGTCGAGTCGGCGTATTCCTGAAGCAGGTCCCTCGTCTCCCGGAGGGCCTGCTCGAGGCGAGCCTCCTGGGCTTCGTAGAGCAGTTTGCGGGCCGTCAGCTTCGCCGCGGCGAGGCGCTGCGCGCGCTCCCGGGCGGCATCGGCCCCGGTCAGACGTGTCGCCTCCGCCCTGATCGCCGCGATTTGGGCGTCCCGCTCAGCCGTGATGCGGGCCGCTTCTGCGGCGCGGGCGACCTCGATGGTTCGGAGTTCGGTCTCTCCGCGGCTGCGGATCTCGGCTACGAGCGACTCGAGGCTCATGAGCGGGAGACCCGTTTAGCTGATGATCCCGAGCAGGAGGATGATCCCCAGCACGAACCCGATGATCCAGAGGGTTTCGGGAATGACGAAGAAGAACAGCACCTGGCCGAACTTCTCCGGCTTTTCGGCGATAATTCCCATACCGGCAGCCCCGATCCCGGACTGGGCCATGCCCGTCCCGATCAGTCCTCCGGCAATCGCGATACCCGCGGCGAGCGTGGCATAATCGGAAACCATAGGAGCGACCCGGGCGGGCCGAGATAGGTCGTGTATATAACCCGAGCCACCTCGATTTTTCGACCTCCGGTCGAGGGGGAATGGTCGCCCCCCGGACGGTCGGTTCGCCTACCCCGGTTCGGGGGTCCCGCTCGGGGTCCGGTGGGCGCGACGGTAGGCCTTCCGCGCCAGTCCGACGGCCCCGCACCACGCGACGACCCCGAAGAAATAGGCGGTCGCGCAGACCGGGCAGATCCCTCCGATCTCGAACACCTCCACGTAGAGTAGGTAGGCCGCAAGCGCCACGCCGAGGCTCGTGACCGCGAGCAGCGCGTAGGTCACGCGGGGGTCCCGTCGGTACCACTCGGCCAACGCCCCGACGACCAGGATGAGTGCGAAGCCGGCGACCCCGAACGACCAATCGGGGATCCCGAGGACGGTCGTCTTGCCGCTCTCGAGGATGAGGTTGCACGAGACGACCCCGTTGAACGAGCACGCCTTCGAGAGGCTCGCGTCGTGGACTTCCGCAGCCGCGTAGACCGAGGCGATGAGGCCGAGGCCGCCCCCGAAGTAGACGAGTTCGCGGAAGCTGCGGGTCCGCATCGACCTAGGTGATCTGGAGGAGGTCGCTCGTGACCGCGGTCTGGGTCGAGGACGACCACGGTCGGGGAGCGACGTGGCTCGACAGCCAGATCACGCCCTGGGCGTTGGTAGAGCCGCACGCCTTGGCGATGTACGCCATGATCCAGTACGCTTGCGTACTGACTGCCGTCCACCCCGAGCCGGACTCCGCGCTGACCTGATGCGCCATCATGCCCGCGCCGGTCGCTCCGTTCGAACCGCTGGTGTTCGCGTAGTTGTAGGCCCCGAGCGTGGCCGGGTTGATGATCGGGGTACCGGCATGGATGGACTGCCCGTTGATCACGAGGAACGGGATGGCGCTCCCGGAATAGGCGCTTACGTAGGCCGCCTGGTAGCAGTTGCTCGTTCCGGGGAAGCTGCCGTCCACCCCCGAGGTGTCCTCGCTCACCTGGAAAGAGAGGTTGGAACTGGAGAGCTGGACGTTGGCGAGGATCATCTCCGGGGTACCCGAGTAGACGTCGCTTAAACTCGAAAAGCCGGTGGCATTCCCCGACGTCACCCCGTACTCCTGGAGCGCCTTCCAGATGGTCCAGCTCCCGGCCGAGCAGTAGGGGCACCACGACGCCCCGTAGAAGAACATCACCACTTTCCCACCGTCGTGCCAGGGCGTCATCGTGCCCGCGGTCCATCCGGGCGCGGGTTGTGCGGAGAGCGACGAGGACGGAGGCAGGTAGGGGCACCCGAACAGGAGGGACCCCGTCAGTCCGACCACGCCGGTGAAGACCAGTCCCAGCACGATCGCACCGATGACGGTGGTTCGGTAAACCTTCGACCACCGCTTCTCGGCTCGGAATAGGGCGTAGATCAGCAGGAGGGTCACTCCGGCGAGGATGAGGAGGATGTACGGGATCGCGGGAAGGATGAGACCGACCGGGGAGGGGGCGAGGTAGGCGATGGCGAACCAAACGGCCACCACCGGGACGAGGAGGTACCCGATCCGGAGGAGGCCCCATCGAGACTCGGCCGTATCGACGTTCTTGAGCCCCTTCTTGGGCTCGTCGTCCTTCTTCGGAGCCTTCCCCCGGCGACGATGATAGAGGACCCGCAGGGCGCGGCCCGGATCTCCGGACGCCGCGTCGGCCGTGAACCCGACCTTCGGGTCTTCCGCGATCTCGTCCCACTCCCAGCCCTTGGAGCGCAGCTGCTCGACGCGGTCCCAGTCAACCATTCGATCGACCGACCCCACGTCCCCTTTTCCTCTTTACCCCGCCTAGGCGTCGAGTGCCGGCCCTCCCGCAGTCCCTGGCACGGCCCGACGGCCTTTT
>JAKIVX010000004.1 GCA_022750335.1 Thermoplasmata archaeon | reverse complement strand
CTAGGGGCGCCTCCGTTTCGAAGGCCTCCGCCCCTCATTCGGCGCATGTTGTTTGATAAGGTGGTCCGGGTTGGGGCGTCCTAGGTGAAGTTCCTGTGACTCCGGACGCTACCGCACCCGGCTCCTTCCTCCGCTCGGCGGAAGCAGACCTCCTTCAGCTGTCGATCGAGACCGGGCGCGCGGACTGGGTGCATGCGACCTACATCACGGACGACACCCAAACGCTCGCGGCCAAGGCGAACGCGCGCCTGATCGCTGCGACGGTCCGGTGGGCCAAGCAGTCGATGACGCTGCCGACGGAGACCCTCACCCCCGAGGAGCGGCGCAAGACCCGGCTCCTGCGCCTTAGCCTGCCGCTCGTAGCGCCGGACGACCCGAAGGAAGGCGAACGACTGGCCGCCATGGTCGCCGAGATGCAGGGGACGTACGCCAAGGGCCGGCATGTTCCCCTCGGTACGACCGAATCAGTGGACCTGCAGGGCCTCTCGCGCATCCTTACGGAAAGCCGGGACCCGGCGCATCTCGAGGATGCCTGGTCCGGATGGCATCGGGTGGGCCGCACGATCCGCGACCCGTTCGTGCGGTATGTCCAACTTGCGAACCGCGGGGCCCGCGAGCTCGGGTTCGACGACACCGGGGCGATGTGGCGCTCCAAGTACGACATGTCCCCCGAAGAGTTCACCGTCGAGGTCGAGCGCCTGTGGAATCAGGTCCGACCGCTGTACGAGTCCCTTCACGCCTACACCCGGATGCGACTGCGGGAAACGTACGGGCCGGACTTGGTGCCCGAGCGAGGACCGATCCCGAGCCACCTGCTCGGGAACATGTGGGCCCAATCTTGGGAAGGAATCTTCCCCCTCGTCGCCCCACCCAACATGGACCCAGGGTTCGACCTGACGAAGATCCTGGTCGACCGCGGGACCTCACCGACCGAGATGGTCCGCTTCGCGGAGCGGTTCTTTGTCTCGCTCGGACTCGACCCGCTCCCGCCCTCCTTCTGGGAACGCTCCATGCTCGTCCGACCACGCGACCGCGAGGTCATCTGCCACGCCAGCGCCTGGGATCTCGATTTCGTCGACGACCTCCGGATCAAGATGTGCATCGAGATCACGGGCGAGGATTTTCAGACGATCCATCACGAGCTCGGACACAACTACTACCAGCGGGCGTACTCCGGCCAATCCTTCCTCTTCCGGGAGAGCGCGCACGACGGGTTCCACGAAGCGATCGGCGACACGGTGGGGCTTTCCGTGACGCCCGAATACCTCGTTCGGATCGGCCTGCTCGACGCCGTGCCGGACGCGCAGCGGGACATCGGGCTCCTGCTGCAACGCGCCCTGGAAAAGGTGGCGTTCCTCCCGTTCGGGCTCAAGGTCGACCGATGGCGCTGGGAGGTCTTCGCGGGACGGATCTCGCCGTCCGACTACAATCGGACCTGGTGGGAGATGACCGAGCGGTATCAGGGCGTCCGCGCCCCGTCGACGCGCGGGGAGACGGAGTTTGACCCGGGGGCGAAGTATCACGTCTCCGCCAACGTGCCGTACATGCGCTACTTCCTCGCCCACATCCTCCAGTTCCAGTTTCATCGCGCCCTCGCCCGGACCATCGGCCACACCGGTCCCCTGCACCGCGCGTCGATCTACGGGTCGAAGGAAGCGGGCGACCGAATGCGCGCGATGCTCGAGATGGGGGCGCGCCAGGAGTGGCCCGACGCCCTCGAGGCCCTGACCGGAGAGCGGAAGATGGACGGACAAGGGTTGCTCGACTACTTCGCCCCGCTGCAGCACTGGCTCGATGACCAGGTCCGTTCGGCCCCGAAAGGCTGGTAGGGCCGCTGGCCCCACGAGGGTCGCCTCCGGCGGCTCCCGCACCAAGAGCTAAGAGGCGGGTCGGCGCTCGATCGACCGTCGATGTTACTCCAGCCCGGTGAGGAGATCCTCCGCAGCGAATTCGCGATCCTCCTCGAGGGGGAAGGGAGCGCGGTCATGCCCCGCTCCCCCGGCGTGCTGTACCTGTCCAACCACCGCTGCGTCTTCGAGGTCCAGCCGTCCCGAGGGGTCGTCCGCAATCTCGTCCGAGGCCGGGCGACCGTGACCCTGCTGGACGCGCCGTTGGGGCTCCTGCACAACGTCACTGTCCTTCGGCCCCGGTTGGGCCGACCCCGGCTCCATCTCGAGGTGCCCCGGGCTCGAATGACGTTTGACGTCCTCGACCCGGACTCCTGGCACGGTGCGATCGCCCACGCCCGGCGGACGCTCTCCACCGCTCCGACCGCGCCCACCGTCACAACCCATACCATCGAACGCCAGGTGGTCAAGGTCCGCTGCCGGTTCTGCGGGACCCTCGGCACCGAGGGCGACGCTCGCTGTGCGTCGTGCGGGGCGTCGCTGTAGGCCGGGCTTAGAAGGGAAGCTCTCGGAACAGGCCGTCGAAACCGGTCCGGGACAGGTGCCAACCGACCGCCGTCATTCCCCCGGCGATCACGGCGCAGAGGAGCGCCGCCTCGAGCGCGAGCGCGCCGGTCGAGGCCAACGCGATCGCTCCCGGGATCAGGACCCCGAACAAGATGCCCATCCCCGAGGTGGTCGCCGCGACCATCGCCGCCGGGCGAAGGTACTGGGGGCGAGGACGATCCTGAAAATCGGAGAACCGGGCGGCGAAGGCTAGACCCCAGAACGCCGCCGCGACCGCCGCGAGGCCCCCGATGACTACCATACCGCCGGCGGTGAGCCACGGAAGCCCGAACACCACCGCGGTCACGACGGTGATCCCGACGGTGACGGCCAACGCCGGAAGGAGTACCGCGACCGATTTCGCGCGGAAGACGGACCGTCCACTGAGGGGCGCCGCGTACAGGGTCTGGAGAGCCCGACGCTCCTGTCCGACGGAGGTGGTCGACAAGAGCAGAGCGAGGAAACCGCCGGCCCATCCCACGAACACGAGGACCCAGCTGTGGGGGAGTCCTTGGGACGAGTCCCCCGCGCTTTCGACCAGGATGACGATGAAGATCACGAGTGGGACGATCAGCATCGGCAGCATTTCCCGCCGACGGGTGAGGCCGTGGAAATCCTTGGTGACGATCGACGCCTCGGCCCTCGAGAGTCCGACGGCGGTCAGGAAGGGATGGTCCGACGCATAGCGGTGGGCGTCGAAGCTGAATTCGGCCGACGAGACGACCCAGAAGCGGATACGGAGTTCCGCCGCGAGCCAGAACAGGGCGGCCGCGAAGAGCAGCTGCGCTGCGACGAACCCGAGCGCATCCGCCCAGCGGCCCGACAGCCACAGGGTCAGGGCATGCGTGGACCAGAAGACCGGTAGGAAGGCGGAAAGGTCTCCGAGGGCGGTGAGTCCTCCGAGGGAATCGAGGAGGAACACCGGGTTGAAGGCGAGCTGGAGTGCGAGGACCAGGGCCAACAGGGCCGCGGCCCGGAGCACGAGCGCGACGTGTCCGCGGCGACCCCCGGCCGACCCGAGCCGCTGGGTGACCGAGCGGACCATCTCCACGAGGAATGCGCCGACGAACAACCCTACGATCCCGAGGAAGGCGACCAGCACGACCGTGCCTCCCAGCCCGACGTCGAGGGACAGGGCAGCGACCGGACCCAGGACGAACGCGAGGGCCGGCGAATAGGTGTAGGCGATCGCGGTCGACGAGGCGAGGACGTACTCGGTCGGGCTCACGGGAAGCCAGTTGACCGCATCGCTACCGGAAAACTTCGCCGTCGCCGTCAGCTCGAACATCACGCCGGCGACCAGGACCGCCGCCGTCGCGTAGAGCGGGATGAACGGGAGCGCGGTCTTCAGCAGCGACCGGAGGATCGACGCGGTGGCGAAGGAGGGCGGGACGGCGGCCGCGGTGAGGGCGAACAGGACGACGAAGAGGCCCAGGTCGACGGCGGCATAGATGAGGGGACGACCGAAGAGACTGCGGGGGTCGGACGTGCTGCGACCGGACCGGATCTGGCTCGCGACGAGGACGCCGGCGATCCGATGGACGGTATGCAACTTCACCCAACGTCCTATCGGGAAAGGGCGCTGACCACGTCCGACAGGTCGCCGGTCCCCGTCAGGTTCAGGAAGACGTCCTCGAGGCCCGAACCCGCCATGCCCGCCCGGGTCCGCAGTTCGTCGACCGTCCCTGACGCGACGACGGAGCCTCGGCTCAGGATGACGATCTCGTCGCAGATCGCTTGGGCGATCTCGAGCACGTGGGTGCTGAATAGGACTCCGACCCCCTCGTTCCGGGTCAGCGTACGCAGTACCTCCTTCACCACCCGGGCGGAGCGGGGATCCAGCCCGTTGAGAGGTTCGTCGAGGACGAGAAGCGTCGGATGGTGGACCAGTCCGGCAATGAGCGCGACCTTCTGTTTCATGCCTTGGGAATAGCCGCTGATGAGCGCGTTCTCGTGCCCCGTTAGCTCGAGACCCGTCAGGAACTGGGAGATCCGGGCGATGCGCGTCGGAGCGTCCAGGCCGTACAGGTCCGCGACGAAGTCGAGGTACTCGGCTCCGGTGAGGAACTCGTACAGCGACGGGGACTCGGGGACGTATCCGATCTCCCGCTTGGCCTCGAGCGCCGATGTCGCCACGTCGTGACCGAGGACCCGGATGGTGCCGGAATCAGGGCGGACCAACCCGAGGATGGCCTTCATGGTGGTGGACTTACCGGCCCCGTTCGGGCCGAGCAGACCGACGATCTGGCCCACGGACACAGAAAAATTGACGTCCGACACGGCCCGGACCGATCCGTACGACTTCGTGAACTGTCGTACCTCGAGCAAGGGGCCCGCGGGTCGAAGGGGAGAACCTACGCGGCGGAGAGGACCGGCCGAAGACATCGAGATGCTTTCGGGGAACAGCGGGCGGGGCTCATTACCCCACCCCGCCGACGGACCCTAGTTGTCGGCCGGAAAACCGAGGGGGATGTGAGCCCGAGGAGCGCCGTCCCCGCCTTCCGAGTCGGCGGCGGCGAGGAACGCAACGGGGCGCGCCACGCCACTCGGCCGGAGCGTATCGGCCACGGCGACCAGGAGATCGTAGGCCGCGTCCTCCGAATCGTTGGGGTCTCCTTCCCCCCGTCCCAAGGCCGTGTAGATGTGGAGCGAGCCGGCCTGGGCTCCGAGGAGGACCCGCCCGGTACCGTCCCGGCGAGCCCACGAGAGCAGCCGGTCGGGAGGGCGTTCGACCACTCCGACCCAGCGCAGGCCTCCGAACCAACGACCGGTCAGGCGCGCAAGGATTCCCTCGGGCTCAAGCCCCAGTGGAACTTCGATCTGGGCCACGGAACGAAGCTCGGCTTCGGGAGACGTGACGATCGCTCGGGGAGCGTTCAACGCACGGTACCCCGTGCTCGCCCGTTCGATGAGGCCCTCGCGTTCGAGGCGACGGAGGGACCGGGCGAGCGATTCGGGGTGCGCGCCCAGGCTCCGCCGTAGACCACTGAACGCCATGCGCCCGTGCATGCGTTGAAGGGCGTCGAGCACTCGGTCGTCCAGCCGTCCCTGCCCGACCGGCTCCGCCTCAGAATTCAGGTGGTTCACACAAGATGAACCGGCCGAGGGGATTTAGAGCGTCGGTCACCCCCCCGTAATCAAGTGGCCCGCGCCGCGGACGCGGAAGGACGGCGGCGTGACCGGACCCGCCGTGACCCGGTCAATATCTCCCGCCCGCCGGTGAGAGCAGCGAGGCCCTCACGGGCTTCAGGAAACAACCACCATGAGCGAACACGAAGGAGACTGTGAGACCGGAGTCGCGGCGGGGCCTTGGATGTGGACGGCCTACCGGGCCTACAACGAGCTGCTGCGGGACAAGCTGAAGAAGAAGTTCGAGGCCCAGGAGGGCCCCTGGATGGACAACGTGGCCGACGTTCTCGCGCAGATCGTCAAGTCCCGTTGGGAAGACGGCCGCCAACAGGACCAGCACGAGAAGAAGGGAGACGAGCTGTTCGAGCGACTCGAGAAGCTCCTCTCGGAGTAACTCGGATGAGCTTCCCGCCCTCCGAAGCGCCGGGTCCCAACCCCGTGGGTCCGCAACCCTCACTGCCCGGGCCGGGCAGCGGCGGGTTCCCGCCTCTCTGAGGCGGATCGACGGCGAGTCCGTCCCCAACCGATTCCGCCGACCGACCTCCCGCCACTAAGGCGTGGCCTCCGAGGTCGGTCGGTCCCTCCCGAGGCGCGCCGAACATCCCCGCGGCCGGTGGAGCCGGCTTTAATCCCGCGGAGGGTGTGCGCCCACGAAGGGATACCCATGGTCGTAGAATTTGCGTTCAAGAAGACCCCCAAGTACCGGCTGGCGTACATCACCTGGAAGGGCCCCTGGAAGGACGCGACCATCCGCCGCAACTTTGAGAAGGTCGCCAAGTGGGCGACGGCGAAGGGATACCGGACCGGTCCCTGGATCTTCCGTGAGCCCGGTGCTCGGCGATGGGAAACCGGCGTCGTCGTCGACGCCCGTGCACGCTCTGAGGGCGAGATCCGCCTGAAGACGTTGCCCGCGACGCGCGTGGCCAGCGTGGTCTTCGACCCCGACGTGGTATCGCCGGGGGTGGTCTATCACGGGCTGAACGACTGGTTGCGGTGGCAGAAGAAGGACAAGAAGATCCAGCGTGTTGTCTCCTATCGCGAGGTCTACCTCGGGAATCCCTGGACCGACAAATCCGCCTACGCGCACACCGACACCCAGTACGTCGTGCGCCCGTAGGAGGTCGGTCGCGCGGGCCGCCGCGCCCCGGCGGCCCATGCTCGCCAACGATTCGGTCCGTCCGAACGGGGGAACCGTGTGAACGAACTGTACTTCGTGCTGGCCGGCCTCGGGCTCGGCTTCAGCCTCACCGTCCCCCCCGGACCCATGAATGCGCTCATCGCCAGTCGGACAATGCGCTCGCTCCGGGCCGGAATCACGACCGGCCTCGGGGCCATGTCGGCGGACGCGGTCCTCGGTGCGATCGTCTACATCGTCCGGGTCTCCGTCGACCTCGGGCCCTGGGTCCGGTGGATCGAGGGGGTCGGCGCGGTCGTGCTCGCCGGAATGGCCTTCCGTCTACTCCGCGAACATCAGTCCGAGGATCGTCGACCCACCACCGAGTTACGCGTGTTCTCCGAGGCGCTGGTCGTCGGGGTCACCAATCCCTTCCAGATCCTATGGTGGGTCACTGCGGGACTCGCCTTCGCCTACGTCGGGGGCGCTCTCCTGCTGGCGGGTCTGTTCGCGGCGATCGCGGTCTGGGTCGTGGTATTTCCGTACGTGCTCTCCGAGGGGGTCCGTCGGGACGCGCGCGTGCCGCGCCTCGTCTCTCTCGCGTCGGCCCTGTTGTTGGTCGCCTTTGCCGTCTATCTCGCGCTTCGCGCTGCTGGTGTCATGCTCTAGTGGGAGGGGGAGGGCGTCGGGGGGGTTCGCAGTCGATCCGTGTACTGCTTCCGGAACTTCGTGACCTTCGGTGCGATGATCATGCGACAGTACCCGGCGTACGGGTTCCGCTCGAAGTAGCGTTGGTGGTACTCTTCCGCCGGATAGAAGACGGCGAGAGGAACGAGCTCCGTGACGATCCGGCCCTTCCACAATTTCTGAGCCCCCAGCTCCCGGAGGACCGTCTCAGCGGTCGCCCGCTGCTCCGGTGAATGGTAGAGGATGATCGAACGGTACTGCGGTCCCGCGTCGTTCCCCTGCCGATTGAGGGTCGTCGGGTCGTGGGTGGTCATGAAGATCGTCAGTAGGTCATGGTAGCTCAACTCGTCGGGTCGGAACGTCACCTGAACGACCTCGGCGTGGCCGGTGCGACCGCCGCAGACCTGTTCGTACGAGGGGTTCGGAACCGCCCCTCCTGCATAGCCGGGGAAGACACTGACGACGCCCCGCACCTCCGAAAAGACGGCCTCGGTGCACCAGAAGCACCCGCCGCCGATCGTCACCTGCTCAGTTCGCACGTTTTGATCGGTGTCGGGGAGTGCGGTCATTGCGTGGTGGAGAGGTTGGTCGGACGGATGACCCTGACTCCCCCGTTCGACGGCCGTTCACGGGCTTTCCCCGAGAAGACGGTCTGGGGGGAGGCGGGGGGGGTGGCCCACGACGTTCGAACGACGCCATCCAAGCGTGCCCCGAGACCTGCGGCTGCGTGGTCTCGAATTGGGCGGCCCGGATCCAGCGCACCTTCCAACCGTCGTCAAACGTGGCGCGGAGTTCCGGTTCCGTGACCCGGCGCGGCCCGCCCCAATCGGTCGGTTCCCGTTCCGAGAAACACAGCACGAAGAGTCGCCCTCCGGGGCGCAGTACCGAGGCCAGGCTCCGGGAGTAGCGCGGGCGGTGTTCGTCCGAGAAGGTGTGGAACATACCGCAGTCGGTGACCGTGTCGAACGACTCTCCGAGGTCGCCGAGCTCGAGGGCCGACGCGACTTCGAAGCGAACGTTGGCCGCCCGGACCGAACCCTTTTCCCGCGCCCGTTGGATCGCGAGCGGCGCAAAATCGATCGCCCAGGTTTCGTGCCCTCGGGCCGCATAGAACAGTGCGTTCTCCCCGGTCCCGCATCCGACGTCCAACACCCGCCCCCGGATCTCTCCCTCCTGTTCGAGGGCCATGAACTCCGCCTGAGGGCGACCGATCTCCCACGGGGGGGTGCCTTCGTACGCGCGGTCGAAGAACTGCACGGGGGTCTGGGACGGACTGGGTTCCCTTAACTCCGGCGCATTTTCCGGCCGCGTGCTCGGCGGTGCGGAAGTATATCAACAGGGATGCCCACGGAGACCTCAAGATGGCGGCACCGACCGTGACCGTACGACCCGAGGACGTGAAGGGGGCCCACCGGATCGCAGTGGGGGCCGGTCTCGGAGTGGCGGCCGCCGTGATCACCTTCGTGCTGCCGCTCAGCCTGCTCTGGCTGGCCCTCTACGCGCCGGGGGGCTTCTTCCAGTTCAACACAGCGCTCGTTCAGGAGGTGAGCTTGCTCATCCTGGCCGGGGCGATCCTGTTCCTGCTCTCGCTCTTCGTGTACCGCCGCGGATTTGCGGTCCTACGAGGGGTCGACCGGCGATTCACGGTCGCCTCCATTCTGTGCCTCATCGGGTCGCTCGGATTCCTTCTGCTCCTGGTGGCGGTGGTAGTCATCCTCGGCTCGACCAGCTCGCTGCTCACCTGCATCCACGGCCAGCCCTCCCACGCGTTGTCGTGCCTGCGCTCGGGCCAACCCCTTGGAGCGTACACGGGTTTGCTCGGGTTCTGGCTGGGATGGCTGGGAGGGGTCGGCCTGGTGCTCGGGATGTCCTCGGCGGGTCGCCGGTTTTCACGCGGCTCCCTGTATGGGGCGGCCGCCCTCTATGCGATCCTCCTGCTGGCCCTCGTGGGTCCGTTCGTCGGGCTCATCTACCCCGTGCCGGGAGCTGAGTATCTGTTGCTCCTGAGCCCGGTCCTCGCGCTCCTCGCCCCGGCCCTTGCCTACGCTGGGTCCCGCCGCGCTCCCGCCACGATCGTGCCGGGATAGACCGACCCGTTGGGCCCCCGTCCCGGTGCGACGCGGTAACGTTCAAGGGGAGGTCTCCGTTCGGCCCATCATGGCCGATCGAGTCGAACTCTACTTCCTGCCGCCGAGCCACTACTGCGTCTCCGTCGAACGGATGTTGGCGTACAAGGGGGTCCGCCCCAAGATCATCTACGCACCGTACAACGACCGTTCTGACCTCCTTGAGCGAACCGGCCAGGATTACGTTCCGACCCTCATGTGGAACGGGAAAGCTGTGACCTGGCAGGAGATCCCCTCGTTTCTCGACCGGGTGCGCCCCGAGCACTCCCTCGTTCCGCCCGGTCAGGAGGGTCTCGCGCAGACCCTTGAGAACTGGGGGCACCAGGTCCTCGAGGAACGGGTATGGAGGGCGGTGGTGACCCAGGTCCCGAAAGTGCTCCGAACCGACCCCGAGCGGTGGGTCTTCGAGGAGATGCAGTCGAGGGCAAGAGGGCCCTGGAGCGTTCTGAAAGCCCGACGCCCCGAGTTCGTTCGCGACCTGATGGAGTACTTCGGGTTCGTCGAGGCGATGGTCCGGGGGCGAGACTGGATGTTGGACGCACCGTCCCTCGCCGATTTCGGTATCTACGGCGGTCTCTCTCCTTGGCTGACCGTTGGGGAGAAGATCCCTTCGCGATTTCCCAGCCTGCGCGCATGGGTCGCACGCGTCGCCGCGATCTGACGCGGGGGGAGGGGACCGCTACTCCAAGACGATAGTCTGGGCCGCCGGCGCACGGAATCCGCACGTACGGTGCGTCCCGTCGCACATGGGCTTGGTCTTGGACTGGCCGCAGCGGCACAGGTCGGCAACCACCTTTCCGTCCATCCAAACGAGGTTCGACGAGTTCTCCTTCGATTGAACGTAGACTCTCGGCATGGCGCCCGGACCATGGGGCGCCGGTAAAAGGCTGGCGCTGGCCCCGAGGTAACCGCGCGCTGGTCCGTTAAGTACGCCCACCCCGCTGCGACCGGACGAGGCGGTCATGAAGGTCGGCATCCTTGGATCGGGAGACGTGGCGAAGGCGCTCGGCACGGGGTTCCTCGCGCTGGGTCACGACGTGAAGTTGGGTTCCCGTACTCCCGAGAGTGAGGGCCTAGCGGCTTGGAAGGCAAAAGCAGGGCTCCGAGCCTCGACCGGAACCTTCGCTGAAGCCGCGGCGTACGCCGAGGTGGTCGTGCTCTCGGTCCATGGGGTCGACCTCGAGAGCGCCATTCGGCTCGCGGGACCGAACCACTTTTCGGGAAAGATCGTGATCGACACCAGCAACCCGCTCGTCATGACCCCCACCGGATTCCCGACGCTCGCGTACGGCTGGTCCGACTCGGCGGGAGAGCATGTCCAGAAGAACCTTCCGGACGCCCATGTGGTCAAGGCGTTCAACACCGTGGGCTATGCCCACATGTTCAAACCGAATTTCCCGGGAGGGCCCCCGGACATGTTCTACTGCGGCAACGACCCGGCTTCGAAAAAGAAGGTCGCCGAGTGGCTCGCGCAGTTCGGCTGGAACCCGTTGGATGTGGGCGGGATCGAGGGTTCCCGACTGCTCGAACCCATGTGCATCCTGTGGGTGACGCTCGGGATCACGGGCGGAAACTGGGGTATCGCCTTCAAGATCCTTCACCAGTAGACCGACGGGAGCCGGTTCCCGACTCCGCTGCTCCGGCGGAGGTCGGCACCATCCGCTCGAACAGGTGGACGTCGATCCATTGATTGAACTTGCGTCCGACCTCCCGCATCTCCCCGATCCGTTCGAATCCCAGCGACTCGTGGAGGTGGACGCTGACGACGTTGGGTTGGGCGATCCGGGCGAGGAGCACGTGGAGCCCGGCCGGCTTCGAACGCGCGACGAGTTCGGTGAGGAGCTTTCGGCCGATCCCGTGACCCCGGTGTTCGGCCTGAAGATAGAACGAAACCTCGGCCGTCCCGTCGTACGCCTTTCGGTCGGACCATGGACTGAGCGAAGCCCACCCCACCACCCGCCCCTTCACGACCGCCACCAGCACTGGATGCCGACGATCGTGGCGGGCGAGCCATTGGCGCTGACCGGCCGGTGAGCGCGGTTCCGTGTCGAAGGTCGCGATGCCCGTCCGTACGGCATCGTTGTAGATCGCGGCGATCGCCGGATTGTCGGCCGCTGTGGCACGCCGAATTTTGACTATCAAGGCGGGACCTAGGGAAGGAGTGGTCGGAGTGGCGGTTCGCCGTTCCATGGCAGCGACGTCGAGCTGGACAAGCGGTTAAATGAGGTCTCCACCCCGGTCGGGAGGCTACGGTCGATACCCGAGCTCATCGGGTCAGGGAACGGCGATCGGCTCGACCTCGAAGACGGAGTGCAGGATCCCAAACTCGCGTTCCATTCGCAGTCGCAGCTGCGAGACGATCTGGGTCGATTCGCTCAGCGGCATCTCGCGCAATTCGACGTGCGCGGTCATGCACACGAGCGTCGGGCAGACCGCCCACACGTGGAGGTCGTGGACCGCCGCCACCCCCGGAACCTCCAGCGCCGACAGTCGGATGCGGTCCGTCGAGAGGTTCCGGGGGGTTCTCTCGGTGAGCACCTCCCACGCCTCTCGGAACAGCGGAAGGGATTCATAGACGAGGATGGCGGCGATCACGAGCGCCGCGCCGGCGTCGACCCAGCCGTACTGTGGTCGGAGCACGAGGATGAGACCGGCGACGAGGATCGCCGCGATGATCGCAACGTCGCTCGCGAGGTGGAGTACGACGCTGGCCAGGTTCAAGTCCCGCGTCCGTCCCGGGATTCGACCGAGGACCGAGAGGTTTACGGCGCGGAGGACGAGCACGGGGACCGCGATAAGGAGCAGATAGACCGCATCGACGGGGCCGGCGAAACGGGACCCCCCGACCAGCTCGGTCAACGCGGCGTATCCGAAGAGCGCCCCGGTCCCGAGGACCAGGACCGCATTGAGCAGGCCCGCGAACACCTCGAACCGATGGGTGCCGAACGTGTACTTTCCCGTGGCCCCGCTTTCGCAGGCGCGCAGCGCAGTCCAAGAGACGGCGAATGCGAGGAGGTCGGGAACATTGTGGACCGCATCGACCGTGAGGGCGAGGCTGCGGGAGAGGAGGGCTCCCGCCACTTCCAGAACGAGTACGATAGCCGAAACTTCGAGCGCGAGCTTCAACCCGCGAAGAACGCGGATCTCCGCTTCATCCTCCCCGTGAGCGAGCTCCGGCATGGTAACCTTCGAAGCGTGGGCCGCGGCTGCTAGAGCGCGCTCGCCACGACATCCCGCAGCTCGAGCACGGTCGACTTGGCCGACGGGCTACCGCGGACGGACTGGACGCAATCGGCCGTCAAGTCATCCACGATGACCTGGACCACCGAGTCGATCGAGGATCGAACGGCGACCAGTTGTTGAACGATCTCACGGTACGAGCGGCCTTCGTCCGCCATGCGGTGGAGGGCGTGAAAGTGGCCTTCGATCGTGGCGAGCCGGCTCGCCACCGATACCCGAGTGTCAGCGGTCATGGACCCTACCCCCCCCAGGGGGGAGGGGGGTATACCGTTTGCGTCCAGTCGGCTACGGAGGGCCGGAGGCTGGAACCGTGGGAACGAAGAGGAGCGAGATCGAATTCACGCAGTGCCGGGTGTTCTTCGGCGTGAACCGTTCGCCCGAGAAAACATGGCCCAGATGCCCGTCGCACTTCGCGCAGCGGATCTCGACGCGCATCCCGTCCCGGTCGGAAATCCGTCGCACCATGCCCGGAATCTCCTGGTCGAACGCCGGCCAGCCGCACTGGGCATCGAACTTATCGTCGGAACGGTACAGGGGAGTCCCGCAACGCTTGCACACGTAGGTTCCGGGGCGGGCATTGTGCTCGTATTCGCCGGAAAACGGTGCCTCGGTACCCTGGTGAGCGATGACTCGCTCTTCCGCACGAGTGAGTTTCCTCCATTCGGGGTGCTGTTCCTCCGGCATGCCCTCCGAAGGGATTCGCGAACTCTTAGGCCCGACGCCCCGCCCGTGACCCACGGGAACGTCACCTCGAACCTCGGATCGGACGGAACGGAAGGTCGGACCCGGAGAAAGTACCCTGATTCGGGAGGCGCAGAATTAGGCGACCCGGGGGCCGAGTTAGGCCGCCGCGCGGCGGTAGTCTTACTTATCCCTTTCGGCGGCCGTTTTAAGCTCGGAGAGACACATGACCCAGCTAACAGAACAAAACGCCCGCCAGATTTTCGCCGAAGTGAACACCCGGAACGTCGATAAGATCGTGGAACTCTACGCGGAGAACGCGTCGTTCCAAGTCCCAACCCTCGAATCGCCCCTGGTCGGTAAGGAAGCCATCCGATCGTACGTGACCGGCGCCTTGACGGCCTTCCCCGATTGGACGATGGACGTGAGCTCCGTTATCGTTTCGGGACAAGAAGCGGTCGTCGTCAACTCGGTCCACGGGACCCACACCGGCCCCTACACAACCAAGGACGGCAAGTCGGTCTCCCCGACGAACAAGAAGCTCAACCAAGAGCAACTGACCCGCGTGGTCGTCAACGAGAACGGGAAGGTCTCGCTGTTCCGCTCGTACGGCAACCCCTCGTCGATGAACCGGATGCTTCGCCCCCCGCAGCCCAACGCGGCGCCGCTGACCGGGACCGCGACCGAAGCCCTGCCGAGCGGGGCCGACGCCGCGACCGGGTCGAAGTAGACCGGGCCCCGACGGGGCCTCCTTCCATCCCGGAAACCCTTTCCCGCCCCCGGTCGGCCAAGCGGGTCGTACCTGGGGGCATTTCCCGTCAGCTGAGAGTTTGAATGAGTTGACGTCCCGGCTGGAAGTCGATCCAACTCGAGGAGTGAATCGAACTTCCGGCGGGTCAGATTCCTCCGATCCGCTCCGAACTCCGGGCCGCCTTCGCGACGAGGTCGAGTTGGCGGGCGGCCGGGCCCTCGCCTTCCTGGTCGAGCAGGGCGTGCAGGTACTCGTGCGAGATCGTCTCGGCCACCGACAGATCGTCTGAAGGATCCCTCAGGTGGTACAGGGTAACTCGGTTGACTTCGTAGTTGTATCGTGCGTCGATCTGCTGCAGGTTGTCCGATGGGAGTCCCAACTGGGCCCAGACCTTCCCGAGATGGTTCAGCCAGTACGCATACTCCTTCGGGGTCCCCACTGAGATGGCGGGATGGTCCACGGATTGGCTATCCGTCGCGAGCTCATCTGTCTGCTCCGTTCGGGGCGCTGGGCCTGTCCGGGGTTCGAGAAATTCTTGGGTCGAAGGGGGGCGCGACTCGAAGGAATCCCACCGGCTGTATCCGAGCCGAGCGCCTTCAAGCTGAGGGCCGGGTCCCGGGTTTCATTCGAGAGGGACGGTTTCCGATTGCCGTGCGGACCTGGGTTCGTCCCAACTCCCCGGTCGGGGCGGTTATACGTGAGAAAATCGATAGGGAGTCGTGGCGCCCCAACGCCCGTTTCGAGCGCTCTCCCTGGACTTCTGGTTCACGACACTCTACTACAAGTCGGGAAGCGACAACCTCTGGAAAGAGGATCGGATTCGGGTCCTCGGGCAGGTCCTCAAGACGAGTGCCTGGGAGGACTTCCCTGCGGAGCGCATCGAAGAGGCGATGGAGGCCGTTCACTCCGAATTTCGGAGGCGCGACCGCGAGCTCAATACGATCGATCCGGAAACACTGGTGACAGCCTACGCCGAACACCTCGACGCACGCCTCGCCGTACCGGTGGCTGGTGCCGGGGTCGCTCTGTCTTCCGCCGGGCTGGACGAACATCCCCCGCAAGTGAACTCAGAACTGAACGCGCTGGCCCGAGCGTTGAGCGTCCGAAACGTCCCGATCATCGCCATCACCAATACGGCCCGACGGGAGGCGAGCTGGAAACAGTTCCTCGACCCTCGGACCACCGCGCCTTTCCTCCACATCGTAACGTCCTGCGAGGTCGGTCGTGCGAAACCGGCCCCGGAGATATTCCGGGACGCCGCTCGCAGATTGGGCCTACCGCCCCACGAGATCCTGCACGTGGGAGACCGTTGGGAGCTCGACGTCGAAGGAGCCCAGGAGGCGGGGTACGGGGCCGTCCTCTACCGGGGACTTTGGTCCCACTACCCGGAGGGCCTCTACCCCGAGACCGATTATGGGCTGCACGACGATCCGGAAGTTCAGATCATCGACCATCTGGACGAACTCCTGGAAGGGAACCTCCTGGAGTCGGCGTCTCCGAGTTTCCCCGTCCCGTCCCATCGCCCCCCGGACTGACCCTTCCAGGGCATGCGGGCATCGCCGTACCCCATTCTTCAGCAACGAACCGAGATATGTATTAATCCCGGTGAAATGTCCCCGTTGTCGTGGCGCGGTCGATAGAATTCCCTGCGAGTCAGATCGTCGAGCGACTCGAGAAGGTTTCGATCCTCAGCCGCCTTTCCCAAGGACAACTCAAGAAGCTGGCAAAATGGGTAAAGATCGTCGCCTACGCAGAAGGGGAGACGATCGTCAAGCGGGGCGCGGGGGGCCTCGGACTGTTCCTGATCCTCGACGGCTCGGCCGAAGTGCGCCGAGGCTCGCGCGGCCTCGCCAAACTCGGGGTGGGTCAGTTCTTCGGCGAGATGACCCTCTTCGATGACCAGCCGCGGTCCGCGGACGTGGTCGCGCTCACCCCTTCGAAACTCGCCGTCATTTCAAAATGGGAGTTCTGGGGATTCGCAGAGACCGAGCCGACGGTCCTGCGCGGGATCCTCGAGGAGCTTTCCCGCCGCCTCCGGGAGACCAACCAGGCCCTCTCGGAGTGATGCGTCGCGCGCGCCCGTAGAGGAAGGTTAACCTAACCCGTCCGTCCAACCCGAGGTCGGAACTCTCCCGTGGGAACAGCCGCGGTGCGGCGAATCGGGTCGAAATCCGGGCTCCGGAGGGCCTCCCCGGAAAGTTAAATACTCGCTTAAATACTATTTATACGGCCATGACGAACACGAGAGTCCGAATTGAGAACGTGGTCGCCTCAACCTCCCTCGCCAGTGAACTCGACCTCCAGTCCATCTCGCTCGCCCTGGACGGCGCAGAGTACGAACCGGAGCAGTTCCCGGGACTCATCTACCGATTGAAGCAGCCCAAGACCGCCATTCTCCTGTTCCGTTCGGGCAAGGTCGTCTGCACGGGAGGGAAGAGCATGCGGGAGGTGGAAGAATCCATCCGTTCCGTCGCCGCCCTGATCAAACAGGGGGGCCAAAAGGTCACCCTGCATCCGAAGATCGAGGTGCAGAACATCGTCGCGACCTCCGACCTCGGAAGCGAGATCAACTTGAACTCGATCGCGGTCACGTTGGGTTTGGATCGGGTCGAGTACGAGCCCGAGCAGTTCCCCGGGCTCGTGTATCGCTTGGACGAACCGCGCGTCGTCATTCTCCTCTTCGGAAGTGGGAAACTCGTCTGCACGGGCGCCCGTCGTCCCGCGGACCTCGAACGCGCCGTTCAGAAGGTCAAGACGGAGCTAGAAGGCGCAGGTCTGTTGGAGCGGGACCGCGGAAACTCGAACACGAATCCCAGTCGACCGACGCTCAAACCGAAACCCGCACCGGCCGCCCGCCCTTCGCGCCCAAAGTCGACCCCGCCCCGGACCGGCCCCGCCAACGCGCCGGCGTCCATGTCGAACTGAGCCCGTCGCCTCGTTCCTCGACGCCTTCCGTACGAGAAGGCCGTTCCCACACCTCGGAACTGTCAGGGGACCGGGGCACGATCGTCCTCCATAGGGATCGAGGTCCTGGACCGAACGGCTGCGAGTGGCGGGATCGCCCAAAGGAGGGCCCCGCTGGCGGCCCCGACCGCAGCCCCCAGCCAGATCCCTAACAACATCCCACCGGAGAGACCCGGGCCGGGTCCGGACCCGATGCACGGACCCAGCGGTCCAGTGCCGGCCCCGTAGTAGGCCGGAGGGCAGGGGGTCTGAAACGAGCTGAAAAATCCGACCTGGCCGCCAATGAACATCCCGGCCACGACGCCGACCAGTACGCCGAGCCCCAGCAGAAACGCGAGTCGCCCGCGCCGAGTCGTTGGGACCAATTCCAACGCTACCCGACCGGACAACGCGACCGTCGCCACGACTGTAAATGTGAGAAGAGCCGTGATCTCGGCCCAACCCCACCCTCCCGTGGACATGACCAGGTTCACCCACCAATCCGCGATCGCCGGCGTTTCCCCTCCTACCAGGGCTCCGACGAGCGTCCCTGCACCGATGGCGAGGAGTCCGAAGGCCGTGGGACGATCCGTGAGAACCGCTCCGTACGCCGCGACGGCCCCCATGAGTCCCGAGAGGGGGAGCCCAAAGAGGAGTGCCACGAATTCGACATTGAGTCCACGCGGCGGGCCAAAGCCCATGTTGCCGACCACGAGGGAGGGGTTGAGCGAAAGGGCGAGCACCACCGAAAAGAACGAGCCGATCAGGGCTGCAGCGGCCGCGCACGCGCCGACGAACCAGATCGGAGCCGGCCGGAGCACGGACCGGTCGTCGCCGCTCACGGGAGGAGAAGATAGGGTCGGTGGGGATAACCCGTTGCGGCCCGGGAACTCGCGGTGGGTTCTCGCTAGTCGCTATCCAGATCCGATGGCCGACGGGGCTTCGGGTCCTTGGTTCGAGCGGCGGGGGCGCTCGAATCCGTCGGCCCCGTGGGCAACGGGATGCTCGGGTCCTGGACCGGCGCGGTCGTGAGCGGAGAGACGTAGTCCTTCTCGGTAGAGGGGCTGTACGGCTTCGCGGCGCCGCCCGGATTCTTCTGGGAAAGGAGGGTCGCCAGGTAGGCCGAGAACATCGTGTTGGTCGCCTCGCCGCCCGAGCCACCGACCACGAGGGTGTCGGGGGTGATCCGGACCTTTCCGGCCTGGAGGAGGTCGACCGTCTTGATGAGCGCGACCTTGTCGGCTCCGATCACGTCGGCCTGGGCGTGGTAGGCGTCTCCCTGAGCTTCTCCCACTCGGCGGATGGCCGCCGCATTTCCGTCTGCTTCGATACGGGTGGAGTCGCGGATCCCTTCAGCCCGCTTGACAGCGGCCTTCGCGTTGTTCTCGTTGATCACGATCTGGAGGTCGGCCTGGACGACCTGGGGCTGCAGGTTCGCGCGCGCGGTCATCGCCTGGAGAGCGATCCGTCGCTCTTCCGCCGTCGCCTGTTCGGTGTACTGAGCCTGCTCCTGGACCGCGATCTCCTTCTTCGTCTGCGTCGCCAGGAGGGCCTCGTCCACCTGGATGTAGGAGATTAGGAGGTTTTGGGCCTCCACCATGTACTTCCGGAACACCTGTCGGGCCTTGTCGACCGCTTCCTCCTGGAGCTGCGAGCGGCTGCGCACGAATTCGAGTGCCTGCTTCTGACCCGCGTTATTCCGGAACTCGGCGTCGATGAGCGGGTGGACGATCTGCTGAATGAGGTTGAATACAGACCCAAACCGGGCGATGACGAATGCGGCGTTGTCCGGCAAGATTCGGATCACCATCCGAACGTCGACCTCGAGCTGGAATCCGTCCTTCGAGGTGACCTTCAGCTGGTTGAATTTGAAGAACTCGGCGCCTTGTGCGGAATCCTCCGTGAGGTACGGGTAGTCGGAACGGTCCTTGGCCGGGGTGGCGGACGGCCGGGACATGCTGGGTGCGCTCGGTCGCTCGGAGCTGGCCCAGTCCACCATGATCGCGCTGGTCGGAACCAAGTACGCGGTGAACGCCTTCGAGTTGAGGTTGTAGCGCCCGGGGGCGAGGGGATTCCGCCAGATCCCCCGGCGGTCTCGGGTGGTCGTGAGCAAACTCTCGACCTCTGCCGTCAGCAGCTGGTCGAAATCCGGGTCGGTCGAGACCGGGACCGGCTTGCTCTCGGGTCGGTCGAGCTCCTCGCCGATGTTCGAACGGAGGACCGCGACGAACCCGGGAGGGACCTCGAACGTGTCGATGACGCCCACTTCGAACAGCATCGGGTTCACGTAGTACGTTCCCGGTTGGATGGTGTCCGCCTGCGGCCCCCGGTACCCCCCGCTGTCGAGGAAGGCCTGTCCGTTCTGGAAGTACGTGTGGTCGCGGGCCCGCGGGAACTGAGGGGTCGCCTCCCGCTGCGGCTGGGGCGCCACGAGCAACTTCGAGGGAAGAGGTCGACCGTCCTGCGCGGTGACGAGGCCTACCTTGCCCGCCGGAATCCGTATGGCCGGTTGGATCGACGTCGCGAACAGCCGCGTATTGATCCGGTACCGACCCGGGCGGAGGAACCCGACCTGGGGCCCCTTGAACCCCCCGCTGTCGAGAAACTTCTCTCCATCCTGGAACTGGTTGCAGTCGACCTCATCGCCGAGGCGGCGACCCGCGGGGAGGGGTCGGCCATCGATGGACTCGATGGTGGCGATGTTGTCCGGCCCCACTTCGATGGTGCCGACCTTTGCCACCGACCAAATGAACGGCATTCGGAAGTACAGGCCGGGGACCAACGTGGCGGCTTGGACTCCGATCTGACCGTGTCGAGCAATGACCTGGCCCGGGGGCATCCGCTGGCCGAAGACGGTCCGTGTGGCGATTCCGACCTGGCTTTCGTGAATCAGGTAGAACCCTCGAAGGAGGAGCAAGAGGACGACGAGGATCACCAGCAGGAGGAGGAAGAGGAGCACGTTGGGGTCGATGCCCAAGTCCTCCGCTACGGATTGACCGACCAGTTCGAGCGTCACGGAAGATCCGGATGGGAGAGGCCTTTCGGGTAGTTGAACTCCCTCCAGTGCGCAGGGGACAGGTGGTTTTTTATGCCGATGTCTTCGGAATGCAGAGGTTCGTCGACCGACCCCCTGGATCGTGCTCTCAGCGCAACGGCGGGTTCCCGCCGACGTAGATCGCATCGTCAAACCGGTATTCGAAGTAGAGCGCGCTCGCCACCGGGTTGGGCCAATACGCCGGGATGGCCTGGAAACCCATTGTTCGGTACAGCGAAATCGCGCCGGTCATCCCGGGAAGCGTGTCCAAAATGACTCGACGGACGCCCAACTGATGGGCCTTTTCCAGAGCCCTCGCAGTTAGTCTCCGACCCACCCCTCTCGTCCGTGCACTAGTTCGAACAAACAGCCGCTTCAACTCCGCCGTATATTCGTCCCATGGCCGGAGGGCCGCGCAGCCGATAGGCTCCTGGTCGGCGAAAGCCACGAAGAGCGCCCCCCGCGGCGGAGAATATTTACCCGGGAGGTCCGCGATTTCCTGGTCCATCCGCAGAAGCCCACGAGCGAGAACCGAGTCGGCGAACGCCGTGACCTCACGATGTTCGACGAGCCACGCGCGGTATTCTAGGAACAACGCCCGAGCGACCTCGACCTGACGACGGGTCCCTGCCAGCCGCACCGTGACGGTCGGGACGGGGGCCATCCGGTCCTCCGTTCCGCGTGTCATCTTCAGACGGGGTCGCGGGTGATTCGTCTACGAACGGGCACGGGCCTTACGTGGGCTCGGAGCATGTTCCGAGGGAACGGCGGCCCGCTCAGCGACGGTCGGTTGCCGACCGATGGTGATCCAGATCCCATCAGGGTCGAGAACGCTGGCCATCCAACCGCCGGTCACGGACGGCAAGTACTTCGTGGGTCGGGCCCCCATTCGCAGGAGTCGCCGGTAGGTGCGTTCGAGCCTGGACACGGGAGCAACGCCGATTGTAAAGTCCACGTGGTCCACTCCGCCCCCCACCACGTACGGAGTGCCGAAGAGCGAGCCGCGGGGGTACCAATTCAGCTCGAGATTCCGATGGGATCGCGGATCCTCCAGTTGGACCCAGAGACCGCCACCCCAAGAGCGAGTATCGCCACGCGCCCGCACCTTCAGTCCCAAGGCCTTCGTGTAGAAGTCGAGCGAGCGTTCCATGTTCCGGACCCGCAATCCCACTTGTTCCAATTTCATGACGAGGCTCCGCCGGGCAAGACGGGTGGGGGTCTAAATGGGCTCTGGAGGTCGACTACGCACGCCCGGGCGGGGTGGCAAAGAGGAGTTCATAATGGAGGAACTCGCGGTCGAGTTTCCAACCGCAGGCCTCGTACAGGCGCTGCGCCGGATTATCGACAGCGGTTGAGAGCTCCAGGTAATGGGCACCGACCGCCAGGCCGCGGGCCCGCGCTGCCTCGAGCAAGCGGGCTCCCACACCCCGAAGGCGAGCGTCCGGAAGGACGAAGAGGTCGTTGAGGACAAGGACTGGGCCGAGCGATACGGAAGAGAACGTCGGATACATTTGGACGAAACCCAGCGCACGATCCGGATCTTCGGCCACCCAAACTTCCGACTGGCCCTGCGACAGACGCCCTTGGAGGAATAGTCGGGCCGCACCGAGGTCGGACTCCTGGGCATAAAAGATGCGATACGCGTTGAACAAGGGCGCCACGGAGTCGAGGTCGTCCACAGTGGCGCGACGCACGGCCATCGTTGCGTCGGAGACGCTGACCGCAGGTGGAGCCGCCGGGGTGGACGGACCCCGTCGGGGGCGGCGGACCAACTCCCCCGAACAATTCGGGCACACAAACCCGACGTGACGAGCGCAGGTGGCGCAGTACGTGCACTCGTGGGCGCAGAAATACGCGGGCCCGACTTCGGTCAGGCCCGCGTGACAACGTTCGCATTCAATTCGGAAATCCATGGTCGGCCTACACCCCGCCCTGAGATTAACGGTTCGAATTGAATGAGGCTGGAGGTGGACTAGAACGTGTACCCGCAGCTCGGACACGACGTGAACGCTACCGGAACCACCTTGCCGCATTTCAGACACCCGCGGGAGGTCCGGCCCGGGGCGCCCGGTGATCCCGCCCCCATGGGCGGTTCCGGAGGGGTAGGGGCGGATTGAGCCGCAGGAACCCAAGACTGAGAGGGATCGATCGGGAGGGGAGCGCCCTCGAGCGAGGCCATTTCCGGCCCGACCACAACCGAGAAAGTCCCCCCGAGCACCACCAAGAGGAACCCGACCGAATCGCCCGCGCCGAGACTCCCCAGGCTGAGTACGCACAGAAGGCTCAGCAACGAGAGTAGGATCATGAGCGCTCCGAGGCTCGAATGGTAGAAGGGAACGATCGCCGTGGCGATGGCAGCCAACAGGATCAGGATGCCGAGGATCACTCCGAGCCATCCGGCGTCGATCAGGCCGCTAACGGAGCTGTTCACCGGAAATCCGGTAACGTTCAACAAGGATTGGAGTGAGTCACCAATGGAGAGTTCGTACAATCCATAGACCAGGATGACGAAACCGCCGGCGAAGCCGAGGAGTGGCCCGAGGGCCCCCTTGTTCTCCGGCACGATTAGCACTCGGGATTCGGAGGAATCCACCGTGACCTAAAGCCCCACCCTCCAGCCCCAGAAATGGGGTTTCAACCTCCTGCTCACATCCGGGCCGACCTGCCAGTGCGCCGGCACTAGGCCGGCTCGACAACCGGCCATTAGCCCGAGTCCTTCGACGGGGGGAGCTGGACACGGGGTTGTCTGAACCCATCGGGGTTTAGACCGCCCTCCGCGCGTTGACCGGGGTCTTGGCAGGCTCAACGTTCAATCCCATAGTTGTCTATAAATGGCTATGGCGCAATAGCTGGGTCATGGCCACTACCACCATCCAACTCACTTCGGCTTTGAAGGAAGAGCTGACGGCGATGAAGATTCACCCCAGGGAGACCTACCAGGAAGTGCTAGAGCGAGTTCTCGAGGATCTGCGAGAACTTGACTCGAAGACTCGGAAGGAACTCGTCAAGGCCGAGGCAGAGATTGAACGAGGTTCATCCTTGAAGCATCGCGAGCTCGGCGCCCGGCTGGGCTTCTGATGCCGTTCGAGATCATTTGGTCGGAGTCCGCAGCCAGGCAACTCCAAAAACTAGACCGACAGGTCGCCCGGCGGATTTTCGAAAAAGTCGGGGAACTCTGCCAAGAACCCTTTCGAAATGTCCGTCGACTCGCAGGCGAGCCGTACTACCGACTTCGAGTCGGCGATTACCGGGTCATCCTAAGAATTCGCGAGAAGGAACTTCAGATACTGGTCCTCAAGGTAGGTAATCGAGAGTCGGTCTATGGATGACCCCGACGGCGACAAGTCGAGATTGTCGGGGGGAAGACCTCTGGGACTAATGCTCCTGCCTCGTGAGGTGACCGGGTGACGACCGGCTTCGATAACATGGAGGCGACGTGGGATTCGACGTTCCAGAATTCTGTCGACCCGATTCGTGAACGGAGGCAATCCCGGGCTGGTCGGCACTAGTAGCCGCCTGTCGTTTCGGATACTCGACCTAGGGACCGGCCCCGGCCCGCTCGTCTGTCCGGAACGAGGTAAGCGACCTAGCCATCTGATCGCCGCACGTTTCAGGCGACCTTGAACGGCGAGAGGAATTATGGACACGGGGGGACTGATACCCCTGGGGGTTCGAATTCAACACGTTCACCTCGGAGGAGACGTCCGAAACTAACCTCGTACCAGATTCGTCACGCGGCTTGGTTGAATGGAGCCGCCTCGGCCGCCTTCTTCTCGGCGAGACGGAGGAGGATCACGCTCGCCCAGCGAAGGTCTCCAACGGCCTGCTTCGGAGACGGAATGAGCCAGTAGGGTCGCCCCGCGGTTTTCTGACCTTTCCCGGCCTGCCGCATAGCGACCGTCATTCGCCGGAAGGTCAGTTCATCAACTTTCTCGGCGAGATGTGCCGCGTGATTTCCATGCATACGAATCCGCTTTACGGCGAGGATAAGCTCGTGAGTGAGGCTGCCACCGGTCTCTATGGTGTCGATCAGTTGCTCGAAACTCTTCCCCTTCGCCTTAGATCGGTGGATATGGGAGCCTCTTGCGGACATAGGAACTCGTGTTAGGAAGTTGTAAATCGCGGACTCGATGGCCAAGCGAATTGCGATGGTTGCGGAGACAGGCGCGTCCGCGTCGAGGGCCGACGCTGCATCCGAAGTACGAGAAATTCGAGGAACAGGCCCGAGTTACCAAACGCGCGATTGGCCGCTTTCGCTTTGGCTGCGTCGACTTACTTTCTGGCCCGATTGCCCATTTCTACCGAGACGACATCTTCGGTGATATCGGTTCCTTCGCGATTGCCCGGATGTCCCGGTCGAACTCCATCACCCGCCGGGCGATCGGGTCTTGTCACAGGGTCGCCCGAGGGGGTACAACGTCGGGACACTATCAGTCCGCCGTCGAACGGCCGAAGTCTCGGGAGGCGAGCGAGATGGGAAATAATTTGGAAATATTCTTTGCGGAGTTCATAACCCTCCTTCGGTCTGAGTCGGCCGATGCACCGATCCACCGCGGTCCATGGGTCTTGGCGCGAAGTACGCCGCTTGAAGTCGGTCGCGCTTGTCCTCGGAATCACCGCATTGCTGGTGGCGGGGAGCGTTTCTGCAATTGGAATCGGCGGGCCCGCGCATCCATCGATAGTGCGGCCGAGTGAGGCCCGGGTCTCCGTCCCCGGACCCCGAGCGGTGCATTCCCCCCAGGGAACCGGCACGGGGGTTCCGTACGTGGCCAAGACGCTCGTGCTACTGAACAACTCCCTCGTGTCCGGCAATTTCATCGCCCAGAGCGGAGTCGATCCGTTCGCCGCGACGTACGATAGCGGAACCGGAAGTCTCTACGTAACCAATCTCGTATCCAACTCTGTGAGCGTGATCGCGAATGGGTCGCCCTACCCCATGACGACCGTCCCCGTGGGCCTGGCCCCGAATGGGATCGCCTACGATAGCGGAAAAGGAGAGATATTCGTGGCCGACCAGGGGGAGGGCGTCATCAATCAATCCAACCTAACGTTCAACGGATCGGCCCTTACTGTGATCTCCGACACGAACAATTCGGTCGTCGCGACTATCCCCGTGGGGTTCGACCCTATCGGCGTCGCGTACGATTCGGGTAAGGGGGAAATCTTCATCGCCGACTCGCACTCGAACAATGTGACGGTGGTATCGGATGCCACGAATCGCATCGTGACGAACATCTCCGTGGGGGAACACCCTTGGGGTGTCGCGTATGACCCTGCCGCGGGCCTAGTTTTCGTCACCGATTGGGTTTCGGATAATGTGAGCGTAATCTCTGACAGCAGCAATACGGTCGTTGCAACCGTGGGCGTGGGACTTGCTCCGATGGGCGTCGTCTATGATCCCGGAACGAACGAGGTGTACGTGGCGTGCTCCGGCTCCGATGCCCTGAGTGCCTTCTCCGCCGCGACCTGGGTCGCGGCGAATCCCGTGCCCGTGGGAGACTATCCGGTCGGGGTCGCGTACGCGCCCACATCGAATGAGGTGTTTGTGTCGAACGCGGACTCGGACAACGTAACCGCGGTGTTCGACGCAAACGGAAGTACGGCGGGAGCTATCGGGACCGGACCGGATAGCGAACCCTGGGGGGTAACGTTCGACAACGGGACCGGGGACATTGTAGTCACTGATTCCGGCTCGTCGAACGTGAGCCTGGTCTCCGGCACTACCCACACGCTCACTTCGAGCGTGCGGCTCAGCCTCGACCCGGGCCAAGTGGTGGACGATACCGGCACCGGTGAGTTGTACGTCCCGGAAGCGAATGCGAACGCCGTGAGCGTGATCTCCGACACTACCGACCGAATCGTCGCCACCGTCCCGGTGGGGGCGGTCCCGTACACGGCAGTCTACGACAGCGCCAAGAGCGAGATCTTCGTGGCCGACACCTGGTCGAACAATGTCTCTGTCATCTCGGACGTCTCCAACTCCGTGGTCGCCACGATCCCGGTCGGAGTGGGACCGGATGGCTTGGCGTACGACAGTGCCCTAGGTGAGGTATTCGTGTCCAACTACCAGACGGACAATCTTTCCGTGATCTCGGACGCGACCGACCACGTCGTCGCTACGATCCCGGTCGGGTATTACCCGGGGCCGATCGTCTACGACAGTGGGACGCGCGAGGTCTTCGTCTCGGACCTCTTCGGGTACAACATCAGCGTAGTGTCGACCGCCAACAATAGTTCGGTTGCCAGTATCTACCCCGGCCCCGGCCCGTGCGGAGGACTGGGCAGTTTTCAGGGGTTGGCGTACGACGTCGCGAAGGGGGAGATCTTCGCGACCTACGAGCAGGATTTCGGGGTGGCCCTCCACCAGCTCTGCTCAGACGCGGCCGTGATCTCCGACACAACCGATTCGGTCGTGACGAACGTATCCGTGGGGAGTGCCCCCGTCGGGGCGACCTACGTGAACGTCTCCGGGCAGATTTTGGTCGCCAACTCTGGATCCGATAACGTGAGTGTCATCTCGGATGGCACCGACACTGTCGTGTCGACGCTCGCGGTCGGAATCGAACCCACCGAAATCGCCCGTGACGCTGGGAACGGCTTCGCGTACGTATCGAACTCCGGGGGCGGAACACTCTCGATCATCGCGCCGGGTCCCGGGAACAGCTACGGGGTCTCGTTCGTCCCCACGGGACTCGCCTCGGGAACCTCCTGGTCCGTGTCCCTGGACGGCGCTCCAACCTCGGGGATAGGATCTCTTACGTACTCCGGGATCCCCAACGGGACGTACTCGTACGGGGTCGCCCCCGTCGCGGGGTACAACGTCTCGCGCACGACGGGGTCGTTGACCGTGAACGGCTCCGGAGTGTCGGTCAGCGTCGCTTTCACCGCGACGAACCGGACATTGCCCCCGACAGATTATCCCGTGACCTTGGAAGAAACCGGCCTGGCCGTCGGCACCATTTGGAGTGCGACGTTGAACGGCACTCCTCAAAGCACCTCTACCTCCGCGATCGGATACACCGAACCGAATGGGAGCTACTCGTTCACCATGGCTTCGGTAGAGGGTTACAGCGTGAGTCCGACAAACGGGACCGTCGTCGTCGCCGAGGGGCCTGCCAACGTGCATGTCTCTTTTACCGCAACTCCCCCGCCGCCGGCGGCCGAGTTCTTGGTATCGGTGGTTGAGGGGGGCCTTGCGAACGAGACCGGTTGGAGCGCCGATTTGGGGGGGACCACCGAGTCCTCCACGACTGACACCATCGCCTTCATCGAGACCAACGGCACTTACGATCTGCTCGTCCCGTCTGTCACCGGGCTAGTGGCCAACTACTCGACCCCGGTTGTGGTGCGTGGGACCCCGGTGACGGTTTCCGTTCTCTTTTCGAACGCCACCTATCCCGTGACGATCCGAGAGACGGGACTGCCCGAGGGGGTGAGCTGGGCCGTCACCGCCGCCGATACGTCGACACGGGCCCAGACGGTCGGAACGTCCAGCGCGTCCGTGATCATCCTCCGCCTCCCGAATGGGACATACGCACTGTCCGCCAGTGGCCCGGAGGGCTATCTCGGTGAATTGTCGGCCGGGACGTTGTCCATCCACGGTGGGACAACGGCTACACCGCTCGTCACTTTCTCCAGCGCAAACCCAGGAGGGCTCACTGGGGCCGCCTTCCCGTGGTTGACCTTCGGGGTCCTCAGCGTCACGGTGCTCGTCGCCGCGATCGGAGCCGCCTTGGGGTACAGCCGGTATCGATTCAGCGAGCGCCGGTCGGAGGGTCGAAGATGGATCGAGGAGTTCAATCGAGACGACCGTGAGGGGAGCCGTCCCCCCCCTGGCGGATCTTGATCGAATGCCCTCGCTCCGGAGGGACCTCGTGGGGCCGGCGTGAGGCCGCGGGTCGGTGCCGACCCGGAGGGCCCCCCGACCCTGCGCGCTCGGCCCCTGGGAAGCGCCGCGCCGGGCGAGGACGCGGACTATAGAGTCGCGGTCCTTCCAGGTCGGGCCCCCAGGTTCGAGTAAAATGGAGCCGCCACCATTCGGTGACCCCGGCCGAGGAATCGGTCTCGCCGCGCGGGTGATCCTCCATCTTTCGCACGCGGAGCACCTCGGCCCGAACGACGCGGGCCGGTTGCACGCGACCCAGCAGGGGATGGTGGCGGCACTCTCCGCCCGCCAGAGTTCCCTCGTCAAAGTGCTTCAAAGTCTCCTAGCGAGCGGGGTGGTCGTGGTCGAACGTCGGTTTGTCGCCGACGCGGACCGGCACATGAGGGTCTACCGCCTCACGCCGCTGGGGCAGTCGACGGCGCGCAACATAGAACGCCGTGCGCAGGAAGCGGTTTCCGTTGTACCGCCGAGCCCCTGGACTGCGGTCGCCCCTTCGAAGGACCGAACGGCGTTCGGGGTTGAACCGAAGCCCTTGGTCCGCGGCCGCCGACGCGAACCTACCAACCCCGAAGGCCCAGCCACCTGAGTCCGGCGGAGTAGCGACCGAGCTCCGGTTGGACCCGTCGACGACCGACGGACCGCGTTCCGATTGGGATCCACTGAGTGACCCAGTCGGTCGTTCTCCCAGCGTTACTTACCTCCGCCCACGCGGAATGAATGGTGGACACGGGGGGATTTGAACCCCCGACCTCTGCTTTGCGAAAGCAGCGATCTTCCGCTGATCTACGTGCCCTCGGCGCGGGGGAGAGCCGAACCACTTTAAGGGCTTCTGGGGAGCGGACCGAGCCGCGCGGTCGAACCCGATCGCTAGACCTTGGCTTGCAACTGGCGAGTGTAGCGTGCGAGCTCGGCTAGGTGGACCGAGATCAATTTCCGGCTCTCTTCGTCCACCAACTTGCCGGCCTAGTCGAACCCCTGGGGGCGAAGGGGATGCTGACTTCGGGCTGGTTGATGGGGAAGACGTTCAGCCAGTCGAACATCTGGCGAAGTTGGTACTTGGCCCGAAGTCCGCCGATACGACTAATCGAGGAGCTCAGGAGACCGGCCGGTATTCCTGTCCATACGTTCTCGAGATACGGTCGGGCGCCCCAGTCGATCGCGTTCTTGAGGGCCGCCGAGATGGAATATTCGTGCTCGTTGAGAGCGAACAGTACGGCGTCCGCCGTCCGTACCTGCTCATTGAACGCCCGCACGTCGGCCGGAGGGCGGGCTTCGTTATCCTGGATAAAGAGAGGAAACTGGGAAGTGTCGACGGTCGTGATCTTCAGGTCCGCCGGTGCCACTTCCACGGCCGCCCCGAGCAATCCGGTGCTGTAGGCGTTCTTTCGGAGGCTGGACGGGATCCCGGCGACCGTGAGCGCCGGCACGCGTGCTCCCTCAGTCGAAAGAACACGACGCGGGCCTAAAAGAGCGAACGAACTCCGACGCCACGTGTTGGCGCCGGTCGAGACTACGCGGCGAGGGAAGCGAGCGGGACCGTTCGGGTCTCGGACTCGGCCGCTGAGCGGCCGCTCCGCTGGGGAACGCTCCGTGCCTTGGGCTCGGACGGTGAGGTCGGCGGCGGAGGCCGGGTCCCGCCTCCGGTCTTCGCCGGAGGATGCCGGATCGCCGTCAGAAGGTGCTCTTCGGAGTCGTAGCGGAACAGCTCGGCATACCGACCCCAGTTGACGATGTTCTGAACAGCATCTTCCAGCGGAGCCTGGGCGAGCGATACGATCGACCCCAATTCCTCGTCCGTCAGCTGGCGGTCCGGTGACTTATCGAGCGCCCGCAGGAGCGTGCGGAAGAGCGTGGTGCGCGAGAGCTGCTCTCGAAGGACCGCTTTCCGGTCGCGGATCGTGGACGCGAGGAAATTCTTTCCGAGCTCGGTGAGGGTGGCTCGGCCGTCGGAGACCTTCACCATCTGGAGCACGGCGGCATAGTCGACTGAGGGCAAGATCTCGTCGATCTCAAGGTCGAGGTCGTCCGCCAAACGCGCGACGTCCTCGGAACCCGCGTGGGAGTTCAGCAGGACGATCAGGCCCATCATCTCGGTCGGGCTGCATTTCGGATAGCTCGTTGCCAAGGTTGCTCCGCGGAGGGAAAACCAACCAGGAAAGTGCCCTATAAGGGTTGTGAACTCGATGGCAAGGTGGGGGAGGTGACCGCCGGAGCAGGTCGCGGCGTCCCGCTCTCGGTGATGAGGGAGTAGACCCGGTCGGTGAGCTCGTAGAAGGCCGGCGATTTCCGGTCCCGGGGTCGGGGGAGGTCGACCTCGACCTGTTCCAGGACGTGGGAAGGTCGGCGCGCCATGACGACGATCCGGTCCGCGAGTTGGATCGCCTCTTCGATATTGTGCGTCACGAGGACGACCGCCTCGGGCGGTAGCTGCGGATCCCGCCAGAGCTGCAGGATCTCCTCCCGGAGACTTTCGGCGGTCAGTGGGTCGAGCGCGCTGAACGGTTCGTCCATCAACAGCACCGCCGGTTCCACCGCGAGCGCTCGCGCGAGGCCCACCCGCTGCCGCATCCCGCCCGACAGTTCCCGAGGATAGGCCTCCTCGAATCCCTCGAGGCCGGTGACCGAGATGTACCGTTCGGACTGGGCCTTGATCCGCTCGGCCGGCCAACCGAGTGCCTCGAGCCCGAACGTGACATTCTGGGTGACGGTCAACCAGGGGAGGAGCGCGAAATTCTGAAAGACCATGGCCATCTCGTGGCAGACCCCTTCGACGGGTTTGTCACGGAAGGTGATCTCCCCCGTCGTCGGGTGGTCGAGGCCCTGGATCAGGCGAAGTAGGGTGGACTTCCCGCAACCGGAGGGGCCGACGATCGCGAGGAAGTCCGCGTTCTTCACGTCGAAGGTGATCCCCTCCATGATCGACATCGTGCCGTGACGCGAGGCGAAGCTCTTGCTCACCCCGTTCAGCCGGATCAGCGCCACCTATACCTCACCCCCAGCCCCCGGTCCCGGATCGCGTCAGTCGTACCGGTACTTCTCGACCGCCCGGCGGTACAGCGGCTTCCATATGAGTTCGTTGATGGCGATCACGGTGATGACGAGTGTGAGCAGGGCCGCGACCATGAGCGGGAGCCCGTTCGGCTCCGCGTAGCCGATATCGATCGCGGATCCCACGCCCAGAAGCTGGAACTTCTGGGACGCACCGACGTTGAGATACTCGGCGACGATGAGCGTATTCCAACCGCCCCCGAACGCCGTGATCGAACCCGTGATGAGGGCGGGGAAGATGCCCGGTAGGAGGACCTTGGTGAAGAAACCGCGTCCTTTCACCCCGAACGAACGGGAGGCCTCTTCGAGGTCCGGCGGCAACGAGCGGATCCCCGACAGGAGGTTGAAGAAGAGATACCAGAGCATTCCTGTCATCAGCATGAGGACGGCGGCCCCCTCACCGCTGATGTAGGGCAGGAGCTCGAAGATGATGACCGGGAAGAGCGCGGTCGCCGGGAACGAGGCGATCACCTCCACCACCGGCAGGCCGACCCGGGCCGCACGCGGTCGGCGGGACATCAATACCGCGAGGGGAAGGGCGATGGCGAGACAGAATGCGAACGCAACCACCACTCGGATGAGGGACGCTCCCATCGCCAGCGGGAGCTCGAGGATCTGGCCACGAACGGAGGGAATGAGGGGGCTCGAGAACACGTTGAAGATCGCCACGATGATCGCGATGAGCAGCAACCAGACCCCCACGAGGATCCCGCCGAGAATGCCGTAGTACAACGCCGGATGATGCTCGTTCCGGCGCAGGCGCCCGGCGGTGGAGCGGAATGGAATGGCCGCGAATTGGACCAGGGGCGTGCCGACCCGGGTGACCCCGGAGCGAACCCCTCGAGTGATGTACGCCGCCGCTCGCCGGAACCGGGTGGTCGTTAGGCCCAAGCTCCCCAGGTCCCCCTCACCGGAGGGCGACGAATCGTACCGGAACCGTTCGGCGAACCGACCGAGGGGTCGCCAAACGCCGAAATCGAGCAGGGCGATCAGGATCACCAGGAGGACGAGGCCCGTCAGGAAGGCGGTGCCGTTGTGTCCGCCGGCCGCGAAGGATAGGTAACTTCCGATGCCCGGGAGCGCGCCTCCCTTGTTCGTGGTGAAGATCTCGGCCTCCACGAGGAAGAACCAGCCCGCGGTCCAGGAGAGGACGGAGTTGTAGACCAGTCGATTCACCATGGCCGGGAAGAGGACCTGACGGAACCGTTGCATGCCGCGGACGCCGAAGGAGTCGGTGGCTTCCCGGAGGTCGATGGGGAGCGTTTTCACCGACTCGTACACGCCGAAGACCATGTTCCATGACATCGAGGTAAAGATGAGGAACACCGAGGCGATGTTCGGCCCGACCCAGCTGTTGGGCGTCAGATCGGCGAGCGCTACGATCGCGACCGGAAAGAATCCGAGGATTGGAACCGATTGAAGGATGTCGAGGACGGGGATCATCACCCGTTCTCCTTGGGGCCGGGTGGCCGCGTAGTACCCATACGCCAGCGCGAACCCGAGCGAGGCGACGTAGGCCGCACACATCCGGAGGAAGGAGTAGAACAGGTCCACTGCCGCGGTCGGAATGTAACCGGCGAAGCTGCCGAGCGAGAGACCGACCGTGGCGGCCAGCGCCCCCCCCGCGAGGATCGGAGTCAGCAGGTAGAGGATAGCCGATCGCTGGCGGCCGGTGGACCACGCAGACGTCCGGGGGGAGACGTCACCGGAGGGGGAAGGCGAAGGCGCATGTGGTCGGTCGCCGGCCGGGCCGTTCCCCTCCTCGAGCGAGCGAATCGAAGTGTCGGGCTCCATGCGTCCCCCCGGACATGGATGAGTCGCAGACGAACGCGGGCTATTTGTGGCATTTGGTCGAATCCCTTGGGGGAGCCGGTATCCGGTGGACCTCGTGTTCGGATGAATCGAGGCCTTCCCGCTCAACGAGAAAGTTCTCTCGTGGTCTTCCCGCGGCTCTATCGGAATCGGGAAATTGGGGGGGGGCGCGCTGTAATGAGGTCCCGACGACCGTACCGGGTCTCACGAACATGACACGAGCTTGTCCCGACTGCGGAACCGCGATGGAATACGACGCTCGCCCGGCCACGGTGCTCACTGGGAGCTGCGGTTCCTGCGGCCACCAGCTCACGATCCTCCAGGGAGGAGGCGCGGCTGCGACGGAAGGTGGCATCCCGAACCTCGACCCGTCCAGTGCGGCGGACGCCGGAACGCTCCACTCCTGGAAAGCGACCGCGCCGGCCGTGGAGGGCCCGCCTTGCCCGGCCTGTGGTGAGGCGTTGACGTTCCGTTCCTCGGGTGGCCCGAACATCGAGGCTTCCTGCTCCGGGTGTGGAGCGATCTCTTCGTACGTCCCCGCGGGAATGGCTCCCCGTGAGTTCCAGCGGCGAGAACCCTCGCGAACGGAACGACCGGAGCGCTCGGACCGGTCGGAGCGTTCGGATCGTTCGGAACGCTCCGATGACTCCGGCCCCGGGTTCCGAAACGCGAATGCCCGTCCCTGCCGGGAGTGCGGCGGTGCCCTCCGCTTCTCGACCGCGCCTGACGGGACGATCTCCGGAGAGTGCGGCTCCTGTGGGAACCGATTCACCCTACCACCGCGAAGAGACTTCGGTGGTGCTGGTGGCGGCGACCGCGGCGGTGGTCGTCGGTTCGAGCAGCGCGGCCCTCCCCGGGGCAAGTTCGGCGGTCGCGGCGGTTCCCGGCCCTACGGTCGCCCCCCGGGGGGCGGATTCCGTCGACGCGAGGGTAGCGAGGACCGGGATGGGGACGAACGCCCCCGTCGCCGACCTCGGCGCGAGTAGGCGAGTCGCGCCCCGAATTTCTTCCGGGGAACGCCTCCGAGATTCCGATTCTCGATCGGAACCTCCCCAGACGGAAGTCGGACTTCCAACGGTTCCCGGATTGAGTGGAATCCCGTGGCTCGAATCGCGGTCTGGGTAAAGCCCGGAGCCAAGGTAAACCACATCGAGTGGGACCCCTGGAGGAGGCGATGGGCACTCAGCTGTCGCGCCCCTCCAGCCGGAGGCGAGGCGAATCGCGCGGTGATCGATCTCGTGGCGGATTGGTTGGGGGTCGCCCAAGGATCGGTTCGACTCGAGAAGGCCGGCAGTTCCCGGGCTAAGGTTGTGAACGTCGACGGGATGACGGATGACGAAGCCCGGGACCGGCTCCACGCGGTTCGAAAGCGAACGAGTTGAGGACCAATCGCACCGGTAAGGTAATGCCCCCTTCCAAGGGGTTCGTTCGACCGGCGGGGAGCAGCCCCCGTCGCTTCGGAGGTCGTGAGTTCTGTCGAGGTCGTTCGACTTAGAGCTACGGGACCAGAGGGTCGAAATTCGGAGGAATGTTTATCAACCGCGCACCGCTGGCTCGCGCCGTAGCCCCGTAGTGTAGTGGCCAATCATGCGAGACTCTGGATCTCGCGACGCAGGTTCGAATGCCGCGGGGGTGGGCCCGCCCGTGGTCCGAAACTCCTGCCGGGGCTACTCCGCGGGCGATTCCATGATACCAGTGCGGGGGTGCTCCAGTTCGGCCAATCCGCCGGCAAACGCCGGTGGGGCTACCGAGGCAGGGCTTAGGACCCTGTTGCCTAGGGCATACGCCGGTTCAAAGGGCCGGCCGGTCACGTCGACCGGCGGCCGGGAACTCCGGCCCCCCGCATCTTTGCCCGGCCGAAGCGTTCGCCGAGGTTGACCGACAATGGCGGTAAATGTGCCGACGCCGGAAGAGATCCTGCAGTTGGACGAGGGGGAGGCCGATGCGTTGCTCGACCTCCTGGAGCGTACGGTTCCGGTTCACCCGCCGTTCGTCAGCATCCCCACCGCTGCGCTCCGGGAGGCCATCGTCTTTGGCGACACGCACGGGGATTGGCGGTCCACCCTCGAGGTCGAACGACGCTTCCTCGCGGGGGGAATTCCACGGCTCCTCGTGGGCCTCGGCGACTACGTCGACCGGGCCCCTCCCGACTGTGCCCAAGGTTCGGTCGCGAACGCCCTCCACCTGCTGTCGCTGGCCGCCCAAGCGCCCAACCAGGTCTATCTGATCCAGGGGAACCACGAAACGACTCGTCGAATCCCCACCGACCCGCACGACCTGCCCGAAGAGGTCGACGCGCTCTGGGGACCGGACTCGACCCGGTGTACCCGGATCGAGGCGCTCCTCGAGCGCGGTCCCCTCGCAGCGGTACTCCCCGAAAAGATCTATCTCGCCCACGCAGGGTTCCCGTTTGTTGGCTCGTCGGACGAGTGGGCCCATGCCTTCGATGAGGTCAGCGACGATCGACTGACCGAGATCGTATGGGGTCAATGCGACGCGTCCCGGTATCGGCGTGCCTCCGTCCCCACGTGGGGTGGTCGCGACCTCGAGCGACTCTTTCGGGCCTCGGGAATTCGCATCTTCCTCCGCGGTCACGACCCGGACGTTGCGGGGCTACCGCTCTACGACGGCCATTGCATCACGCTGCACACGACCCGGGTCTTCCAGAGGTTCGGAGGGGTCATCATCGGTCGGTTTCCCCTCGGCCGAACGATCGAGTCGACCCGGGACGTGCTGCTCGAACACCTGCCCACGGAAGGGCAGACTTTCGAGGTCCTGGAATGAGCACCGGACTCGCTCGGCGTGCGCCCCCTCACTCCCCCCCGTAGAGCTTGCGTTCGGCCACGCGCACCGCGTCGGCCGTCCGTCGGCTTGCATAGAAGTCGAGCCGCTCCCGGTTGATCGTCAGGAAGCCGTCGCCGCCCCGGAATCCCTCGAGGATCCGCGCCGCCTGCGAGCGTTGCCCGAGGAGGTAGAGGGCGGCACTCAACGCTTCGACGGTGTTCAGCTCGGCGATCCGCCCAAAATGCTGCGGGTTCGCGGCGACCAGGATCGGCAGGCGGCGGTGGATCCCGCCGTCGTCGGAAACGAGGCCAGGTAGGCTGCCTCGGGCCGCGAGGCGGTTCCACGAACAGTCGACGGCGAGGACGCCGCCTCGTCGGGCGTACGCCCGGTCGGCCGCGGAGAGCGGGTCGGGGGCATGCGGGTCCAGCACGATGGGGACCGGCCGCAAGCTCGCGATCCGCCGGACCGGCCGAGCCAGCCCCCGATGTAGGAGCCTCCGACCCGTACAGGCTTTCGGGTGATCCTCCCCGGCCAGGAGGAGCAGGAGGGGGATAGCGGGCCTAGGCGAGGGGCTCGGCGTATCCTCGGAAGATCGCATGCAATTCTCGGGTCAGGCGGAGGGCTTCGGCCTTCGGTCGTTGCCACAAGTTCCGGCCGAAGATGATCCCGGTCGCCCCGGCGTCCATCGAGGAGCGGACCTTGTCGAGGAGCTCGGCGTCGTCGACCTTCTCCCCACCCGAGACGAGGACCAGGCTCCGACCGGCGCTCTCGACCACCTTGCGGAACATCTCAAAATGCGAGAGCTGGAGGGTGTTGTACGGCGGCGGACTGTCCTTGTCCTTCTCCGAGGGGACCGGGTAGTTGATCTTCACGATGTCCGCGCCCAATTCGAGCGCCACGCGTGCGGAATAGTCGATCGCGTAGAGGCTCTCCTTCCCGCCCTTCTTCGCGACCGCTTCGCCCCGGGGGTACGCCCATACGATGACCGGCATCCCGAACCGGTCGGCCTGCTCCCGGACTTGGGCGAACTGGAGGAAGTCCCGGTCCTGGGCCGGCGAGCCCACATAGACCGTGTACCCGACGGCGTCGGCACCCAAGCGGACCGCGTCCTCGACCGTTCCGGTCAGCGAACTGAACGATTGGGCATCGGAGGGGATGCTCGTCTTTCCATTCAGCTTGAGGATGAGCGGGACCTCGCCCGCGTACTCGTGGAAGTACTTCTCCGCCAGGCCGATGTGGAGCGCGATCGCGCTGAATTTACCCTCCTTGGCCAGGTCGTACTGGTACGCGGGGTCGAGGGCCGCCGGATTGGCGAAGAAATCGACGGGGCCGTGTTCGAGGCCCTGGTCGATCGGGAGGACCAAGAGGGTACCACCGCCCGGTCCGTAGTCGTAGAGGAGGCGCTTCAGTCGGGTCCGTTTCCCCGGCGAGAGTCCGAGCTTGGAGAGGGGAACCCGAGGGTACCGAGGGTTCTTGACCGAGGAGGAGCCGGTTCCGACGCCGGGGGGATTTGTCGGGGTGTGTGCGGTCGAATCGCTCACTTTCTGCCCTCGGACGCGGGCAGCGGGCGGCGCGATTTAATGCTTGGTCCTTGAGGCCCCCGAGGGTCGAGGTCGGTCGATTCCAGAAGGATTAACCGCCGGCCCACGCTAGGTCCAACCCCGGAGGAGCACCCGGGATCCGGATGCGTCCCCAGGTCATCATCATCGCCACCCTCCTGTTGAACGCGTCCCTGTTCGCGGTCAACCTCACCGTCGCCCTGCTTTCGGGGAGCCGGGCGGTATTGTCCCAGGCGATCTACACCATTACCGACCTCGTGGGCAGCGCCTTCCTCCTCTGGGGGCTCTATCTGTCCCGACGTCCCGCCGACTACGACCGTCCGTTCGGCCACGGCCGGGAACGGTTCTTCTGGGCGTTCGTTTCGATCGTGGTCACCTTCACCGTCGCCGGCCTCCTCGCCCTGACGATCGGTTTCGAACAACTCTCGTCGCCGGTGAAGGTCACGCACATCGGATACGGACTCATCGTCGTCGGGGGCACGGTCCTCGCGAGCCTCGCCGGGATCTACATCACGCTCCGCGAGCTCCGCCATTCGCGGGAAACGCTCGGCTCCCTGCTGGCGTCGGCCAACCAGGGGTTGAAGTCCATTTTCTACCAGGACCTGGTCGCGATCGTGGGGTCCGTCGCGGCGTTCGTCGGGTTGCTGGTCGTCTACAAGACGGGCAACAACGCCGTGGACGGGTTCACGGCGGTCGTCGAGGGGCTGATCCTGTTCGCGGCCGGGGTGGTATTGAGCGCCGAAAGCCGGGAGTACCTGGTCGGACGCGCGCTCCAGCCGGCCGACACGCGTGCGATCCTCTCGATCGTCGAACGCGACCCTCGGGTCGCGAAGGTCCGAGGCCTGTACTCCATGCTCCTCGGACCCGACGATGCCCTGCTCGCGCTTCGGATCAACTTCCAGGACGGTCTCACGACCGATCAGATCGAGCAGACGATCGACCGGGTGACGGCCGCCATCCGGCAGGTCCGGCCGACCGTACACCACGTCGTCATCGAGCCGGAGTCGTAGGCGTCCCGGGGAGGACCTGCGGCCGGTCCCGGAGACGGGCCACGGTCAGGAGCACCAAACCGACCGAGACGAACGTGAAAAAGATGTAGATCCCCACGTCGCCGAAATGGGCGTAGAGGTACGTCGAGGCGATCAGACCCACGAGCATTCCGAGCGAGATAGTGAGGGAGTAGATCGCCATCGTCGTCGCCCGACTCATCAGGAGGGTCAGGTCCGCGAGCGCCGCGAGGGCGGCCGGACCGTACGCGAGCGCCAACAGGATGCTGACCCCGAGCCCTCCGAGAACGAGGAGATTCGTGCCGTAGGCCAGCAGGAGCGACGCGCAGAGCATCGCCCCGACAAATCCTGCCGCTCCCACCGTCATGAGTCGATTTCGGCCGAACCGGTCTGCCAGCCCCCCGTAGTACGGCTGCGTGACGACCAACAGTGCGCCGCCTCCCCCGATCGCGATAGCGAGGTAGGTGGTCGAGATCCCGATGCCTTCCGCGGCGGTCCCCAGGAACACGAGGGCGGTCCCGATGAGCATGTAGATCACGAGCCAGGGGAGCGTCACCAGCAGCACGCTTCGGCGAAAGACGTTCCCGAGCACGCTCTCCAGGTCGAACGCCGTCGTGCCGCGGTAGGTCGCGGCGCCGCGAATGAGCACGAGCGTCACGCCCAGACCGCCGGCGAGCGCGACGGCTCCCCCCACGAATACGAGGTCGAGACGGTCGTTCGGCAGCGCCCCGAGCAGCCCGAAGCCGAGCGCAAACCCTCCGACCCACCCAAACAGGTTCATCGCATCGAACCGGCCCATCTCGTACCCCCGGTGGGACGCGTCGGCCCGGTCGCCCACCACGGCGAGGCTGGAGGCGAGGATCGCGCCGCTCGCGAACCCGAAGAACAGGTTGATCGCGCCTAGGTCCAACCGGTTTCGGGTGGTCGCGGCCAGAGCGAACAGGATCGCCGCCCCTGCCATTCCCGTCAGGAGCACCGGCCACCGGCCGTAGCGGTCGGCCAGGGCGCCGGAGACGAGGACGGTGGAAAACTCTCCCACCGGAGCCATCGCGCTGACGAGACCGGCGACCCCGACATCGCTCCCGCCGAGTCCGGTGGACCGCCCGACGATGTAGCTCGCGAAGACGGCGAGGGTGAGGCCGAACCCGAACCGGACGAAGAAGGTCGCGATCAGGACCGCCGAGATCGGGCGCCGGAACTCGGTGGACGGCGGTTCGCCCGTCGAAGAAGGCACGGTCCGGAGATCAGCCGGGCGCCTTGGCCCGTTCGATCAGCTCGATCCAGACGTCGTTGGGGTCGAGGATGAAGGCGAGGCGGGTGGTCCCTCCCGAGATCTGGTAGGGCTCCTTCGCGATGCGGATCCCTTTCGTCCGCATCCGCATCAGGAAGCGGTCCAAGTCCTCCACCTCGAACGCGAGGTGGTCGAGCTGCTCGCCGGCCTCGAACGTGTCCTTGCCGTCCCAATGGGTGAGTTCGACCCGTCCGCCCGAGACCGGGTCCTTGACAAAGGCGATCTCGGCCTTGTTTTCCGGAATCGTCCGACGCCGCTCGAACTCGAGACCGAGAACCTCGGTGTAGAAACGGAGGCTTTCGTCCATCGAGCGGACCGTGATCGACGTATGCAGGAACTTCATGGACCGAGCCGGGGATTCCGGTCCTCGCACCTAAAGGTTCGGTTGGAGGTCAGGGATGGCCGAACGCGACCCGAAGGGGACTCGTGCCCGGAACCCAATTCTGCTCGACGCGAACGAAGCCGACCCGTTCGAACTGGAGGATGTCCCGAGGCTTCGCTTCCGCGAGGGTGGCCTCCCCCAGGCCCGCCGTGTGCTCGCCCTCGATGCCCAGGATGTCGACCGGGAGTGCGCCCTGGGCGCCCACCCACTGAAGTCGCGGGATCCGTTTATTCTCGCGGCTGGTGAATCGGGCTCGGAGCGGTTGCCCCGGCGCCGGGACCGTGCTCGGAAGCTCGATGTTGATGAGATCCTTGAGGCGAACTTCGGTCCCGCCCTTTCCTTCGAGGTCCCGACGGGCGAGGAAGAACTCGGGCCCCGTGGGCACGCGGCGCGTTCCGAGTTCGGCTCGCTCGGGATGGTTGGCCAGGACCACGGTCTCCAGACCGTCGGGAAACGCCTCCACCTCCACTCGGACCGGGTCGGCGACGAACGCGCGCCGGACCGTGGTCGCGTCGATGCGTTTTCGGTTCTCGGAGTAGAGCGTCTCGGCGGGTACCTCGATGTCCGACAGGGACATGCCGAAGGAGAGGATGAACGCGCGGAGGGCCTCCATCGAGATTCCCCGGCGGTCCAGAGATCGGAGGGACCAGGTCCGTGGGTCCGCCCACCCGTCGAACTGGCCCGACTTTACCTCACGGTAGGCCTTGCTCTTCGCCACCTTGGCTTCCCGCACCCGCAGGATGCCCCAGTGCAGGAACGGCGGGCCGGTGATCCCGAGGAGGTCCCAGATGTACCGTTGCATTCGGTCCTCGATGACGAGGTCCTTGCCGCGGATGACGTGCGTGATCCCGAGCTCGATGTCGTCTACCGCCCACGAGAACTCGAGCATCGGCCAGATCCGGTACTTCGTCCCCACCCGGGGGTGGTCGATGTCGCTGATGCGGAGCAGCACCCGGTCGCGGAAGGCGGGGTCGGGGTCCGCGAGATTGGTACGCAGGCGCAAGACCGCCTCCCCCGGCCCGTAGGCGTTCGCCAACATCCGCTCCCACTCTTCCACCGTCTCGTCGTGCGTCTGCGTCCGGTGGGCGCACGCGACTCCGTGCGCCCGGTTCTCGCGCAGGAGCTCGGCCGGACAAGTGCAGACGTAGGCGCCGCCCTTGTCGATGACCCGACGGGCCCACGGATAGAAGTTGGGGATCCGGTCGGACTTGTAGTAGACCGCATCCGGCCGAACCCCGGCGGACGCGAGGTCCTCCTCGATCAATCCGAAAAACTCGGTCTCGACCCGCTTCTCCTCCGAACCGATCGTGTCGTCAAAGACGAGGTAGATCTTGCCCCGGTACTGCTCCCGGTAATGCTGGTTGATGAAGAGCATTCGGCCGTGGCCGATGTGGAGAGCGCCGCTGGGGAACGGGGCGAGCCGGAGCACGACCTTTCCTGGGACGGCCCCGACAAGGTCCGGGAAATCGCCCCCCGTGCTGGCCGCCTCCCGGGGACGTGCGGCCTCCGGGCCGCCCAGTTGCGCGAGGCGGTCGGCCAGCTCCGGTCCCGGGATGGCGAGGACGTCCGCGACCACGGCCGACACCAGGTCCCGCAATTCGGCTGCCAGGGGCCGGAGCGTGGGGTCCGTCGCGAGGAGACGCCCGACGATCGGCTCGACGCGCGCGGCCCCGTCGTGCGCGACCGCGTTCTCGAGAGCGAGACGCAGCGCGCGGGTCCGAACCTCGGCAGGAACCGTCACGAGGGCTCCGAGTGGCGGGTGGATTAAAGGGGTTCCGAGGGGCGCCGGCCTCGAGGTAGGACGCGGGGGCGTGGAAGGACGCCCGCGTCCACCGCCTCGCCCAAAGAGACCTCTCCCCGCAACACTCGGACGGCCGTGATCCGGGAGATCGTGAAGCGTCCTCCGCTTCGTTCGCGGCTGAGCCGCTGCAAGTTCGATATCTCGCCGGGAGTGAAGGTGAGGGGAATGCGTTCCCGCACGGTATCGCCGGGGATCCGGGCGATCGATCGGGCCGCGGCCGCGTCCCGGGGGCGTCGATGGCCGCGCGGCGTCGTGCGATGCTCGTCCACGACCTCGATCGCGCGTTGGTGGGCGAGGAGCTCGTTCACGATCCGGTTTCGGTCGGGGGGGTCGCCGGCTCCGACTCGAAACAATACGTGGCGCGACGGGAACCGGTGGTGGATCTGGCTCGCAAAGGGCGTGATGGCTTCGGGTGATTCGAGATTACCCTCTCCGAGGCAAGAGCTGCCTACCCAGACGGCATACCCGGGGCGCGGTCCGGGGTCGATGCCGACGATGATCTCCTCCTGTGGATCTCCGGCTTCAAGGGCATGCGCCACCGCGGCGCCAAGCGCCCGATGATCGCCATCGGGCGTGACGCTCAAGACCCGTCGATGAGCGATCGAGTCCGCTTCCGCGGCCGACGTGAGCACGACCGCAACGCTCTCGGGGATGCGTTGACCAGGAAGGAGGCTCACCGTGGGCCAACGTCGCTCCCGCAGAAGCCCCGCGAGCTCTCCGTAGAGAGCCGGGTCCCGGGTAACGAGCGCGACCGACCGAAGTCTCACCGGACCTCCCTGACGGTCAAATATCGCATATACCTTGCTGCCGGCGTGCCCGTTTGTCTTCACTGCGGCCAGCTCGCCCCGGACGGCGCGCTGTTTTGCTCCAAATGCGGTTTCACCCTCCCCCAAGGGGACGGGCCGATCTCCTCTGGGATTCCGGTAGGGTCTGCTCCTCCTCCGAGCTCCCCCCCTCCGTCAACTCCTACGGCCCCGATCCGTCCGCCCCCTCCGCCGGCGTCCCCCCCCGCGACGCCGCCTCCCGCTCCCTCCGGGCCCTCGCCTCTGCCTCCTGCATGGGCTAGCGCACCTCAGTACCTCACCCGGATGCCGCCACCCCCGAACGGGAAGTACTGCATTCGGTGCGGGACCCTCATCTCCCGGCCCGCGGTCTATTGTCCGGTATGTCAGCAACCGCAGGGACCCTGAAACGCGGGGGCCGACGGGGCCGCCGGACCTCGGCCATGGTCCGGATCGCCCGCGAACGGATCGCCGACCTATTCGCGCTGGCTGAACGGGAGTCGGAGCGACCCGACAGTCACCTCGCGGACCGGTACGTGCAGTTGGCACGCCGGGTGGGGACCCGATACAACGCGAGGCTCCCGGCGGAGTACCGAGAGCTTTACTGTCGCGGGTGCTCGGCCTACTGGGTCGAGGGACGGACGGTCCGGACCCGGTTGCGCGGAGGCCGAAGGATACGGACGTGCCTCGCGTGCGGGCGGGCGCGACGCGTGCCCCTCGGCCGGGGCCGAGCGGGCGCCTCACCTCCGGAGGGATTTACCACGGGGGCCCCTCGCGAACAGGGGGTCCTGGTCGGTCCGGTCAGCGAGGAAGACGACGATACGACCGAAGACGACGGCTCGGAAGAAGCATAAGGACCCGGCGCTCCCGGAGGATTGCGCCGGGGTAGCCGAGCGGCCAAAGGCGGCAGACTCAAGATCTGCTCTCGCAGGAGTACCCAGGTTCAAATCCTGGCCCCGGCACCTGAATCTGCCCCGCCGGCGCACTCGACGCCGGCCCGATACTCGGAGTCGGACTGCCGTTCTAAGCGGGGCCGAATTTCACTGAACGGCTACCCGCCCTCGCACGTAGACCCCGTCCGTATGCTCGTCGACCTCGTAGGTCTGCAGAGGATCCGCCGCCACGGAGAGGATTCCCCTTCCCATCTTCGTGCCCTTGATGAGGAAGGGGATCTGGGGACCCTTCACCGCGGCCCCGGTGGTCAAGTCGAACTGGGCCTTGTGGAGCGGGCACGTGAGGATGGTTCCGTCGAGCTTCCCATCTCCGAGGGGGAAACGCATGTGGCCACAGTTCGCCTGAGTGGCGTAGACCTTCCCCTGGACCCGGGCCAGCAGGACGCGGCGTCCCCCTGCCAACTCTCCGTATTGGGTGAGGCCTTCCGAGGGCTGGCCAGGGGGGGCCACACGCTGCCAGGTCGGTGTCACGGACTGCATCGAATGGATTTGCCTACACCCAGACTCGAACCTTTCCGTCGAGGGTTTCAACGGGAAGAGGAGTCAGCGGTCGGCACTCCGTACGTGCAAATATCGGGGCCATTCGCGCCATGGCTTCCATGAACTCCGGCGGGAGTTTGTCCATCCCGGGCATCGAAAACTGAGGTTGACCGCGAACTTCGCCGGTCCGGGCGTCGAACACCGCGTTGTGTTGGGGACACTTCACCACTCCGCTCTTGAAGGTCCCGAGGTCCAGCGGGGCGTTCATATGGCCACAGCGATTGATGTACGCGTGGAGTTCGCCCCCCTGGTTGAGCACCAGGATGTCCTCCCCGCTCGCTTTCCCGTGGGTCATATCGCCAGGTTTCAAGCCATTCGCTCCGTGGATTTCGTGCCAGGATTGCATCGAGCGCACCCAAGAAAACCAATTATAGAACCTACTTAAGCTTTGAATATTAAAGTGTAGTAAGCTTTTTGACCCGGGCGGGTACATCCAACCCAATGTCCACCGTCCGTGCCCGGCCGGTAGCCCCCCACTGCGATTTCGAGGGGACGTTTCGGCTTCTCGGTCAGAAGCACGTTCTTCGTGTACTGTGGGCGCTCGTCGAGAAGAGCCCGCGAAGATTCAACGAACTTCGAGAGAGTGTGGGCGCCAACACGGCTACGATCGCGGACCGTCTGAAGCAGATGGAAAAGTTGGGGCTCATCCGTCGCGACGTGATTCGGGTCCTCCCCCGGCGGGTCGAATACCGGCTCACACCCATGGGGCGCGACCTCGTGAAGATCTTCCGGCCTATCACTCGGTGGCGGGCGAAGTACTCGTAAGCGAATACGGGTCGCTGGTTCCGCCTCGAAACTCGGTCAGCTTGATGCTCGTCTCACCTGTTTCCTAGCCGCGGAGCACCGGTTCGATCGGCATCGAATCGAGAAGTTCATTCTGTCGTTGTCCCCGGGGGCCGAACGGCTCGATTCGACTCTTTCGCTCGGAGCGCAGACTGCTCGTTGAACCGGTTCCATCGGGTCACGCGTTACGTGAGCTTTATTGCCCGGTTCAAAATCACCGGGTATGGCCGACTCGCCGTCCTTCGGCCCGAACGACACTTGCCGGGAGCACTTTGAGGATTGGCCGTGAGCGAGCGGGGGACCCATATCGTCATCGAGGGGATCGACGGAACGGGGAAGACCGAGTTGGCGGCCCGAATGGTCCCCCCTCTTCTCGACCGTGGACACTCGGTGTCGAGCTTCCGTGAACCCACGGACCGGTTCCTGAGGAGCCAGGCTGCGCGGCTCCTCGACGTAGATTCGCTTGGCGCGGCGCTCTGCTTCACAGTCGATCGGGCTCTGCAACGCCCGGAGCTCGAAGCGGCGTTGGATCAGGGCGATGTGGTCATCCAGGACCGGTCGTTCTATTCGACCCTGGCGTACCAGTATCCCGGACTCCCCCTCGAATCCTGGCGCGAACTCGAGAGGATCGAGCGAGCGATCGCCCTCGAGCCGGACTTGGTCCTCTACCTGGACGCGCCTGTCGACGTCGCCATCACGCGCCTCAAGGGTACGGGGCCGAGGGAGGCCGACGAGGACGAGCCGTACTTGACCAAAGTGAAGTTCAAGTTTGAGCAGATGTTTCAGCAACCCCAATGGGTCCGGATCAATGCGACCGGAAATGCCGATCGCACGCTGGAGCAGGCCATGAACGCTGTGATGGCCTCGGGCCTCTAGGACGGCCGGGAGCGCGCCCGCAGCGGGCCACGATGGGGCGTCAACCCATGCCGGCCGGGACTTGGACCGAACTCTGACCCGCTCACCACGGGAGGGTAGGGCTATCGTCCGGGCGCCTCTGTCGGGCCACCGATGACTTTCCAGCTCGACCTCCCCACGCCGATCCATTCAACAATGCGGGTCAGGATCTACCAGAAGAGCCCCCGGGTACAGACGACCGGCTTCACGGACCCGGGGAGATCGGGCCACCGACCGGGTTCGCCGGCCCCATCGGTCGCGAGGAAGGCCTCCCGGTGAAGCCCCTCTCCGCGTTCGAGACCCTGGTGGATCGAGCGAGGGGTCAAACCCTCGACCTTCCCCCTGCGCTCGCACGGATCTACGGTCCTCTCCGGATGCCCGGGCTGGCCGGCCGGCCGTACGTGGTCGGGAACGTGGCCGCGACCCTGGACGGAGTCGTCGCGCTCGGGAGAACCGGAACGTCCGGTGGCGGGGATATCACCGGGTTCGAACCGCACGACCGTCTCTTGATGGGTCTCTTACGGGCCTCAGCGGATGCCGTGGTTGTCGGGGCCGGCACGTTTCGTGCGGTTCCACGACACGTCTGGACGGCGGAGCACGTGGACCCGTCCCGGGCTCGATCGTATCAGGAATTTCGACGCCGTCTCGGGAAACCGCCATCGCCGCTGAACGTGGTCGTGACGGCCTCCGGGAACGTGGACCTGCGGCTTCCGCTGTTCTCCTCCGGCGAGGTACCCGTCCTCATCGTGACGAACCGGGCGGGTGCCCGTCGTCTGCCCCGGGAGACTTGGCCGTCGACCGTGCGGGTCGTGTCCACCCGACCGGCGGGCCGCATCACGGCGGCCGCGGTCCTCCGGTCAATCGGTTCGGCCACGAGCGCCGGCCTCATCTTGGTCGAAGGAGGGCCCCAGCTACTCGGAGACTTCTTCGCGGAGAAGCGTCTCGATGAGCTCTTCCTCACGCTCGCGCCTCAGATCGCCGGTCGGCGGGACCCCCTCGCACGCCCCGGCTTGGTCGCCGGCCGCACGTTCGCCCCCGAACGCCCGGTCTGGGGGACGTTGGCCGGAATTCGAAGGGCGGACAACCTGTTGTTCCTTCGATACACTTTCGGGTCGCCGGCAAGACCTCGGGCCTCCGTCGTGGCTCCCCACTGAGTGAGAACGCATGCGATCGTACCTTCTCGCGTTCGGGCTGGTCGCCATCATGCTCGGTCTCTTCCTACTGTTCGCGGGGTTTGTCCGTATCGGATGCAGCGTCGGCGGGCCCAGTTCCGATCCGACATTCTCAGACTGCAAAGGGGCGACCGAGCTCGAAGAGGCGGGAACGGTGCTCACGGTCGTCGCCGTCATCCTCTTTGCCGGTGCCCTCGTCCCGAGCAGTGAATCCCGTTGCAAATGACCCTCGGACGGCAAGGCCGCCGGCCCCGGGGTTTCTTGCGCGATCCTTTGACCGTCCGGTGGGGGAGCATCGTGGCCCGTGAGCCTTAATCCCGCCCGGGGCTCACCCGGCCCCGAATGAGCCCGGCTACTGTCGATCGGCCCTCCCGCATCCTGGTTTTGGACGTCGGCGGGAGTCACGTCAAAGCGGCGTTCTCGGACAATCCCCGAGAACACCGGATCGCCTCCGGCGCCAATCTCACACCAGAGCGGATGGTCCGGGGCCTCTCGCGGATCCTGAAGAGCGAATCGTTCGACGCGATCGCGATCGGGTATCCGGGGTTGGTCGTGCACGGGAAGATCGCGCGGGAGCCCCACAATCTCGGCCCAGGCTGGGTTGGTTTCGACTTCGAGGAAGCATTCGGGAGCCCCGTTCGCATCGTCAACGACGCGGCGATGCAGGCGCTGGGAAGTTACCGGGGTGGGCGCCTGCTCTTCCTCGGTCTCGGCACCGGTCTCGGGTCGGCGATGATCGTGGAGGGCCGCCTCCTGCCCATGGAGCTCGCGCATCTGCCGTACAAGAAGGGCCGGTCCTTCGAGGACTACGTCGGCGAAGCGAGCCTCGAACGTCTCGGCCGGAAGAAGTGGCAGAAGGAGGTCATCCGCGTTGTGGAGATCCTCGAGGCCGCCCTCGAGCCGGACGAGGTCATCCTCGGCGGGGGGAATGTCCGCAAACTCGACCGTTTGCTGCCGGGGGTCCGGCGGGGGGACAACCGGGAAGCGATCGTGGGGGGTATCCGACTCTGGGGAGGTTCCGGTTGGCCGGGGTTCCCCACGAGCGGACCGGACGCGTTCGAACCGGCCCGACACCCGCGGCCGCGGGCGCGTCGACGTCCCCGTCCCACTTCCGACTGACCGGTCGAACGGTCCCGCCCGGGCCTCAGAGTCGCGACGCCGCGGCGCGATCGACGTACCATACCACCGGTCCGGTCGACCGAACCAGACTGGCCGGCCACTCCGGGGTTCCGTTCGGAAGGGCGTGGAAGATCGCCGCGACGGCGTCGGCCTTGTCGGCGCCCGCGGCCAGGAAGAGGACCTCGCGCGAGGCGGCGAGAGCCGGCAACGTCATTGTCAATCGGGGAAGGAACGGCGGCCGTCCGGCCCTTCGGACTGCGACCACCGACCGTCGGGTTTCGGAGAGGGAACGGGAACCGGGGAACAAGGAGGCGGTATGGCCGTCCGGTCCAATCCCGAGGAGCACCAGGTCGAACCACGCCGCGCCGGCGTCACCCGGGGGCGGGAGAGTCCCGAGCGCTCGGGCATAGCCCGCCGCCGCTCGCGACGGAGGTCGAACCTCGCCCAGGAGACGATGGATCCGCGTCCGGCGGATCGGCACCCGAGCGAGTAGGCCGTCGCGGGCGGTGGCGTAGTTGCTCTCCAAGCTTCGGGGCGAGACGCACCGTTCGTCCCCGAAGTAGATCTCGGTCTCTCTCCACGGAAATCGGGCGCGGTAGCTTCGCGCGAGGAGCCGGTACAACCCTTCGGGGGTGTGTCCTCCCGCCAACACCCACGCGAACCGCCCTCGGGCCCGTACGGCCTCGACGGCACGCTCCCGAACGTGGCGCGCCGCGGCGGCCGTCGCGGAGGAGAGGTCGGGAAAGACCCGTAGCCCGCGGGCTAGTCCGCGCTCCATCGGTGCCCCCATCCCTCGACCAGCTTCTGCGCGGACTCGGGCCCGTCGGAGCCCGCGGCGTAGAACACCAACGGGGTCGGGTGCTCGAGGATCGGCGCGTAGAGCCGCCACGACTCCTCGACCTCGTCGGCCCGCACGAACAGGCTCGCGTCCCCGATCATGACGTCCTGGACGAGCATTTCGTAGCCGTCGGGGAGGGGACCGAACACGTCCGCGTAGTGGAATTTCATTCGATGCGTTTGAACCCGCATCTCCCGCCCCGGGACCTTGATCTCGAAGGCGATCTCGAACCCCTCCTCGGGTTGGATGAGGATCGTGAGCCGGTCGGGACTTTGGCGGTACTCACTTTCGTTCTGGAAGAAGGAGACGGGAGGGGCCTTGAAGGTCACCACCACGCGACTCGATTTCTCGGGCAGGCGTTTACCGGTGCGGAGGAAGAAGGGGACGTCTTGCCAGCGCCAGTTGGCGATCTTGAGCCGGAGCGCGAGGTAGGTCTCGGTGGTCGAGGTCGATGAGACCCCCGGTTCCTCGCGGTACCCCGGCACGGGGGTCCCGGCGATCGTCCCAGCCGTGTACTGGCCCCGAACGACGTCGTCCGGTCCGAGGGCTTGTGCGCTGCGGAGCACCTTGACCTTCTCGTCCCGGATGTCGTCCTCGTTCCGGCGGGCGGGGGGCTCCATCGCGACCAGCGCGAGGACCTGGGTCACGTGGTTCTGGATCATGTCCCGGAGCGCCCCCGAGGTCTCATAGTACCCCGCCCGGCCCTCGACCCCGAGACTCTCGGCCACGGTGATCTCCACCTGTTCCACGCGCTCCCGGTTCCAGTCGGACTCGACGAAAGCGTTCGCGAATCGGAAAACGAGCAGGTTCTGGACCGTCTCTTTCCCGAGGTAGTGGTCGATCCGGTAGAGCTGTTTCTCCTCGAAGTGCTGGTGGGCGATGCGGTTGAGGGCCTCGGCGGAGCGCAGGTCCCGGCCGAACGGCTTCTCAATGACGACGCGCGTCCAGCCCGGCCCCCGGTTCAGCCCCGCGCCACCCAGTCCCTCCAGCGTGGGACCGAACGCCTCGAGCGGGAGGGCGAGGTAAAAGATCCGGTTTCCGGAGAGGTGGTGCTCCGTCTCCAGCTGTTCGATCCGACCCCGGAGGGCGCGATACCCGTCCGCGGTCTCGGCGGTGAGCCCGTAGTAGAAGACGGTCGCCGCACAGAACGCCGGGGCGCCCGCCGCTCGGTCCGGCACGGCCGACACGAGCGATTGGGCGGACGTGGTGCGGAAGGTCGCGTCGTCGAGCGGGTGGCGGGCGACTCCGAGGATGAGGCTCCCGGCCGGGAAAAGTCCCTGTTCGCGCAGGTGAAAGAGCGCGGGGAGCAGCTTGCGCTGCATGAGGTCCCCCGTCGCGCCGAACACGACGAACAGGTGGGGTTCGGCGGCGGGGGCCGGCATCGTCAACTCTCCGTCTTGACTTCGTGCCCGCCAAACTTGTTGCGCATCATCGCGAGCAGCTTCTCCGTGAACGGGTCGGTCTCTCGCGAGCGCAGCCGTTGCTGGAGGGCGAGCGTGATCACCGGGGCCGGGATGTTGAGGTCCATCGCTTCCGTGACGGTCCATCGACCCTCTCCCGAGTCGGCGACCCAGGGCTCGATCCCCTTCAGGGTGGGGTTGTCGGCGAGCGCGGACTCCGTCAGTTCGAGGAGCCAGGAGCGGACTACGCTCCCGTAGCGCCACACTTGGGCGATCTGGTGGAGGTCGAGGGCGAACTCCGACTTGGCCTGCAGGACCGCGAACCCTTCGGCGTAGGCCTGCATGAGTCCGTACTCGATCCCGTTGTGGACCATCTTGACGAAGTGACCGGAGCCCACCGGCCCCATGCGACCCCAACCCGTGGTGGGGCTGGGGGCGAGGGTCTCGAGGATGGGGCGGATCCGCTCGACATCGACCGGATCCCCTCCGACCATCATCGAGTACCCTTCCTGGAGCCCCCAGATGCCTCCGCTCGTGCCCACGTCCACGTACCGGAATCCCCAGCTGGTGACGAGGGCGGAACGGCGGAGGGAGTCACGGTAGTAGGAGTTGCCTCCGTCGACGATCAAGTCGCCGGGGGCGAGGAGGGGTTTCAGCTGGGCGAGCGTCTGATCGACGGGATCTCCCGAGGGGATCATCAGCCAGAGGACGCGGGGCGGCGCCAGTTGCCGGACGAGGTCCGCGAGGGACGTCGCCCCGGCCGCGCCCTGCTGGACCACGACGTTGACGACCGCGGGGTTACGGGCGTAGCCCACGACCTTGTGGCCGCCCCGAACGAGTCGTACGGTCATGTTGCCGCCCATCTTGCCGAGTCCGACCATTCCCAGTTCCATCATTCTTCTCCTCACCCCGCGACGATCCCGGCGGTGGCCAGCTCTTCCCGGACCCGCTCCGGGTCCTGCACCCAGAGGGTGCGGAGTCCGAGCTGGGCCGCGGCGTCGACGTTCTCACGCCGATCGTCCAGGAGCAGCGCCTCGTCGGGGGCACATTGGGTGACTTGAAGGGCGAACCGGAAAGCGTCGGGACTGGGTTTGCGTCTCCCGGTGTAACAGGAGCTGAGGAAGAACGGGAAGATCTCCCGGAGGTGGAACGTCGCGACCCGATACTCGTTCAGTTCTCGGGATTCATTGTTGAGGGCGGTCAGGACGTACCGTCCGCCCTCCCGGAACGAGCGAGCGCACGCCAGGGCCGACTCGTACGGTTGGGAGCGGGAGTGCATGAATTCGACGAACTCGGCCGGCGTGAACGAGCGGGGCTCGTCGAACACGGTCTCGGCCAGGTACCGGTCGAGGTCGAGGCCACCGGTTTCGAACGCCTCCGCCACGCGCCAATGCCGGCGTTCGAGTTCCTCGAGGTCTAGGTGGAACCGCGCGGCGGCCGCGGAGCGGCCCTCCTGGTCCCAGCCGTTGGTGAGGAGCACGCCGCCCACGTCCCAGAACAACGCTGAGACCTTACCCATCGAGGGCCTCGGTGAGGCGCATCAGGCCGCCCGGGACGTCCGCCCCAAGGTCCACCCGGAGCACCCGACGGTGCTTTTGCATCAGCGCCTGGAAATCGCCCAGGGATTGCGCCCGGATGAGCTGACCAAACGTGTAGCCCGACTCCGGCACCGCGAGGTCGTGCCGGGGCGAGTCCACGATCTGGAGGAAGCGGCCACTGTCGGGACCTCCCTTGTGCAGCTGTCCGGTAGAATGGAGGAAGCGGGGGCCATACCCCAGGGTCGTCGCTACCCCCTGACGGTCCAGGATCCGGGCGCGCAGCAGTTCGAGCGAGTGCGTGGTGACGTCGGTCGGCGCGAGGTACGCCTGGATGGCCACGTAGTCGCCGGTTCGTCCGGAGTCGGTCCACTCCTTCGTGGCGTGGCCGAGCCGCACGGGGTCTGCGACCGTTACCGTCGGAACGTTCGCGCTCCCGTCGGACTCTGATGGGTGGGCCATCAAGGCCCGCGCGAGCTCCTTGGCGAGTTCGACGTCCGGTTGGTCGTACGGGTCGATCCCGAGGACCGCGCCCGAAGCGGCCACGGCGAGCTCCCACCGGAAGAACTCCTGACCGAGGCCGAGGGGGTCAGAGAGGCGCAACCGCACGACCGGATGACCCGCGGCCACGAGACGGGCGGTATGGGCGGCGAGGGCCGGGTCTGTGGAATCTCCCGAATTGATTTCGACGAACAAACGGTCCGGAGGATACCGGTCCGGGGAGACCCGGGGTTCGCCCACGACGGGGACGATACCCTTGCCGATCTTCCCAGTACTCTCCGCGACTAATTGCTCGACCCAGTCGGGGAACGCGGCGACCTCCGGCGAGGCGTAGAACGTGAGCTTGTCGCGGCCGTGCGTCGCGAACTCGCCCAGGATCGCCCCCAACCGAAGGCCGGGATTCTCTGCCACCCGGATGTCGGCGCCGCAGGCCTCGGTCATCGTCCGCGCCCGGTCTAGGAGCGTGCCGAGCTCGACGCCCGCGAGCGCTGCCGGCACGAGCCCGAAGTGCGTCAGGGCCGAGTACCGTCCTCCCACCGTCGGGAGGGCGCGGAACACCGCGCGGAATCCTTTGTCCTTTGCGAGCTGGTCGAGCGGGGTTCCGGGGTCGGTGATGGCGACGAAGTGCCGGGCGGGCGGAGCGCCCGCGGCCTGCAGGGCCTCCCAGAAGTACCGGTAGAACGACAGGGGCTCGATGGTCGTGCCGGATTTGCTCGAGACGAGGAACAGCGACCGGACGGGGTCGATCCGTCGGGAGAGCGACGCCACCGCCTCCGGGTGGGTGCTGTCGAGGACGTGCAGTTCGGGGTATCCCGACCTATGCCCGAAGACTCGGGCGAACACGTCCGGCGCGAGGCTCGACCCGCCCATCCCCAGCACGACCACGTGTCGAATCCCTTCGGCCCGGATCTCTTCGGCGAACGCGGTCAGCTCTCCGACCTCGTGATGCATGCGCTCGGGGAGGGAGAGCCAACCCATCCGGTCCGGGACTTCCTTCGGGGGAGCCGCGGGCCACAGGGTCGGGTCGAGGCGCCAGAAGCGTTCCCCGAATCGGGCGGCCTGCCATTCGGTGAGGCGAGCCGTCACGCGGGCCCCCTCCACGCCGAGACTCCCCGTCAGGGGGTCAACGGCGCTCGCCAACAGCGCCGCCTTCTTCGCCGCGAGCGAGCTCAGCAGGTGGTCATACGAAGCCGAGAACAACGCGACTCCCTCGACTTGGAGGTCGTCCGTGACCTTCGCGAGGTCGATCCCGATCGTCGCGGCGAGGGTGAGCTCGGCCCGGGCCTCGGAGAGTCCGCCCGCGACCGCGTCGCGGCGGATGACCCCATGGTCCTCGAACGCCGTGAGGGTGGCCGGCGGGATCGTATCCACGGTCTCGGGGCCGATCAGCTCCTCGACGTAGAGCGTGTCCCGGTAGGCGGGGTCCTTCGTGCTCGTGCTGGCCCAGAGTGGGCGCTGGGGGTGCGCGCCCTTGCCGATCCACGGCGCAAAGCCGAGTCCGTGGAAGATCTCCAAGAAGCGCGCGTAGACGACCCGGCAGTTGGCGATCGCAATCTTACCGCGGAGCCGTTTCGCCTCCGGCGCCGGCGAAGCGTCGAGCAACTTGTCCACGGCGGAGTCGATGCGGCTGACGAAGACGGAGGCCACGGAGGCGAGGCGCGTCGGTTCCGGCGTACGCGCGAGCCCGCGGAGGTAGGCTTGCGCGACGGCCTCGTAGTGCGCGAGCGAAAACATGAGCGTAATGTTCACGTTTACCCCCTGGGCGAGCAATTCCTCGATCGCGGGGATTCCCTCCGGGGTCGCGGGCACCTTGATCAGGAGATTTGGTCGGTCGACCGCGTCCCACAGGCGCCGACCTTCGGCGATCGTTCCGGCGGTGTCGTGCGCGAGGCCCGGAGCGACCTCCAGACTGACGAAGCCGTCGACCCCGTGCGTGCGGTCGTACACGGGACGGAGCACATCGGCCGCGCGGGTGACGTCCTCCACGGCCAGGCGTTCGTAGAGTTGCGCGGGAGAGAGGGTCGGTTCCTTCGCCAGCAGGGCCTGGAGGGCGGAGTCGTAGTCCTCGCTCCCCGCGATCGCCTTGTCGAAGATCGTCGGGTTGATCGTGATGCCGGTGATCCCGTCGACCTCGACCATTCGGCGGAGTTCACCGCTGGCGAGCATGCTGCGCCGGATGTAGTCGAGCCACGGAGATTGACCGACGGCGACCAGGTCGCTTAACCGCGTCACGGGGTCCTCCCGGTCGTGGGGGAATGCACCAGACGTCGGGCGACCTCGACGACATGGTCGACGGTGAGGCCGAGCTCCCGTTGCACGACCGGTCCGGGCGCCGACGCCCCGAAGCGGTCCACCCCGATGGACGCGCCCTCGGCCCCGACATACTGGGACCATCCGAGCGTCACTCCCGCTTCGACCGACAACTTCGGGATGCCGGTGGGGAGTACCGACTCCTGGTAGGAGGTCGGCTGCTCATCGAACAGTCGCCAACTCGGGAACGACACAACGCGCGCCGCGATCCCGTCTCGGGCGAGCTGAGTCTGCGATTCGAGAGCGAGGGAGACCTCGGAACCAGTCGCTAGCAGAATGACTTCCGGGGTCCCTCCGTGCGCCTCGGAGAGGACGTACGCCCCCCGAGGAACGCCGGCCGCGATGGGGTGCGTGGCCGGGTCGAGGACCGGGAGCTTCTGCCGGCTGAACACGAGGGCCGTCGGTCCCTTCCGTAGCACCGCGACGCGCCACGCGGCCGCGGTCTCGTTTGCGTCCGCGGGTCGAAGGACGGTGAATCCCGGGATCGCGCGGAGGCTCACCAACTGCTCGACGGGTTGATGCGTGGGCCCATCCTCGCCCATCCCGATACTGTCGTGCGTGTAGACGAAGATGGTGTGGGTTTGCTGCAGGGCGGCCAGACGGAGGGCGCCCCGTGCATAATCGGAGAACGTGAGGAAGGTGCCTCCGTACGGCACGAGCCCCCCATGGAGCGCCATGCCGTTCAGGATCGCGGACATGGCGTGCTCGCGGACTCCAAAATGGAAATTCCGCCCGACCCCGTCCACGGCCGAGTAGTCGGGCGAACCCGGCAGGAGGGTCTTGGTCGACGGCGAGAGATCGGCCGCGCCCCCGAGCAACGCCGGGAATCGGCCGACGAACGATTCCAGGATCTTCTGGGAAGCGTCCCGGGTCGCCATCGGACCGGAGCTCGGCGGGAAGACCGGCAGGCCGGAGTCCCAGCCGTCGGGCAACTGTCCCGAGATCTGGCCATCGAACGTGCGCACTTCTTCCGGGTGCGCGGACGCGAAGCGCGTTCGCAGGACGTCCCACTCGCGCTGCCAGGTAGCTCCGCGGTCCCGGGCCTCGAGCAAATGTCGGCGGGCTTCCTCGGGAACGAGGAAGGTCGGTGCGAGGGGCCACCCGAGCTTTTCTTTGGTGGCCCTCAGGTTGACCGGGCCGAGTGCTTCGCCGTGCGCTTCGCGCGTGTCCTGGACCGGGCTCCCGTAGCCGATGTGGGTGCGCACGCAGATGAGGGAGGGGCGTCGCAGGTCGGACCGGGCCGCCCGGAGGGCAACGTCGATAGCCGCGAGGTCGTTGCCGTCGGGTACCGTCAGGACCTGCCAGCCGTAGGCGGCGAACCGGTCCGGCACGCTCTCCGTGAACGCCCATTCGGTCGGGCCCTCGAGAGAAATGTGGTTGTCGTCGTACAGATAGACCAGCTTGCCGAGACCGAGCGTGCCTGCGAGCGAAGCCGCCTCGGAGGCAATACCCTCCATGAGATCCCCGTCCGAGACGATGCCGTACGTGAAGTGGTCGACGAGAGGGAATCCGTCCCGGTTGAAGACGGAAGCGAGGTGGCGCTCGGCGATCGCCATCCCGACGCCCATCGCGAACCCCTGGCCGAGCGGGCCGGTCGTCGCTTCCACCCCGGGAGTAAGTCCGTGCTCCGGATGACCCGGAGTCCGGCTTCCCCACTGACGGAATCGCTTCAATTCATCGACCGGGAGGTCGTACCCGGTCGTGTGGAGGAGGGCGTAGAGGAGCGCCGAGCCGTGCCCGGCCGAGAGGACGAATCGGTCTCGATTGGACCAGGCGGGGTCGGCCGGATTGTGGTGGAGGAACCGGTCCCACAGTACGTACGCCATCGGAGCCGCTCCGAGCGGCAGTCCGGGGTGGCCGGATTTTGCGGTCTCGACCGCATCGACGGCGAGGAACCGCAAGGTGTTGATGCACGTCGTATCGAGGTCGGTCATGCTGGTGGGTCGAACCCGTGCGCAAGAGAGCGAAGTGGGCCAACGCGGTCGGGACTGGGTGTGCCTCCCAGCGTTTGGTCACTCCGCGCGCTCGATCCGGGTCCTCCGGACCCCCGCAGGGCGCGGCGGGTAAAAGCCCACCCGACAGGTTCATGACCCGGCCGTGGGAGAAGGCGTACCTCTCCCGGGGGCCCCGCTAGCGTGCTGCCGAGATCGGCTCGGCCGGAGCCGACCCGGCGGTCGTCGGCGATCCGGGCCCGGGCTGTCGGGCCAGATACCAGCTCACGAGGAAGATCCACGCCAGGACCGAGCCGAGGAACAGACGTTCAGTAACCCCGGCCACGCTCGCCCCGAATCGAGGAGCGACGAAGCCGACGCCCAGTTCGAGGACGAAGAAGATGAGCACCAAGATCGACAAGGCCATCGCGTACGGCTTCGCGGGGCGGAGAATGTCGCTCTCCCCGAAGTGGTCGGCGAGGGCAAAGACGCCGACCGCCCCACCGAAGAACACCAACAGTGCAACCACGAGGTGGACGGCACCATGACCCGTCAGGGGAAGGTTGGGCACATCGGTCGGGAAGATGGCTAGTACCACCGAGCCGCCGGCCCAGATGCTGAGGAAGGCGACCCCGCTCCGAAACGGTCGCCAACCCCGAGTCTCGGCCCCTACGGTCCGGACCAGCGCGTACAGGAACACGACGGAGAGGACCCCGCGATTGACGAAATTGACGGCCATCAAATATCCGTACGGGCCGACCGCGAGGTCGCTCTCGGCCTGAGTCACAGGGCTGTAATGCGGGGGGAGGAGCTGGGCGATGACGTCCAGCACGGCATACAGGCCGATCGCGCCCATGACGACCCAGTAGAGCCGACGCCCGTGGCTACGGCCCACGGGGGTGCGGCTCGCGGACTCGTCCGGGCGTTGCTCCGCGTTCATCCTCGGTTCCCGTTGATTATTTTCGAGGATTAAGGTCGATGGTCGGAGCGGTGGAACTGCCGATCGGACGGGAGAGGGACCGTTGGTCCGGCCCGGGCCGCACGAAGGTCCGGGCCAAACCCCGCCGACCGGAGCCGGGGTGATATCTCCCCTCTGCCCCCTCGGGGGCAGCATGGTGAAGGAAGGGTGGAGCGCCCTCGCCGCATGGCGTGACGTCCGCATGGGCGAGGACGGGGACCTGTGGCACCGCGCGATCCTCGACCCGAGCCTCCTCGCGGTCGTGGGAAAGGTCCGGGGCCTGCACGTGCTCGACCTCGGATGCGGGAACGGCTACCTGACTCGGAGGTGGGCAAGCGAGGGGGCGGCCGAATCCCTCGGGGTCGACGCAACGGAGGCGAACCTTCGAATCGCCCGACGTCGCGAGACACGGCGTAGGTCGGGCGCCCGGTTCCTCCGGCAGGACGCCGCCCACCTGACGTCGCTCGAATCGGGACGCTTCGACCTGGTCGTCGCCCACATGTCGCTCATGGACATCCGCGATGCCAAGAACACGATACTCGAGGTGGGGCGGGTCTTGCGCCCGAGCGGACGCTTCGTTTTCTCCATCAGTCACCCGTGCTTCGACGTCGACCTCCGTTCCAAATGGGTCGTGGAACGAGTTCCGTATCGCGCGACCGTCTATCGGAGCGTCGCCGGTTACCGGGAAGAGCACCCCGTCCGGATCCCGTGGAAGATCTCCGAGAGCGAGGTGGCGTACACCCGGTCGTACCACCGTCCCCTACCGACGTACGTGGGCTACCTGCGCTCGGCCGGGATGGTGGTGACCCGACTCGAGGAGCCGATGCCGCAGGCGGAGGCGATCCGGAAGAGCGAGCAGGGCCCCTTCATGCTCGAGATCCCGCTCCACCTCGTCGCCGAGGCGATGCGGGTGCCGGTCTCGCCCGAGGCGCTCGGGCGGCTCACGCGACGGGGGTTGCGAAGCTCGGTACGTACTCGGGCGGCGGGCGACCGACGATCGGGATCGCGTGGCCGCACGCGCGGCACCGGTTCTGTGCGTCGAGGTTCCAGGCCTGGATCGTGAACCCGTAGCGCCGCACCGCGATCGCGCCGCAGGCGGGGCAATACGTGTGCTCGAGCGGATGCCCCCAGACGTTCCCGAGGTAGACGTACTCGAGTCCCTCGGCTTTGACGACGGCGTGCAGCTTTTCGAGGGTGCGGACCGGCGTCTCGGGGACATCCATCATCTTGTAGTCGGGATGGAACCGCAGGAGGTGGAAGGGGGTCGACGCTCCGAGGTCGTCCCGGACCCGCCGGGCGAGAAGCCGGGTCGCTTCCACCGACTCGCCCACGTCGGGGACGATGAGGTCGGTGACCTCGACGTGGACCCCACGGCGGTGAAGGTCGGCCATCGTGGACCAGATCGGTTCGGGTCCTTTCGCCGAGACGTACTTCCGCAGGAACCCGGGCTCCCCGCTGCCCTTGAAATCGACGCTGATCGCCGAGAGGTGCGGGCCGAGCAACTCCGTCGCCTCGGGGGTCATGTAGCCGTTCGTGACGAAGTTGGCATAGAGTCCCGCGGCCCGGGCCTCCCGGATCACGTCCAGCGCGTACTCGATGAAGATGGTCGGTTCGTTGTACGTGAAGGTGACGCCCGAGCACCCGTACCGGAGGGCTCCCGCCACGGCCTGCTGCGGCGAGAGGGGCCGTCCGACGATCTCCTTCTCTTGCGAGATCTCCGCATTCTGGCAGTACAGGCATCGCCAGTTGCAGCCGACGGTGCCGATCGAATAGACCCGGGTCCCGGGGTGGAAGTGCGAGAGCGGCTTTTTCTCGACCGGGTCGACCTGGACGGCCGCCGCTCGCCCGTAGGAGAGGAGTTCGAGGTGCCCCGCCACGTTCTTCCGAACGAAGCAAAAGCCGTGCGATCCCGCGGGAATGGTGCAGTATCGGGCGCAGGCGGTGCACTGGACCTTCTCTCCGGCCAACGCGCGAAACAGGACGGCGGGATGCGCCATTCGGCCGGTGTCATCCTCCGCCCTTCCTAGGACGAATTATCCGATAACGGTGCCGTCATCTCGCCCCGACCTCCAGCCGAAGGTTCATCCCCCGGTACGGGCTCGGGCGCGTGTGAAGGGCTCCTCCCGCCCGGCCGCGTCGAATCCGGAGGCCGACCGGCTCGAAGCCCAGGTCTCCGCCCAGATCGCCCCCACTCCCGAGATGCAGGAGCGAGTGGCCCGAGTCCGCCTCGCGCTCGTCGAGCGCGTCCGAGCGGTCGCGCAGGAACGAGCGAGCCCTCTCGTGCGGGCGCTGGTGGCCGGCAGCGCGGCGCGGGGAACGTACCTCTCCGATCGACTCGACGTCGACCTGTTTCTCCTCTTCCCGCCCGACCTCTCACGGGAGCGACTCCGCGAAGAGGGTCTGGCGCTCGGGAATTCGGTCCTGACCGAGACGGAGACCCGGTACGCGGAGCACCCGTACCTGCGGGGTCGTTTCGACGGTTTCAACGTGGACGCCGTGCCCGGATTCGCAATCACCGACCCGTCGCAGCCCCTCTCACCGGTCGATCGTACTCCGTTCCACCAGGAGTATCTCGCCGCACGCGAGACGCCTGAGCTGGTCGCCCAGGTCCGACTCGCGAAGCAGTTCTTCCGGGCGCTCGGGGTCTATGGATCGGAATCGCGCACCGAGGGGTGTTCGGGCTACCTCGTCGAGCTCATGGTCCTGCGCTTCGGGTCCCTCCAGGGACTCCTCCGAGCCGCCCGCAGTTGGCGGATACCGGTTCGGATCGAGGAGCCCGCACGAGACCCGCCGCGCCTTCCCGCGGAGGTCGCGCTCATCCTGGCCGATCCGGTGGACTCCCACCGGAACGTCGCGAGCGCCCTCTCCCGGCGAAACCTGGCCCTACTGATCCTCGCTGCCGGGGCCTACCTCGACCAGCCGGCGGATCGGTGGTTCGAGGTTCACACGGCGGCCCCGTTCTCGCGAGAGGAAGCCCTCGCGCGCACCCACGAGCGGGGAACGCACGTTACGGTCGTTTCCCTGCCACGCCCGGACCTCGTCGACGACACGCTTTACCCCCAGGTCCGGAAAGCCGAGCGCGCGATCGCCGAGGAGGTCGCGCGGTCGGGGTTCGAGGTGATCGGGTCGTCGTCGGCGGTCGAACCGGAGCGCGTGCTGGTCGCAGTCGAGGTAGGGCACTCCCACCGGCCGGCCGTTCGGGCGCAAGACGGCCCCCCCGCGGGTCTCGATCGGGTCGGCCAGTTCCTGGATAAGTGGGTCGCTCCGGACGCCCCCGTCCTCCAGGGCCCGTATGTCCGTGCGGACGGGAGCCTCGGGGTCGACACGCGACGGAAGGACCGTGACGTCGAGTCGGTCGTGCGCGCGGTCCTCCCACGACTCTCCCTCGGGCGCGACCTGACTCCCGAGGAACCGGGCCAGGTTACGGTACGACCCCTGACCTCCGAAACGGACGGCCCGGCCCTTTCGGAGGCGCTCCGAGAACTCCTCGGCCGGCGACTGCCCTGGCTCGGTCCGCGGTGACCTAGAGGCCGCCCGGCAGGACGTTCAGCAAGAGGAACCAGACCGCCATCCAGCCGAAGAACTCGAGCGCGATGAGCCCGGCCCAATCTCCTTTCGTGTAGGCACTCGATTTGGGTCGTATCCGCTGGATCAGGAAGACGCTCCCGACCAGCCCGGCGAGCCCGATCCCGAGGGGAATGAAGCCGTTCAGGCCGGCCGCTGTACAGAGCCAGCCCATGACCCCGAGGAGGATCGCGAACAGCCCGGCGAGGCCGGTCGCCCCCATGAGCTCAAACTCCTTCCAGAGGAACCCGGGGGCGTCGAACTCCGGGAACTCGAAGGCGGGCAACGAATCCTCTTCGAGCTTCTTACGGGCCTTCTTCGCCATCGCTACGTCCTCCGAGCGGCCGCCCGGTCGAACAGTTCCTCCGCGTGGTACGAAGATCGAACGAGCGGGCCGGACTCCACTCCCGCAAACCCGAGTTCGAGGGCGCGCTCCTTCCAGCTCGCGAATTCGGAGGGGGGGACGAACCGGGCCACCGGACGGTGGTGGGCACCGGGCGAGAGGTACTGCCCGAAGGTGAGGAGGTCCACCCCCGCGGCGCGCAGGTCCCGGAGCGTCGACTCCACCTCGGCCGGCTCTTCACCGAGACCGAGCATGATCGAGGACTTGGTGACGAGCCGGTCCCCTCCGACCGAGCGCGCATGACGGAGGACACGGAGCGAGCGATCGTAGCTGGCCCGTGGGTCGCGGACGTGCGGGGAAACGGACCGGACGGTCTCGATGTTGTGGGCGAAGACGTTCGGGGGATGGACCAGGAGGTCCCGCAACGCTTCCTCCGACCCTCCCAGGTCGCCGGAAAGGAGCTCCACCTTGGTCGCCGGAGCGGCAGCTCGGATCCGCTCGACGGTCTCCCGGAGCACGGAGGCGCCTCCGTCCGGGAGGTCGTCCCGGCAGACCTGCGTGAGGACCACGTAGCGCAGGCCCCACTTCTCGACCGCCGTCGCCACGCGTTCGGGTTCGCTCACATCCACGACCCCTCGAGGCCAGCGGGTCGTCACGGCACAGAACCCGCACCGTCGGGTGCAGTCGGTACCGAGCAGCATGAGGGTGGCGGTCCCAGCGGACCAGCATTCGGGTAAGTTCGGGCAATGGGCCTCCCGGCAGACGGTCTCTAGGCGAAGACCCTCGAGCAAGCCCCGAACCTCGGGATACCGCGGTCCCTGCGGAGGGCGGATGCGGATCCAATCGGGGAGGCGTCCGAGTCCCGGCGGGGACCCGGCCATAGCCTCGGCAGTCGCCACGACCTTCCGACCCCCCGCTCGTCTTAGCGTTTCCGCGCGCGACCCCGGCCGAGCCGCTCCTCGACCAGCGTCGCGAGGTAGCTCGCGGGCAGGTCGTCCATCGCGACCCGGCTCGACTCCCCGGTACCGGCAGCCTCGAGCGTGACCAAACCGTCCCGCTCGAGTTCCTTCAGGGTGCGCCAGAAGGTCGTGCGGCTCATCGGTGACCCCCCCAGCTCCTCGAGAAGTGCGGTGTGCGCGGTCCGGAGCTTCTGGCTCGCGACCGCCGCGCCGCGGCTCCGGAGCGAACGGGAGAGGGCGAGGAGTACGCCGAGCTCGTTCGTCGACAAGCTCTCGAGCTGTGACTCGGACAAGGTCGGCATGAGCGAACCCTTGGTGCGGCGGATGTGCTCCGCGAGGAGGACGTCCGACCCCGCGTCCTCCGCGACGTGGGCGGCCCCGCCGAGGATCTCGAGCGCGAAGCGCGCGTCGCCGTTGGGGACCGCGATGCGGGCGATCTGGTCCAGCACTTCGCGGTCGAAGCTCCCCGGCCGGAGCGCGATCTCCGCGCGTGAGGCGAGGATCTCCCCGAGGTCCTCGCGCGAGTAGGGGGCGAGCGAGAGCCGGTGGGTGACCCCGAAGCTGGACCGACTCGGGGCGTCCATGTAGGGCAGGAGGTCCTCGGCGGCCACGAGCAGTAGCGAGATCGACCCGAGTTCGACCTCGTGGGAGCGGGAGAGCAGGTAGACGAGCTTGGTCTCCTGCTTGACCAGGGCCGACGCCTCGTCCAAGAGGACGACGAGGTGCTGGGGTCGACGGCGGAGTCCCTGTTCGAAGACGTCCATCATTTCGGACAAGCTATACCCGCGGTCCGGCAGCGAGACGTCCACCGCCCGGAGGAGATCCAGCATGACGGTGCGGTCGCTCGCGCGCCGCCAACAATTGATGTAGGCGGCCCGGACGGGCAGCTCGTTCCCCCGACCGGTGCGTTCGAGGTCGGTACCGAGCCGACGGGCGAGCGCCGTCTTCCCGCTGCCGACACCTCCCGTCAGGAGGAGATGGAACGCGAGCCCCTTCGCGAGGGCTTCGCGGTAGCGTTTCGTGAGGAGCTGGAGCTCTTTCTCCCGCCGGACCAGTCGCGGTGGCAGGTAGGCCGGGTCGAGCGTTTCCTCCTTGACCAGGATGCGGGCGGGTGTCGTCACCGCGGCGGGGACGAACGTCCCCGATATCAGGTTCGCTGTCGCCGCGGCCCGCGACGGTGGGCCGATAAGGGGGGGATTGTCTCGACCAGGTCCGCGACGATCGAAGCGACCAGCTCCCGGGTCGGGCGACCCGCAGCGACCACCCTCCATCGACCCTGACGTGCGAGCCGACGATACCGGCGGGCGACTCGGGTCAGTGTGCGCCGTCGCTCGAGGGGCCCTCGGATCCGCCCGCGCCGACCCAGGCGCCGGAGAGCGTCCTTCGGGGAGAGATCGAGGAGGATCACGCGGTCGGGAACCACCGTGGCCCGTGGTGCCAGCTCCTCCAGTCGACGGAGCGCCGCAGTCGGGAGCGCGCTTCCTTGGTAGGCGAGCGTCGAGTAAACGGACCGGTCGGTGATCACGACGTCCGCACGCCCGAGGTCGTGCTCGAGGGCCGGTCGCGCGAGAAAACGGTCGAGCATGAAGTACACCGCTCCGGACCACGGGTCCCGCACGCTCGTCCGCTGGGCGAGCTGCCCCAACGCGGGGTCCGTGGGTTCGCGTCGGAGGATCACCCGTAGACCCCTTCGGCGGAGGGCCGCGGCGAGCGGGCGGATGAGGGTGGTCTTTCCGGCCCCGTCGATCCCTTCGAGCGCGACGAGGACCGCTCGCCGCTTCATCGAGCCCTCCGTTCCGGCACTTGAGGGGACCACCCGTAGACCGTTCTGAAAGACTCTACGAACGGGATCCGCAGGCGCTCGATCGCCTCGGCCCCTCGTTCGGAGATCGCGACGGCTCGGCGAGGGACCGTCGCGAGGTCGAGGACGGCGCCGGGGCGCGCCGGATCATCCAGGAAATCGGTCTCCAGGAACCAGGGTCCTTCCTGCTCGAGCACTTCGTTCACGAGCTCTCGGCGGGCGAGGAAGGAAGGCACGATGCCCGCCCGATCCGGCCGAGGGACCAGGGAGCGGGCGTAGTGTTTGACCACCCGACCCGGCGCAAGTCGGGCCCGAGCCGCCCGGGCCGCGAGATCGCGGTATCCGGCCGAGTCCAGATCCGCCGAGTGCACGACAGCAGGGCAATCGGCGTCACGGGCGACCTCGAAGGCGTGGTCGAGCGCGCTCTCACAGGCGGTGCGGAGTTCTTCCTCGACCGGGAAGTGCGGAGTCCCGACCTCGCCGAGAGCGACCGCTTCCCCCTCGCGCACGAACCGTCCGGCGAGGTCGAGGGCCGCTCGCTGTAGGTCGAGGGCTTTGCCCACCCCGATGAGCGGGGCGGCGTGCACGAGGTCGATGGGGTAGGGGGCCACGACGCAACGGACCTCGACTCCGGTGTCGGATCGGATCGCGCGGGCCAGCTGGAAGGTCGTGTCGAACTGGTCCCGGTACTCCTCGATCGACCGTGGGATGGTCCCGGTGTAATTCTGTGTCGCGAGCACGAGGTGGGTGCCTCCTGCCGCGGCGAACCGTCGGGCGGCCGCGACCCCCTCGCCGTTCGGGTGGAGGTGACAGTGGTGGTCAATGACGGGCAGATCGCTCGGGAGCGGCACGGGACCGGCCACCGAGATGTCGGGCTAGCGCAAGAGGCCGGCGCCTTGGAGTTCCTTCGTGATCTTCTGGACGGCGACCTGGACATCGGCGGGTTTCCGGGCGCCGGTGCAGACCAGCTTTCCGCTGCCAAAGAGAAGGACGACCACCTTCGGGGCGTCGAGGCGGCAGACCAGCCCGGGGAACTGTTCGGGCTCGTACTCGACCCGGTCGAGTCCGAGGGTGACGGCGATGGCGTTCAGGTTGATCGAGCTCTCCAGGTCCGAACTCGCGACGATGTTCTGGACCTCGATCTTGGGTTTGAGAGTGATCTTTTGGCCCCCCTTCTTGATCTGGGTCGCCACCGTGTGAATCGAAGTCTCCACCTCGTTCATGCTCTTCGCTCCGGTGCATACCACTTTGCCCGAGCGGAACAACAGGATCGCGGTCTTGGGCTGTTTCAATCGGTAGATGAGTCCGGGGAACTGCTCCGGTTCGTACTCGGCCCCGTCGAGACCGAGCGCGATCGATTGGAGGTCAAGAGCGTCTCCGAGTGAGGTGGATGCGACGACGTTTTCGATGCGGATCTTGACCACTCAAATCCCTCGGGGCGGGACCTTTCACGAAATATATAAACGGTTGTTTTTCCGTCGTTTCCGGCCCGCCCGTCCGCCGAGAATCTGGGTGGCAGGCGGCCGAAATGATGACCAACCGGGAACCGAAGCGGCGGGCGTCCACTCAGTCGTTGAACAGAGTAGATCGGGAGTCAGGGTGACGGCGTTGTGTGCGAAGCGAACACTGCGCCGAACGAGCCGTCGTCCCCCGGATAGCCAAAGAATTCCCGAACGACGCGACGGGTGAACCCCCAAAGGACGTGCCCCTGATAGACGGTGGCGTCGACCAAGATCTCACCGCGCGACGTGTCGCGATGGACCCGCTGGGAGGTCTCCAGGGCCGAGCGAGGGAGCCAAAAAACATGGGCGACTTCCCGCGGACTACGGAGTCCCGGTGGCTGGGCATGAGCGCCTAGCCTCCCGGCAAACACCCCCACATCGACCCCGAATCGGTACGCGTGTTCGGTCGAGACGTAGTGCAGTGGGCCCTCGAGATCGCCTTCCGAAAGGCCGACCTCTTCCTCCAGCTCTCGCAGTGCCGTGCGCGTAAGGTTTCCGTCCGCCTCGGAGACATGCCCGCCGGGGAGAGCCACCTGTCCCGAGGCGGGATCGGACTCGGCGACGGTGCGTTCGATCAAGAGGAGCTCGACGTCCGAATCTCCGTCGCGCAGAACGATGGTGACGGCCGCTCCCGCGAGGGAAGTCGGAGGAGGGTCGGATGGGAATCGGTGCAGGAGCTCGTCAATCGATCCCGAGGGCACCGAGGGTGGGGCCGTCACTTCTGCCAGTCGTACGAGACTTTCTCGCGGACGGTGTCACGGTCCAAGGGGTGCTCGACCCGCGGCGACCCTTTGAGGATGACCTCGAGGGCCGTCACCCGCGTGACAAGCTCGCGGACCTGCTGCTCCAAAGTGGCGATTCGGGCGGTGAGGGCGGGATCGGGTAGGGCCATTGCCCACCGAACCGCGAGGCCCCAGATAACCTCGTATCCCGGTACGGCGCGGGATCAGGGGACGGTCTCGGTGGAATTCGATTCCGCCTTCCGTACCAATCCCACGATCGACTCGACCAGTTCGTTGGGCCGTTCGGAAGGGATCATGTGTCCCGTCTGCGGCAGGATGCGAATCTGGGCCCCCGGGATCGTCTGTCGGAGGATGCGTCCGTGCGAAGCGTCGACGACGCCGTCGTCCATCGCCTGGACCATGAGCGTGGGGATTCGAAGGGCCGCGATCCGGTTCTTCTCGTCGAAGCTGGTCAACGCCTTGCCCCACATCTGGGCGGCGGTGAAGTCCCAGTGCACGACCGCCTCCCGCAGGACGTCCGCCACTTCGAGGTGGGCTTCGATCCAGTCCGGATAGTACAGATCCTTCAGCAATCGGAGGGCGAACGCGTCGGGCCCTTCCTGGGCGTAGGTGCTCCACCACCGTTCCATGACCGCTTTCTGATGCGCGTCACAGTACGCGGCCCCGCTGACGAGCGTGAGGCTGCTGGCGCGCTCAGGGTGGTCCAGCACGATGCGAAGGGCGAGAAAGGCACCGGCGCTGAATCCGACCCAATGGATTTTTGAGAGGCCCAACCGGTCGGCGAAGGCCAGCACGTCGGCCTCGAGTTCGTCCATCGATTCGGTCGAACCGGATGGGTAGGGGGTCTCGCCGTGCCCCCGGAGGTCGGGAGCGATTACTCGAAACCCCGTCGAAAGTCCCGGGAACACCGAGTTCCAGACGAGTCGGTCGCCCGCCAGACCGTGCAACAGTAGGATCGGCGCCCCCGCTCCCTGTTCGCGAAAGGAAAGTTCGACCGGTGGCGCGACCTTCGAGGCCATCGCTTCGGCGAATCTCGCGTCCGTATTAGGTCCGTGGGCACGCAAGAGATCACGCCGTTCGGCGCAAGAGGGTGGGGGCGGCCCCGGACGCCTCCCTAAATAAGGGAGGTCGGCTGATGCGCTCGATATGTCGCGCGGCGTGATGTTGATGAGCGGTGGGATCGACTCTCCCGTCGCGATGCATTACCTGCTGCGACAGGGCCACGAACTACTGGCCGTCCACCTCGACAATCGTCCATTCACGGATGACTCCCCCCTCTCGAAGGTCGTGGATCACCTCACCGTCCTCCGCGAGCGATACCACCAGCCCATCCCGCTCTACGTTCTACCGCATGGTCCGACCCAGATCACCCTCATGCGGGAGACCGACCGCCACGTGGGATGCGTGCTCTGCCGCCGCTTCATGTGGCGCTCGGCCGAGAAAATCGCCCAGCGCGAGGGGGCCACCTTCCTCGTCACGGGGGAAGCGCTCGGACAGGTCGCCTCGCAGACCCTCTCGAACATGCGCAACGCGACCGCTTCGGTGTCCCTCCCGATCGTCCGGCCCTTGATCGGGTTTGACAAGTCGGAGATCGAGGCTGTGGCCAAATCGATCGGAACGTACGAGATCTCGACCCGTCCCGGGATCTGTTGCCAGGCCGTCCCGGACAAGCCGGCGACCCGCTCGAACCTCGTTCAGATTCTGCGCGAAGAGGAGCGGATCGACGTCGACCAGATGATCGACGACTGCGTCCGCAAGGCCGTCATCCTCTGAGTCAGGTTCGGAGGTGCCCCAGAGGGGCTACCGCGGACTCCTCGGTCGGTCTCCCTGATCGGTGGGCCCGATTCGGCAGGTTGATGTACGCGAAAGGGTGGTTCCGCGGTAGGCTCGGCCAGGGTGGGGAATTTGAACGCAGGGTACAACTACGAGCCGCCCGAGGCGCAGTCGATCAAATCGATGTATCAGATCGTCCGGATCCTCGCGATCGTATTCGGGATCCTCCTCTTCTTGGGAGGCCTCGTGTACGTCGCCTTCCTGTCGCTGGCCTTCCACGCCTGTCAGGCGGCCACGAACTGCACCGTGAACTCGGGGGGGGTTGGGTTTGTCATCATCCCCGGGCTGTTTGTCCTGATCTTCGGAGTCATTGACCTCGTCATCTACTTCAAGATGAAGACCCTCGAGGCGTTGGTCAACGCCCGGCAGTACGAGCAGGCCAAACACGAGACCCTCGTCTGGATGGTCCTCGGATTCATCCTGGGCGGGCTCATCCTTGGCGTCCTGCTCCTGATCGCGTACATCAAGTTCGACCCACTGATCGCGTCGGCCCGGGCCGGCCCCCCGCAGGTGGCCCAGTGGGGTCCGCCCGGTCAGATGGGGCAGCCGCCCCAAGGCCAGTGGGGAGCGCCGGCTCCCGCCACTTGGGGACAAGCGACGGCGCCCACGGTGGCGGGGAAGACCTGCGCGTCCTGCGGGACCCCCAACGCGTCCGGCTCCCAGTTCTGCGCCAAGTGCGGTGCCGCCCTCCCGCCCTGAGTTTCGCAGGAGGAACTCCTCCCATCGCCGTCTCCCGCCGCCCGCGGAGACCGCCGTGTCCTCGGGGGTTCCCCGAACCCCCCGCTCTGGGGGAAGAGTTCAGATAGGCCCCGCCCCGTGCGCCTTGACGACGGATGTATCGCACGCTGAGACTCTGTTCGAACGGGGGGGGTTTCGAGGCGATTCCCGACCCGCCCCGACGCCTCGACCTCGCGCGCGTGCGGTCGGCCCTCGAAACGGAAGGAATCCGGGTCGTAGACGCCCGAGTCATGCTGATCGCGGGCGCCGACCCCGAGGTGACGATCAGCCAGAACGGGCGTCTGTTGTTCAAGACCTCGGACTCCGCGGCGGCCGATCGGGCGTTCGCCCGATTCCTGCCGGTCGTCGAGTCCGCGACCCGGTCCGAGCATTAGTGGCGTTCGGGCCCGGCCAAGGTTAAGCCTCTCCCCACTGTACAACACTGTAGGGTTCGATGCGAGAAACTTGGGTCGTCGGGGCGGCTTCCAACCGCTTCGGCAAGATGAGTGAAACCGCCCGCGAGGCGGCCACCCGGGTTTCCCTCGCTGCCATCCAATCGGCCGGCCTTTCCCCCAAGGATATCGGGTACACCTTCGTCTCCAACGCCTTCGGGATCGCCGAACACCAGGCGCATGTGGGCCCGCTCATCAACGGAGGCCTGGGAATCCCGGACGTGCCGTCCGCGACCATCGAATCGGCGTGTTCCTCGTCCAGCGCCGGCCTGCACGAAGCGTTCGTCCAGGTCGCCGGCGGGTTCGTCGACGCGGTGCTGGTCGTCGGTTCCGAGAAGCTCTCCCACCTCGACACGCTCGCGGCGACCAGCTACTTCGCCATCGCGGCGGACTACGCGTTCGAGACCCAGAACGGAGCTACCTTCCCCGGGCTGTACGCGACAATCGCGAGCGCGTACCGCGCTGCCTATCCCACGACCCCCGAGATGTTCGGGGCGATCGCGATCAAGAACCATGCGAACGGAGCCCGGAACCCGCACGCCCACTTCCAGAGGGAGATCACGATGGAGACGTACCTACACTCCCCCATCATCGCTTCGCCGTTCCGACTGTACGACTGCTGCCCGTTCTCCGACGGGGCGGCGGCCATCGTCGTCGCAGCCAAGGAGTTCGTCAAGGCCCCGGTCTCCGAACCGCTCGTGATACGTGCCTCGGCCCGCGCCGGGGGGATCACCGAGATGCAGGACCGTCCGGACCTCCTCGCGCTCCCGGCCACGCAAACGGCCGGAGCGAAGGCCTTCCGACAGGCGCGCCTCACGCCGAAGGAGATCGACTTTGCGGAGGTCCACGACTGCTTCACCCTAGCCGAAGCACTCGCGCTCGAGGACCTCGGATTCGTTCCGCGCGGCACCGGGGCCCGTGCCGCGATGGACGGGTTGACCGTGCGCGACGGGAAGTTGCCCATCAACCCCTCCGGAGGACTCAAGGCCAAGGGTCACCCGGTCAGCGCCACGGGGGTCTCCCAGGTCGTCGAGGTGTACGAACAGTTCAACGGCCTCGCGCAGGGGCGCGAGGTGCCGCACTCGGAAACCGCCCTCACACACAACGTCGGTGCCACCGGCGGTTCCTGCTCGGTCCACATCTTTTCGCGGAGGTAGACGGTCGGTCCATGCCGTCCGAGACGCTCCCGGCGGCGTCCCACTCCATTTCCGAGTGGGTGAAATCCTACGAGGACGGCGGGCCCCTCCGGGGATTCCGATGTCCTCACTGCGGGCTGATCACCGCGACCTGGGGGCTGGCCTGCCCGCGCTGTGGCACCGTGGGCCTCGAAGAGCACGCACTCTCCGCGACGGGCACGGTCGTGGCGTTCACGCTCTTGACGGTCCCTGGCGACGAGTTCCTGAATGACGCGCCGTACGTGTATGCGGTCGTCGAGATGGACGGGGGCGGCCGGATCACCGGGTGGATGCCGACCGTTCGCACCGTCGACGGTGTAGTGATCGGGGAACGCGTTCGGTTCCGGCCCAGCTACCGGCCCGGAGTCCAGTTCATCCGGGAGTCCGAGGCCGCTCCGACCATTTCGGGAGCGTAGGATGGTCGAGAGCGGTGCGCCCGCGGGCCCCGTCTGGCTGAGCCGTTACCCGGCCTCGGTCCCCCCGACGCTCGAGATTCCCGCGCAACTCCTCCCCGAGGTGATCGAGCAGGCCGTGCATCGCTGGCCGGACCGCACAGCGTTGGTCTACTACGGGGCCAAGTGGTCGTACCGACGCCTATGGCGGGAGAGTGGCGCCTTCGCCTCCGCCCTCGCCCGCGACGGAATCCGGGCCGGCGACCGCGTGGCGATCTACCTTCCCAACTGCCCGGCCTACCCGATCGCCCTGCTGGGGATCCTCCGCCTCGGGGCAATCGTCGTGCAGGTGAGTCCGCTCTACATCGGTCAGGACCTGTCCCGGATGCTCCTCGACTCCACCCCGAAGGCCGTGGTGACCCTGGAGATCCTCTACCCTAACTTGGCCAAGGTCCGCGCGGAGGCGCCGGTGCCGATCCTGTACGTGGCGCGACTGCGGGAGCTCTATCCCTTGCACGCCCGACCCTTCGTCAACCTCGTGCTGCGTCGCCGGGGGCTCCCCACCGCCTTTCCGCGCGGAGACCCGTCGGTCCGACCCTGGACCTGGACCGTGCACTACCGGGGGACCATCCCGGAGTTCCACGGCGACCCAGCCACGTCCGTTGCGGTCCTCCAGTACACGGGGGGAACGACGGGGATCCCGAAAGCAGCGATGCTCACGCACCGCAACCTGCACGCCAACCTGCTGCAGATCAACTCCTGGAACACCCGGCGAAAGTCGGGCGAAGAGGTCCTGCTGGCGTCGATCCCGTTCTTCCACATTTACGCTCTCACTGTCGCGCTCTTCGCCGGTCTTGCCGACGGCGCGACTATCGTCATCCAGACCCGACCGGACATTCCCGAACTCCTGAAGCTCATCGACCGGTACGCCCCGACCCAGTTCCCGGGCGTGCCGGCACTGTATGCCGCGTTCAACAACACCCCGGGGATCGAGGACCACCCCAAGATCCGAGCCATCACGTTCTGCGTCAGCGGGTCGGCCCCGCTCCCGCTCGAGGTCGCCCGGAGATTCCAGGAACTGACCGGGGGGACTCTCATCGAGGGGTACGGCCTCAGCGAGACCTCGCCCGTAACACATGTGAACCCGACTGAGGGGGAGCAGAAGGTCGGGTCGATCGGCATCCCTGTGCCGAACACGGACCAGCGAATCGTGGACCCCGAAACGGGGACTCGCGTACTTCCCGTCGGGGAGGTAGGGGAGCTCGACGTGCGGGGACCCCAGGTGATGCTGGGGTACTACCACAATGAGGGCGAAACCCGGGCCGTTCTACGCGACGGCTGGTTCCGGACCGGGGACCTGGCGCGCCTGGACGCGGACGGATTCGCTTTCATCGTCGACCGAAAGAAGGACACGATCAACGTCGGAGGGATGAAGGTCTATCCGCGGGAGGTCGAGGAGGTACTGTTCCAGCACCCGGCCGTCGCCGACGCTGCGGCGATCGGGGTCCCCGACCCGATCCGGGGGGAGGCGGTGAAGGCGTTCGTGGTCCCGAAGCCGGGGACCCATCCGACCGAGGAGGAGCTGATCGGCTTCGTCCGGGAGCGGATCGCCCACTACAAGGCGCCCCGCACCGTCGAGTTCCGGACGAGCTTGCCGAAAACCGGCGTGCAGAAGGTGCTGCGGCGAGTCCTCAAGGAGGAGTCCTTGGCCGCCTCGGCGGCTTCTCCGGACCCCGCCCCTACCAGCCCCGCGCGATGAGGTCCCGCGAGATCACCAGTCGCTGGATCTCGTTCGTGCCCTCGAAGATCTCGCTGATCCGAGCATCCCGGTAGGCGCGTTCCACCGGGGTTCCCCGGATGTACCCGAGCCCGCCGTGGATCTGGAGCGCTTCATCGATGACCTCGCTGGCCCACTCGGAGGCGAGGCATTTCACGATGGAGGACTCCCGGGTCTTTTCCGCGCGTTCGAGTCGGGTCCAGGCCCGCGGGTCGGTACCGAGCCGGTCCTGGTGGGCCGCCGCGTGGTAGACCAGCAGCCGGAGGGCCTGGGCCCGCATCGCCATGTCCGCGAGCTTGAACTGGATCGCCTGGAACTCGCTGATCGGCAACCCGAACTGGGTCCGGTTCTGCGAGAATTGCAGCGCCTCGCCCATCGCTGCCTCGATCCCTCCGAGCGAGGCCGCTCCGAGCGAGACCCGGCCGACATCGAGGGCGGTCATGGCGACGTGGAACCCCTTTCCGACCTCGCCGAGGACATGGTCGGGTCCGAGCTCGACGTGGTCGAGGATCAGCTCGGCCGTGGACGTTCCGTGGAGCCCCATCTTCTTCTCGCAGCGACCGACCTTGAATCCGGCGGTGTCCGTGTCGACGAGGAAGGCCGTAACTCCTCCGTTCGGGCCGAGCTTGACGTCGTTTCCGGCGAGCAGGACGACCGTGTGCGCCTCTCGGCCGTTCGAGACGTAGATCTTGTTCCCGGTGAGCACCCAGTGATCGCCCTTCTTCTCTGCGACCGTCCGGACTGCCCCCGAGTCGCTCCCGGATCCGGGTTCGGTGAGGCTGAACGCGAGGAGGCGCTCTCCCTTCGCCGCCGGAACGAGCCAGCGTCGCTTCTGTTCCTCGGTCCCGTAGTACAGGATCGGCGTGGTTCCGAGCGAGGTGTGCGCCCCGACAATGACCCCGTGGGAGGCGTCCACCTTCCCGACTTCCTCCAGGAAAAGACAGTAGCCGACCTTCCCGAGTCCGAGTCCGCCGTATTGCTCCGGGATGGGGATGCCGAAGTACCCCTCCTCCTGCATCCGTCGGACGGACGCCGCCGGGAACTCCTCCCGCTCGTCCATCTCCGCGACGATCGGGGCGACCTCCTTCTGGAGGAAGGCGCGGGCCGCGGTGCGGAACGCCTCCTGGTCGGCGGTGAAGGAGAAATCGATCGCCATCGTCAAGCCCCCTCGAACTTCGGGGGTCGACGTTCGACGAACGCGAGGATCCCTTCGCCGAGGTCCTTCGAGGGGAGCACCTGGGAAGCGAAAAGCCCGGTTTCGATCTCGATCCCTTCAGCGAGCGGCCTCGAGGACCCTTCGTTGATGGCACGCTTCGCGGCCTGGACCGCCTTGGGCGCTTTTTGGGCGATGGTGTGGGCGAGGTCCCGCGCGGCGCGCAGTTCCTGACCCGCAGGGACGGTCTTGTTAACGAGGCCGATCCGGAGCGCCTCGGTCGCCGGGATCATCGCCCCGGTGAAGATCAGTTCCTTCGCCTTTGAAAGGCCCACCACGCGCGGGAGTCGCTGGGTTCCCCCGTAGGCGGGCATCAGGCCGTAGTTGACCTCGGGGGCTCCGAGCTTCGCCGAGTCCCCCGCCACGCGGAGGTCGGCGGACAGAGCGAGTTCGAGTCCGCCCCCGAGGGCGAGCCCGTTGATCGCCGCCACGACCGGGACCCGAAGGCCCGCGATCCGGGCGAACAGGGCATGGCCGCGTCGGACGAGGTCCGGAGCGCTCGCGAGGTCCAGGGTCGCCATCTCCTTCAGGTCGGCACCGGCACTGAAATACTGGCCGTCCCCCGTCAGGATCACCGCCCGCACCGTCGCGTCACCCTCGATGGCGGTGAGGTGTCGGTCCAGCGCGGTGAGCAGCGCGGTGCTGAGCGCGTTCACGGGGGGGTTCTTCAGGATGAGGATCTCGACCCCGTCCTCCTCGCTCTTCCGGCTGACCAGCTCGCTGTCCGTCATCCTCTCCCTCCTCCGGAGTTGAGGCCATTTCTATCTCTTAACCCATCCGGCCCGCGATCGGGAGCGCCCGCGGCGCGCGGGGGGAATCCTATCTAATCGGGGCCGTTCGACCGGCGTGGTCCGGCGGGAGCTCCTGTCCCTCTCCCTCTACTCCCTGCTGGCGAGCAATCGCGGCGGTCTCTTCATCGTGTTCCTCCCCCTCTTCCTCGTCGAGGTGAAGGGGGCCTCCCTCCCGGTAGCGCTCGCCATCCTCAGCCTGGCCTACGTTCCGGCGAGCCTCATCGGGCCGCTGGTGGGGCGACTTTCGGACCGGGTCGGCCGTCGCCGACCGTTCCTTCTCCTCGGGGAGGCGGCGGCGTTCCCGTTGTTCCTCGCGATCACGTTCGCACCCGGCTGGGAACTCTCGGGGGCGTTGTTCATCGCCGCGGAGCTTGCGCTCGCCATCGGGGGCCCGGCCTACACCGCGTACGTCGCGGACGTCACCCGAACGGACGAACGGGGCGAGGGCTACGGGCTGCTCAACGCCACTTCGAACGCCGGGGCGGTCGTGGGGTTCGTCCTCGCCGGGGCGCTCACCTACTGGTTCGGCCTCACCGTCCTGTTCCCATTCGTCGTCGCGGTGATGGTCGGAACGATTTCGGTCGTCATCTTCCTGGTCCCGGAAAGTCGCGTCACTCCCACGCCCCACCGGCGTCCCCTCCGGGAGATGGCCCCGGTCGCCGCGTTCTCGTTCGCCGTCTCGATCCGGGCGATCGGGAGCGGGGCGGTCGCGACCTTCTACGGGTATCTCGCGTACAGCCTCGGGGCGAACGACTTCGAAGTGAGCCTGGTCGCGATCGCGGGGCTCTTGACCGGCGCGTTGGTCTCGCTGCCACTCGGGCGGATGATCGATCGACGGGGGGCCATTCGTGGGATCTGGTACGGAACCGTGCTCACGCTCGCGTCTTACGGGATCTTCCTCGCCGCCACAGAATGGGTCGACACCCTGCCCGGCCAGGCGGTGCGGAACGCCGGCCTCTCCTTGGTGGGCCCCGGCATGCAAGTGTACGTGGCCGGCGTCGCGCCCGAGGGTCACCGCGCCGAGTATCTCGGCTTCTTCTCGCTCATCAATTCGACGATGTGGAGCATCGGCCCGCTCGTCGGCGCGGTCTTCCTCGAGTTCTGGGGATATGCCGGCCTGTTCTGGATGGCGATCGCCACCACGATCCTCTCGCTGGTCGTGATGGAGTTCCTGTATGGAGAGATGGGGATCCGGGCCCGCCTGCTCCGCGTCCCTTCCGACGTCCCCCTCGCGGGAGCGGGCGCGCCGCCCCTCTCGTGACCGGTGTGATATAGCCCACCGCCGTCCGTCGTCCGTGCAACGGCCCACCACCTTCGCGGACGCCTCGACCCCGCTCGACGAGGCCGAGTACGTCGTCGTCGGAGTGCCGTTCGACCGCACCACGTCGTTCCGACCGGGCGCCCGCTTCGGGCCGGATTCCATCCGCCAGCACTCCTGGAATTTCGAATCGTACGACCTCGAGACCGGGATCGACCTCCACGATGTCCCGATCCACGACCTCGGCAATACCGAGGAATTCGGTACCGCCGAAGCGATGGCCGATTCCCTCCGTGAGGAGATCCGACCCCTCTACGCGGCCGGCAAGGTCCCGATCGTCCTCGGCGGCGACCATGCCTGCTCCCCGCCGGTGGTCGAGGCCTACCCGGACGGGGCCCCGAGCCTCGGGGTGCTCTACCTGGACGCGCACATGGACTTCCGGTCGAGCTATCTCGGCGATCGGAGGAGCCACGGCTGCTCTTCGCGCCGTATCCTCGAGAAGGTCGGGGCCCGGAACATCGTCGTGATGGGCGTCCGGTCCGTGTCGGCCGAGGAGATGGACGACAACAAGACGCTCGGGATGTCCTACGTCACCGCCCACGAGATCGCGCGCGAAGGGATCGAGTCGGCGGTCCAGCGGGCGCTCAACATGCTCCGCACCGACCGCCTCTACATCTCCCTCGACATCGACGCCATCGATCCGGCCTACGCCGGAGGCACGGGCACCCCCGAGCCGTTCGGGCTGACCCCTCGGGACGTCAAGTACGTCATCGGACAAGCCGCCCCCCGCCTGGTCGGGATGGATATCATGGAGGTCAGCCCGCATTACGACACGGGCAACACGAGCGCGCTCGCCGCGCGTCTCGCGCGCGAGGCGATCGTTCGCCAGGTCGCGAGCCGACCGAGCCACTAGCGGAGGCCGGGATGCCCGAGACCACCGAAGAGGCTCCGGTCGCTCGGGGCGCCGAAGCGGCCCTGCGCCGGGTCGACTGGTGGGGGTTTCCGGCGCTCTCGAAGGAGCGGGATGCGAAGAACTACCGTCCCAAGGCACTCGACGACCGGTTGCGCCGGGAACGAACCCGTACCGAGGCCCGCCTCTTGGTCGACGCGCGACGACTCGGCATCCGCACCCCGATCCTGTACGACATCGACCTGCCCCGCCACCGGCTCATCCTCGAGGAGCTCCCGGGTCCGACGCTGAAGGAGATCCTGGAGGACGCGCTGCAGCCGCCCGAGGCGGTCGCGCGAGCGGTTCGCGCTTTCGGCACCGCCCTCGGGCGGCTCCACGCGGGCGGCATCTCGCACGGGGACCTCACGAGTTCGAACGTCCTGTTTCCGTCCGGGCCCGGCGGTGCTCCCGCGTTCATCGACCTCTCGATGGGCAGCCGGAGCCCGGGCCTCGAGGAGCTCGGGATCGACCTGCATCTGGCCGAAGGGGATCTCAAGGCACTGCATCCGAAATCCGAAGCGCTGCTCCGGGCCTTCTATGAGGGCTACGCCGAGGGCCACCCTTCGGGAGCGAAGGACGTCCGCCAGCGGGCGAAAGAGATCCGCGGCCGGATGCGGTACGTCTGACCGGGCTCACTCCGGGTGACGGACCCGGTGGAGACCGGCCACCAGCACGGCCGGCAGTTCTTCGATGAGGTCGGTCGCCACCAATCCGTCCCCGCGCAGCGCGGCGACGCGCAATCCGGCTTCGCCGACCCAGTAGGTTCCAAGGAGTGCTGCGCCCGTCGGACTGAGTCCCTGGGCGAGGAGGGAGCCCAGCACGCCCGCGAGCACATCGCCCGCTCCTCCGACCGTCATCGACAGGGCGTGGTGACGGTTCTCGTAGATCCGATCTCCCTCGGTGATAAGGTCGGGGTCTCCCTTGGCGACGAGGGTGATCCCGAGCTCCCGGCTCGCCGTCTGGGCGGCGGCCCGTCGCGCTTCGGAAGAGCCGTCCTTGGGACCCTGGAACACCCGGACGAACTCGCCTCCGTTCGGCGTGGCGATCACCGGGCGCGCCGGCGGGCGGCCCCGCACGAGGTCCGGGAGGACGGCCAGGGCGTCCGCGTCGACCACAACCGGGTACCGCCCCACGATCGACCGGAGCAGACTCCGCAACGCCTCCACGGTCTCCGACTCCACGCCGGCGCCCATCCCGATGACGACCGCGCGCGGGGGTGCCTGGTCGAGGTAGCGGAGGATCGGTCCCACGTCGGCCGACGCAAAGCGGTCGCGCCCGAACCCGCGGACGATCAGATTCGGACTGAACGACTGGATCCGCTCGGCGGGTCCACCGGGCGCAAAGATGGTCGCCCGCTCCGCACCGGAACGGAGCGCCGCCAGGCCGGCCAGGGCGGGGGCCCCGGCGTAGGGTCCCCCTCCGATGATGACCAGCCGACCCGTCCGGCCTCGGCCGTCGGCCCCGCGGGCGGATCGGAGGAAGAGGAAATCTCCGGGGCCCGTCTCTCGCCAGGCGCCCTCGGGGATCCCGATGTCGCGGACCGTCACCTCGCCCGGGGATGCGGTCGCGAACTCGACCTTCGGCGCCGCGAGGGCGACCGTCCGCTGGGGGCGCAGACCGTCGGGGTCGGAGGTTCCGGTGGGCAGGTCGACCGAGAGGATGGGGGCTCCGCTCGTCCGGATCGCGCGCACCGCCTCCGCAAAGGGAGGACGCAAGATCCCGGACTGCCCGGTGCCGAGGAGGGCGTCCACGATGAGGGGAAAGCCCGCGAGCTCGTCGGCCCGCGGGATTCCGAGATGGACCGGGCACCGGCGCGCGACTCGCTCGAAACAGCGGCGAGCGGCTCCGGAACGGATCTGGTTCGGGGGCCGGACCAGCCAGATCTCCGGGTGGAACCCCCAGTCGAGGAGGTAGTGGGTCGCGCAGGTGCCGTCGCCTCCGTTGTTCCCCGGCCCGGCGACGACCGCCACGCGCGCGCCCGGTCCCGGAAGTGAGCGGATCGCCTCCTCGGCGACGACCCGTCCCGCATTTTCCATCAGGACGTCGGTCGAGACCCCGAGGGCCTGAGCGTTCGCTTCCGCGACGGCCATCTCCTCGGAGGTGACGGGACGACCGATCGGCGCCCCCATGTACCTCCTACGTGGACGGCGTGGGCTCCGACTTCGTCTCGGACGAGCCGAACAGATTCACGGACGGAGGCAAGATGTTGCGCCGCGCGAGGTACTGAGCCTGGGTCCGGCTGTAGCGGAACAGGATGTCGGCCTTGCCTTCCTGGAACCCCCACGGGCGGATGATCAGGAGGTCGCCTTCCCGGATCCACATCTTCTTCTTCATTTTCCCGGTGATGCGACCCATCCGCGGGACATTGTCCTCGGACATCACGCGGATCCGCGCAGCGCCGAGCAATTGGTTCGCGATGGCGAAGACCTCGCCCCGGGTCCGGCGGGGCAGCGGGAGGCGGCCCACATCCTCGTTGACCTCGACGGGCTCGAGCACTGGTGCCGGCTCTTCGCCGACGGGGCTGGGAGGGATCCCGTCGACGTCGGCCGGGCCGGAGGAAGTGGTCACGGGCCTCGGAGCCGGGCCCAGTATTTCAGGTCGGCCCCCGGCGAGGAAAGACGCGCAGCGGATTGAGCTCGAGAATCTGTTCGAGCGCCGACGTGCTGAGTCCGACCGCCCGGAACGCCTCCAGGTTGGCCCGGATGTCCTTGACCCCCGGACCCGGCCAGTCGGTTCCGAAGAGGACCTTATCCGAGAGGCGAGGCAGGGTTGGAAAATACTCGAGCACGCGGGCCGGCGGGATTCCGCTGACTTCGAGCCATACGTTCGGGAATCGTCGCGTGAGGAACACCGCCGACTCCATCCAGATCGGCCGACCTCCGTGGGCGAGCACGATCGTGAGGTCGGGAAAGTCCACCGCGACATCGTCCAACATCATCGGGTCCGCGAACCGGTTGCGGGCCCGGGGGAACACGCTGGTCCCTGTGTGGAAGATCACCGGGAGCTCGTACCGTACGCAGGCGCCATAGATCGCCCGAAGGCCCGGGAGCTCCCCATCGACGTAGGCGTTCGGCCGGAATCCTTGGTGCGGAGGGTGAAGTTTAATCGCCCGCAGGTGGAGCTGCTCCGCGAGACGCCCGACCTCCTTCTCAGGGTCCGGATGATCCGGACGGATGCCTCCTACGGCGAGGAGTCGTTCCGGGTTCTCCCGGGAGTATTCGCTCACAAAGTCGTTCGCTTTCTCGGTGTACCCGATGACGTCGGGCGCGACGTAGTTGATCAGCGCGGCCCGGTCGACGCCGGAGGTATCCAGATACTCCAAGAACGCCGCAGGGTCCTTCAGGAAATGCACTGGCGCGGCGCCGGGAAAACCGAGCAGCTCGGCCGCGTCGGGACGCATCTCCCAGATCGGGTTGATGTGCACGTGGCAGTCGGTAACGCCCATCGGGGCGCCGAAGCGGGGCCGTTGATATAAGACGGGTCGGCGGCACTCCGCGCGAGAAGTTATCTGGGGCGGGCGGCGTGGGCGCCGCGATGGCCTCTCCGACGACGACGCGGATAATGCCCAAGCACCTCAAAGCGACCTACCTGGCGGACCAGGAGTACCTGCTCGAGGAGACCCGGGGCACGAAGTTGTACTACTTCCCCGGTCCGCTCCTCTGGACCGTGTTCTGGGGCCTCGTCGCACTCGCCTCGGCGCACCCCGGCTATTCCAGCATCCCGTCGTGGGGTCGCCTCACCGATTACCTCAGTCTCAACCATTTCACGCACAGTTCGAGCGCCTCCATGTACGTCACCCTCGCCTACCTCGTGCTCTTCCTCATCGGGCTGCTCTGGCTACTCGTCCGCTACCTCCGATGGATCGCGACGGTGTATGCGGTCAGCTCCCGACGGGTCATCATCCAGAAAGGCATCCTCGGCCGCGACTTCGATCAGATCCCGGTCAACCAGGTCCGGGGCGTGGACGTGCACCAGGGTGTCTTCCAGCGTGTACTCGGGTACGGGACCGTCCGGATCAGCTCCGAAGGCGGGACCCGCGTCGGCAACGAGGATTGGAAGGGCATCCCCAATCCGTTCCGATTCCAGAAGCATATCGAGGACGCGACCCAGAACCTCCTGAACCCGAACTATCCTCCGCCGTCCCCTCCCCCGGCCGCCCCGATGCCCCCGACTCCGCCCCGCTAGGGCGCACCCGCTTCCGGGGGACACCTCGGCACTCCTCTATCGTACATTTCGGGCACCGAGAGCTCGGCGACCGGCCGGAGCAGAGTTAAACTGCCTCCACGTCTCGAGACGACAGCCCATGGCGGACGACTTCGACGTGATTGTCGTGGGTGCCGGGATGGCCGGTTCCTCGGCGGCGATCCGCCTCGCCCAGGGCGGAGCGAACGTGCTCCTGCTCGAGCGGGGAGCTGAAGCCGGATCCAAGAATCTCTCGGGGGGGATCCTCTGGGGTCACGACCTCGACCGGATCCTGCCCGAGTGGTGGCACGAGATGCCGGTCGAACGCCACATCGTCCGCAAACGGTTCGGCTTCCTCTCCACCGACAGTGCCGTGTCATTCGACTTCGATGACGCGACCTGGCGCCGGGAGCCGTACGTCGCTCATTCCGTCCTCCGGGCCCGCACCGATGCTTGGCTCGCGAAGAAGGCCGAGGAAGCGGGAGCGACCGTCGTCACGAGCGTCCCGGTCGACCGATTGAATTGGGAGGGTTCCCGGGTGCACGGGATCGTGCAGGGCGGCGAGACGATGACGGCCCCCGTCACGATCCTCGCCGATGGGGCGAACTCCCGTCTCGCGCTCGGAACGCCGATCCGACCCCAACCCCGGCTAGACCCGGCGGCGACCGAGCTCGGGATCAAGGAGGTGTACCAGCTCGACCCCGGTCGCATCGAGGAACGATTCCAGCTAGGACCCGGGGAAGGTCACGCCGAGGAGTGGGTCGCGGGACAGTTCGTCCCGGGGGTGATGGGGGGCGGGTTCCTCTACACGAACGCGGACACGATCTCGGTCGGTCTCATCCTCAACATCCAGTCGCTGTTCGGACGCGGGGTCTACTCGCAGGAGTTGATCGAACAGTTTCGGCTCCATCCGACGATCGCCGCACGCCTCAAGGGCGCCGAGTTGGTCGAGTACGGGGCCAAGCTGATCAGTTCGGGTTGGGCGAGCCGGCCGGCAGCCTTCCACGGCGACGGCTGGATGGTGGTGGGCGATGCGGCCGGGTTCGTCTTCTCGAACGGGATCGTGATCCAAGGCATGAACTACGCGATCCGCAGCGGCCTCGAGGCCGCCGAGACGGCCCTCGGGTCGAAGAAGGCCAAGGACTCATCCGCCTCCCGATTGGAAGAGTATCACCGACGGCTCGAATCCACCGGCATCCTCTCCGACTTTCGGGACTTCGAGTCGATGGACCGGGTGAAGTGGAACTCCCGGTTCTACACGGTCTATCCTCGGTTCGCGACCGCACTTTTCCACGCTCTCCTGACCGAGACCGGGGCCCGGAAACAACCGATACGAAAGATCGTGCGCGCGGCTCAGAAGACCGCCGGCCTCCGGACGACGACGCTCCTCAAGGACGGAGCGAGCCTCGCTCGGGACCTCTGATGGCAGGTCGCGGGAAGACCCGGCTCTCGACCGTCGGGCCCCGTCGACGGTACCGCCTCCGACGGGCCCTGCTCGAGGACCTTCCGGTCCTCCTCCACCATCGGGTGGAAATGTTCCGGGCGATCGGTCACCACACTCCGGACCAGCTCCGGTCCCACGCCGCTCCCTACGGTCGATGGCTGCGCCCCCGGTTGCGCTCGGGTACGATCGTTGCCTTCGTGGCCACTGAGGACGGCCGCCCGGTGGGATCGGGGGCGATCTGGTTCATGCCGCAGCAACCGCGACCCGGACTTTCCCGGGCGGTGACCCCCTACATCCTCTCGATGTACACCGACCCGGACCACCAGCGACAGGGAATCGCGTCCGCGATCGTGAAGGAGCTGGTGCGGGTCGCACGAACGTCCGGCGCCCAGCGCGTGACGTTGCACGCGGCCGACCAGGGGAGGCCAGTCTACGAGCGCCTGGGGTTCGAGCCGGCCAACGAGATGCGGCTCTGGCTGCGGCGCCCGTCGTGGGTCGAACCGACGCGACGAACCGCTACGACCCGCGGACCCGCCGGATCTCGGCGGTCAGGGCGGGCAGGATCTGGAACAGGTCGCCGACGATCCCGTAGTCGGCCACTCGGAAGATCGGGGCACTCGGGTCGGAGTTGATGGCGACGATCACGCGCGAGCTCAGCATTCCCACGAGATGCTGGATCGCTCCCGAGATGCCCACAGCGACGTAGAGCTGCGGGGAGACGGAGCGGCCGGTCTGGCCGACCTGGAACGACGAGGGACGCCAGCCGGCGTCGGTCACCGCCCGAGACGCCCCGACCGCCGCTCCGAGGGAGGCCGCGAGCTCTTCCACGAGCTGAAAGTTTTCCGCCGCCCGAACCCCGCGCCCCCCCGACACCACGATCGAGGCGTCCCCGAGCGATGGTCCCGCGCCGGCCGTCGAAGGCTCGACGGACGTCCGACGAGGAGCGAGGAGAGCCGGAAGCACCGGCGGGGGCACCACGACGTCGACGAGAGGAGTGCCCGGGTCCTCCGAGGGAGCGGCGAACGCATGGAGGCGGATCGCGAGGACCACGTGGGGCCCTTCGAGTCGGCGGGTCTCGGTCGCCCGTCCTCCAAAGACCGGGCGACGCACCTCCACGATCGCCCCGTCCCGTCGGGCGTCGATCACGCCGGTCGCCACCGCGGCGTTCCAGCGGACCGCCAGATGGCCGGCGAGGTCGCGTCCGAAGATGCTTCCCCCGAAAAGGACCGTGTCGGCTCCGACGTGATCCGCCGCGAACGCAACGGCGTTCGCATGGACTCCCACCGGGACCGCGTCCGACCCGAGGTTCGGGACGATCAGCACGCGGTCGACGCCAAATCGTCCAAAATCGGACGCGAGTTCGTTCGCGGCCCGACCGGTCGCGAACCCGATCACCGGGCCCCCTCCCAGCGTGCGGGCGACCGAGATCGATTCGAGGGTAGGACCACCCAGGCGACCGTCCGACCCTTCCGCGACGACGAGGATCGGCGCGCTCATGGGAACACCTTCGCGTCTTCCCGAAGGATCCGTACCAGTTTCTGCGCGGCCTCTTCCGGGGTCTTGAACTCCACCATCCGCGCCCCGGTGCGGGGCGGGGGGAGCTCGAACTTCGCGGGCTCGCTTCGGGGCCCGGGCGGCGCGGATTCCATCGGGCGCTTCGTGATGGTCGCCTTGCGCGACTTGAGGATGTTGGGCAACTTGGCGGTTCGGGGGTCGTTCCACGCTTGCTGGAGTCCGATGACGCAAGGGGTCGGCGACTCCCACCGCTCGCCACCCGCCTCGGTGGACCGAAGGAAGGTGAGTCGGCTCGCCGAGGTATCCCACCGAAGGTCGACTACGGAGCCGAAGTCGGGGGCCGCGAGCAGTTCCCCCAGCGCCGGCGGGACGATTCCGGCCTCGTCATCACCGGCCTGTTTGCCGCAGAGGACCAGGTCGTGCGGAACGGACGCGATCGCTCCGGCGAGGGCGCGGGCGGCGGCTACCGGATCCCCGCCCACCCCGGGGGGGCCCTCCACCCAGGTGGCCAGGTCGGCCCCGAGTGCGACCGCGGCCCGGAGGACTTCCTCCGTCCGGGGCGCCGGGCCGTACGCCACGGCGTGGACCTTCGAGCCCGGGAGGGACTCCTTGAGCAGCAGGGCCTGTTCCAGCGCGGACTCGTCGTATCCGGCCAGGACGAACTTCACGCCCTCCGGATCCAGCGTCCGTCCATCGGGGGCGACCCGCAGCCGGGTCTCGGCCTCGGGGACGGGTTTGATGCAGACGACGATCTCCACGCCGCCCCCCGGCGTTAGGCGTAGCGTCGGAGCAACTCGCGGGCGATGACCGTCCGCTGGATCTCGTTCGCTCCCTCGTAGATCTGGGTGAGCTTCGCGTCCCGGAGCAGTTTTTCGACCGGGTACTCCTTCATGTACCCGTACCCGCCGAACGTCTGGATGGCCTCGTCGGCGACGTGGAGCGCGGAATCCGAGGCAAAGCACTTCGCGATGGACGACTCGAGCGTTCCTTTCCCCCCTTGGTCGATCGTCCACGCCGCTTGCCAGGTGAGCAGGCGCGCCGCGTGCACGGCTTGAGCCATGTTGGCGAGCTTGATCTGGATGGCTTGGTGCTCGCTGATCGGTTTTCCGAAGGACTGGCGCTTCAGCGAGTACGCCGCCGCGAGGTCGAGGGCCGCCTGCGCGATGCCCGTCGCGAGCGCGCCGATTGGAGTGCGCGTCTGGTCGAGCGTCCGCATCGCGATCGAGAACCCTTCGCCCTCCTCACCGAGACGGTCGTTCACCGGCACTTCCACTCCGTCGAATCGGACAGTGCTGGTGGAGGACGCCCGGTGCCCCATCTTCTCCTCATCCTTCCCCGTCGACACGCCACGCGCCGTCCGCGGGACGACGAACGCCGTGATCCCCTTCGTGCGCCGACTCGGGTCGACTGTCGCGAAAACGGTGAAGAGCGAGGCGTGCGGGGCGTTGGTGATGAAGCACTTCTCCCCGTCCAGAACATAGTGGTCGCCCTCCCGTCGGGCCCGGGTCTGAAGGCCCCCCGCGTCGCTTCCTCCCGAGGGCTCGGTCAGACCGAAAGATGCGAAATTGTACTCGGCGCAGAACGGCTTCAAGAACCGCTCCTGTTGCTCGGGCGACCCGCCAAGGAGGATCGGCTCGAGGGCCAGACAGTTCGCGATGACGGAGGTGGTCATCCCGCCGCAGGCGTGGGCGAGTTCCTCGACGATAAGGCACTGCTCGAAGACTTTGAGCCCGCTGCCCCCGAACTCCACGGGGACATTGAGGTTCATGAGGCCGAGCTCGTACGCCTTGCGATAGATCTCCTCGGGGAATCGGGGGGTCCGGTCGCACTCGGCCGCGTGTGGCGCCATGTCCGACCGGGCGAACTTCCGGGCGAGATCCCGGAGGCTTTCCTGATCCGCGGACAACGAGAAATCGACCATTTCGGAGGGATCGGGCGTGCCACCGGAACCCGCTATATCACGGCTTGGGTGGGGGATTCCATGACGGCGTCCCCGGCGAGACGAAACGGGGGTCGCCGCTCGCCCGAACTCCGGGTTGGGCAGTTCGCCCGGGTGGACCGGGACCGCCCCCGTCGCGTGGGAGTTCCCGAGGTCATTCTCGGGGAAGGCAAAACGGTCGAGCACCTGGTCTCGATCGTCCGGCAGTTGCACCGATCCGGGCTTGGAGCGCTCATTTCTCGACCCACAGCTTCCCAACTCCGCGCCGTGGACCGTTTGATCGCGAAGGGGTTGCCCCTCCGCTCGCTGGCCGGCGGTCGGCTCCTTCGACTCGAGGGCCCGCTCGGAGGGCGCTACCGCCCTGGGACGGTCGCCCTCCTGACCGCCGGCACCAGCGACGTGCCGCTCGCGGAGGAGGCCCGTGGGGTTCTGGACGAATTGGGGATAGAGGTGGTCACCGCGTTCGACGTCGGGGTGGCAGGCCTTCACCGCCTTCTCCGCGCGCTGCGTCTCCTCGAGCGGTCCCACCCGGATGCCTACCTCGTCTTCGCCGGTCGGGAGGGTTCCCTACCCACCGTGGTCGCGGGGCTCGTCCATGCGCCGGTGATCGGCGTGCCGACGTCGGTCGGATACGGTCGAGGCGGTCGGGGAGAGGCCGCACTCTCCGCGATGCTCCAATCCTGCGCTCCGTTGGCCGTCGTCAACATCGATGCCGCGGTGCCTGCCGCGCTCTTCGCCGCACAGCTCTTTGCTCGGGCTTCGCCCCGCACCCGCGGACCCTCCCCTCCTGCACGGAAGCCATGACCGGCCCCGTCCCACAGCCTCCTCCGTGGCCCCCGCTGCCGGCTCGGGCTGCCGGCGCCGAAGGGATCTATCGCGGGAATCCCGACCGATTCACCGGCCCGCCGAGCCGATTCTACCACTGGGCCTTCGCACGGTTGACCTCTCAGTTCGCCCGGGGGCAGGTGCTGGAGTTGGGATGCGGGACGGGCCGGGACGCCCGAGGGTTCGCGGCCGCCGGATTCCAGGTCACGGCGGTCGACTACTCCGTCACCGCCATCGAGCGCGCGCGGCAGGAGATCGACAACCCGCCGACCATTCGGTTCCGAAGGACGGATGCCCTCACCGCCCTCCAGGAGACCCTCACCGCCTCCCTCGAAGCCGTCTACGTGCACGCCGTCTACATGATGCTCCCGGACGACGAGCTAGCGGCCGTATTCCGGGAGGTTCGTCGGGTACTCCACCCGGGGGGATTCCACCTCTTCGCGGTCCGGTCCGTGACGGATCCCACCGCGGGACTCGGAGAGCAGGTGACGCCCGACGTGTGGCGTCGGAGCGCGGGCAGCGTCCCCTACCGCTTCTTCCGCTCCGAGACGATCGATGCCCTCACCGCACAGGGGTTCGAGCGGTGGGCGACCGACTTTCCCGAGGGCCTCCACTTTTGGTACGTGGCCGACCGTCGACCCTGACCCCGAGGGGGCCGCGAAGGGCTTTTCTGGCCTGCGGTTCCTCGCCCGGCATGGCCCCCCGGGTCGTCCTCTCGGAAGAGGAGGAACAGAAGGACCGGGACGACCGGGATCTCCTCCAGGAGATGGAGCGCAAGTTCCGGTCCCTCGAAACCCGTCGGGGTACCCTCGTCGAGGAGATCCGACGCCTCTCCTCGGAACAGAAGTCGCTCTACGACCGGCGTCAGGCGCCCCAGCAGGAGGTCGAACGGATCTACGACGACCATGGGTCCCTCGGGAAGAAGCTCATGGAGCTCCGAACGGCCCGCGAGAAGGCCCGCCGCCATCTGGACGCCGCGGTCGTCGCGCTGCGCGAGCTCCGCCTCACGATCCCCCCCACCGAACGGGTCCGCCCGGACCAGTTGAAGCGCGAGATCGCCGACCTCGAGCACAAGCAGCAGACCTCGGCCCTCCCCCTGGAAGAGGAGAACGCGCTCGTCGACCGGATCCGCGAGCGCACCCGGGAGCTCAAGACGGCGGAGTCCCGGACGGCGGTGGTCGCCAAGCACGAGGCCGAGCGCAAGGAGGCGGAAACCCGGATCCGGGCCTGCCGGGCCGAGGTCGACCGCCTCGGGGCCGAGTTCGCCCAGGCGAAGGCCGACCGCGACGCGATGATGGCCTCGATCCGGACCAAGCTCGAATCCGCGGGCAGCTTGGTCGCCGAGATGCGGGCGAAGGGCAAGGCGCGGGCGGAGCTGATGGAGAAGGCCGACGGGTTGAGCCGGGAGATGGCCACCCTCGACCAGGAGGCCCGCCGGATCTACGGCGAGAGCCGGGCGCGCCGCGAGGAAGCCCAACGAACGCTGCGAGCCTACACGCGCCCGCGCGGTCGGACGAACGACGAGGTCGTGTCCAACTTGGCCGACGCCCAACTGCAGGAACTGCTGAAGCGCGGAAAGATCACCCTCGGCGGGTAAACGGCCCGCCCGGACGGGTCCGGTCCGGGGGAAGCTCAACCCTTGAAGACGTCGACGATGGTGACCCGGAACACGAGGGTCTGGCCCGTGACCTCGCTGTTCCAGTTGGTCGTATAGGTCCCCTGGGCCAGGTTCACTCCCGAGACGAGGAAGTGCGCCTGAGGTTGGCCGTTGCACGTCTGGGACGTCGCGAACGTCCCCAGGACCCGCCCGTAGTTGCTGGGTGTGAGGAGGTTGAGGACCGAGATCTGGGACGTCGAGATGGCGGTGACCGTGATGTTCCACCCGCCCGACAAGGTGGTTTGCCCGAGCGTCGGCAGGTGATCCACGACGATCGCCGTGGTGTTCACGTTGAGGACCAGGTCGGACCAACCATACACCGGGTCGTTGAACGTCGTGCCGATCAAGGGGTCCACTCCGGGATAGGTAGCCGAGAACTCCGACGGCGTCATCGAGGCGTAGACCGGTACCTCGAAGGCGAGCGGCTGGGTCTGGGTGCAGGTCGGGTTCAGCGGTCCATAGCCCAGGTCGGAGGGGATGACGATGTACCGCGTGGAGTTGCCGGTCATTCCGATGAGCCCTTGCCAGAATCCGGTGACGGTGGTGCCGAACGTCAGGTTCCCGATCGTGTACTGTCCGGAACCTCCTATGTGGGTGGGGAGGGGCGTATAGTTTGCCGGGTCCCCGCTATGGCTCAGCCCGAACTCGAGGGATTTTGGATAGGTGACGTTGTTCTGATAGACGCTGAAGATCGACGTGTCGAAGGTCCGGCCCAGTTCCGCCCCGCTCCCGAAGCTCCCGATGTAATTCACCGTAGCGTTGTCGCCCAGCTGTACCGTGAGGATCGAGGGCGCGCCCTTAGGCTCGAGGTAGTAGTGCACGCCCCAGGCGCCGACGCCGGCCCCGACAAGGGCTATGACGACGAGAATGAGTATCAGTAGACGCGAGGGTCCCGGTTCGGCCATGATTGCTGAGGTTCGAAAGGAGGGGGGTCAGTTCGTCGCAGTTCTCGTCACGGATCGGAGAGACAGGTGGTCCTCATTCCCCCGCGCCTCGAGTCCGTGCCCGATATAAATCCTCCCGAGGGGCCGGGGCGAGCCCTTCCCGGGTCCTCCCGCCCGTTCCGGCCCCCCGTCGGGTGTCGTTAGGCCCGGCGCAGCTTTCCGACGATCGGCTCCTCGATGACGCCGTCGTCCTCGAGCCGTGTCAGGACCTCCTCCGCGCGGTCAGCACCCAGGCCTCGCGATCCGACCCGCGCCAGAAGCTCCCGACGATCCGCGTAGGCGTCCAAGGAAGCTTCGGCGACCTGATCGAGGTGTTCGAGGAGGAGCGACTCCTCGGCCCGCTCGCCGGCACTGGGTGGAACCCGGGAGGGTGGGGTAGGGTCCCGCCGGATCTGCACCGTGGCAGGCGGTGGCGCCACGTCGTCGGACAACGCCAGACCGGTGATCCGTCGCGCCACGGAGCGGAGTTCCCGCCGGAACTGGGCCCGGTCGGCGTTCGGGTACCGACGGAGGGATTCGCGAGCCCCTGCGATCCAGATCCCGGGTACGCCCTCGTCGGCGAGGGTCTCGGTGGCGAGGCTCGGCACGTGAGTGAGACGGTCGATGAGGTCGAGCCGGTCGAGAGTTTGACGCAAGGCGTCCGAGAAGGTGGCCCGCTCCTCATTCTCTCCGACGGCTCGGAGCGACTCAGCGCGCACGGAATGGTGGGCCGTTCCATCCCGGCCGATGAAGAGATTCACCTTGCCCACGACGAGCACGGTCCGTGCCGAGTTGGACGCGCGGAGCTGCGCCATCGCACGCGGTTGAAAGCTTCCCGCGGTGACCGCCACGGCGCCCGTGGGGTCCGAGAGCCGTGCTCGCCAGAACGACTGGGACTCCTCCCGACCCACGGGTTCGGCCGACGTGATCGAACCGGCGAGCAGGACCCGATTCATGCGCGCCCCGAAAGGCGAGAGGACGTAGGAGGCCGCCCGCTCGCCGACCCCGCGTTCTCCCTCGAGCGAACTCTCGACCTCTCGGGCGAACACGCGCCAGGCGGGTTCGCGGACCGTCACGAACCTCCGCCCCCGATCCGGGCGGCCAGCTCCTCCCCCGTCGCCTCGAGGTCGATGTCGACCGGCTCGATCGACTCCGGAACGATCGTCACCCCAAAATCATCGCGCGACGCCGGTCCCCGGACCCTGAGCCTCCGACCAAAGAGGGTCTCGAGGAGCTCCTCCTCGGTCCGCGCGGGGTCCGAACCCACCTGGAGCTGGGCCAGCACGCCGGCGAGGGTGATCCCCCCGAGCCGCTCCGTATCCGCGCGACCGGCGTTGACCGTCACGGCCCCGGTCCCATCGTCCAGGACGATCCGGGCGCGGAGGTCAGCGACGCCGTCGACCGGGCCGTGGATCCGGCAGCGCCCGTCCTGGACGGTGCGCCTGCAGTCGGGGCAGCGGTACACGAGACCGCTCGGTGGCAGGAGGCCGACCACCAAACCCTCGACCGAAGCGGATGCGGCGCCTCCCCCTTCGTCCAGCCGGGCCATGGAGACGGGCGGGGAGTTGAGGATCGATCGGGCCTCGGGCAGTTCCGGGCGATCGATCCGGCGGACCGACGCGCGCTCATCCAAGACCAGTTGGGTCACGCCTCGAAAGGCTCGGAGGTATCCTCCGGTGATCTCGACGGTTTCCCCGGAACGAAGGTTGAAGTCCGTCCATGCGGAGAGCGTGATGGCCCCCGTCTCGTCGGCGACCAATCCGTCGAACACCACCCTCCGTTCCTCGCCCACGGAGACCGACCGTTCGGTGATGCGCGCCACCCGCACCGAGACCCGGAACCCTTCCGCCGGTGGACGAAGGTCGCGGACCTTCAACTCCGGCACCTCGGAGGGATCTACGGTGGGCAGCTCGACCTCGCTGGCGGGTCCGACCCGGCTTTTCCAGCTGAAAGTGACCTCGGTCCGGCCTCGGTACTCTCCGACCTCAGGCCCGATCGCCCGTAGGACGATCCCGCGTTCCACGCCCTCCTTCGGAGGGTCCCACCAGGTGAATCGCACGGTAGCGGTCCCGTCGCTGAGCAGGCCGGACAGGAGAGGACGACGACTCCCGTCCGACTTGCGGCTCACCTCACGTCGTTCGCAGGTGACCACCCGGGCGACGAATTCTACCGGCCCCGTGCCCGGTCGAAGGTCGCGGAGACGTACTTCCCGCGGTGTCTCGGGGGGGGAGGGCTCGGTCACGGGTCTCCGAAACGCGAGCAAGCCGCCCCGCCGATAAAAAGGTCGGGACCGAACCGGTGGGTGAGGGGTCGGGCGACCCCGGTCCGGGAAACCCTTTTCCTCCGAACCCGCTGGGGGACCCAGTGCCGCAGCGATTCATCGACCGGGTGGACCGGATCCTGAGGTTGCGCGACTCGCTCGTGTGCGTCGGCCTCGACCCCGACCCGGCGCTCCTACCCAAACCGATTCGCTCGCTCCCGGCCGGACGCCGCTTGGACCGCTTCTTGGATGGGACGATCGCGGCGACCCGGCCGCACGCGGCCGCGTACAAGATGCAGCTCGCAACCTACCTGCCGTACGGTGAGGCCGGGATCCGCGCCCTCTCCCGGGCGACGCGGGATATCGGGAACACTCACCTCCGGATCCTAGACCTCAAGGCGAACGACATCCCGAACATCATGCGGTTCTACCGTGATGCCGCCTTCGACGAGATGGGGTTCGACGCGGTCACCGTGACGCCCTGGCTCGGCTGGGAAACCCTCGAGCCGTTCCATGCGGACTCGCGTCACGGTGTGTTCGTGGTGGCCCATTCGTCCAATCCAGGGTCCGTCGACTTTCAGGAGATCCCGACACCCCGCGGCCCTCTCTGGCTCGCGATCATCGCCGAGGTCCGTCGGCTCTCGAACGCGCACGGGAACTTCGGAGCGGTGCTCGGGGCCACGTTCTCCGACGCGTTCCGACTGGCCCGTTCGACCCTCGGGAACAAGGTTCCCCTGCTGGTCCCGGGCATCGGAGCGCAGGGCGGATCGCTCGCCACGGCCGTTCGCGAGGGGGTCGATGCCGACGGCCGCGCCCTGTTGGTGAACGCGTCCCGCAGCATCATCTACGCCTCGTCGGGAACGGATTGGAAAAAGGCGGCGGGGGCCGAAGCGCTCCGCCTCAAGACCCAGATCAACCAGCTGCGATCAGGTCTGCGTACAGCTTGAGCAGCTGACCGGCGACGGTCCTCAACCCGTAGCGCTCCTCGGCGCGTCGTCGTCCGGCCGCGCCCATCCGGTGGGCAAGGGCCGGCTCGTCCAAGAGCCGACGGACCTTCTCGGCGACGTCGTGCGCCAGGAGCGGTTCGGCCAGCAGGCCCTCCACACCGGGCTCGATGACCTCTCGGACGCCGGGCATGTCGGCGGTGACGACCGGGAGGCCCGCCGCCATCGCTTCGGCCACGGCCAGCCCGAATCCCTCGAGTCGGTTCTCCGACGGAAAGACGAAAACGTCGCCGAGGGCGAGGTAGAGCGGCAGGTCCTGGTCCGAGACGTTGGGACAGAACCGTACCCGTTCCTCGAGGTCGAGGCGACGGGCCCGGCTCCGCAATCCGGACAATCGCGGCCCCGAGCCGATGAGGAGCAACACCACATCCGCCGGGAGCTCGGCGAGCGCATCGAGCAGCACGTCCACTCCTTTGTGGGGGACGAGACGCCCGGTGAACACCACGACCCGCCGCCCCTCGAGGCGGAGACTCGCCCGCAACGGACCGGGATCGAGGCCGGGCCGGAACCGGTCGAGGTCGACCACCGAGGGGATCACCGCGATGTCTCGGCCGCGCAAGCTCGCCGAGGTGATCCCGTAACTGCGGGTGTGCACGACGATCCGGTCCACCCGTCGGAGCGTTGGTGGAAGGAAGATCCGCTGGTACGCCCGGGCGGCGAGCCGACCGGTGAATCCGGGGAGATCGAGGTCGCAGTGATAGGTGAGTACCGTCGGCGTCCGGCGCCCGACCAGGCCCCGGGTCGCAAAGAACGAGGTCAGCGGGGGTGGGTAGTGCAGGTGGACCACGTCGGCCTCCTGTCGCCGGACCGTCGCTCGCGTTCCGTAATCGATCGGGGTGTTCAGGATCGGGCCCAACGACGCCGCCCGCACGATCCGGTACCCCTCGAACGTCTCCTCTCGCGGGAGGCCGCTCTGGAACCGGGACGTGATGACGGTGACTTCGTGGCCCTGCCGCGCGAACTCGCGGGCCAGGGTCCGAACGTGGGACTCGACGCCCCCCGTGTGTGGGTAGAAGAAGGGCGAGACCTGGACGACCCGCACGTTCGGCCTACGGGCCGCTCGGTCTTACTGTCATCGGACGGCCCTCCGGCCCAGCCCGTCAGTCGGTGGACGGGGTACGGCGGGTCGACCCGAGGGGCACGGACTCCCGTCCCTGAAGCATCGCTTCGGACGGTAGACCCGCGAGGTCGATCCCTTTCATCGGTTCGCCGAGGCCGGACGAGACCCGTACCAGGACCTCGGGGTCGTCGAAGTGGAGGGATGCCTCGACGACGGCCCGCGCGACCTTCATCGGGTGTTCGGCCTTGAATATACCGCTGCCGACGAAGATCCCGTCGACGCCGAGCAATCGGCACAGCGCCGCGTCCGCCGGGGTCGCGATCCCACCCGCGGCGAAGTTTACGACCGGTAGCCGGCGCAGCGAGCGAACCTCGAGGCAGACGGTCTCGGTCACGCGTTCCCGCTTGGCCCAGGCCGCAATGTCCTTCTTGGGCATGGCCACGAGCTCCTCGACCTCGGAGCGGATCTGTCGAATGTGACGCACGGCCTCGACGACGTTGCCGGTCCCGGCTTCGCCTTTCGTGCGGACCATGGCGGCCCCTTCGTCGATCCGCCGGAGTGCTTCCCCGAGGTTGCGCGCGCCGCAGACGAACGGGACCTTGAATCCCTTTTTCTCGACATGGGAGAACGGGTCGGCCGGTGTGAGTACCTCCGACTCGTCGATCATGTCCACCCCCAGCGCCTCGAGGATTCGCGCTTCGGCGGTGTGGCCGATGCGGCACTTCGCCATGACGGGGATCGATACGCGATCTTCGATCTCCCGGATCTTGACCGGGTCCGCCATCCGCGCAACCCCTCCGGCAGCTCGGATGTCCGCCGGCACGCGCTCTAGGGCCATGACCGCGACGGCGCCCGCTTCCTCCGCGATCGAGGCCTGGTCGGCCGTCGTCACGTCCATGATGACGCCCCCTTGCTGCATCCGGGCGAAACCGCGCTTGACCAGCTCCGAGCCGAATCGGAGCTTAAGGATGGGATCTGCCATCGAAACGTCCTACACCGAGTGAGTGTCCGTGTGTGTATATGAGACCGACGGACCAACGAATCGTTAAACGTCCAGCGGAATTGGGCAAGGCGCAGGGGGAGCTGGGCACCGGCTGAGAGGACGAGGGCGACCTCGTCGACCCCACGAACCTGTACGGGATAATGCCCGCGAAGGGAACGCAATGCAACAGGTGAGGACGCTCTCCGCCGGTCCAGCGGAGGGATGAAGGCGGGTCCGGACCCACCGAGCGTCCGCCGACGGCTGCGCGGACCGGGACGCTCCCGTCGGGTGTTGGTGACGATCCTCGCGGTGGTAGTCGTGGTCGTGGCCGGCCTCGGGCTCTACACGCTCGCGACCCAGGAGACCGCGACCCTGGTCATCTACACGTATCCGAGCCTCTTCGGCGGTACGAACTGCGGCGCCGAGAATTGGTCGACCGTCTTCGGTGCGTTCGAGAGTGCGCACGATGTCCGGATCGATGTCGAGTGTCCGGCGGGGACGCTCGCGAGCACCCTCCTCGCCCAGGAGAACGCTCCGGCGGCCGACCTAGTCATCGGCCTGGACGAGCTCACCGCCCCCCAGGCGGACGCGGACCACCTGCTGGTCCCGTACGCCCCCCCCGAGCTCGCCGACGTCTCCCCGACGCTCACCGCCCAGCTCTCTCCGGACGACGCGGTCGTGCCCTACGAGTGGGGCTACCTGGGGATCGACTACAATACGACGTTCGCCACCAATACCCAGGGGGCGATCGCCCACGCCACGTTCCCGGAGTTCGTCGCGAACGCGAGTTGGGCCCGCCAGCTCCTGATCGAGGACCCGTCCGTCGACATCACGGGCGAGGAATTCCTCGTCTGGGAGATCGAATACTACGAGCACGTTCTGCACCAGGATTGGCAGGATTTCTGGAAGGCAGTGCTTCCCGAGATCCCCCCACCGGTGACCGACTGGGGGACCGCCTTCGGGGAATTCACCAGTCCGACCGACAACCCCCAGCTCGTAGTCTCCTACACGACCGACCCGGCCTACGCCGCCGAGTACGGCCAGGCCGGGCAGTACAACTCGACCGTCTCGTGGTGGAACGGGACCGCGTACGGCTGGCGCACGATCTACGGCATCGGGATCGTCGCGGGGACCCACCACCTCACGCTCGACCAGGAGTTCGAGGACTGGTTCCTCGGCGGGGAGGTCCAGAACCTGATCCCCCTCAATGAGTGGGAGTACCCCGCCAACGACACGGTCGCGCTCCCCGGCGTCTATGCGGCAGCCCTCGACCCCTCCACGATCACGCCGCTCAACGCCGATACGAGCCCCTCCCAGGTCGCGTCCAACCTCACCGGTTGGGTCGACGATTGGTTGACTCTCGCCACTGGGACCGAATGAAGCGTTCCTTCCGCGAGGCGGCCTTGCTGGCGCCGGTCGCCCTCTTCGTCGTACTTTTCGCCCTCCTGCCGGTCGCCGTCTTGTTCGCCTCCTCCGTCGGCGCGCTGGGAGGGCTCGGAGGCGTCTCCTCCCTCTTTTCCTCCCACAATCCGGACGGCGTCCTCAATCAGCGGTCGGTCACCGACTCCCTGGTCCAGGGGGGTCTTTCGGCCGTTCTGGCGGTCGCCCTCGGCTACCCGGCCGGCGTCTTCCTCGGTCGTTACACCTGGCCCGGCCGGGAGATCACACGTTCCCTGCTCCTCGTTCCGTTCCTCCTGCCCAGCCTCATCGTCGTCCTCGCGATCGAGGACCTGTTCGGGCGGGGCGGTCTCTTTCTCACGCTCTCTCCAGGGTTCGGTTGGCTGGGCAGCGGCATTCCGGCGATCGTCGCCGCCAATCTCGCCTTCAATGTCCCCCTGGTCGTCCTGCTCACGGCCGCCGGTTGCGAGACGGCATCGCCCGAGCTCGAGGAGACGGTCCGGACGCTCGGCGGTAGTCCGGCGCGGGCGTACCGGGATGGATGGGGGCGCCCCACGTGGGCCGGCGCGGCGGCCGGCGGTCTGCTGACGTTTCTCTTCTCGGCCCTCTCGTTCGCTCCTCCGCTCCTGCTCTGCGGGACGCGGTGCTACACGGTCGAAGCCCGGATCTGGTCGCTCGACCAGGTCCTGCTCGCACCGTCCGAAGCCGGGGGACTCGCGTTCGTCATGGTCGGATTGTTCCTCGCGCCGACCCTCGGCTACCTCCTCCTCGTTCGTCGGTTGTCCTCGCCGGCCGGACGGAGGGTTCCGCCGGTGCGACGGCTCTCGTGGACCGGGGTGAACTGTGCCCTCGTCGTGGAGACGATGGCCGTGGTCGGAGCCGTGGCGGCGATGTTGGGTGCGGTCCTCTACCGCACGTTGGTCCCGTACGGAGGGCACGGGTCGGGCGCGGCGTGGTCGGCGCTCTTCGCCGCCTCCACGGCCGGTCGGGTCGGGATCGGGATCCCGGAGGCGACCGCGAACACCCTGCTGTTCGCCGTGGGCGCGGCGGGGATCGCCGTGCTCTTGGCCGTGCCCGCGGCGTTCGCCGTGCTGCGACGACCGGGTCGCAGTTCCGGGTTGGGCCTGCTGCTCTTCCTTCCCCTGCTCCTTTCCCCGGTCGTCCTCGCGCTCTCCCTCGCGACGTTCTGGCGACCCGTCCTCGGAGGAGAGGGGTCGGTCTGGGCGCTCATCATCGTCAGCCAATCCATCCTCGCCCTCCCGTTCGCGCTGCAAAGCCTCGGGATCCCACTCGCCGGGTTGACCGCGGCGGCCCGGGAGTCGGCCGAGAGTCTCGGTGCCCCCCGATTCGCGGCGTTCCTCGATGCGGACCTTCCCCGTGTCCGAGATGGCCTCCTCACCGCCGGACTCTTCGCGTTCGCTCTCGGCCTGGGCGAATTCACCGCGACCTACTTCCTCGTCACGCCACGGTACACGACGTTGCCGGTCGCGCTGTACGGCCTCATCAATGCCCGCCAGCTCCCCGTCGCCGACGCCGCGGCCGGACTCCTGGTCCTCCTCAGTCTCGCGGTCTTCCTCG
>JAKIVX010000031.1 GCA_022750335.1 Thermoplasmata archaeon | reverse complement strand
GCTCCACGCCCCATCGGGCCATCTGTGGCGTCGCCCTGGAAGAGCACGGATCATGAGTCCCCGGCTCGCCGTGGCGGCGTCGCCGCAACCTTCCTCCCGAAGGAGTAGGGCGCAACATCATTGGGAGTCGCGGTCTATATTTAACGAGGGCTAGGTGGCCGGGGAGGTCCGGACCGGTTACGGGGTTCGTTCCATGCTGAGGATCCATACCGGCACTTCAAGCAGTGAAGTGATCTCCGGCGGGTCGTCGCCGAACCCAGTACCCCCACGGTTCAGCCAGACCGAGTGCAGCCCGACGGAGGCGGCCGCCTTGGCGTCCGTATAGGCGAGATCGCCGACGTAGAACGCCTCCTCGGGTCGAACCTTCATCCGCGCGAGGGCCCGACGGAAGATCTCGGGGTCGGGTTTGGAGACCCCTTCTGTCCCGGAGGAGACGACCGTCTCGAAGAACTCGGCGATCCCGCGACGGATCAGGATCTCGCGGACATGGTCCTCCCCGCGCGAGTTGGAGATGATCCCAAGGCGGCGACCCTCCGTCCGCAGGTCCTCGAGGCAGCGGCGCGTGTCCGAGAAGAGGGGGAGCGGGCGGTCGTGCGTCAGGTAGGCTCCGATGAACCGCCCCACGGTCGCCTCCGACACCGGCCGCTGCGACCCGCCCTCCAGGACCCGCCGCCAGAACTCTTCGAACGGGACGCGAGGGGTGCAGTCGGTCTCGCGGAGAACCTCCGCGTAGGCGTGAGCGAAGTCGTCCGGCGGGATGTCGACGCCGAGCTGCATCGCGACGTCGACCCAGCCCGCGATGTCCTGCTCGTCGACTAGTGTGCCGCCGAGGTCGAAGAAGACGACAGCGATGCGGGGCGGCGGGCGGTTCCCGTCGCTCGAAGACTCGGTCATGGAATCGCGCAGGCCCGGCCCTTCACAGGGTTTGGGCTCCCGTTTCGGGGGTCCGGCAGCAGGCGACCGGACATGACCGTGACGGGCTTCGCTACCGGGCGGCCGATGCGAGCGGGCTCCGAGCCTCGGTCAAGCGCGGGGGGAGTTGGCAACCTCGACCGAGTGGATCCCGGGGAAGTCGAAGGGGATGAGCTTCCACGTCTTGCCGGCATCGGGGCTGATAAACAGCTGGCCCGTGGTCGTGCCGACGTAGATCCCGGGCGGATCCATGTGGTCAGTGGCGAGCCCTTCGCGCTGTACTCCGTAGTGACCGACGAAGGCTTTCGGGGAGAGGAGCTTGCGCCACTTACGCGTCTTGTCGGTCCATTCGTGGACCTGGAAGTGACCCTCTCCCGTCACGCGGGCCTCCCCGTCGAGCCGTACGAAGTAGGCCTTGCCCGGAGTCGCCGAGGGCGAACCGACGGTGAACCCGAAGTCGTCCCCGAGCGGCTTGCCGATCCGCACCCACGTGTCCATGCGGTCGTGCGAGACGTACATCCCGCCGTGGTCCTGCCGGTAGAACGTGTCGGGGTCGGCGGCGTCCGCGACCACGTCGTGGACACACTGTCCGGTTTCGGGGAACTTCTCCGGGAGGAAGGGGGTCTCGACGCCCTTGTTCGTCGGAGTCCACGTCGCTCCGCCGTCCTCCGACCGGAACGTTCCGACCGCGGACATGCCGACGTACAGCCGCCGAGCGTCGCGCGGGTCGAGGAGGATCGTGTGCAGGCAAGCGCCGCCCGCCCCGGGGGACCATTTCGGCTTGTCGGGATGGTGGTTGATGCTCTCGATCCCTTCCCAGCTCTCCCCGAGGTCCGTGGTGCGGAACAGGAGGTGTGGGTCGGCCCCGAGGTAGAGGGTCTTCGACTCGGAGGGATGGCCGGGTTCGATGTGCCAAAGATTGTTGATGGCCCACTTCGGTAAGCTTTCCGTCGCGGCCGCCACCTGAGCCTTGCGGGCCTTGGCGTTGGGCGTGAGCGGCGTCGCAATCTCCTTCCAGGTCTTGCCCCAATCGCGCGAGCGTTGGATCGCGGGGCCCCAGAACGTGTTGTTCACGGCGGCGTAGACGTCGCCCGGATGACGAGGGTCGGCGACCACGTGGTAGACGTCACTGCCCGCATGGGCCCGCGGTCCGACCTTCCACTGTTTCCGCCGGGCATCCCCCTCGACGATGTAGGTCCCTTTCCGCGTGCCCACGAGGACCCGCAATTTACTGTCCTTCGCCATTGGTCGACCCTCGCTACCCACCCGCGATGGAGTGTAAAATATCTATGCTACGCGCCCCGGAAAGCAGCGTCGCGACCCCGGTCGTCCCGCTGATGTCGGCCCCGTCCACGAAGACCCGGACGTACTTTCGCAGCTGCCCCGTCTCATCCCGCAGCTTGAACCGGAGCCGCGGGTAGCGCCTTTCCAATTCATCAAGGAGGTGCGCGACCGAGTCCGCCTCGACCGACTCATTCGACGGGGGACCGAAACTCCGCAGCCAACTGTCCAAGTGCACTTCGATCATGGGTCGGACGGGGTTCCCAAGTGTTCAGGGGTTTTGAAGGATTGGGGGCGAGGGCGGAGCGGTCGCGTTCCGGGTCGGATGTCGAACCGGGCCTAGGCGACGCTGACGCTGCCGACGTCGGTGTGCCGGACCAGGATCGCGCGCGCCACTTTGAGGTTCTTTCCGGCCTTGCCGATGGCGCGCGCCTTCCAGGCCGGGTCGACGGTGACGGTCGCGTGCCGGCCCTTCCCCTTCGGGACGAGGTCGACCTGCTTCGGACCGTACCAGTAGAAGATGTTCTTCACGAGGGCCTCGGGGTCCTCCGCGTACTCGACCACCTGGATCTCCTTCTTCAGCATCCCCTTCAGCCGGTCGACCAGGACGCCGCCGGGACCGACCGCCTTGTGCACCTCGCCCGGAAAGACGAGGAAGACGAGCTTGTCCTCGGCGTGCAGGCAGTCCTTCACGCGGGCGCCCGTGCGCTCCTCGAAGAGGCGGATGTAGCCGAGGGTCTCGGTGTCGAGGGTGATCTCGGCCATGGGAGAAAGGGTTCCGGGAATTCCCTAGGTCTCGAGGGTCAGGATGGCGCTCGAGCCGGCGTCCAGGATCGCCATCGCGCTGATCGGGAACGGACGGCCGCACGCCTGTCCCAGCTCGACCGCGGTGCCGTCGTAGTGGTAGATAGGGATCTTCCCGTAGACCCGGTCGGTCCGGAGCTTCTCGTCCGGGCAACTGGTCGTGACGATCAAGAGCTTGGCCTTCTTGCCTTCCGCCGCCTCGAGGGTCTCGTGGACCCCCAGCTTGACCTTCCCGGTCTCGAGGGCGACCTTGAGGGCATGCGCGAGGTCCATCCTAGGCCCCCGGAACCATGGGTTCGAGTTCGTCCGCAGCCGGGACCGAGGGAGGTTCCGGCGTCAGCGGCGCCGGGGCCCGTTTGGGCAGCGCGCCTGGGATGGGCCGGTAGACCAGGTTGACGGCGCCGGTGCCGAGGGTGATGGGTTGCCCGACGATGATGTTCTCGGCCACCCCCTTCAATTCGTCCACTTCGCCGATGATCGCGGCGCGGAGCAGGTGGGCCGCGGTGATCTCGAATGCGGCGCGCGCGAGCACGCTCGTCTTCTTGCCCGAGATCCCGTGCCGGCCGATGGCGCGGATGTCCCCTTCGTTCGTCATGACGTCCGCGACGAGCATCAGGTGCCGAATATCGACCCCGAGTCCCTGCTCGGCGAGCGTCCGGTTCGTCTCGTGGATGAGGGCGGCGCGCGCCGCCTCGACCCCGTAGACGCGGTAGATCTCAAAGACCGAGTTGGTGGTCGTCCGGACCCCGTCCACGCCGGGGATCTCGAGGACCCCGTCGAGGTTCGAGCCCTCGGTGTAGATCACATACTCATCCTTCTCCCGACGGATGAGGGCGCGGCGGATGCCGAGGACGCCCTTGATCCGGATCGCGGAGGCTTCCTCGCTCGCGATGAGGAGCTTCTTGAAGGGCATCTCCTCGGTCTGTTCCTCCCGGCGCGACTTCGTCTTCGCGCCCGAGGTGCCGGCCTCCTTCAAGTGGATCTCGAACGATCGCGTCTCCCCGCTGCCCGAACCGGGCTTGATCTCGAACAGTCGGAGGTCCAAGTTGTCGGTGAGGGCGACCTCGATCTCGGAGCGCTTCACGCGTCGCTTGGACATGAGCGCGGACTGGGGCGACACGACGACCTTCAAGTCCTCGACCACGGTCCCGATCGCAGCTACATCCGGGATGGTCGTGACCTCGATCCGGAGCCCGATCTCCTCGACGGCGTCGCGTTCGTTCTTGAGCTTCTTGTCGACGTGGACGGTCATCATCGGCGTCGAGGGGACCCGACGCGCGTCGACCAGCTCGATCAGTCGCGGGAGGCCAAGCGTGACGTTCATCTCGGCGACCCCGGCGTAGTGGAACGTTCGCAGCGTCATCTGGGTTCCCGGCTCGCCGATCGACTGCGCCGCGATGACCCCCACCGACTCGTGGGCGTCGACCTCGGCGTGGCCGAACCGACGGGCCACTTCGCGCAGGATCTTCGACGTGTCCGAGGGAGAGAGGCGGAGCCCCTGGACCTTGACGCGGAGCGCCTCGACGAGCGACGGGGGGAGCGAGACATGCTCCTGGCGGGCCGCCTCCAGGATCCGCTGGACCATATCCTTCGGCGGGGCCTTCGCGGCGACCTTGGCGGCTCCCTTCTCCTTCTTCTCTGCAGGCATGGGTTTCATTCCCCTCCGAACTCGGGGCCTTCCTCGGGCCCGCCGGTCTCCTCGCCCTCGTCCTCGCTGTCCTCTTCCTCGAGCTGGGCCTCGGCCTGGATATCCATGTCCTCTTCGGTCACCGGCGGGGCACCCTCGACGTCGTCCGGTCCCTTCAGATCGCCCGTGCGCACGCGGCGCCCGAGCACCTGGGAGACGACTTCGTCGAGCGCGACCGCCTCGCCCTGGAACGAGCGGGTGGGGTCGATCCCATCCTCCCCGTACCGGAACTCGATGACGGTGCCCGCCGTGTTCCGGACGGTCCCGTCCGGCGCGACCTTCACGTCCTCGAGGGCGTTGATGAGCCGCCGTTGCATGTAGCCGGACCGGCTCGTCCGCACCGCGGTATCCACGAGCGATTCGCGACCTCCCATCGAGTGGAAGAAGTACTCGGTCGGCGAGAGACCGAGCTTGTAGCTCGAGCTGACGAACCCGCGCGCGTCTGCGCCCAGGTCCTCGCGCTGGAAGTGCGGGAGCGTCCGGTGGACGTAGCCCCGCATGAGCCGCTCGCCACGGACCGACTGCTGGCCGACGGCGCCGGCCATCTGCGTCAGGTTGAGCATCGAACCGCGGGCCCCCGATTTGGCGAGAATGACCGCGGGGTTCTCCAGACCGAGGAACCGGCCCGCGATATCACCGGCCTTGTCCCGCGCCTGGCCGAGCTCGCGTCGGACCATGACCTCGAGCGTCTCCTCGAGGGAACGGCCGGGCATCTGTTCGAGCTTCTCCGTCCGGTACTGCTCCACGAGCTCGTTGACCTTGATCCGCGCGTCTCCGAGCGCCGACCGGATCTCCTTCTGCGCCCCTTCGGGCACATCCTCGTCGTCGATGCCGGTAGAAAGTCCGTTGAGTCCGATGGCCGTGATGCAGAGTCGGCTCATTTCGTCGAGGAACTGGCGGGCCCGTCCCATGCCGTTGTTCCGCGCGATCGCGTCCAGGACGGCCCCCTTTTCGTAGGCGATCGCCTTCTTGTCGATCGTCCCGGCCTTCAGGACCCCGTTCTCGATCACGACGTAGGCGTCGTGCTTGCAGTTGAGGGGCGAGCAGTCGCAGCGCGCCCAGATGTTCGAGTGGAACTCGAGCGTGAGGTCGCTCGGGAGCGTCAGCGAGAACAGCTGCTTGCCCGTCCAGAACTCGACCCCGTCCTTTTCGCCCGCGGGCGGCGGCATGGGGTAGTGGAGCTTCGAGAGCAGGTACGTCACCTCGGCGCGCGTGTACGTCGGGTTCTGGTAGGTCAGCAGGAAGGCCGCCGTGATGTGGTCGTGCAACATCCCGATGATCGGTCCGCCGTACCGGGGGGAGAGGATGTGCTCCTCGACCTTCATCAGGACCTTGGCCTCGGCCCGGGCTTCCTGGCTCTGGAGGACGTGCAGGTTCATCTCGTCGCCGTCGAAATCCGCATTGTACGGAGGGCAATCGCAGAGGTTGAACCGGAACGTTTTGTGGGGCAAGATCCGCACGAAGTGCGCCATCATGCTCATGCGATGGAGGCTCGGTTGCCGGTTGAACAGGACGATGTCGCCGTCGATCAACTGGCGTTCGACCACCGAGCCGGGCGTCACGAGCTCCGCGCACGCCTCGGCGTTCTTTTCCATGACCTTGATCCGCTGGCCGTCTTCCCGGATGAGATAGTTCACGCCGCACCGGTACCGCCCTTCGGCGTCCGGGGGCGGGCTCGGGCCGCGCTTGACGAGTTCCTTGGCGACCTCCTGGCTGTGGGCGGTCACCTGGAGCGGGACGGTGAGGCCTCGGGCGACCTCGGCCGGGATCCCGACCTCGTTGATCGAAAGCAGCGGGTCCGGGCTGATGACCGTCCGCGCCGAGAAGTTCACGCGCTTACCGGAAAGGTTCGAACGGAACCGACCGTCCTTTCCCTTCAACCGCTGGGCGAGGGTCTTCAGCGGACGTCCCGAGCGATGCCGGGCGGGCGGGATGCCGCTCGTCTGGTTGTCGAAATAGGTCGTGACGTGGTACTGGAGCAGCTCCCAGAGATCCTCGACGACGAGCTGGGGGGCGCCCATGTCGCGGTTCTCGCGCAGCCGCTGGTTGATCCGGAGGACGTCGACCAGCTTGTGGGTGAGGTCGTCCTCGCTCCGCTCTCCGCTCTCGAGGGTGATGGACGGTCGGACCTGGACCGGCGGTACGGGCAGCACGGTGAGGACCATCCATTCGGGTCGGCCGAACCGGGGGTTGAGCCCGAGGAAGCGAACGTCCTCGTCCGGGATCCGCTCGAGGCGCGCCCGGACCTCCTTCGGCGTGATCTTGTGGGAGTTCTCGCGGAACGTGGTGGGTTTGTCGAGCACGATCCGTTGCTGGATCTCGTGGCAGTGCGGGCACGTCCGCTCGTCCTTGGGTTCGCGGGTCCGGACGGCGGGCGCGGGATCGTCGGAATCCGACGCGGCCTCGGCCCGGGGGTTGGGCGCGTCCGGCAGCATGCGACCGCAGGCTCGGCAGGTCGACTGGAGGAGCCGCTTGATCTCCTTCGCGTAGCCGACGTGGATGACCGGCATGGCGAGCTCGATGATCCCGAAATGGCCCGGGCACTCGTTGACCCGCCCGCCGCACGTGCGGCAGCGCAGGTTCGGTTCGATGACGCCCAGGTGCAGGTCCATCAGGCCCATCTCGATGGGGTAGCCGTCGTCGTCGTACGTGTCCGCGGTGATGATCTTCACGCCGCTCATGCGGCGGATCTCATCTGGCGAGAGGAAGGCGAACTGCAGGCTCTTGATCTTCTTCGAAAGTCCTTGTGCCATGTGAGTGCCTCCTACCGCATCTCCTCGAGCTGAAGCCGCATGACGACGCCGAGACTGATCAGCTCCTCGAGCAGGAGCTTGAACGAGTAGCTCATCTCGACCGGGTAGATCGAGGAGGTGTTCCCGCAGCTGGGACACCGGAGCGAGCTCGCCCGCGAATCCGGGATGGCGATGTGGCCGCACTCCGGGTTCCCGCAGACGTACTGAACCGTGCCGTCCGATTCATCGAGGAGGCGATCCTTGATGACCATCGCGACCCCATGGCCGATGAGGCAGTCGCGTTCCATCTCTCCGAACCGCAACCCTCCCTGGCGGGACCGACCCTCGGTCGGCTGCCGGGTGAGGATCTGGACCGGCCCGCGCGAGCGCATGTGCATCTTGCCCGCGACCATGTGGTGGAGTTTCTGGTAGTAGATCACGCCGATGAAGATCTCCGCCTCGAACCGGCGGCCCGTGAGTCCGTCATACAGCGTCTGGCGCCCGCTCGGATGGAGACCGAGGGCCTTGAGGCCGTCGCGGAGCGCCTCCTCACGCGCTCCGGAGAACGCGGTCCCGTCGATCGTCCGACCTTCCAGCGCGCCGACCTTGCCGCCCAGCATCTCGAGCACGTGGGCGACCGTCATGCGGGACGGGATGGCGTGCGGATTGATCAGCAGGTCCGGCGTGATGCCGTCCCGGGTGAACGGAAGGTTCTCCTGGGGTACGATGAGGCCCACGACGCCCTTCTGCCCGTGGCGGCTCGCGAACTTGTCTCCGAGCTCGGGGATCCGCTGGTTGCGGACCTTGACCTTCACGAGCTTCGAGATGTTCTCTCCCTCGGTCAGGATGACGTTGTCCACCCAGCCGGACTCGCCGAACCGGACGGTGACGCTCGTCTCGCGCCGCTTCTGCGGGGTGAGGAGGTCGGTCTTCTCCTCGAGGAAACGCGGAGGGCTGGTCTTGCCGACCAGGACATCTCCTTCGGTCACCTCGAGCTCGGGGAAGATGAGGCCGTCCTCACCGAGGTTGCGGTACGCCGTATCGACCCGGGCCCCCGCGACATCCGGTCGCGGGATCTCGAAGCGATCCTCCTGACCGCCCGGATATTTGCGCTCCTCGCCCCGGTAGGTTCGGAAGAACGAGGAGCGGCCGAGACCGCGGTCGAGCGCGCCCTTCGAAAAGACGAGCGCGTCCTGCATGTTGTACCCCTCGTACGAGAGGATGGCGACCACGAAGTTCTGGCCCGCGGGCCGTTCGGTGAAGTGGACGTAGCGCATCGTCTGCGTCTGCAGGAGCGGCGCCTGCGGATAGTGCAGCAGATGGCTGCGCGTGTCCGGTCGCCGGCGGTAGTTGACCGACTCGACCCCGAGCGCCTGCTTGGCCATCCCCGACCCCATCGTGTTCCGCGGGGCCGAGTTGTGTTCGGGGTACGGGATGAGCCCGGTGCAGACACCGAGCATGAGGTTGGGGTCGATCTCGAGGTGCGTGTGCTTGTCGGTGAGCAGCGACGTGGTGGGGAATTCCTGGTGGCAGATCCCGCACTCGACGATGGTCTTCTCCGACTTGTCGCCCATCGACATCCAGCGGAGGTCGGACCGCGAGAGCGCCTTCGTGCACTTCGGGCACCGGTCGGGGGGGACGTAGGGGTCGACCGCGACCAGGCTGTCCTCCTCTTCCTCGGCGTCGACCCACTCGATCTTTCCCTGCCGGATGAGGTCCGAGAAGGAGAGGGTGCCGCGCGCGAGGTCGTCCAGGTCGGAGCGCGTGACGCGCGGAACTCCACCCTTCACGACGACGAGCGGTCGGCGGAGCCGGCCGGAGTCGCAGTGGACGATGACCTCGTTCATCTCGTCATCGTAGCGGACGTTGATCTCGTAGGTCTTGTCGCCGAGCGTCGGAGAGAGGGTACCGGTGCGTCGCCGCTCGCGGATCTCGCGGACGAGATCGACCGGCTGCGAGTGCAATCCGACCAAGTTCCCGTTGACGTAGACCCGGGCCGCGCGTCGGCCCTTGGCGGCGGCCGACTCTTCGAGGACATCCGGCCCGATCTCGCGGGTGTTGAGGTCGCGGAGGATGAGGGTGACCTCTTCCTCGTCCGCCCCTTCCGACACATCGACGCACAGGGCGTAATTCTTGACCAGTCCGCAGTTCTGACCCTCGGGGGTCTCGTTGGGACACAGACGACCCCACTGGGTCGGGTGCAGGTCCCGGGCCTCGAAGTGCGGCTGCGTACGGGTGAGCGGGCTCGTCACCCGCCGGAGGTGGCTGATGGTGGACATGTGGCTGGTTCGGTCGAGCACCTGGCTCACACCGGCCCGTCCGCCGACCCAGTTACCGGTCGCGAGGGCGTGCACGAGGCGCTGCGTGAGGAGGTCCGGTCGGATCGCGCTCGCGATCCGAAGGTCCTTCTTCCGGGCGAACGAGCGCTCGAGCTGGTACTTGAGGTCCTTCAGGAGGAGGGAGAACGCGACGCGGAACAGGTCCTCCATGAGGTCCCCGGCGAGCTTGAGGCGCTTGTTCGCGTAGTG
>JAKIVX010000016.1 GCA_022750335.1 Thermoplasmata archaeon | reverse complement strand
GATCAGCTCGCGGTTCTCTCGGAGGGCATTAAACCAATTTGTCCGGTGTCAGTAGTGGGGGTCTACCGAGCGCGCGTGATCAGAGCGACATGGTCTCGGGCGAACGGGCTGAGGCCCACCTCCGCCCGTACCTCGAGTCCGCCGCGTTCGAGCTCGGTCCTCGCCTCCCGGACGATAGCAGCCGAGGGCCGGCTTTGGGTCACGGAACGGACCTTGAGCATGAAGATTCCGCGACCCCGAGGGGCCAAGCTGGCACGTGTATTTTCCACGAAGATCGCCGCCTGGTTCCGCTGGGCCACGTCTTGATAGAGGAGGTCGACGAGTCCGACATCGGCGCGGTACCGCTCGGGGAGCTGCGCGTCGGCCAAGATCGGATAGAGGTGCGCGCGGCGGCGGGCCAGGGCGAGGAGCGGAGCGAATGAGGTGGGACTCTTCTCGATCACGTAGATCGCGGCGTCGGGCAGGATGTCGGCGAGGTGGCTGACCGTGGTACCGTGGGCCCCCCCGAGGTAGAGCAGCGATCGTGCTCCCGCCCAGAGGTCGTTCGGCGCTCCGCCGCGGCTCACGAGGGCGGCCAATTTGGAACGGAACGGGTCCCACTGGCGATACTCGACGGCCCCGACCGTCCGCAGTTTCTCCCCGTACACTCGGTCCCCGGGGGGGCCGTGATTGGTGGTGTACAGGTCCCGACCGTCTCGATACACTCCGTCCCAGGGCGTCGGCTCCACGGTGCCTACTCGACCGCCACGACCAACTCGACTTCGACCGGCGCGTTGAGGGGGAGGGAGGCGACCCCGACGGAGGTGCGGGCCGGACGGCCCATTTCGCCGAACACCTCGACGAGGAGGTCGGTCGCGCCGTTCGCGACCTCGTGCTGACGGACAAAACCGGGAGACGAAGCGACATACACTCCCACCCGCACCACCTGGCGGATCCGGTCAAGCGATCCAAGGGCCGAGGCGAGAGCGCTCAGTGCCTGGATCGTGGCTCGGCGAGCGAGGTCCTGTCCGACCGCGAACGGGACGTCGTGGTCGACCAGGCCCGGCGCTACGACCTTCCCGTCTTCGAAGACGATCTGCCCAGAAACGAACGCGGATTTTCCGACTACTACGACGGGGCTGTACGTCCCCTTTGGGGTGGGTGGGGACGGAAGGACCACCCCGAGCTCGACCAAGCGGGCAGTGGGTCCCGGTGTCATACCTCCCTCAACCGCGGGCGTAGAAAACACCCCGGGACCGTTCCGCCCGCAGGACTAAAAACAGGAGCCCGTCATCCCCCTCTGATGTCGTTCCTGCGGCGTCTCCGCCGCGACAAGGATGGGACGCCCCTCCCCGCCGAGTCGAAGGGGGAGCCCGATGATGCAACGAAGGACGAATCAACCGACGACGACGTTCGCGTTTATGGGGCCGACGAGCAGCCACTCGCTCCCCGCCGTCCGAACCCTACCCCGCCCACCGACGAGTTGGAGTCACCTTCCCCGCCCGTCCGACCCGCCGCGCCGGCTTCGGCTCGCTCGGCCGGAACGATGCCACCTGCCCCGGTCTCGACCATTCCGACGGATCCGGTTCCGCCCCCCACTCCGACGCTACCTTCCGACACTTCTCCAACACCCCCGAAAGCCGCCCCCACCAGGTCGCCGACGATTTCTCCGCTCGGGCCATCGGCTCCGCCCTCCTCCGGCCCCCCCCCGCCTCTGCCGGAACGAGGACCCGTCCATCTGCACGACGCGGCCCGACCGGCCGGTGCCTCGGGGAGTTGCTTCGTCTGCGGAACGGCCCTCGAAGGTCGGTTTTGCTCGGTGTGTCAGATGACCTGGATCGAGTGAGTCCGTTTGCCTCCTTTCGCCTAGACTTTTGAACCTCCCCCGTTAGGCCAACGACGTCCCATGGTTCCTGCACCCTCGCTCGAATCGGAGTTGGACTCGCTCGAACGCGAGATCGTGGACCACGTATTCGTTCTCGTTCCCGGTGCGGGAGTCTCGCTCGGGCTCCACCAGTACGACGGGATCCTACCCGATTATTCCTCAAGTTCGACCGATCACTGGGCCGCCCAGACCGACCGACTCCTGCACCGGCTCTCGGAGGTGGCCGTGTCCCACCTTTCCGCCGACCGGAAGATCGACTGCGCCCTGCTCCGGCTGTTCCTCGAGAGCCCCCTGTTCGACGTACGCGAAGGGCGGGTCCTCGACCGCAACCCGATGACCTACCTCGGGTCATTCACCCTCACTCCCTACCTCGTCCGAGAGTACGCTCCAGCGGCCGACCGGGTCCGCGCGATCGTGAGCGTGTTGCACAACGTCCCCCAGGTCCTCGAGGATGGCCGGCGACGGCTCACCGGCCCGCTTCCCCGCCCCTTCGTCGAGCTGGCGCTATCGATCGGAGGTGGACTCCCGGCCCATTTCGGGGAAGGGGAGGCCTTCGCCGAACGCGCTGGTCTCGCCGCCGAGGTGCGCGCCGCCCGCACGACCGCCGAGGCCGCGCTCGCCCGCTTCCTCGAGTGGCTTCGCGAGGAGGAAGCGCCCCGTGCCACGGCCGAGTTTGCGCTCGGCTCCGAGCGGTATCGCCGACTGCTCTTCGTCCGGGAGGGGATCGAGACTCCGATCGCCGACGTCCATCGGGCTGGCGTTGCGGACCTGACCCGGAATCACGACCGCCTGGACGCGCTCGCCCGAGAGGAGGGGGTCGCGGTCGCGGAACTGTTCCACCGTCTCGCCCTCGACCATCCGGCGTCGGGCGAGGTGGTCCCGACGGCCCAAGGTTACGTCGACGAGACCCGGGAGTTCGTCCGAGAGAGGGACCTCGTGTCGATCCCCGAACTAGTGCGGGTACGGGTCGAGGAGACACCCGTCTGGGGCCGGGCGCTCTCGACCGCGAGCATGGATTCTCCGGGTCCGTTCGATACCGACTCCGAGGGGGTCTACTACGTGACCCCGGTCGACGCCACCTGGACGCCCGTTCAGCAGGAGCAGTGGCTCCGCTCGCTCAACCGGACGATGCTGCGCAACATCACGGTCCACGAAGTGTTCCCGGGCCACTACCTCCAGTACCTCCACTGGCGGGCCGGCCGGGGCAGCCTCACTCGAAAGGTCTACTCCTCGACCTCCTTCGTTGAAGGGTGGGCCCACTACACCGAACAGTTGGTCATCGAAGCCGGCCTCGGTTCGCCCCGCCGCAACGCCGAGGTCGCGCAGATCCACGACGCGCTCCTGAGGGACTGCCGGCTGCTCGCCTCCATCGGCCTTCACACGGCGGGATGGTCGCTCGAGCAGGCGACCGAACTGTTCGAGCGGGAGGCCCACTACGATCGACTCCCCGCCGAACGAGAGGCGATCCGCGGGACGTTCAATCCCGAGTACTTCTGCTACACGATGGGAAAGCTCGCGATCCTCGACGTGCGGGCCCGGACCCTCGCCTCCCAATTCGGGGGGAGTCTGAAGCGGTTCCACGACACGCTCCTCAGTTTCGGGAGCCCCCCGATCGGCCTGTTGCCGACGCTCCTCGCGGGAGCGTCCCCGGCCTAGCGCTGGGGCGGTCGACCGTACGGCGTTAAGCCGCACCGGAGCCTCGGTGGCCGAAGGGAGGACCCGGACGATGGCCCACGATTCCGGAGTACGGTTCACCGCCGAAGTCGAGCTCGACCCGTCCGCCGCCTTCGCGCAGGTCGTGGAGGAACTGGGGGAGGCGCTCGCCCGCGCCGGATTGCGATTTGCGCCGGGACCGGAGGGCACCATTCACGACGCGGACCAGGTCGTGGGCCGGATCCGATCCTGGGACCCGGGCCACCGTCTGGTCCTCGTTTGGGATACTCTCCCCTGGCTACCGGATTCCCCCCGCGAGGTCGAGATCCGTTTCGACGCGCTCCCGCTCGGTTGCCGGATCGAGACCGTCCAACGGGGCACGGTCCGGTTGTTCGAGGGGGATGCGGCGGAGTGGACCGGATGGGTCGCGAGTGCGGTCCTTGCCCCGTTCGTCCGATCGGGCGCCCCGTCGAGCCTCGGGGATTGGATCACGGATCGGCGGACCCGCCGTCCCTCCGGACCGTGGGCCCGCGCCAACTATTCCGAGCCCCTGTTCCACCTCCCCAACTTCCTTCTCCTGCTCGAGTCGCTCCGCCCGGGTCCCTCCGACCGGATCCTCGAGGTCGGGTGCGGAGGCGGCGTCCTCCTCCGCGAGGTGCTGGAGCGTGGGGCCCGGGCCGTCGGGGTCGACCACAGCCCGGAGATGGTGCGACTCGCCACGGAAACGAACCGCGCCGCCGTTCACGAAGGTCGTCTCGACGTGCTCGAGGCCGACGGGAGTCACTTGCCCGTACCCGACGCCGCGTTCACGATCGCATGGTCGACCGGAGCGTTCGGGTTCTTTCCGCAGCCGCTCGAGACCCTGCAGGAGATGCACCGTGCCCTGGTTCCGGGCGGTCGACTCGCGGTCTTTACGGGCACGAGGGAGCTGGTCGGCACCCCGGCCTGCCCGGAGCCGATGGCCTCCCGGATCCGGTTCTACGAGGACGCTGAGCTCGCCCAACTCGCACGGACCGCCGGGTTCCTGGACGTCGAGGTGAACCACCCAATGTTGCGGAAGTACGCCGAGGAAGTCGGGATCCCCCCCGAAGCGCTCGAGATGTTCTCCGAAAGGATGGGCGCGCAGCTCCTGCTGGGGCACCGGGGGCCGCGCTAGCGGGGCGCCCCCGCCACTCGCGGCCCCGAAAATATTCTACGCCGGCCGGGGCGTCGCGGTGCCCGAGAGCCAACCCTGGCGTTCGAGTTCCCCGAGGATGTACGCCGCGGATTGGGCCGGGGTCAGGTTCAAGGTGTCGACCACGATCTCCGGGTGTTCCGGGGCCTCGTACGGGTCGTCCACCCCGGTCATCTCCTTGATCTGACCGGACCGCGCTTTCTTGTACAGACCCTTCACGTCCCGATCCTCGCAGACCATGAGTGGCGTATTGACGTAGACCTCCACGAACCGACCGATCGTGGTGCGGGCGTGGTCACGAGAGCTCCGGTACGGCGAGATGAGCGTCACGACCGGGATCGCGCCGTTGCGCGCGAGCAGCTTCGAGAGGAACGCGACGCGCGACGCGTGGGTCTCGCGCGACTTGCGGTCGAACCCGAGGTCCGAGCTGATCCCGAGACGGATCTCGTCCCCGTCCAGCAGGTCGGCATACCATCCGCGCTCCACCAAGCGCGGGACGAGCTCCTTCCCGATGGTGGTCTTTCCCGCGCTCGGCAGTCCGGTCAGCCAGATACAGAATCCCGGTGGTCCTCGCCTCATAGGTGTTCCTCAGTTGGTCACTTCGCCGCCCGGTCGTCCCAGGATCGCCGCGACCTCCGGCCGAAGGATGTCGGCCGGGAGCGGGGTTCCCGAGATCAGGGCCTCCCGGATCCGGGTCTGGCTGGTCGCCGTATGTTCCGAGACCGGATGCGAGCAAGTCTTCCGGCTGGCCATCCAGCCGCAGTGGCGGCAGAAGAACGATTCCCCGTAGCGCAGAGGTTGGACCCCGATGTCGAACTCGTCGAAGATCCGGTGGCAAGCGAACGGGTCGTAGTACTTTCCGACGCCGGCCTGGTCCCGCCCGACGATGTACGACCCGCAGCCGTAGTTCCGACGCACGATCGCGAGGAACAGGGTCGCCTTCGGCCCCCCATAGCGCATCGTGATGGTGAGGGGGCTGAGCGCGACGCGGTCGGGGGGGTAGTAGTTCTGGACGAGCGCGTCGTAAGCCGCCAGGATGACCTCGGGCTTGTAGTCGCCCTTCTTGAGGCGTCCGACGACCGGGTGGATGAAGAGTCCGTCCACGTCCTCGCGTTCGAGCGTGAGTCGCTGGATGTACTCGTGGGCGGTGTGCGGAGGGTTGCGGCACTGATAGGCGGCGACGTTCTTCCAGCCCCGCCGCGCAAAGTCGGCGCGAGCCTCGGCGGGGGAAAGCTCGGCGCGGTCCCAGGGCGGGAGGAGGCGTCGGAGGAGGTCGACCCGACCGGACCACGCGGTGTCTCCGCCGTTGAGGAGGTCGGCGACGTTCGGATGGTTCGGGTCGTCGGTCCCGTAGGCTCCGCGCGCGATCGCCGGGCGGTCGAGTGGGAACTTCTCATCGATGTGCAGGATCCCCACCAGGCGGTCGCTCGGATCGAGGAGGCCGACCGCATCGCCGGGCCCGAGGCCGGCTACGGAGGGTTCGGGCGGGATCGGGAAGTGGATGGGGATCGACCAGGGGAGACCGGTCGGGAGTCGGCCCTTCGCGAGGACGGAGGCGATGGACGCGGAATCCATGAAGCCATCGAGGGGGCTGTAGGCTCCGATCCCGATCTTCTCGGCGTCGTAGAGCTGGTCGATGAGCGGGTGCACGGTCGGAAGGTCGCGGAGCTCGCCGTCGCGGCGGTCGCGTTCGGAGTCGGAGACCTGACGGTCGACCAAGCGTCCGCCATACGGTTCCACCATCGTTCGACGACACCTCCGGAGCGGGCGAGCCGAGGGGCGCGAGTTCTTAAGCCCGCTCGGGGGAGGCGGTCAGTTCGACCTGACTCATTCCCCGCCGGACTCCGACCACATGGATGCCGCACTCGATCTTGCCCTGGCCCTTCCACCGGCCGGCGCGCTCGGGCTCACCGGCCGACACCGGGACGGTGCACGGCTCGCAGCCCACGCTCGGGTAGCCTTTCGACCAGAGCGGGTGGCGGGGAAGGTCGTGCAATTCGAGGTAGGCGTCCACTTCGGAGAGGGGCCACGTGACCAGGGGATTGACCTTGAACAGGCCCTCGCCCCCATCGGAGATCTCCTGCCACTCGACCACGGGGGTCCCCGCCCGAGCGGGGTGCTGCGACCGGCGAACTCCGGTCATCCACGCGCGTCGACCGGCGAGGGCACGGCGGAGCGGGGCCACTTTGCGCATCTCGCAACACTGGTCCGGCTCACGCGCAAACAGGTTGGATCCGAAGGCTTGGTTCTGCTGCTCGACCGTTAGGTCGGGACGGACGTCCACGATGTTCATCTTCCCCTCGACCCGCAGACGGTCGCGGAACTGGAGGGTCTCGGCGAAGTGATACCCGGTCTCGAGGAAGAGCACCGGGATCTGGGGTCGGACCTTCCGAGCGATGTCGACGATGACGAGCGAATCCTTGCCGAAGCTCGAGCCGATGACGAGCCCGTCCCCGAAACGGTCAATCGCCCACCGGACGATTTCGTGGGCCGGGCGGCCCTCGAGCTCGCGGGCCCACTCTTCCGCTTGGTCGGCGCCGTCGATTATTGGCACGGTAGGGTGTGTGAGGCGGTCGGGGAGTATTTGGCGTAAGGCCTTGGCGCGAAAACCCGGGTCCGATGCAGAACCGGCGTCTGAACACCGAGAACGGAGGCGCGGACCTCGACCCGGATCTCGGGAATGGGAGGGGAATGCGACTCCCCCGCGAGACGAGTCGTCGGGAGGTGCCGTCCATGAGGTCGAACCGGGAGCCCCCATGGCCGGGGAGAACCCCCGATCTCGAAGCGGCGCTCGCGCGTGCTGCCCGTTCTGGCACCCCCCTAAATACCTCGGGCGGCCCAACACTCCACCAGAAGCGATGGAAGCGGAGTCCGGGGGGTCTTCCTCCTCGTTCGTGGGCCGCGCGGAAACGGTCGAAGCCCTCCGCCAACGACTCGAACTCGTCCGGGAGGGGACGAGCGGGGTCACGTTGCTGGTGGGCGACGCGGGGGTCGGAAAATCGGCCCTCCTCTCCGAATTCGTTCGGGAGATCCGCACGCGGGGGATCCGAGTTCTGGTCGGGCGCGCGCCCCCGTTCGATGACCCGCCCCCGTTTTCCCTCCTCCAGTCCGCGATTGAGAACGCGCACGACGACCCGATCCTCCGGTCCGACGACGACCCGTTCCTCGGTGCCGGGCCGATGATGATCGGGTTCGCCCCCGGTTTGGGCGAGGCCGAGTTCCCCGCCCCTCTCGGCCTCGAAGGTCGCCTCCTCGAGGTACTCGGTGGGACCGACGCGCGCACCACGACGACGGCCGACCAGGTGCTCACCGGGATCGCGGATCGATTCCTCGAGTTCACCCGTCACGGCCCCACGGTCCTGGTCCTCGAGGACGTGTACCGCGCGGACAAGTCGTCCCTGGCCGCGGTAGAATTCTTCGTACGGGAACTCCTCGAACGTCCGCTCTGGATCGTGGCGAGCATTCGTCCGGTGACGACGCTCTCGGCGGTGGGGCGGGCCCGCCTCGACGCATTCGAGACCGCGACCCACGCGGGTCGGATCGAGCTACGGCCGATGACGTCGGGTGAGACGACCGAGTACATCCAACGGCACGACCCGTCCCGGAAGATCTCTCCCGAAGAGGTCGCGCGTCGCTACTCCGAGTCGGGGGGGAACCCCTTCCTCCTCCAGCAACTCGACCGCCGAACTCCTTCGGAGACCTACCCGGAGGAGGAAAGGTCCTCGGAGCTGCCGTCGCTCGATGACGGGGGGCGGCGCACTCTGGACCTCGCGGCCGTCTTGGGACCCGAATTCCCGTTCGACCTCCTCCTGCGCGCAGGAGGCGAAGACGAGGAACAGCTCGCCGAGACGGTCGACCGACTGGTCGCGGGGGGATTCCTGTTCGAACGACCGGGGGAGATCCTCGAATTCCCGGAGGACCGGTTGCGGGAGGAGGCGTACACCTTGCTGCCCGAGAAGCGTCGCCGCATCCTGCACCGCCGAGCTGGCGAGGCGTTGGAGGCGATGGGAGAGCCCGATCGCCCCCGGATCTACGCCTTGGCGCGCCACTTTTACCTTGGGCACGACGGGGGGAAGTCCGTGCGGTACAACCGCGCCGCGGCCGCGATCGCGGAGCGGGCACTCGCGCCCGATGCCGCCTGGGACCACTTCTCCCGCGCCCTCGAGAGCCAGCGCGAGGCCCATCCGGACGACCTCGACGGGGAGTCGGAACTGGTCCTCGAGCTCTCCCGCATCACGGAAGAGCTCGGCTTGCTCCAGGACGCGGAAGGGATCCTCCGGGACTTCCTCGATCGGGGGACGGGGGATCCCCGATTGGACCCGTTCCGTCGGGCGACCCTGGAGATGTTCCTCGCTCGGGTACTGACCGATCGGGGAGAGATGCCGGCCGCGGCCGAGCTCGCGCAAAAGGTCCTCGACTCGCCCGGGCTGGACGAGCAGAAGCTCGTCCGCATCGGCGCCCACCACCAGCTTGGCCAGGTCCTCTACTACGACGGACACTACCCCGAGGCCCTAGCCCAGCACACCGAGGAGATCCGTCTCGCGCGCGAGGTCGGGAACGTCCGGATCCTCGTGCGTGCCCAGATCTGGAGAGTGGCGGCCCTCGCGATGATGGGTCAGATGGAGATCGCGCTCGCGGAGGCGCGTGACGTCACCGCCACGCGCGACGGGTTCGGGTCGGTCCGGGAATCCGCTCAAGCCCATCTCTTTCTCGGAGACATGCTCGCCGACTCCCGGTGCACGGCGCTCCAGCGATCGGAGGCGATCGAAGAGTACGCCGCGTCGATCCGGTTCGCCGAGACGGCGAAGGATCCCCGCCGGATCGGGTGGGCGCTGTACAAGACCGCGGAGCTCCTGCGCGAAGTGGGCCGGAGCGAGGACGCCCTGGAGAAGGCCAACCGAGCGATCGACCTCTTCGGCCGCATCGGGGACCAGGTGGGCCTCAGCATGTCGCTGAAAGTTCGGGCCCAGATCGCGATGGACCAGGGGGCTCTCGACCGAGCGGCGGGCGACCTCGCCCAGTCGTACCGCATGCTCCAGGGACTGAAGCACACGCTCGAGGAGATCGACGTGGTGCTCCGGCTCGCCCAACTCTCCTACCTGCGGGGCGATGAGGCCACCGCTCGCCAACACGTGACCGAACTCGCGGCCGCGAATCTCGTCACGGTGCGCCCCGACCTCGAGCGCGAGTTCGAACGGCTTCGAACCTCGCTCGGCTCCGCGACGGGAAAGATCTCCTAACGACCCGGGTGACCGCCCCGCCCTCCCACCCCGCGCACGGGGGTCGACGCTCGGAGGGGGGACCTACCGGCCCTTGGGCCTCCGCCGGGGCCCGGCCGGGTCATATAACCCGCGAGTCTGGGGCCCGTGCCATGCCGTGGCATGGCAGAGATGGGGGAAACTAGGGAATGAAGTCTGGAAGCAGAATCGGTTTGGCGATCCTGACCGTAGGAATCGGCTTGCTGATGTTGGCGTCGAATTCCGCGGCGGCCGCCAACGTCGGCGGCAGCTCGCACAGCGCGGCAACCACCACCGGACGAGCGGTCCCCGGTTGCGGGGGCGTGAACTTCGTGTACTACGCCGTGGGGTGGTACAACAACACGACGTATTGGGGCTGCACCCTGCACGCCAAGGACTGGCAGGGCCACTCCTTGCCGAGTCACGGGTGGGGGCTCTCGATTTATGAGGTGTACTGTTCCACGCCCTGCAACAGCCGGATCACGGTCAGTGACATCGGATATGTCGGAGACTACTACACCCTCTACGTGACGGACAGTTCCGCGTTGACGACCGGCTGGGGAGAGGTGGGTGCCACGCCGCAGGTCAAGACGAGCAGCGAGCTGAACGCCTCGAGCTACAACTCCCACTGGACCGGGACGGGGACCAAGTACAGCAGCGCATCGTTCGTGGTCTACGACCCCGGTGGTGTCGCAGAGTACTTCGCCGTCGTGGACTCGCTCATGGGCAAAATGACCCACAGCCTGGACGGACCGTGCGGAGTATCGGCCGCGACGTTGCTCAGTTCGGGATGCACCGCGACGGGGATCTACGTATCCGGCGCGTGGTCCCCCGCGGGGTTCGACATCGACTTTGCCGCCTACCCTTAGGAGAGGGTGAAAAACAGCGAACGTCACGCCACCCCTCGGCCCGGCGCGCACTCCGCGCGCCGGGCAACCATTTCCAAAAATCTTTTTCTTCCCCCCCACCGAAGAGACCGACGCCGGGCGGACCGGCCGGTCCAACCCGTGAGCCCATCTCCCGACCTGACGGGCTGGCGGTCACCGTTCCCCCGTGTTCGAACATGAAAACTCCCAAACCCCGGGGAAGGTGATCCGAGCCCTTCGCCCCCGCGGCGGAGCCCTCTTCCCTGCCGAGTTCTAAGCCGGCTCGGAGACGACCCTGTCCGCGAATCCGCTGGTCGAAGGCTTGGTCATCTTCGCGGTGGTCGCGATCCTCCAACTACCGGGCAAATCGAATTTCGGGGTCATCACCCTCGCGGCCCGTCACCCGTATCGGGACGTCTTCCTCGGGGCGTCCGTCGGTCTCGGCGCCGCGACCGTCGTGTCCGTGACCCTCGGCTACGCGGCCGAGACGGTGCTGGCTCCGTACCTGCTTTGGGTGAAGGTGGCCGGGGGACTGGTCCTGATGGCATTCGGCGTTCGCGAGATCCTGCGGGTTCCGGACCCGGTGCACGAGCCGGGCGAGGGGACTCCCGCCGTCGCGCATACGGCCCGACAGGTCCGCCTCGTCGCCCTCAGCCTTGCGTTCCTGCTCGAGATGGGGGACAATACCCAGATCCTCGCGATCGTGTTCGTGGCCTCGACGGGGAACGTGCTCCTCGTGTTCGCCGCGGCGACCACGGCCCTCGTCCTGATCACGGCGATCTCCTCCCGGGGGGCCGGATACCTTCAGGCCCACGTTCCCGAGGAACGACTTCGTGTCGTCCTAGGGGGATTGTTGGTCGCGGTGGGGCTGCTGACGATCCTCTTCACGGCCCTCCCCTCACTCCTCCCGTTGGCAGGCTGATCGGAGACTCCCAGCCACGCATGATGGGTAGAGAGGGGCCGCCGGGCCGTGATCGGACCTCGACCGCGGTTCATCTGGCCCCCGGGGGAGTGCGAAAGGCGTCAGTCCGCTCTTGCGTTGGAGGGCAGTTCTCGGAAACTCGACGCCCTTCGCGGTTCAACCCTTGTTCTTCGCGCCCCAATCCTTGGCCGCGTTAGCATCCCACTCTGGCGCAGCCTGCCGGGTGGTGACATTGATTCTGTTGTAGAGGTTCTGAATCGCGACTCCGAGTACGAGGAACGCTAGTTCCCGTTCCTGGAAATGGCGCGCTGCCTCATCCCAAACGGCATCGGGCACCGGGTCCGATCGGTCGGACAACCTCGTCTCCGCCTCTGCTAGGGCGAGGGCGGCCCGTTCCGAAGCGGTGAATTGCGGCGATTCCCTCCAGGCCGAGACTGCGAGGAGCCGGTCGTCCGTCTCTCCCAGCTGCTTCAATTGCCAACAACTGGCGGCGAGGCAGTTGGCGCAACCGTTCAGCTGACTGACCCTGAGCATGGCCAACGAGAGCGCTCGGGCGGGTGGGCCTTTCAATTGGCTCAGTAACTGGCCGAGTCCCTGCAACGGGGCCATGGCCTCAGGAAGGATCATCGCGGGGTTCTTCAGACGGCTTTTGGGCGTCACATTGGATATTGCCATTTGCGTTCGCTCCCTACGCGATCGCTCGCGCGCGACAATATAACTGTAATGATATATACCGTACTCCCCGCAATCATGGACCTGATCCAATGAATCTTAGGGGTGATGGGGCTTGATTCCCAGCAATCGGGCGAGATGGGAGATGTCTAATTAATACGCTAGTTATGCTCCATCGATCCTGCATGGAGCGAGATGTATTCTCGGCCTTGGCGGACCCCACCCGTCGGCAAGTGCTCGACCTTCTCACCCGAAGAGAGCGGGCAGCCGGCGAGCTGGGGAGAGCCTTCCCGCAGATCAGCCAACCGGGGATGTCACGCCATCTGAGGGTCCTTCGCGAGGCTGGACTCGTGCAGGTGCGCCAAGACCGCCAGCATCGGTACTACTCACTTCGGTCCGAGCGGTTGGCGGAGGTCGACGCGTGGATCTCCAAATACCGAGGCTTTTGGGGGACCGAGCTGGACTCTCTCGAAGCTTACCTGGATGGTTCGAAGAAGGCGGCTAGGGGGAAGCGGACATGACTGGCAGCTCCTCTCCAAGCATGAATCCCGGAGATGTGGGAGGTCCCGGAATCCTCCAGGTGGACCACGGGAAGGCGAGCATCGTCCTCCGACGCCTGCTTCGTCACCCCATCGAGGAGGTGTGGTCGGCTGTTACCGACCCAAAGAAGATCGAGCTTTGGTTCATGGTCAGGGTTACGCGCGAGGATTCACCGGGGGGACGGCTGACGATGGAACACCCAAACGGGGTTCATGCCACGGGGCGAGTGTTGGAGTGGCGTCCACCCCGAACGTACGAGTACGAGTGGAACCTGCCACCCGGAACCAATCTGCCCGAGGGAGAGACTTCCATCGTTCGCTGGGAGCTGAGCCCTGCTGACGGGGGTACATTGCTGGTCATGACCCATCGGAAGTTGACTCGCCCAACGGCCGAGATATTCGTGCGGGGGGTCGTGGTGTTCCTCGACCGACTGTCCGCCCAAATGGACGGGACACCCCTGCCCCAGCCGCCCTGGCTTGGGCAGTCCCGGGGCATTGACGGTCCGGCTCGGGGTTAAGGAAGAAAATCATGGCGGGCTGACGACCTTTCGGCCGCTCCCGTTCCTCCCGCCCGGTCCTCGGCCCGAGGGCGGATCGTGGTCACTATCATCGATCACGTGCGTCCTTCAAGAAGTCTGCGCGATCGGTCCCCCTCACTTTTTCACGTTCGGCCCTGCGCGGCCATCCGAGTCTCCGTCTAAGGGGGCGGAGGAGGACCGGACCCACCCGGGGGCGGCGATGAGGGAGGGGGAGTTTCCGCAGGACCCTTCGTGCGGCGCCGTACCAGCAACGTCGCGGCCGCGCCCACCAGCACGCCCAGGGCGATCCCTCCGAGGAGGGCGTAAACTTCCGCCTCAGGGAGCCCCGCGATCTGTGACGGAGCCGAGCCGGTGGAGTTCGGGGGAGCTACGGAGATCTGGAACCCGACCGCCTCCGTGACCGGGGCGCCGGTGACGACCACCGAACCGGTGCTGGGGGCGTCGGTGTATCCCGGCACCGTGCCGACGGTGAAGGGGTGGGAGCCGTTGGTTTCAGTGAAGTGGATCGAGTTCGAGGACGAGTCAAGGGTGCCTCCGCTCAGATTCACGCCCCACGGCGTCCCGCTCGGAAGGCCCGATTCTTGGAACGTCACCACATACTGCCCGGGTCCCGGTACCGGTGAGAACGAGACGTCCTGTTCGACCGAAGCCCCGATCACCGTTACGTTTCCCACGGCGGGGTCGGCGGAATAGCCCGAGATCGGCCCCACCTGGTACGGGAAGGTCCCGTTGGGCCTCAGGAAACTCAGCGAGGTCGACGTCGAGGTGACGGACGTCCCCGAGAGATTCACCGACCACTGCGTTCCAGAAGGAAGTCCGAAATCAGCGAAGGTCACGGAATACGGGCCGGAACCCGACGTGGAGGTGAACACCACGTCCTGCGTGACGGGCCCTCCGTCGATCACGACCGTGCCGGAGGCCGGGCTGGCCGTGTAGCCCGCGGCCGCGCCCACGGTGTACGCGTAGCTCCCGTTGGGGTCCGGAGCCGAGATCTCGCTCGTGTCGGAGGAGTACATCACCCCGCCCCAGGTGACCGTCCAGGGCATCCCGGTCGGCAAGCCCGACTCACCAAAGGTCACGGCGTACTCCGTGGGAGGTACGGGTTGCGAGAGGAGGGAAAGGGTCCCCTGGAGCTCGTTGGCGACGTAGGTCGCTCCCTGAGCGGGGTCGTACGCAACCCCCACCGGCCACATTCCGACCGCCACCGCGTTCGTCACGTTGTTCGTCGCGTCCGAGATCACACTCACGTTCTCGGAGTCGAAGTTGGCGACCACGACCTCCCCCTGGTTCGCCTCGTACCCGACCGCGTCCGGCTCTGTGCCCACGCCGATCGTCGAGACGACCGAATCGGTCGCGTCCGAGATCACGCTCACATTGTTCCCGTCCGTGTCCGCCACATAGATCGCGCCCTGGCCACTATCGTAAGCGAGGGCCTCAGGATCGACCCCCACCGTGATGTTCCTCACGAATGTGGAGGTCGCATCGGAGATCACGCTCACGTTGTCCGAGTCCTCGTCCGAAACAAAGACCTCGCCCTTCGCGCTGTCGTAGGCGAGCCCCTCGGGTTGGCCCCCGATGGGAACTCCGCCGACCACGGTGTTCGTCGCATCCGAGATCACGCTCACGTTGTTCGACTCGCCGTTCGCGACGAAGACCTCGGACCGACCGGGGTCGTATGCCACGCCCTCGGGGTCACCCCCCACCGGGACCGTGGCTACAACCGTGTTGTTCGCGTCGGAAATAACGGAGACATTGTCCGAAAACTCATTCGCGACGAACACCTCCCCCCGGGCGCTGTCGTACGCCAGAGCGCTCGGGTACGACCCGACTGGGACCGTGGTGAGCACCTGGCGGGTCGTCGCCGAGACCACGGCGACAAGCCCCTGATAGATGGGATAGTTACCGGACTCCGCGACGAAGAACTCCCCCCGGCCGCCATCGTACGCCACGGCTTGAGGAACGACATCGAGCGGGAGGGACGCGACCACCGTACCGGTGGAGTCGGGGATCACGCTCAGATCGTCCGAATCGACGTTCGAGACGAACAACTCACCCACCCCACCATCGTACACCAATCCGTCCGGGAAGGTCCCTACGGCGATGCTGGTGACAAGGGTGTTCCCGATCTCGTAGATCACACTCACATTATCGCTATCGACGTTGGCGACGTAGGCATAGCCCCGGTTGATGTCGTAGGCCACCGCGATCGGCCCTTCCCCGACCATGGGGTTCGCGACGACCGTGAACGACGTGTCCGAAATCACGCTGACATTGTCCGACTCAGAGTTCGCCACGTAGATCTCGTTCTCCCCGGCCACGTAAGCGATTCCCACGGGCTGGCTCCCCACCGGCACGGTCTTGAGCACTGTCTGAGAGAGGCCTCCGAGAACGCTGACATTATTGCTGCCGAGGTTGGCCACGAAGACCTCACCCTCGCCGTAGTCGTAGACCACGCCTTCGGGTTCCGCGCCCACCCCGACGACGGCTACGACCGCGTTGTTCGAGTCCGAAATGACCTCGACCTGGTCCGACGAAGCCACGGCCACGAAGATCGTGCGTTGCACCGGGTCGTACGCGATTCCGCTCGGAGTCCCGGTCAACGGGATCGTCGCGACGTCGGTGTTCCGGGTGTCGTTGAGGACGCTCAAGTTGTCGGTGACGTAGTTGGAAACAAAGAGCTCCCCCGTCCCGCTGTCATACGCGATCCCCTCCGGGGCGTTACCGACAGGGATCGTTGCGACCACCTCGCCGGTGGTATCGTTGACCACGCTCACGTTGTTCGAGTATTCGTCAGCCACGAAGATCTCTCCTTTCGCGGAATCGTACGCGGCCGCCGCGGGGCCCTGACCGAAGCCGGCGAGAGAGTTCCCGGGCACGAGCGTGTTGTTGATCAGGACCAAGGTGTCGTTCACGACCGGCGCGGCCAACGGTGCGTGATCGCCGGGGGGACCGTGATGGACGCCGCGGGACGCCGGCACCGATGGCGCCGGTTCGCTCGAGCGGGGTGCCGTACTCGACGCGTACGGTCGGAGCTCCGGTCGGCCCGCGGCAGCCTCCGCCGAGATCCGCGAAAGGGACGAACGGTGGGAGGGCGTTCCGAGTGCGTTGCCCAGTCCGGATGCCACCATGAGTAAGCACGCACCGACGACCAGCATGATTGGGACCCAGCCACGTGCGTATGCTACGTTCCCCATGACGGAGTTCGCCTCCCCCAACCGGTCCGGCAAGGGAGCCGACACATTAAGCTGGCCAACGGCGCCAGTTCGTCCGCCGTTCAAAGCGGTTGGAAGGAGAGGGATGGTCCCCTCCGAATACCGTGCCGGCCGACCGACAGGCCGGCCCTCAGGCCCCTAGGAAGGTTTCACTCTCCAAAAGCGACATTCGTACCCCTCGAAGCTTGACATACTACACCGAAGCGATCCATCTTCGCCCATCCTTGGCGAGAAATCAGGGCAAATGTCGATGGGGGGATTTGTGGAATCGCCCAAATCCCCGCCGAGTTGACCGTCGGGAGACCAGCCGTTTCTGGGGGACCGGTCCAGCGCGGCCAGCCGGAGAGAGGTGTCGGCGGAGGGAACTATTGATCAATTCGTATCCCCGACCCCCCGCGGTCATGTCGCCGTGCAGCGACGAGCTCTAGCGTTGGGTTGCGTCCGGCGGGGCCCGTCCGCGAATCTCAGGCCCCCGTAGGTCGGTGGTGATACGCAGGGCCAATTGCCGGAACCGAGACCAAGGGCTGGGACGACCGGGGATACGATCCTGAAGGCGAGCGTCCAAGGGCTCGAACGCATTCCAATCGACGACGACGCTGTACTGAAGAAAGTCACAGACCAGCTTATAGTCCAGCGTTCCGGCTAGGACCAGCTGACCGATCAGCTCGTACTGGTAGGCGAAGGCTCTGCTTTCGAAATCCTCGAGGCTGTTGTCGAACTCCTTCCAATTCGAAGTGGAAGCGGCGCCAACAGAACGATGCATCTTCCATCGCCGCTCGGCAAAGTCGGCCGAGGTAAGTTGCTCCATCATCGAGAAGGCCAAGGTCCTCCTCGCATCCACCCGAGTCGCTCTCAGATTGTGGGCCAGGAGGGAAACCGACACCACGAGCGCTGAGTCCGCCGCAATGCTCACCCACATCACGACTTCGGCGAGATCCACGCCTCGGAAACGGCGAGTCCTTTGAAGAAGTGTCGTTCCTAGTTCTGACGAGCACCGCCCTGAGGCTCGCCTGCTACAGTTGTTGAGGGATCAATTTCGGGCGATCGTTAGTCATTGGTTCAAATCCCCTACCCATGAATTGCCAAATGGCACTGTTTCTCGGCGAGAAGTCGGCGAAGGATGTCGGAGGGGGGATTCGAACCCCCCGGGGGTTCAAATACAGGGTCTGGAGGCCGTTCCGACGGTCGCAACGTCTCGAAAAAACGCCCCCGTAGACCGATCCGGTCCCCTCGAACCCCGAGAAGTTCCATCGCCACGGTGCGGTACGAGGGAAGGCGTACCGCGCTGCGCTAGTCGGGTGCACCCGGAACGAAGATATACCATTACAACCATGATGACCATGATGCCCGCAACCGACGCCGTTACAAGCATTCCGCTCCACCAGTCGACCCTCCGTGTATTGCAGCGGGTCAAGAGCGCCGCTGAGACTTGGGATGAGTTCCTGATGAATGTCACCGACGACTATCTTTCTCCGTCGCTGCGGTCGGAACTCGATCGGCGGTTGATGTCGGATCGGATTGTGACGGGTACCGCAGCGCGCCGAGAATTTCTGGAGCGTCGAAAGCGTGCCCGTTAGAGGGCCCGCGCGACGTGGCTGGCCAGATTTTACTGAAACCGCATGGCGCGAGTTCCTTTGCCTCCCTCCGGAAGTTCAGGACCTCTTAGTCGCCGCATTCCCGGAGTTCGTCGCCCATCCAACTCGGCCCTCCCCCACGATGGATGTCGTACCGGTTCGGGACGACCCGATCCGCTGGCGGCTCAAGAGTCCAGGGTATCGGGTCCTATTCCAAGTCCGTCACGGTCGCCCTCTAGTTGAGGAGATAGAGCCCCGCACCGGGTCTACCTATGTTCGGTTCGGTCGCTACGCGTCCTCGCACTCTCGGAAACGTTAACCTGCAACCCTCCCCAACCGGCCCCAGTGTTGGAAATCGAGCGTCGGTTCGACGACCAGCTCCCGTCGTACCAGGTGCCCAATGTTTGACCGGGGTTCTGAGAAGGGGCCCTTCTCGAGGTCTGCTCCCGACCGCTCGCCTGGTTGATGAGATGGGGATTCCCACCCTGTAGCGATGAGCGGCCGGGCCGATCGGTCTAGGCCGGGTTTTCTTCGAACAGCCGAGTCTCGAGCGCCGAATCGAGATACGCTCGGACTTCTGCGATCTTGCCGTCGTCGAAACGGTACACCCAACAGTACCGGTTGTCGAAGCGAAGCCCGTTCCTCGCCGTTGCGAGGGAATGCAGCTCAACGACAGCCCAGTCGCCGCCGACGATAATGTTCGTCGTCTGAAGCTGCAGACCTTTCTGCATGACCCGGCTGACCTTGTCGAAAGCGTTCGCGCGCAGTTCCGACCTGCTGCGAAAGCGACCTGCAACAGGGTGCGTCCCTTCGACCGTCCAATCGACGTTTTCGGCTACATGCTCAAAGAAAGCGTCACCGTTGCCCGACTCCAGATTCCTGAACACCGCTCTCACGTCTGCTACGGTCAACGTCATGGCTTGGCACCCCCAGAGCCGGTTGACCGCCGTCGAGCGTCCGGCCCGTGAAACGCCACGCACCGAGCCAGGAGGAACCCGTCCTGTTCAAATCCCGGGTAGAGGCGCTTCATCCGCTCGGTCGCTGAAGTGTCGGTCGGCTCACTGTCAACGTCACTCAAGAAGTCGTCCAGGTAGACCCGCATGTCGTCAACGAGACGAGGATCGCTGGGGGGCCCATGACCGGGTAGAACCCGGGTTGCCGGATCGGAGTGACTCGCCTTCAAGTCGCCGAGGGCTCGGACCCAGTTGGCGATATGCTCGCGTTGGACGCCCTGGCCGGCCCAAGCGTGAACTCCATGGTAGGTCAAATCGCCCGTCAACAATGTGTTCAGCGAAGGTGCGAAGAGTGTGGTCATGTGGCCGCACTCGGTGGGGGGGTAATCTGAACGGACGGTGAGAACGCCGCCCCCGTCCAGTTCTAGGCGGTCCCCGGTCATGACGTTGACCTGCGATTCATAATCGAAGCCGTCAGGACGAGCCGCCCCTTTGGGCTTCATTTGAGGCTGCTTGTCGAGCCAACCGACGCTTTCCATCCAGCTCGAGAATCCGGCCATGTCGGCCTTTATGGAGGTACTGGCGACGAGAATCCTGGCTTGAGGAAATTCCTCCTTCAGCGTGCGGGCGCCGATATAGTGGTCAGGGTGACCATGCGTCGCGAAGATCGCTTGTAGCTTGAAACCCGAGGAAGGAATCTTCTGAGCGAGCTCAGACGCCTCCTCGCGATTTCTCAAGCAATCCACAACGATCGCGCTGGTCTGGTTGTGGACGATGTACGAATTTACAGTTGCCTCGCGACCTGGGAATCGCTCGATCTCCAAGACAATGCTCGATTCGACCATGGAATGAAGTCCTGCAACGTGAAGGCCGCCCGGCGGTTAAGCAGCAGATACTTCCGGGCCGCTGAGTCCCGGCACTTTGCGACGGAGGCGCCCTGGTTTCAGGGAAACCTACCTTTCTCAACCCTGGGTATTGAAAAGGGTCGTTTTGATACGTGGCGGTAGTCCCTTGACAAGGGACCCCTTTCCGGAGATTTGAACCCCCCGAGGGTTCAAGTCTTGCACGCGAGTGATGGAATGTCGCAAATCCCCGGCAAGAAATCTATGAAAAATGTCGGAGGGGGGATTCGAACCCCCGGCCCCAGGATCTCTCCCGGGACGCCCTCGGCGTCCCGCTATGAGTCCCGTGCTCTACCGGGCTGAGCCACTCCGACAGGAATCGGAGGCAGCACGGCCGCTCCTACGCGACCGTGTCCTCGGCCCCGGCGGTTGCGATCTCGGGCTCGGTCGGTCCGGACGGAGCTTCGGGTTCGGCCGGGGGAGGGCTGGAGGGGATTTCGTCCTCGATCAATCCGAGCACCACGGAGCTGCGGATCTCGATCTTCTTGAGCGGATAGAGCGTCTTGACCCCATGGGCCAGTGCCTTCGAGAGCTCGCCCTGGAGCATCTCGCGAACGAACTCCACGGCGGTGTGGGTCGCCGCCTGCTCGTTCAAGACTTCGACCATCTTATGGCGGAGCTCGGCGCGGAGCCGGGTCTGGAGACGTTGCTCCCCGACGGCGACCGGCTTCACGATGATCTGGACGCCGTCCTTCGTCGTGACGACGAGGGAAGTGTCGATCTTGGAGCGTTTGCGACGCGCCAGGCGGCGAACGTAGTCGGACGTGAGGTCGTGCCCGATGAACCGCGTCTCGGCCACGCCGTCGCCGCCGAGCCGTTCGATCTTGAACCGCAACTTGACGTGCGCTTTGCCGGCGTCCTGGATGCCGGACAGTTCCGGGAACGTGGTCTCGAGCGTCCGCCCGATGAGTTGCTCGGGCTCGGTAGCCACGGTCTCGCCGAGCTCGGCATGTTGGAAGAGCCCCGGCGCGCGCACCTTGTACGAGTGCTTGGAACGCCACTTGTCCTTGACCGTCCGGGCCAAGGTGGACTTCTTCGTGCCGCCGGACTCCTTTTCGGCCATCGCGCGGCGGCGCGGAGCGGGGTACCCTACTTAACTATTCCGAGCGAGCGCGGCGGGCTCGCTGGTAAGGGTACCGGACGGCGACCGGAGTTAGGTCGACGGGAAACTCCGCAGCCCCGCGTGCGGACGGTAGGGCGGGAGGGGATGTCGGGGTAATACACCGTCGACGCGTTGCCTCCCCCTAGCCCCGTGTCCGCTTCCAGACCTCGTACAGTAACTCTGCTGTGGGTCGTCGTACTGCTGACGGTCCCGACCTCACTCGTGGCCTCGAACCCGACTCCGGGAATGCCCGGCGGGCCGGACGGAGTCCCCCCGTTTCGGTCCTCTCCGACCGTTCCTGGGGACGCAATCCCGGCGGAACCCTCGGTCCTGCTCGGCCCGACTGCGGCGCCAGGTTGGCCGCCCCCGCCTCACGCGCCGGTCCATTCCCTCGATAACGCGGGGGCCCCCGGGTCCCCGAGCAGTCTTTCTCGAGCGCTGCTCCCCGCCGCTTTCCCAATTACTTCCGGAGGGAGGACCAGCTATCCCTCCCCTCCGGCGCCGATGGGCCTCGCCGACCTCGGGGTCGATTCGAACGGTTCGTACGCCTACAATACGACCAGCTTTGTCGCTAGCATCTCCTTGACCTCATTCACCGCCTACTCTCCCGGGTACCCGGGCTGGTTGGAGTCACCGAACTGGGTGGCTATCAGTCTGGACACGGTGGCGATCGGTCTGCCCATCAACGGCTCCGCAGCCGCTCCGCCCGGAGGTAGTTTCTGGACCGAGAACGCCGTCCGGTTCAATGGTACCGAGGTCCAATTCGAGGACAACCTTTGGAATTTCTCCGGACCGGATAGCTCGGTCGCACCCACGACCCTCCGATCGGGGACCCCACTCGCGACCTCCCCTGTCGGCGGCACGAGCTACTATCAGCGGTGGGGGCCGACGTATTCGGTCTCCTACCCGCTCACGTTGGATCTCGAAAATGCGCTCGGGATCGTGGACGGCCATCCCGTTGTGTTCTTCAACTTCAGCGTCAACTCGCCGTCGATCAGCCACACCGGTTCGTACGACCAGGTCACGTTCAATGCGACCGTGGGTGCCGACGACACCCCCCGGTTCGAGGTGAACGGCTCGGGAGTCAATCCGTATGGCTTGCGGGACGACGCGGAGGTCGTCTTCACCGGGGACGGCGACGGGTCGAACGCGAACCTCGCGACGATCAACGGAACCGTTCAGCTGGACCGTTGGGGTTCGGACGCGTTCGAGGCGATCCCTTCCTCCTATGACTATGGGGATGACTCGGGCGGGACCTCGGAGGGGATCGCAACCTACTACCTCGGTACGACCGAGTACCTCCACGGCGGACCGTCGTTGCTCTACGGGCTTTGGAACACCTCCGCGTCGCAACTGGGCCCCGCGGCGGTCAGCGGTTGGATCCGGATCGAGGTCGCGCTCGACCCGGAGTATGGTTTCGTGCTGGCCACCAACGAGACCGCGGCGGAGGCGACCTCGGGCGGAAACTTCTCCTTCGTCCCGACCGCGGCCAACGGTACGGTGACCACCTACCTTCCTCCGCCCCTCGCGAGCGAGCCCTACGTCTTTGAGGGTTGGGCGGACGGATTCGATGCCGCCCAAGCGACGGTGGCTGGGAACGGGAGCGGGAACGTCACGCTCGCACTGCTCTCCGACCCTGCGGCCAACACGGCCCCCTTCTACCTGGACGGGGCCGGTCAGGTGGCGAGTTTCGGGATGGCCGGTGGGCCCGGAGTTTCGTACGAGGTCGGCTCCAATGCGCTCACAGTGGCGACCCGTTCGATCTCGCTCGCTCCGTCGTTCCGCCAACTGAACGACTACCTCTACCCCACGTTCGGGTTGGTCGCGGTGTCGGACCTCTCGGGAGGCGCCGTCCACTTCAGCGCGATCACGGAGAACGCCACCTCGTTCCGCTTCACCACGTACGGGACCCCCGAGAACCTTCCCGGAATCACGCTCACTTACTCGTTCGACAACGTGAGCGGAAACACCTCGGTTGAGAACCTCAGCGTATCCGGATCGACCTTGACGGTCCAACCGTACGGAGTGCTGACGGTCACCCCGGCGGTGGAGTTGTTCGGGGACCTGGGAGTTCGGGTTTCCAACATCATCTCGAATGCCACCGTCGGGGTGGTCATCGCCAACTCGAGCGGCGTCGTCGCCTCCAACGTGAGCGCCTCGGACCTGGGCACGGCCGTCGAGTTCGTGGACGCTACCGATTGCTCGGCCTCGAACGTCTCGGCTCTAGGTAGCCCGACCCTCCCGGGGGGCACCGCCTCGGCGGTCGACGGATCCAACCTCGTCCAGCTCACCGGACTGTCGGTCGCCGGCGGCGGGACCGCAGTCGAGGCCAATGACTCCCAGAACCTCACCGCGGACGACGTTTCCGTGGGCGGCTCCACGCTGTCGGCGGGGTCCCAAAACATCGGAATCCAGGGGTCCCACCTCACGCACGTCACCCTCGAGGCTTGGAGTCTCTCATGCCCGTTGGCTCCAAGTCGGACCGGAGGCGAGTCGCCGATCAACCTCACCTGTGCCCACGGTGGGTGGATCGATGGGGGTTCCGACCTCTGGGTCGAGAATCTTACTTCCGTCAATGCGTCCGGTCTGAGCCTCGGCAACATCACCGGACTTTCGGGGTGGAACCTCACGGCCCGTGGGTACTGGGCCGAGGCGATGATCTTTGTCGCGCAGTGTTCGGATGCGGACTTCCGCAACATCAACGCGACGGAGGGAGCGCTCGCGTTCTACGGGCTGTTCTACGACCATAATTTCACGTTCTCCAATCTGTCCGCCTCTATCGGAGGCAACGACGTTGCGGACCTGGCCGATTCGTCGGACGCGACCTTCACGGACATCCGCGTGAGCGACCAGTCCGGCGGGGTCGAGGGAGCGATGGATTCGTCCAACCTCGCGGCCACTGGCGTGTATTCGACTACCGACTCGGAAGCCGTCGGCGGGACGAACCTGACCAACCTCACCCTTTCGAACGGGTCGGCGGAATCCGGAGCCCTCGATCTCCTGCTGCTCGAGTCCCAGAATGTCACCGCCGAGGACCTCCTCGCCAACAACGGGAGTCTCGCGGTGAGCCTGAGCGACACGGACGAGGTTCACGTCTCCGACATTCGCTCGACCAACCGATCTGTGGGCCTGAGCTGGTGGACCGGGACCTCCGGAACCGTCCGCGGTCTGAGCGCCGCGAACGATTCGACCGCCGCTCAGCTCGCGGGGGACATGGACACGACGGTCTCCGACCTGAGCGGGGTCAATGGACAGCCCGGGCCCGCCTACTTCTTCAACAATTTCTCGGGCATCGTCTATCCGGACGGGCCGCTACAGACGTACAGCGACCCGGGACTGGTCGTCACGAACCTGACCGCGGTAAATTGCTCGTTCGCCATCCAGGACGTCTTTTCGAGGGGGGTCCAGATCTCCGACGTCCGCTCGTGGGGGAGTGGCACCGCCATCCAGTTGAACGGGACCCAGTACTCCTCGATCGACGACCTGTTCGCGGAATCCGACGCCCACGGCCTCGTCCTCAATTCGGGCCTCAACGTCACTGTCACGGCCAGCACGATCGAGGACTCGACCGGCTACGGGGTCGAGCTCACCGACGGTGAGAACCTGACGTTGTATGGCAACAACTTCGTCGCGAACGACGGGGCCAGCGCGCTGGGGGTGTACGACCCCGCGCACGTCCAGGTCGTGGTCTATCTCGCGCAAGGGGTCAACTTCACCTGGGACGGGATCGGGAACTACTGGTCGGACTGGACCGGTGGGAATCCGTACTCCGTGTCGGCCCAGTTCTCCGATACGGCCCCGGCTCCCGCCTTCCTGTTGTCGTGGCTTTCCTTCGTGGCCCACGGTCTGACCCCCGGCGCCCGATGGACCGTGGCCGTCGCATCCCACTCGTACACGGGCTCGGCCGCGCTGGTCGTGATCCCCGCCTGGGTGCTTCCCGACGGAACCCTTTCCTACGGGGTCGTGCCCCCCACTGGGTGGGGCGTCACGCCCCGATCCGGCCACCTGGTCTTCACGGGCACGAACCGGACCGTGGACCTCAACTTCACCCTTCCCGAATACACGGTGGAGTTCCTCGAAACAGGGCTGCCTCCGGGGACAAGCTGGACCGCGTCCTTCGCCGGCGTGACGGCCGGGGGCCTCGTCTCGGGAGGCTCCGCCCTCCTCTCCTTCACGGAGCCGAACGGAACCTACGTCGCGTCCGTGAGCGCCGTTCCCGGGTACTTCGAGGGGGCCATTGGCCCCGGCAGTGAACTCACGATTGACGGGGCGAACCGGACCGTAGCCGTCCCGTTCGACCGTTTCACTTACCCGTTGACCCTCTACGAAACGGGGTTGCCGGTAGGGTGGGAATGGGGGGCGACCGTGAACGGGACCTACCAGGGATCTAACGCTTCGACCCTCGGCTGGGTCGAACCGAACGGATCCTTCCCCTACCTCCTCTCCGCGATCCCGGGTTGGCACGAGGATTCGGTGCCGTACCACGGGAACTTCTCGATCTCCAATCGGACCCTGGAAGTCCTGGTCGCGTGGTTCCCCGAACGGTATTCCGTCACGTTCACCGAGCGGGGTCTCCCGAACGATACCTCCTGGACCGTCGTCTTCGACGGACGCAATGAGACGCTCACGGGGAGCTCGATCTCCTTCCCGGTCGCGAACGGCAGCTACTCGTACCGGGTGTTTGCCACCCTCCCGACCACGTTCAGCGGAGACCCTCCGTACGGGAACGTGACCGTCTCCGGTAATGCGTCCACGCTGGTCGTTGCGTTCAATGTCCCCACGAGTCCGGGATCCGGGCCCCCATCCGCCTGGACGCCCGCCACCGACGCGGTCCTCGCGGTGGTGGTCGGCGTGGGTCTCGTGGTCGGCGTCCTCGCGGTACGGGCCTACCGTCGCCGCCCTCCTCCGGAGGAACCTGAACTGCGGGGGGAGGATCTGCCGCTCCCCGCTCGGTCCCCTCCAGCGACTCCCCCGTAGTCTCGACCGTCCCCGCGGCAAACTACATATCCCGAGCCCAACTCCGCGCGCCGTGCCGAACTCGAAGGAACCTAGTCCCGGGACCCGTTCCTCGGCGGCGGAACTACGCGCGGCCCAGGAACCGGTCGAATCGCCGGGCGAAGCCTTCCGTTCGGAAGTCCTGCGACGTCTCGCGGCGTTGCGGGCGCAGGGCCTCGACCGCACGGCGGCCATTCGCGCCCTCTTCCCCCACACGGTCCTGCCCGAGTCCACGTACGAGGATGTGGTCGCCGCGATCGTCTCCGGCGCGCACGTCCTGTTCTTCGGCCCTTCCGGGGCCGGAAAGACCAGCCTCGCGAAGGACCTCTGGGATCTCTATCCCAAGGGCGCGTGGGTCGTCGAAGGCTGCCCCGTGCTCGACCATCCGCTCAGCATCGTCGACCCGGCCGTCGCGGAGCGCTTCCCGCCGTGCCCGATCTGCACCCGACGGTTCGCCCCAGGTGGAGATGCCTCCCTGTTCGACCCCGCCCGCGTCGACCCGACGAAGGTGCCCGGCCAGTACATCCGGTTGCGCGAGGGGTTCGGCTTTGCCCGGTTGCAGGGGAGCTCGGAAGTGTTCCCGGACCACCTCACCGGCAACATCAATCTCCGCAAGCTGGAGGAGATCGGCGACCCGATGAGCCCGCTCGTGCTCGAGCCGGGAAAGTTGCTGCAAGCCAACCGAGGCTTCCTGCTCGTCGACGAGATCGGAAAATTGCCCCTCGGCACTCAGAACGTGCTGCTCCAGGCCCTGCAAGAGGGCACGGTCACCCCGGCCAAATCGCGGGAGAGCTTCCCCGGCTCGTTCGTCGCCGTCGGGACGTCCAACCTCTCCGACCTCGACAACATCAACGATCCCCTCTCCGACCGTCTCACGAGCCTGCACGTCGGCTACAACGAGCGGCACGCGGACAACCGGCGGATCGTCGCGCTCGCCCGGGGGACCGAGTTCCGCGGGTGGGTTCCGGAGATCCTCGTCGATGCCGGGGTCCGCGTCATCGAGGCCTGGCGTCTCCGCGTAGGGGACGACAACCCGGACATCGGCGAGGTCGGATCCAACCGTACCCTCCTCGATGTCGCGGCCCGCACGGACGCGATCGCATTGCTCGCCGGCCGTTCGATCCCGTCCTCGGCCGACTTGCGCGCCGGTCTCGTCCACGCCATGCGTGGTCGCCTCCGGGCCCGCAGCGGGGAGTCGTTCCGCCAGAACGAGAAGCGCGTGACCGAGTTCGTGGACCAGTACCTCGCCCCGTCCCTGAAGCGCAGCTCGGGCGTCTACTGGTGCCGCTACTTCCGTGAGGTGCTGCACGAAAGTTCGAGCGACGCCGAGGCCCTCGTGGGCGAAGGTCGTCGCCTGAAGGACGACGCCGCGGTGATCGCCGAGGCGGCGACCAATCTCGCGCTCTTCCCCCGGTTCCGTTCCTTTGCCCGCTACGTCGGCGAGCGGGAACGCCCCGGCGACGAGATCGCGCCGTTCGAGGCCGCCCTCAGCGTCTTCCGACTCCTCGAGGAGCACTCCCTCTTCTCGTGCGGGGACGAGGACGACGACGACGCCCCCCTCTAGCGAGGCCCTCCGCCTCCCGGATTGCACCGGGTATTCGGACGACGTCGGGTCCGACGACCTGCTCGACGCCCTCGATCCGGGGAGCCTCATCCGCGCGCTGGCCGAGCAAGGGGTCGACGGGGCCCGGAAGCTCCTCAAGGCGAATGCGGAGACCGACCCCGAGCTGCGGGAACGCCTCGAACGGTTGCGGGCACGCCTCCGTCGGCAAGCCGACCGACGGACCCAGCGGATCGTCACCGAGTACGACCACCGGATCCAGGAGCTCGAGCAGGTCCGCGTGCGCTCGGACGCCGAGGTCGCGGCCCGCATCGCCGAGCTCGAGGCTCGGCTCGCCGCCGCGCGCACGGTGGACTGGTCGAAGCTGCCCTCCGGGGATTGGCTCGGCGACGTGGAAGCTGCGCTGCTCCTTCCGGACGCGTCCTGGAACCGCCCCCCGCCCCGGCCGGGGATCGGCGCCCGGCTCCGGGCCTTCTTCGCGCGCGTGGCCGCCTGGTTCCGCTCGCTGTTCTCCCGGAAGAAGGCGGTCGTTCCTCCTCCCTCCGACGGTCGGACCGTGACGTTCGCCGTCCCCTCGGCTCTCGGCCGGGGCCTCGGGCCCTCGGAGTTGGGTGAGGCCCTCTCTCGGCTCTCGCCGCCCCAACGGGAGGAGTTGTCCCAGTCGGTCTCGAGCCGCCTCCGGACGCAGGAACGCGAGCTCGAACGTCAGGCGGAGGAGAAGCGGCGAGCGGCGGAGGCCCAACGGCGCCGGTTGGAGGAGGAGCGCGCCGAGGCGGAACGCCGCGCGCGCGCCGATACGGAGTCCAAGGTGCGGGAGGGAGAGTCCCGGCGGCTCGAACGGGAACTAAAAGAACGGGGATTCGTCGCCGAGCGGGGCCAGAGCCTAGTCGTCACGTTCGGCCTGGTCGAGCGGTTCGCCCGGCTGCTCCTCGAGGAGGAGACGCGCCAGCTTCCGGAAGGCGCGCGACTCTCCCTGCGGGGCGAGGGGGCGACCGGCGTCTACGAGAAGGCCCGGTTGCGGCGCGCCGAGGAGATCGCCCACCTGGACGTCCCCGGCTCACTCCTCGCGGCCCGGATGGCGGGACAGCGGCACATCGATGAATCCACGAGCTACGTCTACCGCGAGATCACGTCGGAACGCGTCCACGTCGTCCTCGCCTTCGACCGGTCGGGCAGCATGGACGAGGCCGGGAAGCTGGACGCCGCGAAGAAGGCCCTGCTCGCGCTCTACGTCGCGGTACGCCGACGTCACCCCGACGCGACGATCGACCTGCTCGCGTTCGACAACACCGTCGAGGTCCTCGACCTGGTCACGCTCTGGGAATGCCGCGCGGGCGCGTTCACCAACACGGGGGAGGCGCTCCGGGCCGCCCACGTCCTGCTCCAATCCTCACGCGCCAACCGCCGCGAGTTCTACCTCATCACGGACGGGCTCCCGGAAGCGTACACGGCCGAGGATGGGAAGGTCCACTCCGGCCAGCTCGACGTCGCGATGGAACAAGCGCTCGCCCGTGCGGGGGAGCTCGCCACGGTCCGGCCCCTCCGCACGACCGTCGTCCTGCTGAAGTCCCCCAACCCCGAGTACGAGGTGGCCGCGCGCGCGATCGCCCGGACCCTCGGCGGGGAACTGGTCGTGACCGACCCCGGCCGGCTCGGGGTCGAGTTGCTGGTCCGGTGGGCCCACGGCGTGGAGACCGAGCGAAGGCTCCTGCCGCCGGCTCCGGTGGCCGCGACCTCGGTTCCGGCCACGACCGGCAAGGCCCGGCGCCGCCGGGGCGACCGCCGGATGGGCGGCTGACCTCCGTTGCCGGTGGCGACCAACCTTTATCCGCCGCCCACCACTTTTTGAGGCCGGTAACCCCCATGAGCGACCGACCAAACGAAGCCCAGTTCCGTCAGCACCTGGCCGACCTGCGCCGGGCGGCCGGAGGTATCGGGCGAGATTTCTCCTCGGAGATCAGCAACCTCGACCGGACGATCGAGCGGTTCGGTCGTTCGAGCTCGAAGGACGCGAAGTACCTGGGCCAGCAGATCGAGGACAGCATTTCGAACCTCGGCCGCGCGATCGACGCGGAGGCCCGCCGCCTCCCCGGACGGATCGCCGACGGAGCCGCTCGGGCCGGGGGCGCCACCCGCGACGCCTTCGTCGACCTCGGGCGCGCCACCCGGACGGGAACGAAGAACGCGCTCGCCTCCGCGGCGGGCGTCAACAAGAAGCCGATCCGCTCCTGGAGCCCCCCCGACTCGTCCGCCGCGCCGAAGGACGAGTAGGCCGGGGCGGGGCCGCTTCCGCGCGGACCCGGTCCCGTGCGACCGCGAGATACGCGCGGTCGACGTCGAAGCCGACGAACGGGAGGCCCAAGCGGGCCGCCGCGACGGCTGACGACCCGATCCCGACGAACGGGTCGACCGCGAGATTCACGCGACCCACGCCGTGAAGCCGGAGACACCACTCGGGGAGCTCGGGCGGGAACGAGGCGGGGTGGGGCCGGTCCCGGGCCCGGTAGCGGATGGTGGGGTACGGCAGGAACCAGGTGTTCCCGCGGCAGCGGAGGTCGGCCCGGGCGCCCGGCCAGCGCGCGACGTTCGACTTGTCCTGGTAGGGAACCCCGATGGCAAGACGGTCGAGGCGGACGTCGCCCCGCCGGGTGAAGTGGAAGACGTATTCGTGCGCGCCATGGACGTACCGGTCCGACGCCATCGGTCGGTAGTGGCCGAGCGCCAGGTCGCGGTCGAGCGCCGCCGCCCGACCGGCGGCCGCCCGGTCGATCGCGATCGACTTCACCCAGTGGAGGACGTTCTGGAGGACGAAGGTGGAGGCGACCACCCGGGCGACGTCCATCGGGAGCCAGGGGTCGGAGGGGGAGGCGCCGACGTTGAGGAAGAACGACCCCCGCTCGGAGAGGACGCGGTCGACCGCGTCCCGGACCGTCCCGATCCAGGTGAGGTACTCTGCCCGGGGACGGTCGTCGGCGTAGTTCGTGTACGGGACCTTGCGGTTGTACGGCGGGCTCGTCACCACGACGTCCGCGCCCCCGGCGGGAATCCTGCGCGGAAGCCCCGCCACCGCGTCCTCGCACCAGAGCGTGACGGTCGCGTCCGGCCCCGAGGGCAGCACGGCGAACGGCCGGTCCGGAGGCATCGCCTCCGCCCGAGCGTCCGAACGGGATAGCCTACCGGGGCGGGGCCGGGGGGGCCGTGAGCTTCAACTTCGCGAGCTCCTCGCGCGCCTCGAGGACCGCCTTCTCCGGCTCCTTGTAGTAGAACGAGACGATCCGGCCCACGTCGCGGTGCGTGAACGGATGCTGACGGGTCGATTGCGCGTCCTTCGCCTGCAGGTACTCGAGGATCTCGACGCGGCGGTGGACCTCGCGCTCCATCTCCTTCATGGAGAGGTTCTTCATCAGCGCGACCCGCTCGTAGACGTAGGAGTGGCCCGAGAAGAGGAACGTGTCGTCGGACGGGTTCCAGGAGTAGACCGAGTTGGTGATGAGCTCGTTCGTCTCCGGGTCGAGACCGACGATCTCGGTGAGCGACTGGACGCGCCGGGTCATCTTGGTGCCGACCTTCACCTGGCGCTGGAGGAGTACCAGGTTGAGCGCGCTGACGAGCGACCGGGGGAGCGTGATCGGCGGGTTCTCCATTCGGTGGACCATCGCGCTCACGCTTTCCGCGTGGAAGGTGGTGTAGCAGGTCTTTCCCGTCGCCATCGCCTGGAAGACGATGAACGCCTCCGCGCCGCGCACCTCCCCGACCATCAGGTACTGGGGGCGCTGGCGCAGCGCGGCGGCCAGGAGGTCGAACATGTCGATCTCGCCGGGCGCCTTTCCGCTCACGACGTTCTTCGCGCCAAAGCCGGCGCGGGTCAGCGACGGGACCCAGTTCTCGTGCGGGAGGTTCAGCTCGCGGGTGTCCTCGATGGAGACGATCTTCATCTGGGGCGGGATGAACAGGAGCGTCGCGTTGAGGGTCGTGGTCTTTCCGGACGCCGTGCCGCCGCAGACCATCATCGACTGGCCGTTCTCGATGGCCAACCATAGGTAGGCCATCATCTCCGGGCTCATCGTCTTGAACTTGAGCAGGTCGACCGGCGTGAACGGGTTGTCCCGGAAGCGTCGGATCGTGAACGAGCTGCCGCGCTTGGTCACGTGCATGCCGAGCGTGGCCTGCAGGCGCGAGCCGTCCGGAACGGTCGCGTCCAGGATCGGGCTCGCGACCGAGATGTGCTTGCCCGAGCGCTGGGCGAGCCAGATGACGTAGTCGTCCAGCGTCTTCGAGTCCTCGAACTTCAGGTTCGAGCGGATCGAGCCGAACTTTCGGTGGTAGATGTAGAGGGGGATGCCGACGCCGTCGCAGGAGATGTCCTCGACCTCGGAGTCGGTCATGGGGACCTCGACGACCCCGTAGCCGTTGAAGTCCCGCTCGAGGTAGTAGAGGATCCGGGTCTTGGTGACCGGACCGGGGGCGAGCTCCCACTCCTTCAGCTGGTCGTCGACCATGCGGCGCAATTCGCGGCGCTTGGTCTCGGTGTCGTTCTCGGGGAGCGGTTCGAAAGCGTCGATGAGGACCGTGTGGAGGCGCTCGGTGAGCTCCTTCTCGATGGGGGAGAGCGGGGGCTCGATGACCTCGTAGAGGAACTCGTTGCGGGTGTTGTGGTAGGAGATGCGGACGTAGGAAACGCCCGACCGGATCGGCGCGAGGTCGAGCTGCTTCTGGGCGGGGTCGCTGAACGGCGGCACGGGCGTGACCTCGCCCTCGCGACCCTGGCCCGAGACGCCGAGCCGGGCGAGCTTGACGGGGCGGGGCTCGGAGGAGCCCTTGCGGAGGGAGGCGCCCATCCGCGTCCAGGCGGAGAAGCCGGATTTCTTGCGGGGGGTGGGCGGGATCCCGGCGTCCTCGGTCGTGGTGGGTTCGAGCGCGTCGCCGGCCATGGTCTAACTGCCTCCCGGAACGACGAGGACCGGAACGAGGAACCGCATGACGAGCCAACCTCCGATGAGCATGTAGGTCGCGTGCTGGAGCCCGTAGGCGATCTGGCCCTTCTGGAGGATACCGGCCATGACCCCGTCTCCCACCGCGTGGGCGATGACCGCCACGAAGAAGGCGAGGAACAGTTGGGGGACGAGGGTGAACCCGAGCGTGAGTCCCCCCTGGCCCGAGAGCGAGGAGTTCGCGACGCCGGCGCCCGCCGTGATCATGTCGGGCAGGAAGATCGCCGCCATGATGTAGATCGTGACGAGGAACACGCCGAACGAGATGTAGATGACCGTGAGGTACGTGAGCATCGAGATCTCGCGGCCCTTGACGGAGAGCTGGGCCTCGCGCGTGTCGTGCGCCACCATCGTGAGCACGTCGGCGACGTTCCCGCCCGCCTCGTTCGCGCGGGTGACGATCGAGACGACCCGCTGGACGAGCGGCGTGGGGACGCGTTCCTCGAACAGCCGGAGCGCCGTCGCGACCGGGACGCCCCACTCGAGCTGGCTCGCCATCTTCTTGATCTCGTCGGTGAGCAGCCCGTAGCGGCCGCGGCTCGCGACGATGATGGCGTCGGGGAGCGTCATGCCGAACCGTCCGGCTTCGGCCACGTCCCGCAGGAAGTCGGGCAGGCGCTCCTCGATCTTCTCGACCCGCGAGAGCTCCCGGCTCTTGATGAACCCGTAGGGGGCCATCATCGCGATCATCCCGAAGACGATGTAGTCGATGGCGGAGTCGAGCCCGAGGCTCGTTCCCGGGCGGAGCACGAACGTGAAGATCCCCTCCCAGGAGAGGGCGGCGATGATCCAGAAGACGATCCCGACGGAGACGCCGATGATGAGCGCCCAGGTGGCTCGGGGCAGGCCCGTGGCGTTCGCCTGTTCCGCGTCCGGGACGTTGAGCGCCTTCACTTTCCGGGCCGAAGCCGGTACGTTGGCCGTCGCCATTTCACACCATATCCTGCGTGAGCGTATACATGAAGAAAATGAACCCGAACTGCATCATCGGGATCATCAGGCCGACCAGCACCCAGAGGATGTCGATCATGAACGAGCCGCCCCCTCCGATGACCGAGAAGATCGCGATGATGATGACCAGGAAGAGCGGGAACGCGACGACGACGGTGACGAACGTCTCGGCCAGCAACCCGAGCGTCTCGACGCGCGAGAGCATCTCGAGCTTGTTCTCCTGCTCGAACTGTTCGGCCTTCAGGAGGAAGTAGGGCTTCAACTGGCCGCCGCTCGTCGCGGTGGTCACGACCCCCTGGAGGAAATCCTGGAACCGCTTGGACGGGCTCCGCTGGGCGCCGTTCCGCAGCGCGGTGAGGATATCGAACCCGAGCAGCTCGGTGTCGCGCGTGATCCACGCCGCCTCCTCCGCGACCTCGCCGTAGATCTTCTGCCGCGCGAGCTCCTTGAAGATCTGGTCGACGTTGACGTCGGCCGAGCTCATCGCGCTGACGAAGCTCATCGCGGCGCTGATCTTCCGGTCGATCTTGCGCCCCCGCGTCTTCGCAACCCCCGCCGGACGGCCGGGCATGATCGCGAACACGAGCGGGGTCCCGGCGAGCGGGAGCGCGAGGGCCAGCAGCAGGGCGAAGATCCCGGCGCCGATGAGCGTGAGGAACAGGTAGATCCCGACCGCCGCGACCGAAAGGCCGATACCGGCTACCACGGTCGTCCCGTACACCGTCGCCATGTACTCGTCGGAGCGGATGCGCATGTGCGCCTTCAGCAGGTTCTCCTCGAGGGTCGGGTCGGGGGGTTTCGCGAGCACCCGCGCGCGGAACGTGCGCCAGCACCAGCGCTGGAACGGCGTGAGGGTCGAGTGGGTCGGTTGGGCGCCCCGCTTGACCCGCACGGCCCGGGCGCTCGCGGATCCCGGGGTTCCCACGGACGGGAGACGACCGGAGCGGTCGACCGAAACGCCCGGCGTGGAGGGCATCGTCAGGCCCCCGGGGGGATCGCGGGGAGCTGGATGCGGGCCATGACCTCGTTCGGGTCCTTGTAGTACTGGGCGACCGTCTTCCAGAGCTGCCGGTAGTCGGTGATCTTGTTGCGGACGAGGTACTTGATCACGTCCACGCGGCGCTGGAACTCCGCGTCCATCTCCTCGGTCGTGAAATTCTTGAGTTCGGTGATCTTGTCGAACAGGAAGGAGTGGCCCTTGAACACGAAGCCGTCCGTGGACGGGTCCCACTCGTAGACCGTGTTGGTGATGAGTTCGTTCGTCTCGGGCTCGAATCCCACGATCTCGAGGACCTGCTTCAGGCGGCGGACGACCCCCTTCTCGGTGCGGGCCTGGATCTGGATGATGACGTTGTTGAGCGCGGACAGGAGGATCCGCGGCGTGTTGATGGGCGGATTCTCGAGCCGGTTCACCATCGACTTCACGCTGTCGGCGTGCATGGTCGAGTAGGTGGTGTGCCCGGTGGCCATCGCCTGGAACATGGTGTAGGTCTCGCGGCCGCGGACCTCTCCGACGATGATGTAGTTCGGGCGCTGCCGGAGGGCCGCGCGGACCAGGTCGAACATGTCGACCTCACCGGCGGTCTTCCCGTCCGGTCCGCGGTCGCCGGTCCCGGTGCGCGTCGCGCCGGGGATCCAGTTCTCGTGCGGCAGGTTGACCTCGCGCGTGTCCTCGATGGAGACGATCTTGGAGGTCGGGGGGATGAAGAGCGCGATCGCGTTGAGGGTGCTCGTCTTCCCGGCCGCCGGACCGCCGCAGATGATGAGCGATTCCCCCTGCTCGGCCGCGAGCCAGAAGTAGGCGACCATCTCCTCGCTGGCGCTGCCCATGAGGACCAGGTCGACCGGGGTGAACGGCCGCTCCTTGAAGCGACGGATCGTGAAGCTCGCCCCGCGCGTGGTCACCTCGCGTCCGTACGTCGCCTGGACGCGGTGGCCCTCGGGGGTCGTCCCGTCGAGGATCGGAGCGGAGACGCTGACCGCCTTCCCGCACCGCTGCCCCAGCATGACGATGAACGAGTTGAGCGAATCCTCGTCGTGGAAGATCACGTTCGTCTTCACCGACTCGTACTTTCCGTGGAAGATGAACAGGGGCACGTCGACCCCGTCGCACGAGATGTCCTCGACCTCGGCATCGAGGATGAGCGCGTCGACCGGTCCGTATCCGACGAAATCCCGGAGGACGTAGTAGACGACCCGTTCGGTCGAGAGCGGCGAAAGCGTCACGCCCCGGCTCCGGAAGTACTCCTCGACCTCTCCGCGCAGGTAGGCCCGCTTATCCGTCGTGGTCAGGTTGGCGGTCTCGCTCCCCAGGATCACGTTGAGGGTGGCCTTCAAGTGCGTAACGAGCCCCTTCTCGTGAGCGGTCAATTGGGGTTCGATGACCTCGTAAAGATACTCCTTCGAGCGGTCGTTGTACGAGACCCGGGAATAGGAGTAGGGGGGGTTGACGGCGTTGACCTCGAGCTCCCGCATGCTCGTCTCCGGGAGGGGTGGAATCGCCGTGATGAATGTCCCCGGGACGTCCGTCCCCTGCTCCAGCGGTCGGCTCGCCTCGAGAGCAGCCCCTTCCGGTGAGGGAGTCGCTCGGGGGATCTTGACGCGGAACGAACCGGTGGTGGCCATGGCCTAGGTGCCTCCCACGCCCAGACTGACCTGGACGCCCGCCGTGAACAGGGCCGAGTAGTCGACGTTGTAGATCTTGAGCGTCAATTCGGTGGTGAGGCCGGTCGGGTTGTTGCAGCTGCCCGCGTAGGGGGTGAACGAGTAGCTCGCTGTCGGTACGCCGCTGCCCTGCATCACCTTCACGAGGAAGGGGGACCACGCGCACGGATACTCGGTCCCGATCTCGAAGGTGTAGACGTACGGTAGGTAGGAGGAGTTGGACGCGACGAAGAGTCCGTTCGAGGTCACTTCCTGGCTGAACCGGGAGTGGGAGTAGACCTCCTGGGATCCCGAACCGATGAAGGTCGACGCGTTCCCGTAAAGTTGGAGGAGGCTCGCGGTCACGGTGATGTTCTTCGCATTGTCCGTGACGTTGAGCGGGGGGTTCACGGTCAGGTAGGTGTAGCCGCCGCTCTGGGTCTGGATGACGGCGTCATCCTCGAAGTAGAACTGCTCGGCGGTGTAGTACCGGTTGGGGAGGTTCATCTGGAGCACCCCGGTCGCGATCCTCTGGGAGTACAGCCCACTGCCGCCGGGGCCCTGGGAGAGGGTCGTATTGGCAAACACGCACTTCGTGGAGCTGACCGGCTGGCCGTAGTTGGCCGCGGTCGCCCCCGCGATTCCTTTCGCGTAGAACCCGTTCGGGCAGGACGAGGGGAGGAAGATGAGGGTCGCCTGGGTCGGTTGGGCGAGCAGAGGCACTCCTTGGGAACTTACGACGAACGGGGTCCCGAGCGTCTGGGGCCCCGAGGGGGAGAACTGGTACTGGCTGTCGACATTCGACTTGAACAGGGCGAACGAGTACGCGGCCTGCGCCGTGAACTGGGACTCGTTGTCCGTCATCCAGAGAGGGAGGTACTGGGTGAGGAAGATCCCGAACAACGTGAAGAACACGAGGAGGGCGAGGAGCGTACCGATGACCGCGACCACCCCGCGGCGGTCGCCATGCAGGCGGCGCGCCCGGCGGTAGCGTCGGCTCGCATTGAAATTCGGCGTTTCCCCCATCCGATGGACCGGCCGACCCCCCGAAGGGGGCGAGGCTGATGTGAATTAGGTCCGATTCGTGTATAAATACCTACAGCAACGCGGGCGACGCCGGTACGGGCTGGCAGCCAACCTTTAGGTCCGGTGGGGTGTCGGTCGCATAGATGGGCCTCCGCGAGATCTCCCTCACCTTACCGAACCGACCGGGAGCCCTCGCCGGGGTCGCGCGGACGCTCGCCAAGGAACGGATCAACTTGGCGGCGATCAGCGTCGATTCGACGCCGACCCGGGGACGTGTTCGCCTCGTGGTCAATGACCCGGATCGGGCGTTCGCGCTCCTGAACTCGTCCGGGTACGTCGCGGAGATGCGGGAGCTCATGGCCGTACGTCTCGAAGACCGGTCCGGAAGCTTCCTCAAGGTCCTGGAGGCGCTCGCGAAGGCGAAGGTCAATTTGCAGAGCGTCGCGATCCTGATCTCTCGGGAAGGGAACCAGCCCCTGGTCGCACTGGCCGCCGACGACCTCGTGCGGGCCCGCAAAGTGCTGCGGAAGGCGGGGTTCGTCGCGCCGTTGGCCGAGCGACCGGTCTCGAACGCCGACCTCCTCGCGGGAGCGCCCTCGATTCCGGGCGAGTCCGTCGGGCTCCTCCTCTAGCGGACCGGACGGCCCGCACAAAGCGTAAGAGCGGAAGGCCCTCCGGGTCTCGCACGCGGTTGTGGTCTAGTGGTTAGGACGGTAGCTTCCCAAGCTACCTACTCGGGTTCAAATCCCGACAACCGCACTTTCCCCCCGACGCACCGGCCCTACCGGCGGCCGAGCGGACCGCGGAATAGCCCGCCGACAAATGTCGGGCGAACCGCCGCCTGGTGTAGGCACTTCGAGGCTCGCCCGAGCCTCGGATTTCGGATCCTCCCGCACGCCGATGACCAACTGTTATAGGGCCCCGGTCGCCACCCTCCTTGTGCCGCCCGAAACCGTCCTGGTCGCGGGCGCGAGCGGACTCGTCGGCGAGGCCGCCGTGCGAGCCCTCGCGGCCCAGGGGCATACGGTCCGGGCCCTGGTCCGGCGCCCGGAAGAGGGGCGGCGCCTCTCCGCCGATCACGTGATCCCGGTCGTGGCGGACCTCTCGAGTCCCGGAAACTGGAACGCCGGGTTCGAGGGCGTGACGGCCGTGGTCGACGCGATCCAGGTACGGGTCCCCGGCCGGCTCACGGTGGCGCGCGCACGGCGTGCTTCCGACGAGCGCCAGCGTATCGTCTCGGTCCTCCTCGAGCACATCCGCCGGCAGTCGGCTCCCTTGCGAGCGTACGTGGCTCTCAGCGGTCTCGAGGACTATGTCCCGACCGGGGATGACTGGTTCGACGAGGCGACCCCCCTCGCCCGGGAAGCCCGCGGATACTCCTTATTGAGCGTCCACTCCCGCGCCCTTTTGGTCGGGGCCGAGAAAGATTGGGGTCTCCCGCTTGTGATGCTCCGAATGGGTTTGATCTACGGGTCGAGCGGGTGGTTTCCAGCATTCACGGAACGGATCCGCCAACGGCGAGGGACCCTCGTCGGCCCCGGGACGAACTACGCGTCGCTCGTCGCCGCGGCGGATGTCGGGTCGGCGATCCGATCCGCGGTGGAACGAGCCCCAAGGGGGAAGGAGTTCCTAGTGAGCGACGACGAACCGCTTCGGCAGGTGGAGTGGCAGTCGATCTTGGCCAAATCCCTGGGCGCCCCTCCCGTTCGCCGGAAGGTCCCGGTCTGGCTCGCAGGACTCGCCGTCGGGCGGGTCAACGCCGACACCTTCGCGAGTTCGCGTCGGGCCCGGAACCAGAGGGCAAAGGACGGATTGGGTTGGGTGCCCACCTTCCCAACGGTGCGTGAGGGATTCCCGGCGATGCTGCGGACCGCGGTCCCTCCTTCCCCTAGGTAAAGGGCCGCCAAGGGTCGCGTTCGCCGATCCGGAGATACCCCTCGTGCCGGTACCCCTCGGGAGCGTCGCCCTACGGCAACGGGGCGTTGAACGGACGTGCCATCCCCGGCCGGTACGCGGCCGGCAAAAGGTCCGGGTCGATTTTGCCGGTGGTAGCGTACCGATAGAGCGCCGCGCGCACGATGCCCTCGGCGGCCGCGCCGATAAGCGCCACCAACACGACGAGGGTGACTGCCACAACGACGAGGATTACCCCGAGCGCGACCGAGCCACCGGCCCAAAGCAACAGTCCTGCAACCCCTAGGAGGACCGCGCCCACGATGCCCGCGCCGAGGATCAGGCCGAGCACGAGATTGGTGACCAGCGAACGACCGAACGTGGTCAGGAACAAGTGGCCCGACCGCTTGAGCGAAGCCCACGCGCTCTGATCCTCGTACATCACGACCGGGATCGCGAAGTAGGTGATCAACGACCAGCTCGCGCCTCCGACCCCCGCGATGAGCATCCCTCCGATCCCTCGAACCCGGCTCGCGATGAGCTGGATGAGGAGGCCCACCGTCGCCGTGATGATGGCCCAGGCGAGCAGCCGGGAGAGCCGGGCGCGCGCGACGCGCCAACCGTCGGCGGCGGTGGGCTGCTGCCCGTTCAATTTCAGGGTGGCGGCCCCGATCAGCGCCGCGGTGCAGTACACGGAAATGAAGGTCGCAATGAAGTACACGGCGACGAAGAGGAGGAAGCCGAGGAAGTAGTCGACCTGGACCGCGTTCCCACCGTTCTCGACCCCGGGGAGCAAGACGAGGGCCCCGAGCAGGAATAGGGCGAACACGCCCAGGATGGAGAGTCCGGCCACCACGGGGAAGACCAGGAGAGCCCGGTCCTCGGCGATGAGGCGGAAGGATGTTTTCGTGAGCTTCCAGGAGTCGGAGAATGTGCCGGGCATACCGCGAACCGACTCCGTCCAGTCGGCCGCATTACTTGAATCCGAGTCCGCGTCGAAGGAGGGCGACGCGCGTCCTCAGGTCCCGGCTGCCTGACTCGAACAGGCG
>JAKIVX010000015.1 GCA_022750335.1 Thermoplasmata archaeon | reverse complement strand
CTACTGACACCGGACAAATTGGTTTAATGCCCTCCGAGAGAACCGCGAGCTGATCGGACCCTCCGCGCCGATTCAGTGGGCGAGTCGTAGAGGTGGGTCGCCTCGACGAACGAGCGGATCAGGGCGGGTCGATCCCGCATCCGCATGACCCCCAATCTCACCCCTCGCCGTAGCTCTCGCACGTCGTGGGGGGCGTAACTCGCGAGCTCGTGGTTCTTCAGGTGGCTCCAGACCCACTCGTCCGGGTTCAGCTCGGGACTGTAGCCTGGGAACCGGTGAACCTCGAGACGGGGATGGGTCTCGAGGAACTCATTCACCAGGTTCGAGCGGTGGTGGGGTCCATTGTCCCAGAACACCATGATCGGCCGTCGCCGAGTGTGGCGCAGGAGGTGGCGGAGGAACGCCACCACCTGCGGCCCTCGGATCGACTCCTCGTGCACACGGAAGTAGAGCCGGCCCGTCGGGGTCACCCCACTGATCGCCGAGAACTTCGGCCATCGTCCCTGGTGGAGCAGCACCGGGGTCTGCCCGAGCGGCGCCCAGGTCTTCGCGGCGTACGGGATCAGCGAGAAGCCACTCTCGTCCGCGAAGACCACTACGGCTCTTCGGCGTCGGGCTTTTTTTTATAGCGGGGCCAGGAGCGCGTGCGCCAGTTCTTCACGGCTCGGAGGTCCTTTTCGCGGGCCTGTCGGCGGGGGCGCTGCCACGAGAGCCCGTGGCGTTGGAGGAGGCGCCACATGGCGGTCGGGGTGTAGCGCACGCCCCACTCTGTCTCGGTGACTTGGAGGATCCGAGGGATGGTCCACAGGTCGGTGGAGAACCCGAAGGAGAGCGCTCCTCGAGCGAGGAGGTCGGGAAGGGCGGCCAACTGCTCTCGGGGAACGAGGGTGGGGCGACCGGATCGAGGGACGGCGTGAAGGGCTTTCGGCCCTCCGTCCTCGATGGCCCGCTTCCAATAGCACACGGCCGCCGGGGTGACTCCGAGGAGACGCGCCACCTCCGCCTGCGATCGACCTTCCGAGAGGAGGGTGAGTCCCTTGAGCCGTCGTTCCTCGAGAGTAGCGGTGTCGCGATGCTGAAGGGTCCACCCCGGCATGCTCGAGAGGAGAGGAGTCCCCGGATATTAAACCATTTAATCAGTTGTCAGTAGGACGAACGTTCGAGGATAGGTAGGGGCCGGGATTCTCCTGGATTGAGTCAACCGAGCTTCGGCTCGCGGCACGGCCCCCGCTCTACGGGCATGCGCAACACTCTGCGGAATTGGCTTCGACCCTATCCAAGTGAATGTTCTCGCAGGCTTGACGTAAGCGAACTGACTTGAGGTAGGGAGGCATGACCTCGACGGGAAGGCTCATGGCGTCGAGACGCAAGAAGCAACAGAAGGCGATACCTAGCCTTTGTTTCGTTGTCCTGATTGTGGTGATCTTCTCTTCGTTTGTTACAGGGACCACAAATCGCGCAGTGCCCCCCGCGGGCGTTGCCGCCCCGTCGTCCGGCCTTTGGTTTGGGGATAACAATTCCTCGCCCTCACTACTTCTACCATCACTTTCAATCTCCTCATTCGGAACCTGGCCGATATACGACCAAAATGCGCTGCGGACAGGGAACCAGAGTCTGGAACGGACCCTCGCGCCCGGAAACGTTTCCCTTCTCTCCCTGGCTCCACATTTCCCCTTTGTTGCCAATGGATCGATCGCAGGGTCGGTGGCCGCTGCCAACGGAACTGCATATTTCGGATCGATGGGCGGTCAGCTCTATGCACTAAATGAGACAACCGCTACTATCCATGGACCCGCCTCGTGGTTCGCCAGCACCACCGGCTTAGCGATGGACAATTCCTGCGGATCAACCTGGCCCAGGGGAATCATCTCCACGCCTGCGGTCTGGGGAAACTTGGTGATTGTTGGGACCGGGGATTCGGTAGGGCTACACCACGCCGGGTACGGGTGGGTTCGAGCGTACTATGCGACCGGGACAGGGATAGCGGGAACCATCGCGTGGCAACAGAATCTCTCGACGTACCAAAACAGCTCTTGGACGGGCGCCTACATCTGGTCGAGCCCCGTGGTCTGGAACGGTGACGTCTACGTCGGATTCGCAAGCGGATGCGACGGCCCACTCGTTCAAGGGGCGCTGTTCCAACTCAACGCCACAACAGGGCTTAAACTCCACACTGCCCAACTGGTGCTTTCAAACGAAACGGGCGCGAGTGTCTGGAGTTCGCCGTCGATTGACCCCAAGAACAACACGATTTGGGTGACGACAGGAAACAACTACTATGCCTCACCCAACGAAAATCTGACCTCCTCCATTATTGAGCTGAATCTGTCCAACGTCAGCCAGATCAAGGCACACTGGCAGGTCCAGGGGATCCAAGGCCTCGACGACGACTTTGGCGCCGGAGTAACCATAGTCACCGGCGCCCATGGTCTCCCAATCGCCATCGCTACCAACAAGGACGGCAGCGCATACGCGATCAACCGCAGTAACGTCGCCATGGGCCCGATATGGCAGGATGCCATCGGGGGGCCCCCCCAGCAAGGGGCGATCACCCCCGCTGCCGCAGGCGGGAATCTGGTTTATCTGGCGGGGGGTCCGCCTGGCCTCACTTACAGTTATACCGGCATTCCATCGCTTCCGCCCGGGTGCATGTCAACCAATTCCCCCACTCTAAAGTGCACTCCCTCAAGCGCAGCATCCGGATTGTATGTGATCGAAACGAAGGCGACCGACTCTGCCAACCATGTGGGATTCACCAATACGAGCCTCACTGTTACCAGTTCGGGGTTGTTTCAAATTACCCATTACAGCACGAGCACGCCCTTCGGCGTGGCGATCAACAAGCAGACGCAGTTCACAGTGGCTGTGGCCCATCCGTCAGGAACTGTGAGTTACTCGTACACGGGTCTCCCACCGGGTTGTACCTCCAGTAACACTGCCGTACTCCCGTGCACTCCATCGACCGCTGGTGCCTACAGAGTCGAGGTTTATGCAAATGAGTCCGGAGGTAGCCAAACATCGGTCATCGCGATTCTCACTCTGGGAGTCGTACCCCAATCGACTACAGTTCAGGTCCTCGGATCTTTCAATCAAAACCCCACTGTCGCTGTTGGCCAACCAGCCGTCATTCAAACAGCATTTTCTTCGACCAGAACTCCCGGGTCGATGTGGGGAGTTTTCGCTGGGAACGGTACAGCGAAGTGGGTTCACGGCTCCCCGGGGTTCTTCTACGCAGGCCCAACGTATGCGAATGGCCTGGTCATCGATGCCGCGATCGCGGGTAATTACTCCTGGACGACGATTGAGGTATTGAACGCGACGACGGGCGGTCTGTTGACCAGCTACAACGTCACCGGAATGGTCACTGGAGAGCCGATTGTCGCGGATGGTAGGATCTACTTCGGCACCACTTCCGCGGGGTTTACGGGGAATGGAGATCTCTACGCCTTAGAGATTCGGCTCTATGCTCAACCGAACGCCCACGCTGTATCGGCTTCGCATCCGACCGTTCAGTTCGACGGTCTAGGAATAGGTGGATCGCCGCCATACTCATGCACTTGGCTATTCGGGAATGGGGTCAAGTCGTCCGTATGCGGGACGGTCAGTACCATTTACGGAGGCACCGGAATTTACACGGCCAACCTCTTTGTGAACGACACCGTGGCAGAATCGTCGACTTGGGCTTACACGATTCAGGTTCTCGTCAATGGAGGTTGCCTGCAATTTCACCCTTGCCCATATTGGATTCTCGTAGGTAACTTTAGTTCGGGGGGTTGCTACGCTCAGCCCCCCTCGCTGTTTTGTCCGGTCAATGGTCTCCTGGACTTCTACTCGTACAACACGGGCGGGACACTCCCCTACACTTACCTGTGGAATTTCGGCGATGGCACGCAATCGGAACTCGCCGCTCCGGATCATCAATACTCGGAATCCGGTCAGTACAAGGTTACGCTTACCCTGACTGATGCGCACGGTTTGCAAGGGTCCGCACAATTCGAGGTTACTGCCAACTAGATCAGTGAGGACGAAATTCGCATGCTTGGTCGGAAATGACGGATGGTCGGCACTTGTCGCCCCCGGGAGAGAGCCGGGACATGCCTCCCCGTCAGAATTCGATCAGTTCCTGACTCTTTGGCAGCTCGTAGGGTTCGGTGGTCCGGGGCCGCTCTCATATCCAGCCTGATCGTCATTCTCGTCCTCTCTTCAGCAGTCGGGGTGTTAAGCAACCGAACCAACCTTAGCAGCACAATGCCAAATGGGGTCCCGAGTGCGGCCCGTGACACTGCCTTGCACGGTGTAACCCGCCAAATCCACTCGAATACGAATCCCACGTACCACACCGGGCCGAGGTGGATTCCCCGATCGACAAGCTACACCCTTGACCCTTTCAATGGTTCCTTGATCCAAGGGGTGACCGACCCCCCTTCGCCCGCGTATCCCGAAGGCATGATGGACATCCCTTCCCTCGGAGAGTATGTGGTGGGCGATGCCGCAGGAAACGCTGCCTACATCGTTAATGCGAGCACGGGGAGCGAAATCCGGTCGATAAATTTCGGCGGCCCGAGCTTGCAGTTTGCCGGAAGTGACCCGATCGGGTTTGCCTTCGATCCTTCCCGAGGAATTCTCTTCTCGGCGCTGCTCGGGGACGGCTCGATCGCCTTCGTAGATCTCGCCTCCGGCGAAGTAGTCGGGAATGTGAGTCTCCCGGGCCATCCATACGGATTGGTGTATGATGGGGGAAATGACCGCCTCTATGCGACGAACGGTTCGGGCATCTTCGAATTTAACGGAACGACCGGAAGTGTGATTGCGTTTCTACCAATTCACTGGGGGGTAACTCCCATCATAATTGACCCGCTCACAAACTCTCTCCTGACCGCGGATAGCGGAAACAATTCTATTTACACGGTCAATATCACACAATTTCGACTTGTGGGCCAATTCCCGACAGGAACCAACGGGGCCGGGTACAACCCGCAGGCACTCCTCTACGACCCGGGTTCCCGCCAAGTCTATGCTGCGGACTACGGCAATGGGAGTGTCAGCGTTATCGACGCCCGAACTTATCAGTTAAACTCGACCACTCCCCAAATCGATGTGGGCGGGTATCCCAATTCCCTAGCCCTAAATCCACTTCGACATGAAATCTACGTCAGCAGTTGTCAACCGTTCGGTTCGCGTGTTTGTGCCCTTTCTGATACGAACGGAACCCTCGCAAATTTGACGTTTCCTAACTCGGTTCCCGGTTGGGTTGCGTATGATCCATCGACTCAGCACCTGCTGATCTACAACAACAACGATTCCCTACACCTGGTCAACGGTACTAACGACCGAGGGCTCGGCTACGTCTCCATGGTCACGTCCTACCTTGGAGGAACGTTCGACCCAATGAATGGATTCGATTACATCGCTACGCCAGCCCTTGGAGGGGTCTGCAGTATTCCGGGAAGAGTCACCGTCGTCAATCCGGCCCCGAACCCCAAGTTCGTGGACACGCTCCCCGCAGGAGATGGACCCAGCCAGGTAGCGTATGATTCGGCCGACGAACGGGTTTTCGTCACGAACTATTGCTCGAACTCGGTAACGGTGATCAACGCGACAAGCGATTCAGTCGTTCAAAGCAATCTTCCCGTAGGCTCAGAACCGTACGGGATCGCCTATGATTCACTGAATGACACCATTTGGATCGCGAACTACAACTCGCAAAACCTGACCGTCCTGAACGGGTCGAGCCTCGCCACAGTGCACACGATCAACCTCCCCCTTGGATTTCCGTATGATTTGGCATTGGATCCAATTACTCACTCAGCCTTCGTTTCTGACCTCTCAGGAAATGCTGTAACAGTCGTCAACGCGACAACTTACTCGATATCAGGCTCATCGGTTCCCGTCGGGACCAGTCCCCAGGGGCTTGTTTACGACCCCCAGAACGGAGATGTGTACGTCGCAAACGGGGGTTCCAATAATGTGACGGTGATCAACGCGACCAATCGGAGTGTAGTCGGGTCCATCGCAACGGCAGGAGGTACCACTGCTCTCACAATGGACCCGGCCGACCACCTCGTCATTGCGACCGACGCAGGGGGGAGCCGGATCGTTGTCATCGACACGTTAAGCGGGCTCGCGGAAATTCCCAGCCTTCCAGCATCCGGAGAACCGCAGGGCTTGGTCTACGTCCCGACCGACGACCAAATTGACGTTTTCAACTTCGGTGCGAGCGCCATTGACATTCTTGCCAACACTCCGGATCCTACAAATTTCACCGCGAGCCCGGCCCAGACTGAAGTGGGCAACTCGCTCGCCTTTTCCGCGACTGCTTCAAACGGCACTCCACCCTACACGTTTTCGTACTCCGGTCTTCCCCCTGGATGTGAATCGGCCAACAGTCCCGTCCTCGTCTGCACTCCGGCCTCGCCGGGCGAGTTCGCCGTGACCCTTACCGTCACCGACTCGGCGGGTTACTTCGGGTCGGCCACCGTTAATGTGTCAGTGGGGTCCCGTCTAGATTCCGGAACCATTAGCGCAGCTCCCCCAATAATCGACTTCGGGATGACTACGAATCTATCCCTCAACGGTTCCGGCGGAGTTCCTCCACTCACCTATTCATTCGGGGGACTCCCTTCAGGTTGCGTCTCCGCCAACGAATCCACCTTAGACTGCACCCCCACATCGGCAGGCGATTTTGTTGTGGTTGGAACCGTGACCGACGAACTCGGCGTGACAACCGTGGCAGCGACCGATCTTGTGGTGAATCCACTGCCGCGCTTCGACTCGTTTGTTGTCAGCTCATCGAGAGTCACGGTCAACATGTCCGTGGTCTTCCTCGCGAGTCTGTCCGGGGGCACGGGGGCTCTTACCTACTCATTCGTAGGGCTACCGCCCGGCTGTGTCTCATCCGACGCGTCCGCCTTGGCATGCACCCCTACGACCCCGGGGAATTACACAGTGACCTTGACTGCGACTGACTCCCTCGGGCGTGGAACGAACGCCAGCCTCTTACTGCAAGTGACACCCCCCTCGGTCGCGACGCCACCGCCCCAAATTATGGCCTTCTTTGCCGAACCCGCGACCTTGATACTCGGAACCAACGTCACGTTCTATGTGGTGAACAGCGGCGGGACCCCTCCCTACTCTCTGAGTTGGTCGGGGCTCCCCGCCGGGTGTCCGGGGAACTCCAAAACTGGGTTCACATTGACATGCCGCCCTACTCAACTCGGGAACTCTTCGGTCGGGATCAATCTGACGGATGACCTCGGCCGTTCCACGGAGAGTCGCACCAACCTCACTGTTCTGGCGGCCGGATCGAGCATCACGACCCCCATATCCAACTCGGGGGTCTCACAAGTCACCCTCGTCTACGTCGGGCTGGGAGCTGCGGCAGTTGGCGCTTTCGTGGGCGGTGCAGTTGCCGTGCTATTGGGCCGCCGAATGGGGAAACCGCCGAATAGAACGGCCCCCGAATCATGACGGCCCTGGCCGCGAAACTACTGTAACAATCCTACCCGTTGGACTTCAGCCTCCTGGAGATCACGAGCGGCCTACCGGACGACTCGCGGGAGGCGGACGAGCGCGCCGCGGCGCGGACCATGCGCGAGCTGCGCGCCCGCGTGAAGGCGGCCCGGGCGCTGGTCGCCACCACCCCGGGCATGGCCGAGACGCTCGCGCGCGACTGGCGCAAGGCGGCGGGGTTCTACGCGCGGTTCGGGATCACGGAGGGGCAGTTCCGAGACGGCGTCGCACGCCCTGCTCTCAACTCGGAGGTCGATCGCGCGGCAGTTACTGACACCGGACAAATTGGTTTAATGCCCTCCGAGAGAACCGCGAGCTGATCGGACCCTCCGCGCCGATTCAGTGGGCGAGTCGTAGAGGTGGGTCGCCTCGACGAACGAGCGGATCAGGGCGGGTCGATCCCGCATCCGCATGACCCCCAATCTCACCCCTCGCCGTAGCTCTCGCACGTCGTGGGGGGCGTAACTCGCGAGCTCGTGGTTCTTCAGGTGGCTCCAGACCCACTCGTCCGGGTTCAGCTCGGGACTGTAGCCTGGGAACCGGTGAACCTCGAGACGGGGATGGGTCTCGAGGAACTCATTCACCAGGTTCGAGCGGTGGTGGGGTCCATTGTCCCAGAACACCATGATCGGCCGTCGCCGAGTGTGGCGCAGGAGGTGGCGGAGGAACGCCACCACCTGCGGCCCTCGGATCGACTCCTCGTGCACACGGAAGTAGAGCCGGCCCGTCGGGGTCACCCCACTGATCGCCGAGAACTTCGGCCATCGTCCCTGGTGGAGCAGCACCGGGGTCTGCCCGAGCGGCGCCCAGGTCTTCGCGGCGTACGGGATCAGCGAGAAGCCACTCTCGTCCGCGAAGACCACTACGGCTCTTCGGCGTCGGGCTTTTTTTTATAGCGGGGCCAGGAGCGCGTGCGCCAGTTCTTCACGGCTCGGAGGTCCTTTTCGCGGGCCTGTCGGCGGGGGCGCTGCCACGAGAGCCCGTGGCGTTGGAGGAGGCGCCACATGGCGGTCGGGGTGTAGCGCACGCCCCACTCTGTCTCGGTGACTTGGAGGATCCGAGGGATGGTCCACAGGTCGGTGGAGAACCCGAAGGAGAGCGCTCCTCGAGCGAGGAGGTCGGGAAGGGCGGCCAACTGCTCTCGGGGAACGAGGGTGGGGCGACCGGATCGAGGGACGGCGTGAAGGGCTTTCGGCCCTCCGTCCTCGATGGCCCGCTTCCAATAGCACACGGCCGCCGGGGTGACTCCGAGGAGACGCGCCACCTCCGCCTGCGATCGACCTTCCGAGAGGAGGGTGAGTCCCTTGAGCCGTCGTTCCTCGAGAGTAGCGGTGTCGCGATGCTGAAGGGTCCACCCCGGCATGCTCGAGAGGAGAGGAGTCCCCGGATATTAAACCATTTAATCAGTGGTCAGTAACTTCCTACGTCAACTTCCACTGCCCGGTGGCACATGCCGACCGAAATACACCGGGCCCGTCGGCCGCTCCGGGGAATTTGTGGGCGAGTTCGAAAGCGCTCGGGCCCGGCCGGCCGCACGTGCAATCCTGCTCGCCGCCCTCGCCATCGCCCTTTTGGTCGTCCCTGGTCTCCCCGGGGTTGGAACTCGGAATTCCCCCTCCCAGAGTACTCGGCCGGACACGGGAGCGTTCACCGGCGTTCTCTCGAACGTTAGCCTCGCTATCGAGGGCGCCTCCTACCCTCCCGAAGGAACGACGGATACGAATCTTCAATCCCACTGGGGACCGGTTCCACAGGACTGCTCCATCTTTCCGGTATGGTACTCCTGGTTCCTCCCGTCCCCTTCGGCGGCCGAGGGAATCTTTACGGATCCCGGGTTCGCCGAGACCAAGTTCGTCCCCGAGACCCTCGCGGCCGGAGTCGCGGAAGTAGGTCTCCACTCGGTGGCCCGTCTCTCGTGCCCGTCGATCGATTCTACCCTCTCTGCGGTTGCGTTCACGAATGTGTCTAGCAACCCACCGCCCAGCCTCTCGAATCTATCGGTGAGCCCCAGTGCGACCCGAGCGCCCGGCCCGGTGAACCTGACGGGGGTGGCCTCCGGCGGCCGCCCCCCGTACCTCCTCGGCGTCGCGTGGGGGGACGGGACGTTTTCCAACACGACCGTGACCGATCCGGGGCCTTTCTTTGAGACCCATACGTTCGGTCCGGGGACCTATTCCCCCCGGATCGCACTCCTCGATTCCGAGCGGCTCGACGTGCGCGCCGGCGTGTCGGTCCCGGTCGTCGTGACCAACGCCACGGCCCTGACCGTTCTTTCCTCCCTCCCGCTCGCAGAAGTCGGTAAGCCGGTGGAGTTCCACGGGGTGGTCGAACGTCCCTCCTGGCACCTTGGGACCAGCATGGCGTGCGCCGCATCTGTTCTGGTCCCGCCCGGGTCGAACCTGACGAACCTTTCGTGCACGCCGTCCGCCCCGGGAATTCTCGACGCCACCCTCGAGGTACTCGGACCGGAACCCTACTTCGACGTGATTATCACCCGCGAGCAGCCCGTCGCCGAACCGGTCTCGATCTCGGTCCGCACGATCGACCCTTCCGTGGACGCCGGAACTCTCACGTACGTCGAGGTTTCGATCGCCGGCGGGGTGCCTCCGTTCAATGTGACCTGCGGCGCAGGAGCTTCCGTCCTCTGCGACGTCTCGAACGCATCGCCCGACGGTTCGTTCCTCGTGCCGTGGACCCCGGATCGTGCGGGGGTGATCCCCCTGACCGCCTCGGTCGTCGATTCCCTGGGTGCGGTCGCAACCACACTCCCGGAGCGAGCGACGGTCGAATCCGCGCCTCAACTCTCGCTCCATGCGAATGTGACGGTCAGCGCCCCCTCCACCACCGTGCTGCTGAATGCGACCGTACGCGGTGGCTCGTACCCTCTCGTCTGGTGGGTGGTCCCAACGATTCCCCCGACGAACGGGTCCCCGCCCGTCGGTCGGAGCACAACGGGGTCGTTCGGGTGGGTCGGAACGTTCGAACAAGAGGGGGTCACGACGGTCTCGGTCCAGGTCCTCGACTCGGCGTTGAGTTCGGTCATCGAGCCAGCGGAGGTCGCACTTCCTCTGCTCCCAAACCTCCAGGCAATTCTGCCTCTAATTCCGGTGAGTCCCCTTCCACGCCCCATCCTTCTGGTGAATCTAAGTTCGGGCGTTCCGCCCTTCGAGTCCTGGGTGAACACGAGCCAAACCAATCTCTGGAACGGAACTTGGCCGACGTCAGGAGACTTCGTTGTCGCGCTCCCGGCCGGACTCGCCGGACGTACCGAACTCGGCATCACGGTGACCGATGCCCGAGGCTATCGAGCCGAGGCGAACGTGACGGGCTTGTTTCCGGCGCCCGTCGTCGGACGGGTCAGCAGTGCTTCTTGGAACAACGCCACACTCGGGGTCCTCGGAATCCTCGTCGGGGCGCTGACGCTAACCTACCTGATCGCCCGCATGCGGCGTCGCGACCGCGCTCCGGACCCTCCGGTCCTCGATCCGGAACGTGTGGTAGAAAACTTGCTGCTACCCGCCGATGGCGCGGACCGGTTTACGATCGAAATGATGGCCGAGGAGCAAGGAATCGCGCTCGAGTTGGTCCGAAGCACGATCGACCGGTTGATCCAGGAGGGTCGAATCCGGACGGAGGCGGAACCCGGCGGGGGCGAGGTGTTGGCGTGGGAGAGCGCCGAGGACCCATGAAACGACCGCACGTCGGGGGCGCGATCGCCTGGGCGGGCTTGGCCGTCCTTGCGGCGATCGCACTCGTCGTGGGAGCGGTCGGGTCGACCGGGGGGTCTTCGCCCTCGGCTTCTCCCTCGATGGATGGTCGACCGAGTGGCTCGACCGCGGTAGGAAATTTCTCAGCGGCGATCGACCGACTCGTCGAGCTTCTGGGCCTTGCTGGGAGCGGGCTCCTCTCCTTGGTGTGGGCCCGGGTCGCCCTCAGCTGGTTCTCGAACGATGTCACCAAGAAGGTCCAAGCCAAGGATCGTGCTCGGGACGCCCTCATCGGTACACTCCTCTTCGTCGCCGCGATCACCGGCCTGTTCTGGGGACTCGCGCATTGGGTCCTCACGGGCTCCTGAGGAGGACGGGAGGTGACGCTCGGAATCGATTGGACCACGCTCCTCCAAGCGATCCTCTTCGCTCTCTTCTCGGCCCTTACCGCGATCGTCGCGGCGATCACGGGTCCGACCTACGACAACCTTCTCGTTCCCATGCTCCAGACGGGCGCCCTCTATCCAGCGTTCGCTTCCACCGGCGGTTCGAGCGACTACCTGTCCGCGGCCATCCAGTTCTCCTCCTACTCACTCGGAACGGTCGTCGATCCGGCCATCGCACTGGTGGGAATCGGGATCGCCCTGCTATTCCTCGCCCGCTCGGTCGTTTCCCGCTGGGCGGACCCCCTCTCGGGCCTCCTTCCCCGGCTGGTGATCGCCGTCATCGTGGCGAATTTTTCGCTTCCGATCGTGCACGGGATCCTCGACGTTTCGGGGGCGCTCTACCCGGTCATGGCCGGATGGAACGGAGGGGCTTGGCAACACTGGGTGAACCTCGGCGGAGTCGGAGAGGTACGGTTTTCGTGGGACAACGGTGCTCTCGCCCTCATCCTATCGGCCCTCGAGTTCGCCGCGGTCCTGGCGCTCGTCTTGGCCGTAGGCATCCGCGATGCTCTGCTCGCCACGCTCATCGTCCTCCTGCCCATCTTCACCATGCTCTGGCCCCTCCGACCGTTCTCCTCGATCCCGCGTAGGGCCTGGCTGCTCTTCCTCGAACTCGCGTTCCTACCGTGCGTGCTCGTTGTGCCGCTCCAACTGGCCGTGGGTACTCCCAGCCCGGTGCTACTGGTGGGGTATCTCGGGGTCGCCGTCGCGTCACCCTATCTCCTGTCGGTCGCCGGGACCCAGCTGGTTGCCTTTGGATTCCCGTCGAGCGGTAGCACCCTCGCCGGCGGCTTGCAGCGGGGTCTCTCCACCACCTCGTCCAGCGCATCCGCCGTCGCCACTCCTTCCGCGAACGCGCTGGCGGCCTCCGGGCCGAGTGGACGGGCGCTCGCGGGAGCGGTACATGCCGCCGGGTCAGCCGCATTCCCGGCGGCGGCTCCCCTCGCCGCTGGCTCCGTACTCGGCCACACGGCGCTCCATCTCCTGCGCCACCTTCCGAACGGCGACCCCACCCGGGTGGGGCCTTGGCCGCCGATACGAGGTGGGGGCGGCAAGTGAGATGGAGGGACCGGGCGGCGGGTTCCCCACGGTCGCGCTGCCCGAGCGGGTCGACCGACGGGTCCGATTGGGACCTTTCCCGAGCGCGAAGGACGCGCTCAAGTTCGCCTCCTATGCGGCGGCGGGAGCAGTACTCGCTCCCTTCGCCACGCCGTTCGCCTGGGTACCGGTCCTCGCGCTGGGCTTCGCTGTCTCGGTCTGGCGCCCGGACGGGGAGGCGGTCGACGAGCGCCTGGCGCGCGTCGCCCTGTTTCACCTTTGTCAATGGATTCCGAGGTCGATGAGCGGAGCCCGGTCCTCCGTTGGGATGCGGGGTTCAACCGTCCGACTGGCGGGAGGGGGGCACGTCGCGGTGGTCCGTACTTCCGGTACTCCGTTGGCCTACCGCCCTCCGTCAGACCTCGCCGGGCTCTTCGACCGGTTTCGAGACATGCTGCGGTCCACCGAGGGCCCCGTCTACCTACAGGCGGGCTCCATACGGATCCGAGACGCGCCGGTACGAACCCTGGCCGGGGGGACCGGGGCCGCCGATGTGGCGGCGGGCGCGGGGTACGACGAACTCGTCCTTGCGCTCTGCCGTCGTCGGTCTTCTCGCCGAGTCGACGTGGCCCTCCGATCCGACCGCGATGGTGTCGAGGCAGAGCGGCGCCTCGCCCAACGCACCCATGCGCTCGTAGAACAGCTCACGGCGCTGGGGTTGGCACCGGTCACGTTGACGGATCGCCGACTGGCCGACACAGTGCGCGCGTTCGGATGGACCATCGCCCGGGGGGCCCAATGACCCGGCTGGGGGACCCTCGGCTTCCCTGGGACTTTGACGTCGTCGGAGTTTCCGTGGGAGCGGCGCTCGTCAGCGGCGCTCTCGCCATCGTGGGACCCTCGCTGGCGGCCCTGACCGGATCGCTCGCCGCACTGGCATGGGCCGGTTGGTTCAGTCTCGCCCGCCGCACGACCGCGACCCTCCGTGGCGCCTTCGGGGGGGACGCCCGGTGGGCCTCCCTCTCCGTCTCAGCGGGCGCTTTTTTCTTCCTCTTGGCTCCTCCCGAGGCCGACCCGTTCCGCGCACTCGGGCTGGCGCTTTCACTGATGCCTTTGTGGATCCTCGCGCGTCGCATGCCGGTAGGGGCGGTGTGACAGCGGCTTCCCCTTCCCGCCCGGTCGAGGACCCGACCCTCGAACATGTCGGAGTGCGCTACAGGGCCCCGCTGCTCGTCCGGGAACTTCCCACCGAGGTCCCATTCGGCTTCCTCGCACGGATCCTTCCGACGACCGAGCCGGTCGACCTCCGGATCGAACTGCACCGAATCCCCCCGGACCAAGCCCTCGCGATGGTGGAGCGTGCCCGACAAGCGGCTGAGGTCGAACTCCATGACCCAAGCTCCGGCGGCGACAGTTCGCGCCTGGAAGTGGAATGGAACTCTTCCCGGGATCTGGGCCGGGGACTCGCCCGCCGCTCCCAGGAACTCTGGAGGGTCGGGATCGTCTTCGTGGCAAACGGGTCCGCTCGCGCCCGGGTGGAGTCGGTGCGGGCCCGCTTGTCGGACCGGCTGACCGGCCTTGGATTCAGGACTCGGGTACCCCGGTACGAGGTTCGGAACGCTCTGCGGGCGGAGTCCCCCGACGAAGCCGGCCCTCGGCCGAGAGGATACTGGCACATCCTTCCCTCCGACGCTGTCGCGTCGCTCTTCCCCTTCGGCGACGAAACCGTGCTCGAACCCGGTGGAATACTGGTGGGGCTCGCACTCGCGGACGCGAGCCCCGTGTTTCTCGACCGATGGAGCCACTCCAGCTTCTCGTGGGGCCTCTTCGGGACCACCGGGTCCGGAAAGTCCTTCGCGGCCGCGCTCTACCTACTCCGCAGCCGCTGGATGCGGCCAGGTCTCGACGTCCTCGTGCTCGACCCGCTCGGGGAGTTCGGGGACCTGATCCGAAGCCTCGGAGGTCAGGTGGCTCGGTTGGCCGACCCCGAGGTAGGACGGATGAACCCGCTCGATCCCGTCACCACGGGAGGGGACCGCCGCGAGAAGGCCGCGCGCGTCGTGGCGATGTTGCGCGCGTTGTTCCCCAGTCTTCGGGACGAGGAGGCCGCGCGCTTGGACGCGACCATCATGCGTCTCTACGATCGGGGTCCCGAGGTGCCGACGTTCGACGATCTGCTGGCCGAGGTCGAGAAGGAACCGGCCGGCGATGGCCGGTTACGGACGCTCCTCGAGGTGTTCCGGACGGGTTCTCTTCGGGGCGTGAACGGCATCACGACCTTCTCCACCGAGGCGTCACCCCTCTCGATCGACCTTTCGGGAGTCTCGGAAGAGCACCGCGCGTTCCACCTCACGTATCTTCTCGATTGGGCGTACGGGCGAGTGCGCGACCGAACCGGGCCCAAGCTCGTACTGGTGGATGAAGCGCATCTCCTCGCGCATCACGGACCGACCGCCGAATTCCTCGACCGTGTCGTGCGCCACGTTCGCCATTTCGAAGCGGGACTGCTGCTCGTGAGCCAGAGCCCGGAGGACTTCCTGGGAACCGCCAGTGGACGCTCCACACTTCGAAACTTGTACGCCACGGCGTTCCTCCATCTCCCCGAAGTTTCCCGTGAGACCCGCGCGTTCTTCGGGCTGACCGATGCCGAAGCCGACTGGCTTCCCAAGGCGCGTTTGCCACGCACGGCCGGATACTCCGAGTCTCTGTGGAGGGTCGGTGACCTTCACCTCCCCCTCGCGATCGTAGCGTCCACTCCAGAGTTCGAGTTCCTCTCACGTACCCTGCGGACGTCGGGTCCATCTGCCGGTCGAGAGGATGGTTTATGAGGGCCGGTCCGCCGGCTCCCGTTGTGGCCGAAGAAGCGACGGCCGACGGGCCGAGCCGCCGTCGCACGAGCTGGAGCCTGCGCACGATCGTGGAGGATGTCGCGGGCCGCCCCATCGAGGATCTTCAGGACCCCGACCGTCCGGTCCACCCGTACCTTCAAGGCAAGTTGGCCCCCCGGCCCTCGGCCCCGCGACGGAACCCGGCCGATGACACCGAGGAGTCCTACGACCCGGTGGGTCACTTCTCCCCACCTCTCACAGGGGCCACCGGACGCGAGTTCCACGGGGTGGAGTACGAGCACGACCGGGAGACGCTCGCGCGCCACGCCGCGCCGGGGAGAGGTCCCGCTGCTGGGCCCCTGCGTCGACCGGAACGGATCTATCTCCACTACCTCCTGCTTCACATGGACCGCTTGAGCGACACCGCGCTCCGCTACCTTCGGACCGCGCTCGACGAGGAGATGGACCACCGGGCGCCCCGACTCCCGCCGGTGGCGAAATTTCCCGAGCCGGCTACGAACCCGGAACTGTAGACCCGCTCGGAGCGCCCGAGGTGGGGACCTTTCTCCGGCGGGCCTCGTGGGCCAGGGTCCGGAACACCCGGGGGTCCCACTCGACCCCCACCGAGTTTCTTCCGAGCGGGGACGCGGCCCAAAGGGTGGTCCCCGTACCCGCGAACGGGTCGAGGACGGTGTCGCCCACGACCGAGAACATGCGAACGAGTCGTTCCGGTATCTCCGGAGGGAAAGCTCCAGTCCGGCCGCCGGTCCGGCGCTGCGGCGCACCTCTCACGTCGCCCCACACCTGGCTGAACCAGTGGTCGCGTTCGGCCCGGGACAATCGACTCGAGGCCCTCCGCGGGTCGTGGGCGGGGAATCGGCGGAGCCCTCCTTTCCGGAACAACAGGATGAATTCGCAATCGAGCGTGACGTAGGCGTTGGGCGGAAGAAAACCGCTTCCGAGGAATGCGTTCGGTTTGTTGGTCGGCTTTTTCCAGAGGACGTACGGGAGGGGGTGAAATCCGAGGCGGGTAGCCGACACGAGAGTTTCCGCGTGGTTGGGCCAGACCCGGAACCCACCGGCGTCGGAGCGGAGGGCGTCTCCGATGACGACCGCCAAGAGGCCGCCCGGTACCAGCGTTCGAAAACATTCCTTCCAGGCTCCCTCGAGGACCAGCAACATGGCGGGGTAGTCGGTGGCCCCCAGCTGCGCGAACAGCTCGTCCCACTGGGGGATCATGGGGTACGGTGGCGAGGTGATCACGAGGTGGACACTTTCATCGGAAAGCTGGGGAAGACGACGTGCGTCTCCCGAAAGGAGGCGCACGGTCCCGTCCGGTACGTGGGACACGGACCTTCGGACCGGGGAGACTGTTAATAGCGGGCCCCCCTCGCACGCCGGATGCGGCTCGACCGACCCGTACTTCAGGTCGCCCTCGACTTCGAGAACCTGTCCCGGGCGCTGCTCGCGGCGAAGGAAGCGGTCGCCGGGGGAGCGGACTGGGTCGAGGCGGGGACCCCGCTCATCAAGAGCGAGGGACTGGACGCGGTTCGGGAACTGAAGAAGGCGTTCCCCGACCACCGGATCGTCGCCGACCTGAAGGTGATGGACACCGGAGCGTTCGAGGTCGAGATTGCCGCCAAGGCCGGCGCGGACCTCGTGACGATCCTCGGCGCGGCCGACGACGACACTATCGCCGACGGGGTGCGCGGTGGGGAGCTCTACGGAGCGGAGATCGTGGTCGACCTGCTTGGGGTCCCGGACCCGATCGCCCGCACGAAGCGGGTCGCCGAGCTCGGGGCGGCCGCCGTGTGCTGGCACATCGGCATCGACATGCAGATGCAGGGACGCACCCCGTTCGATGTCCTCGCCGACCTCGTGAAATCCTCTCCCATTCCGGTCGCCGTCGCCGGGGGCCTCAACTCCGAGAGCGTGGCGGCCGCCGTCCGGGCCGGGGCCCAGATCCTGATCATCGGCGGAGCCATCACCAAGAGCGCCCAGGTGACCGAGGCCACTCGCCGCATCCGCGCCGCCATCGACACGCGTACCGAGATGCCGACCGAGCACTTCCGACGGTACTCGGGCACCGACGTTCGGGCGGCATTCCTCAAGGTGTCGAGTCCCAACGTCTCCGACGCGATGCAACGGAAGGGGGCGATGCACGGTATCCTGGCCCGCCTGAAGAGCCCCACCGTCCGCGTCGCGGGACCGGCGGTGACCGTGGTGACGCGGGACGGTGATTGGGCCAAACCGGTCGAGGCGATCGATCGGGCGGGTCCGGGGGATGTCATCGTCGTCGACGCCGGCGGCGGGACCACGGCCATCTGGGGCGAGCTCGCGAGCTGGAGCGCCCACGGTCGGGGAGTGGCCGCCGTCGTCATCGACGGCGCGGCTCGGGATGTGGATGCGATCCTCGAGCTCGGGTTTCCGCTGTTCAGTCGCACGACCAGTCCGGACGCGGGGGAACCGAAAGGACACGGGGAGATCGGCGTGGAGGTCGTCGTCGGCGGTCAGCGCGTGCGCCCCGGCGACTGGATCATCGGTGACCTGAGTGGGGTCGTGGTCGTTCCGAGGGAACGGGCGGCCGAGATCGCGAATCGGGCGCTCGACGTCCTCGAGCACGAAAACCGGGTGCGCGAAGAGATTCAGCGGGGGTCGACCCTCGCGACGGTCCAGAAGCTCGAGCGGTGGGAACGGGTGGGCTAGGTCTCAGTCGCGGTCGACCGCCCGATCGTCGTACAGGTCCGCCTGCGCCCGGATGAGGGCCCTTCTCTCACGGGCTCCTTCGGATTGACGACGGTTCGGACCCCGCCAATGGAAGGACCACCGTTGAAGGTATTGGACCTCCCAGAGGAGGAGAGGTTCGGGCTCCGCCATGGGGAGGGTAAGTCGGCGCTCCCCGCGGAGACACTCGGAGAGCCGTGGGAGGGAAAGCCGACCCGCGTCGACCTCCCGTAGCGAGGCCACGATCTTCCGGACCATTCCCCAGACGAAGGCAGGAGCCCGAACCTCGATCGTCCAACCATCGGGCCGAGGTGTCAACTCCAGGGCCTCCACATTTCGAAGGACCGGGCTGGTGCTCGTGAGCCCCCGGGCGAGCGAGCGTACATCTACTGTTCCGATGAACAGCTGAGCTGCGGCCCGAGTCCGTTCGATGTCCCGTCCCTGGTTGGACTCGTAGTACCGGTACACGCGTCGAACCGCGCCCCGAGTGCGGAACCCGTCGGGCACGATGGTCGCATCGGTGAACCAAAGGTCGGGCGCGATCCCGTTGAGCCAACGGAGGAGGTTCGGCCCCTCGAAGGTACTCTCGACAGTGAGTGCATTGGCCCGAGCACTGACCCCGCGGTCGGTTCGGCTCGCGACCTCGAGGGAGGAAGCGAGAACCCGATGGGCAGCGTCCGGTCGGAGCATGCTGGCCCGGAGCGTTCCTTCGATGGTCCGCCGCCCCGGCTGTTGGGCCCACCCGTTGTACGGGGTCCCGTCGTATCCAAACCTAACCAGCCAACGGGGCGTGCCGACACCTCCTTCGGGGCGTTAATAGGGCGACTATTCGAGCTACTCGGCAACCAGAGTCCTCCGGTTCCATACGTGGGACTATGGTGACATCTATATTCTAAATTCATTTTTCCTATATCCCTACCGAGAGTCCCTCGGCCGTGGTCGGACCCTTTCGAGTCGAATTCCCGCCGGGACCCTTGGATTTGGGTCCTTGCAGCCGGCAGTCCCTCGGCCCGCGTGCGCCACGCTGTCCCGAAGGCTTCGCTTCAACCGCCTCACGCTCCTCGAACCTGAATACGAGGGGAGGGAAACCAATCGAATGAGCGCACAAGGATCTATGGGATCGAACACGACGACCAACAGCAGCACTCCGCCGCCCACGATGAAACGCCAGACCTCGCGGACCGCGATGTACGCGGTCGTAGCGATCGTGGTCATCGTCGTCATCGTCCTGGCGGGAGGCTACGCTGCGGGATGGTTCAAGGGGTCAAGCTCCAGCCCCAGTTCGCCCGGCACCTGCGCGCCGCCGGCCGGCGTCACGATCAAGGGCGCGGGTTCTACCCTCGTCTATCCGCTGATGTTCCAGTGGGAGTCGGTGTACGGTGGCGGAACGGCCGTTAACTACGAATCGGTGGGGAGCGGCGCGGGAATCACGGACATTACCCAGAAGACCGTCGATTTCGGTGCGAGTGACGCCCCCCTCAGCTCGGCCCAAACTGCGTCCCTCCCGGCGACGGCGGTCACCATCCCCGAGTCCGCCGGTGGCGTCGTGCCCATCTACAACCTGCCCGGAGTTCCGACCCTGAACTTCAACGGAACGATCCTGACGGACATCTACCTCGGCCAGATCACGAGCTGGAACAACACGGCCCTCCAGGCGATCAATCCGGGCGTCACGCTCCCGACCGCCCCGATCTCGGTCGTGTTCCGCTCCGACGGCAGCGGAACGACCTTCATCTGGACCAGCTACCTCTCCGCCGAGAGCGCAGCCTGGGCGGCCGGCCCCGGCAAGGGAACGGCGATCACCTTCCCCGTCGGTTCGGGCCAGGCCAAGAACGCGGGGGTGGCCGGATACGTACAGAAGACCCCCGACACCATCGGGTACGTCGACCTTAACTACGCACTGAACGGCGGGATCGCCTTCGGCAAGGTGCAAAACCCGGCGGGCAACTACGTGCTCGCCTCCGTGAACAACACGGCGTCCGCCCTCAAGGACGCGAACCCGACCCTCCCGGCCGGGACCGCGAGCTGGTACAACGTGTCGGTGCTGAACGCGAAGGGCGCCGGGGACTACCCGATCACTTCGCTCACCTACATGCTCGTCTACCAGGACCTGAGCGGAGCCTACGGAAGCGCCCTCACCCTGACCGCCGCCGAGACGCTGGTCGATTTCCTCTACTGGTCGGTTACGACCGGACAGAGCTACTCGGCCCAGCTGTACTACATACCGCTCCCCGCCAACATCGTGGCGGCGGACGAGGTCAGCATCGCGACACTCATGTACAACGGTGCAGCGGTGCCCAACTCCTGCGGGTCGTCGGTCTAACCTCGGAACGGGGTCCGGAAGCGCACATGGACCCCTCAACCCTTTCCTCGCCCCTCCCGCGGCCCCGCAAGGGCCACGTCTGGGGCGATCGTATCTTTGGGGTCCTGGTCGCGGGGGCCGGCCTTTTTGTAATCTTCCTTGTCTTCGCGATCGCCTCGATCCTGATCACGCAGTCCCGGCTGGCGTTCGACAGTTACGGGCTTGCCTTCCTGATCGGGACCCGGTGGGACGTATCCCATGAGGTCTACGGGGCCGTCCCGTTCATCGCCGGAACCCTGCTCACCAGCGCGATCGCTCTCGCCATCGGATTTCCCCTCGCGATCGGGTCGGCAATCTTCCTCACGACCGAGGCCCCTCGGTGGCTTCGGGGCCCCCTCGGCAGCGTCATCGAACTGCTGGCGGCGATTCCGTCCGTCGTCTACGGGTTCTGGGGTCTGTACTTCCTGGGCCCGTACATGCGTACGACCGTCGAACCAATCCTCGCGAAGAGCCTCGGCTGGACCGGCGCGTTCTCGGGTGCCGCGACAGGGACCGACGTGCTCACAGCCGGGATCATCCTCGCGATCATGGTCATCCCGACCATTGCTGCCATCAGCCGAGAGACCCTCGCGGCCGTCCCGGTAGCCCAGCGGGAAGCGGCGATCAGCCTCGGGGCGACGAACTGGGAGGTGACCCGGACCGCGATGGTCCCGTACGCCCGTTCCGGCATCTTCGGGGCGACCATACTCGGACTGGGACGCGCCCTAGGGGAAACGATGGCGGTCACGATGACGATCGGCAATCACGACGCCATCCCTACCTCGCTCTTCTCCCAGGGGCAGACGATCGCGAGCCTCATCGCGAATGAGCTGACGAACAGCTCGGGGCCGCTCCAGTACTCCGCCATCATCTACGCAGCCCTCATCCTCCTTGCCATCTCGCTGCTCGTCAACGTAGCCGCCCGGCTCCTCCTCTGGCGGGTCCTCCGAGTGACGGGAGGGACCACGGAATGAATCTCGATTACCGTGCCCGTCGCAAGCTCTGGAGCTGGGTGATGTCGGGGCTTACTGCCGCCTGTGCGATCGCCATTCTCATCCCGCTCGGGGACATCATCTACCAGGCCGTCCTTCTGGGGGGACCGGTCCTCTCGGTCTCGGTCCTGACGTCCAATCTGCCCCAACCGTGCTCGCCGGTCAACGGGATCGTCTGCCCCGTCGGCGGGATCGGCCCCGCGCTGGAGGGCACGGGAATCCTGGTCGCCCTCGCAGCAGCGGTCTCTGTTCCGATCGGACTGGCCGCCGCCATCTTCGCGGTCGAGTACCGGGGCCGGTTCCTCGGGACCGCCATCAGCTTCACGGCGGACGTCCTGACAGGCATTCCCTCGGTCATCGCTGGCGTGATCATCTATGCGTACTTCGTGATCTACGATCCGCTGGTCGTTTTCAGCGTCATCACCGGAACGCTCGCTCTCTCGGTGATCATGATCCCGATCATCACCCGGACCTGCGAGGAGGCGCTCCGAACGGTGCCCCACTCGGTACGGGAGGCGGCGCTCGCGCTCGGGATCCCGAAGTGGCGCACGACCCTCCAGATCGTGCTCGTCTCGGCCCTCCCCGCGATCCTGACGGGCATCCTCCTCTCGGTCATGCGCGGCGCGGGAGAAGCCGCTCCGCTCCTCTTCACGGCGTTCGGGAGCCGACTTGGATTCCAGGGGTTCAACAACCCGATTGACGCTCTCCCCCTCCTCATCTACAACTTCGCCGAAAGCCCGTACCAGAACTGGATCCATCTCGCGTGGGCCGCCGCGCTCATCCTTATCCTCCTCATCCTGGTCGCCAGTGTCTTGTCCCGTCTCGCCATCCAACGCATGGTCCGACGGATGCGGGGGGAGTGAGCGATGATGGGGAGCGGGAAGTTGCAGGTCGAGCACCTGTCGGCGTACTACGGGAAGCGCCGCGCCATCGAGGACATTTCCCTCGGCTTCCCCGAGAAGGCGGTGAGCGCTATCATCGGCCCCTCCGGATGCGGAAAGTCCACGCTCATCCGATGCCTGAACCGGCTGCACGAGACCCTCCCGCGGACCCGGGTCGAGGGCCGGATCTTGCTGGACGGGACCGATATCCTCGAAGTCGACCCGATCCAGGTCCGCCGGAGGGTCGGGATGGTCTTCCAGCGTCCCAACCCGTTCGTCACGATGTCCATCTACGATAACGTGAGCGTCGCCCTTCGGTTCAACGGACGTCACTCGCGGGACGAGATCGATCGGGCGGTCATTCGGAGCCTGCAGCAAGCCGCGCTTTGGGAGGAGGTCAAGGACCGCGTGGACGCCCCGGCGATGTCGCTCTCCGGTGGCCAGCAACAGCGACTGTGTATTGCCCGGGCCCTCGCCGCAGAGCCTGAGGTTCTCCTGATGGACGAGCCGTGTTCGGCGCTCGACCCGGTGGCTACCGCGAAGATCGAGAGCCTCGTGAAGGATCTCAAGAACACCTATACGGTGATCATCGTCACCCACAACATGCAGCAGGCCGGTCGCGTGGCCGACCACACCGCGTTCCTCTACCTAGGGAAGCTCGTGGAGTATGGGCCGACCGAGGACCTGTTCGAGCGTCCCAAGGAAAAGCTGACGGAACAGTACATCACGGGGAGGTTTGGATGAGCGACGAGACACCGGTCCCGCCAGAGGAGCCACGGGGTGCCGACACCGAGATCCACCGTCTCAAGGGCAGAGCGGTCGAGATGGGCCATTGGGCCCTCCTGATGGTCCACGACGGATGGGCGGCCTTCCATGCGGGCGATCTCGTCGCGGCGCAGAAGGTGCTCGACCGGGACACGGATCTCGACCGGTACGACGAAGACATCGAGCACGAAGTCATCAGCTTCCTCGTCCTCAAGCAGCCCGCGGCCGTCGACCTCCGGACCGCGGCGGCCCTCCTCAAGATCACGACCCACTTGGACCGGATCGGGCGCCTCGGCTTCGACATGGCCCGCATCACGACCCCCGAGGTGCACCCGGACGTTCCCGAGGTATCGAACCTCCTCGAGGCGATGGACCGCACGGTCGAATCGATGGTCCAGCAGTCCCTCGACGCCCTGCTCGAGGACCAGGCCCCCCTCGCGCTCGGGCTCTTTGTGCGGGACGATGAGGTCGACCGGATGCACCGGGAAGCCACGCGGCTGGTCGTTCGGGAGCTGGTCCGCGACCCGATGTCGGCTCTCCACCTGTCCAATGCGCTGCTCGTGGCCCGTCATTTCGAGCGGATCGCGGACAACGCGTGCAAGATCGGGGAGAAGACGATTTACGCGGTCACGGGCCAGCGGCGCTCGGAGTACTTGCCCCGTCACCCCTACACCCCGTACTTCCTCGAGAAGCCGCGGCCGAAGTAGTCGGGAAGGGTCGGTCATGTGCCCGCACCGGTAAGCTCTTAGCGCCGGCGCACGGTCCGCGCTCCGTCTCGGAGAGGGCGCTCCTGTAGTCTAGTCCGGTCAAGGATTCCGCGCCTTCGACGCGGTAACGCGGGTTCGAATCCCGCCGGGAGCACTCCCCGGGCCCACCTCGGTTCGCGAGGGGCCGGCCCGCGCCGGCGTAAGCCTTACACGGACGGTCCGGCTAATCGACCGGATGGCGCGGCGAGCGCGAGGTACCCCCCGACCGGGACGCCCCGTCGGCGGGACGACGGCGGTCGTGCTGGCCGCGGGCACGTCCTCCCGGATGGGTCGGTCCAAGGCATTGGTCCGGGTCGGCGCCCGCACCATGCTCACCCAGGTCCTCGAGAACCTGCGCGACGCCCACATCCACCCCGTGGTCGTGGTCCTCGGCCGCGACGCGGGTGCGGTGCGACGGGCGACGACCTTCAGGGATGAGACGGTAGTCGTCAATCCCGACCCCTCGCCCGGGATGAGCTCGTCGCTCCGGGTCGGGCTGCGCGCAGTTTCGGACCTGCCCGGTCACGTGATGATCGTGCTGGCGGATCAACCATTTGTCCGACCGGCTACGCTCGAGGCGCTCGCCCGACGGGCCTCGGCGGGGGACGGACGGATCTTCATCCCGACGTTTCGGGGGATCCGGGGCAATCCCGTCCTCTTCGACCGTAACCTCGCGCCCGAGGTCGCCCAGATCGAGGGGGATGTGGGCTGCCGCGCGATGTTCCCGAACCATCCCTCGGAGATCCGGGAGGTCCCGGTCGACGACCCCGGCGTCCTGGTCGACATCGACACGCCGGCCGAGCTCGCGCTGTTCGAGGATGGGGCGCGACGGAGAGTGTCTCTCGAAACGACCTTGCTTCGCGCCGCAGGTCCTCGGCTCGCGCTCCATGCTGCCCCATCGGAGCGGCGGGCGACGCCGACGCTCTGGCTCCCTGCCGACGTGGGGGCCTTGAGCGAACGGCTCCGACGTGAGGGACAGCCGTTCGCGCTCGCGACCGTGGTGCGCGTCGTGCGCCCCACATCGGGGCGTCCGGGTTACAAGGCGGTCGTCCGGCCAGACGGGAGCCATGTGGGATGGGTCGGAGGGATGTGCACCGAAGACCTCGTCGTCGCCGAGGCACGCAACGCCCTTCGGGAGGGGACGCCGCGGCTGCTCCGAGTGACCCCCGACGAACGTCGAGGCCCCCCCCAAGAGGGGGTGGTCGACCGAACGATGGTGTGCGAGAGTGGAGGAACTGTGGAGATCTACATCGAACCGAATGTGCCCAAGCCGAACCTGCTGATCGTCGGGGACTCTCCGGTGGCCGCGAGCCTCGCGGCCCTCGGACCCCTTCTCGGGTACCACGTCACGCTGGTGGCGGCCGGGGCGAACGCCCGAGATCTCCCCTCGGTCGATACCCTCGTGACCGAGGTCGAGGACCTCCCGAAGCATCTGATGGCCCCGACCTACGCGATCGTCGCCACGATGGGGAGGTACGACGAGCTCGCCCTCGCCCGCATCGCGGTTGCACCGGTCGCGTTCGTCGGTCTGGTGGCGAGCCGCAAGCGGGCGGCCTCCGTCCTCGCCACGCTCCGGGAGGACGGACTGACGGAGGGTCAGGTCGCGTCGATCCGCAACCCCGTAGGCCTCGACATCTCGGCCGAGTCTCCGGAAGAGATCGCGCTCAGCATCATGGCCGAATTGACCCAGGTCCGCCGAACGGCCCCGCGGTCGACGGTCGCGGAACCCCCCGCCGCTTCCGTCTCTCCGGACCCCCCGGCGATCGACCCGGTCTGCCACATGGAGGTCGACCGCTCGACGCCGTTGCGGGCGACCCACGCGGGAACGACCTACTACTTCTGCGCAGACAGCTGCCGTCGGAAATTCGTGAAATCGCCCGCCCGCTACCTACCCTGACACACGGGCGGCGTCGCACGAGTCGTCAGGCCGGCTCGAGCTTTACGCGCGCCGCTTCGAACAGGGCGGTGACCTTCTTGTCGACCGTCCCTTTCACGAGCCGCTCGCCGACCGTGGCGATCGTGCCGGACATCTTGATCTCCCCGGTCCAGTGAACGCCCGTCCCCTCCGATCCCTCGGCGAAGGAGACGGTGAGGGCCGCGTCCACCCCGCTGCCCATTCCCGAGCCCTGGAGGGTCACCTGCATCTGGTTGGGGGGCGTCTCGGAGGCGTAGCTCCCCCGGAGCCGGAACGTGCCGCGGATGAACGCGACGCCGGCCGTCAAGGTACCCTCGAAGTGGGTCGCATCGGTGGCGTGGATCTCGTGCGGATCCTCGAGGCACGTCGCGAGAGTTGCCGGATCCCGGAAGAAGGCCCAGACCAGGGTCCGGGCCGAGCGGACGTGGAAGTCCCCCTCGACGTGCACGTCCCGCCCCCCCTCGGTCTACGGGGGGTCCTTCGAGTGGATCGCCTGCCAGATCTTGTACGAGGAGAGCGGGATGTCGATGTTGGTGACCCCGTACGGTTCGAGGGCGTCCACGACCGCGTTCACGAACGCGGGCGGAGCTCCGACCGTGGCTGACTCGCCGACCCCCTTCGCGCCGATGGGGTGGTGCGGGGACGGAGTGGTCGTCTTGGCCGTCTCCCAGTGCGGGGTCTCGACGGCGGTCGGGAGGAGGTACTCCAGGAACGACGTCGCCTTGTTGTTCCCGTCCGCGTCATACTGGATCTCCTCCAGCATCGAAGGGGCGAATCCCATCGTCAACCCGCCGTGGATCTGGCCATCGACGATCATCGGGTTGATGATCGTCCCGCAGTCGTCGACCGCGACGAACCGCCGGGTCTTGATCTGACCCGTCTCCTTGTCGATGTCGACGACCGCGATGTAGCTCCCGAACGGGTAGGTCATGTTCGGTGGGTCGTAGTAGTCGACCGCCTCGAGGCCGGCCTCCATCCCCTGGGGATGGTTGGTGTACGCGGCGAACGCGACGTCGGCCATCGTCTTCGACTTGCCCGGGACCCCCTTCACCTGGAACTTGTGATCGACCCACTCGATGTCGTCCGGCGAGACCTCGAGGAGGTGCGCGGCGATCTTCGCCCCCTTCTCCCGGATCTTCCGGGCCGCGATCACGGCCGCCGCTCCGGCAGTGGGGGTGCTGCGGCTCGCATAGGTTCCGAGGCCGTAGGGAGCCGTGTCGGTGTCCCCTTCCTCGACCGAGATCCCTTCCACGGGGATGCCGAGCTCCTCGGCGAGGATCTGGGCGTAGGTCGTTTCGTGACCCTGGCCCTGGGACTTCGTACCGAAGCGGGCGAGGACCTTGCCGGTCGGGTGAATCCGTACCTCGGCCGAATCGAACATCTTGATGCCGAGGATGTCGAAGTCCTTGGACGGTCCGGCGCCGACGATCTCCGTGAAGCTCGAGATGCCGATCCCCATCAGCTCTCCGCGCTTGCGCTTCTCGACCTGTTCCTTTCGGAGGCCGGCGTAGTCGATGATCTCCATCGCCTTCTTCAGCGCGCCCGCGTAGTTGCCGCTGTCATACGTCCAACCGAGGACCGAGGGGAAGGGGAACGCCTCGGGCGGAATGAAGTTCTTGAGGCGGAATTCCGCCGGGTCCATCTTGAGCTGGTGGGCGAGGATGTCGATGAGCCGCTCGATCGCGTGCACCGCTTCCGTGACCCGGAAGGAACACCGGTAGGCGATCCCGCCCGGGGGTTTGTTCGTGTAGACCGCGTCGACCTCGACGAACGCCTTCTTGAACGGGTAGGAGCCGGTGATGACGTGGAACATCCCTGCCGGGAACTTCGACGGGTTCGCCGCGGCGTCGGTGTAGCCGTGGTCCGCGAGCGTCTTCACCCGGAGGGCGGTGAGGCGTCCGTCCTTGGTCGCTCCGATCTCCGCCTCGATGTGGTAGTCGCGCGCGAACGAGTCGGAGGTGAGATTCCCGGTCCGGTCCTCGATGAACTTCACGGGGTGACCCGTCGTGAGCGCGGCCACGACGGCGATGACGTACCCCGGATAGACCGGCACCTTGCCGCCGAACCCGCCACCGATGTCCGGGGAAATGATGCGGATCTGGTTCTCGGGGAGACCGCTGACAAGGGCGAAGACCGTCCGGATCGCGTGCGGAGCCTGGGTGGTCAGCCAGACGGTCAGCTTGCCCATCGAGTCGACCTGGGCCACGCACCCGCAGGTCTCGATCGACGAGACGTGGATGCGGGGGATGTAGATCTTCTCCTTGATGACAACGTCCGACTCCTTGAGCGCCTGGGCTGTCCCGTCCTTGTCGCCGACCTCCCAGTGCCAGATGTGATTGTCCTTCCTGCCTGGCTTGTCCGTCCGGAGGACGGGCGCGCCGGGGTCGAGCGCCTTGAACGGGTCGATGACGGGCGTCATCGGCTCGTAGTCGATCTCCATCGCAGCGACGCCGTCCGCCGCGGCGTACCGGTCGGTCGCCACGACGCCGACGACCTCCTGACCCTGGAACATGACGGTGTCCGTCGGGAGGACCATCTGCGTGTCCGACATGAGGGTCGGCATCCAGGAGAGCTTCGCGGCTTCGAGGTCCTTGCCGGTGATGACGGCGAGTACGCCGGGGACGGCGAGGGTCTTCTCCTTGTGGATCGCGAGGATCTTGGCGTAGGCGTACGGGCTCCGGACGATGTCGAGGAAGAGCATTCCCGGGAGCTGGACATCGTCGACGTAGTTGCCCTTCCCCCGGATGAATCGCGCGTCCTCCTTCCGGGGGACCGAGACGCCGATCCCGCCCAGTGGTGCGGTCGCCATCGCTAGGGCCCTCCCTTCGGGGCGGCAGCCATCTCCTTCGCCGCCGATTGGATCGCCTTGACGATGTTGACGTAGCCCGTGCACCGGCACAGGTTACCGGAGATCCCCCGTCGGATCTCGTCCTCGGTCGGGTTCGGGTTCGCGGCCAAGAGCGCGACCGAGGTCATCATCATGCCCGGGGTACAGTATCCGCACTGGAGGCCGTGTTCCTTGTGGAACCCCTCCTGGACCGGATGGAGCTTTCCGCCGGTCTCGAGGCCCTCGACCGAACGGACTTCCGACCCGTCCGACTGGACGGCGAGGAACATGCACGACTTGACGGGGGTGCCGTCGACGAGGACGGTGCATGCCCCGCAGTGCCCGGTATCGCATCCGATGTGCGTGCCGGTCAACTTGAGGTGTTCCCGTAGGTAGCTCACGAGGAGGGTCCGTGCTTCCACGTGGGACTCCCGGGGCACGCCGTTGACGGTCACGTGGATCGTCTTCGAGCGGTGATTCGGCATCGCGGACTGCACTTCGACTGCATCGATCGCCATGGTTCACTTCCCTCCCTTCGCCCGGTCCAGCGCCTTGCGCAAGGTCCTTCGGGTCCAGATTCGAACCATATCCTTCTTGAAGTCGACGGGGCCTCGGTTGTCCGGCGAAGGGGCGGACGCGTCCCGAGCGAGAACGGCGGCCTGAGCGAGTACGGCGTCACTATCAGTCTTTCCGGCCAGGAAGTCGGAGGCCGCGGTGGCATAGATCGCGGTCGGTCCGACGTTCGTGAGTCCGATACCCGCGTTGAGGATCTTACCGGAACTGTCCACGACGACCCGCGCCCCCACTCCGACGGTCGCGAAATCGCCGACCTTTCGCTCCATCTTTGAGTACGCGCTCCCGGTGCCCGCTCCCGGTCGAGGAACCCGGATCTCGGTCATCATCTCGTTCGTCGCGACCGACGTTACGAAGGTGTCCTGATAGAATCCCCGCGCGGGGAGCGTCCGGATGCCCTTCGGACCGTGGATCTCAAACTCCGCCCCCATCGCCAGCAGACAGGCGGGCAGGTCGTTCCCGGGGTCGCCGTGAGAGACGTTGCCGCCGACGGTGCCGCGGTTGCGGACGATGGGATCCGCGATCTCACGTCCCGCGTCGGAGAGGATGGGGTAGCGCGCTTGGACGATGGTCGAGCGGCTCAACTCCGCCGTCCGGGTCGTGGCGCCGATCCGGAGGAATTTGTCGTCCTCGCGAACGTAGGCGAGGTTCGGAATGCGGTTGATATCGACCAGGATGGCCGGCTGGGCCAGCCGGAGCTTCATCATCGCGATGAGGCTCTGGCCCCCGGCGAGGATCTTCGCGTCGCCTTGATGCTGGTCGAGCAGACCGACGGCTTCTTCCACGGTCGACGGGACATAGTACTCAAAATTCGGTGGATACATCGGTGCGCCCCCTGACTCGGCGTAGCACGCCAGTGCCTGATGCGTAATGAAGGTTCTTCCGGCCCATGGGTCGGGAGGTGGACTCAGTCCTTTCCCGCCGCCCGGAAGCGCCTCTCGTGGACCGCGGCCCCAGGGCAGGAGCCCTCTCGGGAAAGCGTAGTTAGCGCCCCTCGAATGCCCCGCGGCATGCAACCCGGCCCCTACTCCCGCCACCTTGCCGAGCTCGTCGCCCGACGAGCGCCGTTCGTCGTCGCCACCGTGACGAAGACCGAGGGCTCGACTCTCGCCAAATCCGGGTTCAAGATCCTCATCACGGACGCCGGGGAGATCGCAGGAGGCACGCTCGGAGGGGGCTGCCCGGAAGGGCCGATCGTCCAGGTGGCGCTCGAGACTCTCACGACGGGGGAGCCGCGCGTGCTGCGGATCCACCTCGTCGACACAGAAGGGTCGGTCGCGGGAACGCTTCACGAGAGCGACCCGAACGAGATCTGGGTCCAGACCAACTGTGGCGGGGTGCTGGAGGTCTACATCGAGCCGATGCTGCCGACGCCCCGGCTGGTCGTGATCGGGCAGGGCGGAAAAGACGACCTTGAGGCCGCACTGGTCCACCTCGGTCAGCGGCTCGGGTTCGAGGTGACGGTGGTCGACCCCCACCCGGCACTTCCGGAGCCCCCCCATCAGATCATCCGTCAATCGGTGGTGGATCCGGTCGCCCTCGGACTGGGAGGAACGGACTACGTCGTCGTCCTCACCAAGGGAGAGAGGGACGTCGCGGTGCTCGAGTCGATATCGAAGGTACCGGTCAAGTTCGTTGGCCTGCTCGCAAGCCGTCATCGAATCCGGCTGGACCTGGACGGGCTGACCGAGCGAGGCGTCTCCCTCGAGTTTCGGAACGCCCTGCACGCCCCGATCGGGGTCGACATCGGAGCGAAGACCCCCGAGGAGATCGCCGTCGCGATCATGGCCGACGTTCTCGCGACCAAGTACGGGAAAGAGCGGGTCCGAGCGCCCCCGGGCCCGAGCTCGGCCTAAAGGGGCGGGCCGAAATCTTCGGGCATCAGTTGGAGGAGAGGAGCGGATTCGGGGGTGCGACGAGGATAGTCCCGGAGGTACCCTCCATAGAAGGGGATCCGGGCGGCGACCACCGACCGGAACGCCTCTTCGAGCGCCTCATCGGTGAGCCCCCGGGTCGGGATCAGGTCGTCGTTCCGATTGAGGCACCCCTTGAGCTCGCCCTTGTGGGTCACCCGGATCCGGTGGCAATGCATGCAGAAGTCCGGATTGGCGACCGGGTCGACCACTTCAACCTCGGTGCCATGGAAGAGGTAGATCTTCCGGTGGTGCATCTCGCGCACCAGGACGCGGTCGGCCCGGCTCTCAAGCCATCGTTTCACGCTGTCGATGTCGACCGACCAGTCCTTCGGCCCCACGAGCTCCGGCATGAACTGGATGAGCTGGACCCGCAGGCCCTCGGTTCGGCTCGCGAATCGGATCATCTCAGGAATGTGCGGCAAGGTGGGTCGAAACACGACCATGTTGAGCTTGACCGGCTTCAGCCCGACGCGCAAGGCGGCTTCGATCCCGCGCAGCACGGGGGCCAACGCGCCCTTTCGGATCTCCTGGAACGCGCCCGGGTCGAGGGAATCGATGGAGACGTTGACGCGCTTCAGTCCGGCGTTGCGCAGGGCCTCGGCCCGGCCCTCCAGCATCGACCCGTTCGTGGTCAGCGAGACATCGTCGATGTGTCGCACGGTCCGGGCGATGATCTCCTCGAGGTCCGGTCGGACCAACGGCTCCCCTCCGGTGAACTTCACCGAATCGATATCGAAGGCGCGGGCAACCCGCACGAGCCGCTCGACCTCGGTTGGAGTCATCTCCTCGCCGTGGGGGGTGCGGGGTTTCGCGACCGGGCCCAACCCCTCGTCGTGGCAGTAGACGCATCCGAAGTTGCAGCGCTTGGTCACGCTGATCCGGATGTCGGTGACGCCGCGACCCACCGAATCGACCAACATCGAGACCCGAGAGCCGACGCGGCAGTATTAGTCTTCGCGCGGTCCGACCGGATATCAGTCGCGAGCGGGCGATAGGCAAAGTACATCGGTCGGTGTCGGATGGACGCACGACCGGACGCCCGCGATGATGGATACCGAGACGTGGAAAGGGCCGGAGCAGGTCCAGGAACTGCTCGCCGCCCAGTCGTACATCGCGGACTTGTCGCTGGCGACGGCGATCTTCCTCAGCGCCCGACTCGGGAAACCCCTGCTCGTCGAGGGGGAACCCGGATGCGGCAAGACCGAGATCGCGAAGGTACTCTCGGCAGCCACCGGAGGGGAACTCATCCGGCTCCAGTGTTTCGAGGGCCTCGACTCGCGCTCGGCCCTCTACGACTGGGACTACCCCCGACAGCTCCTCATGATCCGGATGCACGAGCGAGACACGGCGACCGAGACGCTCGAGAAGCAGGTCTTCAGCGAACGCTTCCTCCAACGCGGGCCCCTACTGCGCGCCCTCGGAGGAGATGCGGCCCATCGCCCCGTCCTCCTCATCGACGAGGTCGACCGCGCCGACGAGGAGTTCGAGGGCCTGCTGCTTGAGGTCCTTTCGGACTTTCAGATCACGGTTCCGGAGATCGGTACCCTCCGGGCCACGCGACCCCCGCTCGTCGTGATCACGTCGAACCGTACCCGGACCCTCAGCGACGCGCTCAAGCGACGCTGCCTCTACGCGTACGTCGATTATCCCGACGCCGAGAAGGAGCTCACGATCCTCCGCCGTCGGGTTCCGTCGCTCGATGCGGCCTTCGCCCGCCAGGTCGTTGGGTTCGTGCAGCGGTTGCGCCGGGAGCCGGACCTCGCGAAGCGGCCGGGGGTCGCTGAAACGCTGGACTGGGCGGCGGCCCTGTTGACCCTGCGCATCGACGCGCTCGACCCGGCCGCAGTCGCGACGACCCTCGGATTCCTCATCAAGGACGCGGACGACCTGGAACTGTTGCGGTCGCGCCACGCTGCGCTTCTCGAGAGCCCGGAGTGACCGAGTCGGAGGGGCTCGACCCCTCGGGGGCGATCACCCGCCGTCTCGCGGAGTTCTGCCAGTTCGTGCGTGCGTGCGGTCTCCCCGTCGGGGTCGGCGCTGAGATCGACCTCGGGCGCGCGGTGGGTCTCGTCGACCCGCTGGACCGCCCGTCCTTCGGCTCTGCGTGCCGTGCGACGCTGGCGAAATCCCCAGAAGAGGTCGAACTTCTCGACCGGGCCTTCGCTGCCTTCTGGTCGGGCGGTACCTCGAAGCTCCCGTGGACCGGGGCGGGGACCGCGATGACCCGTCCGTCTCCCGTTCCTCCACGGACCCGGCCGACGGACGGGCCCGGTTCCCCCCAACCGGAACCACCGACCGTCTCGATCCCGTTGGGGAGGTGGAGCGCGAGCGCACCAAACGTAGGTCATCCCCTTACCGCCCGACCGGAAAAGGAACTGCACGACCTCCGCGACGGCGCGCGTCGCCTCCGACGCCGGATGGCGACCCTGCCCGGTCGACGTCGGGCCCGGTCGCACCGGGGAGGAGTGGACGTTCGGGATACCTTGCGGAGGAGCCTACGCTACGGAGGGGAGTTCGTCGAGCTCCGCCGACAACGTCCGAGCCTCCGCCGCGGGGAGTTCGTAGTGGCGTGGGACGTCAGCGGCTCGATGCGGGAGCACGAGAGTCAGTTCTTCTCGTTGGTCTACGCGCTCGCGTCGGTCTCCCGCCGGGCCCGGGTCTTTGCCTTCAGCACCGAGCTCACGGAAGTCACCGCCGAGGTTCGCCGCCACCGGTACCGTCGCGCGGCCGTCCATACCAGCGCCCGGATCGCGCTCGCGGACGGGGGGACCCGGATCGGCGGATCTCTATCGGAGCTGTTCGACCGGGCCGCGACGCTGCTGCGCGACCGAACGACCCTCCTCCTCCTGAGCGACGGCTGGGACCTGGGTGAGCCCGAGCGAGTGGGTCGGGAACTCGAACGTCTCGCCCGTCGGTGCCACGCCATCGTCTGGGTGACCCCGTACGCGCACACCCCGGGCTTCGAACCTCGGGTGGCGGCCCTGCGGAGCGCCCTCCCCCACCTCGACCTCTTGTGGGGCCCGGAGGATTTCGGCCCTCCTTCCCGGGCGCGTCCCTAGGGCGGTCGAGAGTCCGGCGCCCGTATCGACATCGCGGTCGGCCCGCCGGCCTCCGCGGGACCCGACGAGGGCCCAGACGCCCGGCAAAACTTAAACCGCGGACCCCTCCTCCTTCTCTTCGGGTTCCAAACGCCCGTGGTGGCGGAGGCCGAGCAGCACCGGCTCGGGGGGACTCTATTTCTCGAGGACGGCCTTCGATTCGACGGGGTCGGGTTCGGCGCAGCGACGCGCCGGGTCGGCGAGGTCGTCTTCACGACCGGGATGGTCGGATATCCAGAGTCGCTGACGGATCCCTCGTTCCGGGGCCAGATACTGACGTTCACATACCCACTGATCGGGAACTACGGCGTCCCACCGCCGCACGCGAAGGACCAGTTCGGATTGCCCCAGCTCGAGAGCGACGCCGTGCAGGTACGCGGGCTGGTCGTGCGCGGGACGACGCGGCCCCACCACTGGGGGAGTGACCGCTCCCTCGATGGTTGGCTCGAAAAGGAGGGCGTCCCCGGCATCCTCGGGGTCGACACGCGTCGGCTGACCGAACACCTGCGCTCCGAAGGAGTGGTGCGCGGCGTGCTCGATGTAGGCCCTCGGGACCACCGCCCTTCGGACGCGGAGCTCCGGGCGGCGATCCGCCGCGCGCCGGCCTATTCCGAAGAACGCTACATGGACCAGGTCGCGCCGAAGCGACCGTCGGTCCTCGAGACCCAGAAGGGCCCGCTCGTGGCCGTGCTCGATTGCGGGATCAAGTCGAGCATCCTGAGGGCCCTGCTCGAGCGCGGGGTCTCGGTCCTCCGCTTACCCTACGATCACGAGGTGCCGACCCGGTGGGAAGGACGGCGGGTCCAGGGTCTTCTGGTCGGAAATGGACCCGGGGACCCGAGCGAGCTCACCGCGACCATCGAGGAACTGGGGCGACCGGCGAATCGGGGGCTCCCGACCCTCGGAATCTGCCTCGGCCAACAGCTGCTCGCGCAGGCCCACGGAGGCACGACGTTCAAGCTCAAGTACGGCCACCGCGGCCAGAACAAGACCATCCAGTTCTCGGACGGGCGGGCGCTGATCGTCAGCGAGAACCACGGCTACGCGGTCGACCCGAAGTCCCTGGCCGGCTCCGTCCTCGCGCCGTGGGCCACCAACCCGGACGACGGCACGCTCGAGGGGCTGCGGGACCGGAGCGGACGGATCCTCGCGCTTCAGGGCCACCCTGAAGGGCACCCGGGCCCGCAAGAGGCCGGATTCGTCTTCGACCGGTTCGCTACGAAGGTGAAGCGACGCCCATGACCCGCACCCTTCCCCACAAGGTGCTTCTGCTCGGCAGCGGCGCCCTCAAGATCGGAGAGGCCGGCGAGTTCGACTACTCGGGAAGTCAGTGCCTGAAGGCCCTCGAGGAGGAGGGGATCTACACGATCGTCGTGAATCCCAACATCGCGACATTGCAAACGGACCCGCCCCGTCTCGGGCGGGTCTACTTCCAGCCCCTCGTCCCCGAGTTCGTCGCACCGATCCTGACCGACGAACGACCGGACGGGATCCTCGTCTCGTTCGGCGGTCAGACGGCGCTCAATCTCGGCGTGCAGCTCGCGGAGAAGGGAGCGTTGCGCGCCGCGGGAACGCGCGTGCTCGGCACCCCGCTCTGGGCGATCAAGGCGACCGAGGACCGACAGAAATTCGTTCGGATGATGGCGAAGGCTCGGGTCCCGACCCTGCCGAGCAAGGCCGTCTACTCCCTCGAAGCGGCACGGGAGGCGGTGAAGGTGCTGGGGTTCCCCGTGATGGTCCGCGTCGCCTATACGCTCGGAGGTAAGGGCGGCGGCGTCGCCCGGACCCCAGACGAGCTCGGAGAGGTCGTCGCGCGCGGACTGCGGGCCAGTCCCGTCGGACAGGTACTGCTCGAACGGTACGTGGGCACCTGGAAGCAGCTTGAGTACGAGGTGGTGCGGGACGCCCGGGGGAATGCGCTTACCGTGTGCAACATGGAGAACGTCCTCAGCATGCGCGTGCACACCGGGGACAACATCGTCATCGCCCCGAGCCAGACCCTGACCGATTACGAGTATCAGATGCTTCGCCAGGCCGCGCTGCGCGCGGTCGAGGTGTGCGGGATCATCGGCGAATGCAACATCCAGTTCTGCCTGAACCCGACGACGGAAGAGTACTACGCGATCGAGATCAACGCCCGGCTGTCGCGCTCGAGCGCGCTGGCGAGCAAAGCGACCGGCTACCCGCTCGCCTACGTCGCGGCCAAGCTGGCCCTCGGCTACACGCTCCCGGAACTGAAGAACCGGATCACGGGCGTGACGACCGCCTGCTTCGAACCGGCCCTCGACTACGTCGTCGTGAAGCTCCCCCGCTGGGACCTGGACAAGTTCGAGCGGGCCGACCGGCGCCTCGGTCCGGCGATGAAGTCCGTCGGCGAGGTGATGGGGATCGGCGCGTCGTTCCCCGAGGCGCTCTCGAAGGCGGTCCGCATGAGCGACCCGCGCGCTGACCTGGTCCCCCCGGCCGAGATCCGCCCCGCCGCCGAGATCCTCTCGGACCTGGCGAGTCCCACGCCCGACATCCTCACCGCGATCCTCGAGGGGCTGCGGGCCGGTCTCCCGTCGGAGGAGATCGCCCGGACCGCGTGGGTCGATCGGTGGTTCGTGGACTGCCTCAGCGAGATCGAGTCCGTCCACCGGGAACTCTCCGCTGCGGCCGGTGGCGCGTTCTCCCCGGACCTGGTACGTCGGGCGAAGGAGCTCGGCCTCTCCGACCGGGCGATCGGCCGTGCCTTCCACCTCGACGAAGAGGAGGTGCGTCGAAGGCGGCTCGCAGCCGGGATCCGCCCGCACACCCGCATGATCGACACGCTCGCGGGCGAGTGGCCCTCCCGGACGAACTACCTCTATCTCACCTACCGCGCCGACGCGGACGACGTGGGCCCGATGCCCGAGGGCTCGATCCTGGTCGTCGGGGCGGGCCCCTACCGTATCGGCTCGAGCGTCGAGTTCGACTGGTCGACCATGAACCTGGCCGACGGACTCCGGGCTGAGGGCGTCCCTGGGGTCGCCGTGCTCAACTCGAACCCGGAGACGGTGTCGACCGATTACGACCGATCCGACCGGCTCTACTTCGAGGAGATCACGCTCGAACGCGTCCGGGACATCACCGAGGCGGAACGGTTCCGCGGGATCGTCACGTGCGTCGGCAGCCAACTCGCCCAGAACCTGACGCCGCTCCTGCAGATGTGCGGGATCCCCGTCCTGGGGACGTCACCCGAGTCGATCGACATGGCCGAGGATCGGGCCCGCTTCGCAAGCCTCCTCGAGCGGCTCCACATCCCCCAGCCGGCCTGGCGAGCCTTCACGACGATGGACGAGGCGAGCGGGTTCGCGGACGAGGTCGGCTATCCCGTCCTCGTCCGACCCTCCTACGTCCTGAGCGGCCAGGCGATGCGGGTCATCTGGGGACGGCACGACCTGAGCCGATTCCTCTCGGAAGCGACCCGCATCTCGCCCGAGCACCCGGTCGTCCTCACGAAATTCATCGAGGGGGCGGACGAGGTCGAACTGGACGCCATCTCGGACGGCGAGCGCGTCCTGGTGGGCGGGATCCTCGAACACGTGGAGCGTGCCGGCGTTCACTCCGGCGACGCGATCTTCTGTCTCCCTCCCCGGCACACGCCGCCGGAGGTGCAAGCCCAACTCCTCGCGGCGGCCCGCCAGCTTGCGCGCACGTTGGCGATCCGGGGGCCGTTCAACGTCCAGTTCCTGGTGAAGGACCGGGCCTACCAGATCATCGAGTTGAACCTTCGGGCGAGCCGCTCGCTGCCCTTCCTCACGAAGGCGACCGGGGTGCCGCTCCTGCGCGAGGCGGCGCGCGCGATGCTCGGCCGCCCGATCTCCCGCGAAGGGGTCGCCCCACTTCCGCCCGGGCGCTTCGGGGTCAAGGTCCCCCAGTTCTCGTTCCTCCAGCTCACGGGCTCCGACCCGCTTCTCGGGGTCGAGATGCAGTCGACCGGCGAGGTCGCCTGCTTCGGCCCCACCTTCGCGGACGCGCTCGTCAAGGCGCTGGTCGCGACCGGGGTCCGACTCATCCCCCGTCGGGGCTCCGCCTTCCTCTCGGTGGGCGGACCACTCCTCAAGGAAGAGCTCCTTCCCGTCGCACGACGCCTGCGCGGGCTCGGCCTCCGCATCGCCGCGACCGAGGATACGGGGGCGTTCCTGCGCTCCCGGGGCATCCGCGGAGTCCGCATCCTCCACAAGGTCTCCGAACCCGACCGCCATCCGAATGTGCTCGAGGAGATCGACCGCGGCGGGATCGACCTCCTGCTCAACGTTCCGCTCTCGCTCACCCAGGAGAAGTTCGAGCGGATGCTCGAGGACGAGTACATCCTGCGGCGCCGCGCGGTCGAGCTCGGGATCCCGCTCTTCACGAGCCTGGAGGCGTTCGGTGCCTATGTCGAGGGCGTGGCCTGGCTCGAAGAGCACCCGGTCACGGTCGACGCGCTCTACGGGACGGAGGAAGTGAGCGAGGACGGGACCCCCGCCCATGGTTCACGGGAGATCCCGGTCGTTCCCCGTCGCAAACGGCGCGGCAGCCGGCGCTAAGCTGCGGGGGGGGCCGCCCCGACTTCAGAGTGGGAACTTCGAGACAGAGTACTCGGGGACCACGGTCGAGGTGTCCAGCACCTCGGGGATGCCGCGGATCCGGTCCGTGACGAAGTCGAGCACCCGGCGCTTGTTCGTATCGGTCGAGGGAAACTCGAGCACGACCAGGATGTCCCAGTCGCCCGTCAGGAAATGCATCTCCTTCACTTCGGGCAGGGTCTCGAGCAGCGCCCGAATGCGGTCCAGGTCTCCGCCCCGCACCTTGAGGTAGGCGAACGCGCGGACGCTCTTCAGTTCGGTCGGCATGAGCTCCGCGAGCTTCTCGTCGGTGTACTGGTCGACGCCTTCGAGCCGCGGGCCTTTCGGGGAGATGAGGACCGGGAAGTTCTGGACGCCCCGCAGCCGTTCGGCCACGAGGCGTTCGAGGCGTCCCACCTTTTCCACGTCGACGACGCGGACGCGGTAGCCTCGGTGGGCGGCCGTCTCCTCGACGTGCGCGACGCAGCGGGCCTGATCGTCGGAGAGGAAGAAGACCGGGGTGTCGCTGACGGACTCCTCGTCCGGGGCGCGACCGGGGCTGGAAGGGACGGAGCCTCCCGCCGGAGACTGGGACGGAGGACGGTAGAAGGTCGTGACCGCCTTTTTGGATTGGACGTAGAGAACGAGCTCGTGCGGATCGTCGGCCATGGACGAGAGCGCGAGAGCGGAGGGCCCTACTTAGACTCTCCGGCGAGGGGGGCCCCCGCCCAGAGGGGCGGGGGAAAAGGTTGGGGGGTGTAGGTCCGTAGGGGGGGTCGGATCTAGTAGCGCTTGTAGGAGTCGGACCGTTCCCGGCCGCCTCCGCCGCCACCCGTGCCGCCGCCGCCACCGCCGCCACCGTAGCCGCCACCGCCGCCACCGTAGCGTCCGCCGCCGCCACCGCCGCCTCCGCCGCGGTCACGGTAGCCACCGCCACCGCCGCCGCCGAACGACCGGCGCTCGCTCTCGAACTCTTGCTGGCTCATGTCGAGCGTCTGGTTGATCTCGCCGAGAGCCTCCGTCGACTTCGAGAGGTTGCCGTAGCGTCCCACGTTGAGGCGCATGTGTCCGCGAACGAGGGACACGTAGCCGTTGTCCACGAGGATGACCTCGTCCTTTTGGATCGAGCCGATCTGCTCGTTCCACAGGGACAGGGTGATGACCGCCGTGTCGTCGCCGACCACGGCCTCGCACACCTTCCGGGGGTCGCCGAACTTGCCCATGACCTCTTTCGGCTCTCCGATGCTGATCACTTTGGCCAGCACGTTCACTTGCTTCGAGTTCGGCGTCAGGTCTCGCACTTTTGTCAGGGGTTTGTCCACCATCGGTCTCGCCTTCTTTGCTTCGCGTTTCGCGTTGCGTGGGAACCTTGGAGCTTACTCAGTCTCGCGGACACTCGTCGCAAAAGTAGGACGGGCGGGACGCTCGATTGGGACCGGCTCGCGGATTCCTCTGTCGCCGCATGGATATTCGGGCCATATAAGGGGCTCGGTCACCTCATTTTCGAAGTCGGATAACCATCGAGGCTCCGCCGCCGGCGGGCGGCAGGTCCGGCATCATCCTTTTGGCTCCGGTGGCCCTCGGCCTCCCGGACCGGGTGTGAACCAGCGCGCCGACCTTGGGGTTCACTATCTCCTTCGGGGGGAGTACGACCGCGCCGTGCGGGCGTTCTTGGATGTAATCCGAGAGGAGCCGAACGACGCCTCCGCCTGGTCGTACTACGGGATCAGTCTCGCGCACATCGGCCGGGCTGCGGAGGCCGAGGCGGCCCTCGCCCGGGCCATACAGCTCGCTCCGGCGAACGGAGAGGCCTGGTTCCACCTGGGGGTGGCGCGCTCGCTCCGCGAGGAGTGGACCGACGCCGCCAGTGCGTACCGACGCGCCGTCGCCCTCGCGCCGGACGATATGGTCGCCTGGCACCGTCTCGGAGTGGCGCTCGCGGAGTCCGGCGAGGAGCCGAGCGCCTCCGTCGCCTTCGAGCGGGCCCTCGTTCTCTCTCGCTCGATCCCCGCCGACGAGAACGACCCGACGCCGCGCCCCCCGTTCGACGACCATGTGGAGGAGGCCGGCGCCCGCGAAGGGTCGCGCGAGGCGAAGAGCTGGCTCGACCTGTCGCTCTCCCTGCTGAGCCTCGGGGACGAGGATGCCGCCGTCGCGGCGTACGAACGCGCCTACACCCTCGACCCGACGCGGGCGCAGAACTCCCTCTTCCGTCCCATGCTCCGCCTGCTCACGGCCGTCAACGGGGGGCCCGAACTCCCCGAGGAGACCTACCCGGCGTCGGTACGTCCCCGGACCCGCGGCTCCGACGGTCGACCGGAGATCCTGTAGCGTCGGCTTACAGGGCCTTGGGGGCCTCGGTGATGATGGTCGACTCGGCCCAACTCTGGACCTTGATCCGCGCTTCGGCGTGCTCGGCGTAGAAGGCGTGGATCCGCTCGAGCACCCGCCCTTTGCACTCCCCGCACAGGAGCGCACCCGAACGGCAGTCCCGGGTCACGTCCTGGAATTCCCGGTCGTCCTTGGCAAAGCGAGTCCTCCACAGCGCCCAGACGGAACAGATCTCGGGGGTGGCTCCCAGCCGGCGTTGCTCCTCGACCGTCGCGCGCCCCCCGGTGAAGGCCCCGCGGACCTTGCGTTCCACCGTCGAGTGGTTGTCGTTGAGGAACAGGGCGTTGTCCTCCCGGTCGCCGGTGGTGCTCATCGCGTTCTCCCCGAGGAGACCGGGGAGCATCTGGCTGTGCAGCAACGCCGGTTTGGGGTACCCGAGCCCTTCGGCGATGTCCCGAGTGACGCGGAAGTGGGGGTCCTGGTCGATCCCGCAGGGGATCAGGCACGGGACCGACCGACCTTCGGCCCACGAGGGCCAGAAGCAGGGTACGGTCTGGAGCGCGGTGTAGAAAACGAGTCCGATGTTCGTGCTCGGCTCGAAGCCGAACACCGCCTTCACGGTCGAGTAGGGGATCTTTCTCGCGACCCGGATCGCGAGCGGGTACATCGCGGCGATCGAGCGCGAATCGAAGAAGACATGGGTCCGCTTCGGGTCGAACCCGAGTGCGAGGATGTCGTACAGGTTCTCCATCCCCCAGTAGGCCGTCTCCTCACGGGTGAGTCCGGAGCGCGCCCAGAACTTCTCGTCGTCCGTGATCTGGATGAACATCCGGACCCCGAGGGTCTTCTGCAGCCACCGGCAGAGGTCGAACGAGACCAGGTGGGAAGTGTGCAGCGGACCCGAGGGACCCCGACCGGAGTAGAGGAAGAACGGGGAGCCTTTCTGGAACTGGTCGAGGAGCAGCCCCAGGTCCCGGTGGGAGTAGTAGACGCCCCGGG